>JASGLT010000008.1 GCA_030156945.1 Thermococcaceae archaeon
GCCGGACATCATTGACCCGGCACTCCTCAGGCCAGGAAGGTTTGACAGGCTGATACTCGTTCCAGCGCCGGACGAGAAGGCAAGACTGGAGATATTCAAAGTGCACACCAGGAGGGTACCGCTGGCGGAGGATGTGAGCCTCGAAGAGCTGGCGAAGAAGACCGAGGGCTACACCGGTGCAGACATAGCGGCGGTGGTCAGGGAGGCAGCGATGCTCGCCATGCGCAGAGCTCTGCAGGAGGGCATCATAAGGCCCGGCATGAAGGCAGACGAGATAAGGGGGAAGGTCAAGGTAACGATGAAGGACTTCGAAGAGGCCCTCAAGAAGATCGGGCCGTCGGTGAGCAAGGAGACCATGGAGTACTACAGGAAGATCCAGGAGCAGTTCAAGCAATCACGTGGAGGGTGATCGGACGAACTCATTCCCTTCAACTTTTTGTTTTGAAAAGTGAAAAAGCCGTCAAAGGGAAACCTTCACGGCCTTTCTTTTTCTCGATGACTCATATGCAGCCAGCACCACAGCCAGGTTCTTTTTTGCTACCTCCCCTGGTATTGGGACTTTCTCATCCTTGAGTATGGCCCTGGCGAAGGACTCAACGATGCCTCTCACGTCTGGCCTGTCCCAGTATATCTTCTCCGCCCTCTCCTGATAGACGGTGAAGTCAGGATAGGCCGTTCTGATGTCGAGGAAGCCCTCTCTGCCAACAAGGTAGTACTTCATCTCTATCCCGTAGGAATAGCCCTTCGGGTTGCCCCAGCCGGCCGTGAGCACTGCCAGAACGCCTTTTCTGAACTCAAGAACTGCTGTGCCGATGTCGTCCACGGGGAAGCCGTATATCTTTGCCCCAATATCCGCGTAGACCTTTTTTGGGACATCCTCCGTCAGCCAGAACAGCGAGTCTATTCCGTGGGGGGCCGTGTCCATGAAGCCTCCCCCTCCTGACTTCCTCGCGTCAAGGAACCAGCTCATGTCAAGCCCCTGGAGGAATATGGGGGGCTTTACGTTCTCCGAAATCGTGTATATGTACTCGAGGGGACCTACCTCACCGGCGTCGAGCATCTCCTTGGCCTTCTGAAGCGGCTCGGTAAATCGGGGGTTGTAGGGTACCATGAGTTTTACCCCTGCCTTCTTCGCGGCCTTTATTATCTCGTCGGCGTCTTCTAACGTCAGGGCTATCGGCTTTTCAAGCAGTATGTGCTTGCCCTCCTCTGCAGCCCTCACCGCCACCTCCTTGTGCCTGTATGTCTCGATGGCTATGTAAACCGCCTCGACGTTGTCATCCCTCAGAAGTTCTTCGTAAGTTTTGTAGAAGTGGGCACCGAACCTCCTCGCTTCCACCCTTGCCACGTCCGAGTTGGGGCCATCCCCGGAAATCGCCACGAGCTTTGTGTGCCTCCCTGAAGCTATCTGGCCGGCAAAGCGAAGCGCGTGAGGGTGAGCGTAGCTTATCACTCCCATCCTAAGCTTCCTCATACCTCCACCACCTCCCCTTTCATGGCACTCTCCTTCGCTCTTTCGGCAATCTTCAGGGCTATCAGGGCATCCTGAGCCGTAACCCTCGGCTCGTCTTTGCCTTTGATCACGTTGAAGAAGTGCCTAAGCTCCATCTCGAAGGCCTCAGGGAACGTTGAGAGGAGCGGGGAAAAGCGGGGCATCTCAAAGTTGGCCTTCGCAACCCCGACCACCGGCGTGTCAAGGGGCGTGTAGCGTATCCTTCCGTTCCTGCCGATTATGTCAACGTGATGGTAGAAGACGCCGTAGCGGGCTGGATACGGGTACGCCCAGCTCACCTCCGCTATTCCCGTCTTCCCGCCCTCAAACGCTATCATCATGATGAAGTGATCCCAGGTACCGTTTGCCCTGGCCTCCTCCTTTATGGACTTTCCAACCGCGTACACCGAGACCGGCTCCCCCTCAAAGAACCAGCGGAGGAAATCCGTCACATGAACCCCCAGATCTACGGCAACGCCACCGCTCCTCTTCTCATCCCAGTACCAGTAGTCCCTCGGGAAGGGGAGGTTCTGGACCTCGGTTTTCCTGATGTGCATGGGTAGGATGTTCCTCTTCTCTATGATCTCCTTCATCTGAAGCCACCTTTTGTCAAAACGCCTCACGTGGCCGACCAGGAGGTGAAGCCCCTCCCTCTCGGCGGTTCTGATCATTTTTTCACCCTCCTCAACGGTTAGGGCTATCGGCTTCTCGACTATGACGTGCTTCCCAGCTTTTAGCGCCCTAATTGCAAGCTCCGAGTGCGTGTAGGTTGGGGTGAGAACCAGAACGGCGTCGAGGTCTAAGTCCAAGAACTCGTCCAGGTTCGTAAAAGCTCTCGCCCCCAGCTCCTCGGCGCCCTTCCTTGCCCTCTCACCGTCTATGTCCATGCATGCAACGACCTTAACGCCCTCGATTCTTTTAAGGGCCGACTTATGGGCCAGGTTGAAGATGTTTCCGCAACCGATGATACCGACTTTCAGCTCCATTTCACACCACCCCTCATTTTATTGGAGGGCCAGGATATATAACCCTTTATTCCCGAAGAAGGCCACAGAGCCCGTTTTCGAAGGAATTTGGGATTTACGGAATGCGTTGTTCACAAATCTGCAGTTAAAAACGAAACAGGAGAATACTAAAAGTATCAGGGGGACCGTTCCGTGCCAACGGCTCTGCTAAGTTCTCTGAACTCCTTCGTGAGTGCTATCTCTTCCAGCCTTGGCACGCTCCAAGCTCCCCTGCGCATTGTGGAAAGGGCCGCGACGAAGTTCGCGAAACGGCCTATCTTAACGAGCCCCTCCTCGCCCACTTCTCCATTCCTCAGGAGGCCCGTGGATTTAAGGGCCGCAAGAAGCGCCGCCATGAAGGCATCACCGGCGCCGGTGGTGTCAACGGGTTCAACGGGATAAGCTGGAACCTTTACCCTCAAACCCCCCGAGGTGAGTTCGCTACCCTCAGAGCCGAGGGTAACCGCCGCAACCCTGAAACCGAAGTCCTCGAGCGATATCCCGTTCTCCTCAAGGTAGGCAAGCTCGCCATCGCCGAGCTTCACGATGTCAGCAAGCTCAAGGGCCCTTTCGATATCCCTCAGCATCTCCTCTTCCTTCTCCCTCCAAAGGTCGAGCCTGATGTTGACGTCGTAGCTCAGGGGTACCTTGCCCTTCAGCTCCTTCAGAACTTTGAACTGGGTCGTCCTCGAGGGCTCCCTGGCAAAGAGCACTGTTCCGAAGTGGAGAGCCTCCACCTCCTTCAGGAGCTCAAAGTCAACGTCCTCGGGCTTCAGGTTGAAGTAAGCGACCCCATCGTAGAGGATGAACTCGGGCTTTGCCCCGGTGAGCTGGACAAAGACAACACCCGTGTGCTTTTCTTCGTCCTCAGCAATAATAGGCCTCACCCCTTCCTCCCCAAGGCTCTTGAGGAGGAACTCACCGAACGGGTCTCTCCCAACCTTGCTTAAAAGGGCGCTCTCGACCCCAAGCCTCGAAAGGCCGACAGCAACGTTGGCAGGGGCTCCTCCAGGATGCTTTTCGAATGTTTTAACCCCAAAGAGCGGCCCTTCCTCCCTGGCTATAAAATCGATCAGCACTTCTCCCAGAGATACTATCACCCGAACCACCGTTTATAAAGAGAAGGCAAAGGCTTATAATTTTTTGGAGCGCGCTATAAAAGGGGATCGTCATGATAGCCGTGATAACTTTTACAGACCCGCGGCCAACCGCTCTATCAAGGGAGAGGGAAGAGGCCCTTTTCAGGAAGCACTCCGCTCTCGTCGAAGGGCTGAAGAAAGCTGGAATAGAGGTTCTTGACGTGAACAAGGAGCTTGGAAAGGAGAAAGAACTCAGGAACGGTGGGAACTTCGGCATAGCCTCCATGGATGAGAGCCTGGAGGCATCAAAGCTGATATCGGGAAATGGGGTATCGGGCGTTATAGCGGGCCTCTGGCACTGGACTGAGAGCAACCTGGTTACGGCCCTCGTGAGGGCGGTTAAAAAGCCCCTGCTCCTCTACGCCGATGACGACCCCGCGTGGGCCGGTACGACCTGCCTGACATCTGTGGGCGCCTCACTCTGGGAAAGCGCAGTTAACGAGTACGCCCTCAACCACTTTCGGCTCAAGGGAGACATGAGGGGAGTTGTCGCCTGGGCCAGGGCCGTTGAGGCCGCCTCAAAGCTTCTGGAGAAGTCCATACTGCTCTGGGGAGCACCATACACACTCGGGATGGAGCACCTAATGGACGACCTTCCGCGGCTCAAGCGGTTTGTTGGAGACTTCATAATGCTCGACCAGTACGTCCTCGTGAAGAAAGCCCAAGAGATGCTCTCCGATGCCCACAAGAGGAGCCGCGTTGAGGAGTTCTACAGGTGGCTCACTGAAAAAACCACCGTGGAGTTCGACGGCTCCATGCTGACACCCGAAGTTCTCAGGAGGCAGATAGCTCTGTATCTCGCCGCCAAGGAGAGCTTGGACAATGCAGGAGAAGTCTCCGGGGTGTCGGTAAAGTGCCAGCCCGAGCTCAGCGAGGTCTACGGTGTAACAGCCTGCCTGATCCCCGCCCTCATGCCGTTCAACCTCGACGCGGAGGGGGAGAAAAAAGTCATCCCTGCGACTTGTGAGGGAGACGTTAAGGGTACGATAAGCTCGGCGCTCCTCTTCTACCTCAGTGGGAAGCCGCCCCTGTTCGGCGACATAAAGTACGTCGACGACGACCTCGTCATGATAGCAAACTGCGGTGCATCATCCCTCTACTACGCGGCCCTAAGCGAAGACCCCGAGGAAAACCTGGGGCGCACGAGGATCCAGGGGCAGTGCCAGGGGGCTAGCGGGGGGGCCCTGACATACAGGACGCCGCCATCGACTTTCACGGTGGCCAGGCTCATCAGGAGGGGAGGGAAGTACTACCTCACATACTTCCTCGCGGAGGGGGTGGAGATAAACGAGGAGCTCGAGAAAAAGCTCAAGTGGGGCAAACAGTGGCCGCACACGGCAATAAGGAACCCCCTCGACAAGGAGACCTTCATATCTGCCATGGGGGCGAACCACCTGTCCCTCGTCCCGGGTGACTACACCGAAGAGCTGAAGTTCCTGGCAAGGGTGTGGAACATCGAGGGAGTGAACCTGAACAACGAGGAGGATGTGGAAAGGTTCCTAAGGGGATAAAAGAGCCCATAAAAATTCATTCGAGCTTTGAAAGCTCAAAAACTGCGGCTTTTTTGTTTTTCAGTTCTTCGGCCGCCTTCATTCTTGCTTCCTCTGCGTTTTCGCTTTCAAACACTATCCTCTTTTTCTCGCCCTTTGGAGTGTAGAGCGTAAGTTCCCACTTCATTGGGCATCGCTTACCCGAATCCCCCAGACCTTATAAGTGTAACGGTGTTAGTGTAAAACATGGAGTTGGTAGCGAGGAAAGAGCTCCTTGAACTGCTAATCAAAGAGGCGAGGAGAGAGAAAACAGAGATATGCGGATTTCTCCTCGGAAAAACGGTTGGTGAAAAGTTGATAGTTGAGGATTTGCGCTTTGTAAGCAACCGCCTCCAATCCCCGCATGAGTTCGAAATGGAGCCCCTCGAAATGGTCGAAGCTCTCGAGGAAGCCGAGGGGAGGGGACTCGAGATTGTTGGAATCTTCCACTCCCACCTTAAGTGCCCTCCAAAGCCCAGCCCCAGGGACTTGGAAGGAATGAGGCTGTGGCCTATCGTTTGGGTAATAGTAACGCCCGAGGGGGAGGCCAGGGCTTGGATTTTGAAAGAAAACTGTGCTGAACAGGTGAAAATTACCCTACTCAAAACACGTGAAGAGGAAGGATGATTAAAAGCCCTCCCAATCGACCAAAAAGCCCTGAATACATTTTAGGCGTGCTCAAAAGATCTACTCGTCCCGTATCACTACCTCTATCCTCCTCCCCTCGCGGTAGCCCTTCATCGCCGACAGCATGCCCTTTATTGTCTTCTCGACGAGCTCCTGAACCCAGTCCTTCATGGGAAGAACCTGGCCGTCTATCTTTACAACAACTTTTGGCTTCTGGCTGATGACAACACAGTCTTTTACAGTCTTCTCACCTTTCACTATCATCTTTGCCATCTCCGAACAGCGGAAGCCGCAGAGGCCGCAGTCTATGTTAGGGAGCATGAAGGCCTTCTTTTTGACTATATCTGCGAGTTTTTCTGGCTCTTTTGTTGCATCAACCACTGGAAGGCCAGCGATTTCCCTAAGACCACTGGAAGCAAGTACCCCGCTCACAGCTATAGCAAGCCCGTTCCCAAGTTCTTCCACTTCCTCGGGCTTCCTCGCACAGACAACCCTCGGCACGTGCTCTACTGACTTAAATCCCTCAAGGAGCAGAAAATCAGCGCTGACCATAGAAAAAAGCGCGTTTACGTCCTTAGCCCTGAAAATGAGCGCATCGGTTTCGCTGGCCCTCACGAGAACCGCATCAGCAACCCTCGAAAACCTCCAGGTGTCGCTCCCCGGTCTGTCGAACTCGGCGTGCATGCTCTTCGCTATGGCCACCCTGTAGCCCCTCTCTTTGAGAACTCTCGCAACTGCCTCAACCGTCGTTGTTTTTCCGCTCTTCTTGTAGCCCACGAAGGCAACGGCCCTCATGCAAACACCTCAGAGAAGGGTTATCCAGTTGACGTCCTCTATCTTGACTATAAGCTCCCGGGCCTTGTTTCCAGCGTAGTCCGTAACGTCCTTCAGAAGTATTACCTCCTCGTCAAAGTCCACTAAAGTCCCCGAAAAGCTCGTCTCACTCCCGATGCCAACGGCAATCCTCTTGTCTTTCCACCTCTCGAGCGTCCTGTCGAGGAGGTATTGCTTCTCACTCATTTTCTCCCCCCGCACCCCTTCCCACCAGGGGCTTTTAACGTTTTCCCGTGATGTCTGTGGAGACGGGTGAAAGAATAGCCAACGAAACCTTTTTAAACGGCCATAAATTTTATATCACTGAAAGTGATATAGAATTCTCCAAGGGCCACCACCCACCACTCTGAGGCACCGCCGCACTCCTTTATTTCTTCTAAGGCTCTTAAACAAAAGCCATTTAAACCGCGCTGAACCTACATGAAGGGGTGGTTCTTGATGAGGATTGTAGTAAAAGAGGGCCCTCTCGCAGAGGGACTGCTCAAGGAGCTCAGAAACAGCGGAATAAAGTTCGAAATGAGGACAAAAACAGGCCATGAAGGCTTCATAGGTTACGCCATTGAAGGTACACTGGAGGAGATCGAGAAAACCATAGAGAATCTGGAGGGAGTTGACGTTTCCCTGCTCAAGGAGGGCTTTTTATCGTTCAAAGAGAGCGTACTCCACATAATCGAGCACCTCAAAGCTGGGGAAGACGTGGAGAGGCTCCTCACGGAGGGCAGCTGGGTTGGAGACGTTCTCGATCAGCTCCACAGGGCAGGGGCGCTGGAGTACGACGGGAAAACCGTGAGGTTAAGGGAAGGCGTTGATGTGGAGGGGATTAAATTCGAGTTCAAGTTCCCCTTTAACCTCGTGCACGATCCCGAGGCGGTTGAAAAGGGGGCAAAACAATTCGTCTTCGTCGACCTCGTGAGAGAATACGAGATAGAGATAATGGAGTGGGAGGTTGAGAGAATAAACCTCTTCGGAAACATTGCGAGCAGATACCTCCCCGAGGAAACCGCCCTGAGAGTTTATTTTGCCCTCATCGGTAGGTCCATAATTGCCAAGGAAATCCTAAAGGCCCTCGAGGGAGAAAAGCTGAGTGAAGATGAACTCATCCGGGGCTTTACCCGGGCACTCCCCCTCGCCATACCGACTCCCAGGGGGACCCTCGTTATCAACATGTCCCAGAAGGCGTTAGAGGATACTTTAAAGGCCCTCAAAAAAGCCGGTTACATCGATATAAAAGGTGGAAAGGTGAGAAAGCTTAGAGACCTGCCCTGAGGTAGCTTATCCTCGCCCTCCCATTTTTCTCAAGCCATACCAAAATCTCCCTCGCGAAATCGAACTTTTTCCGCTTGCTCTCCCAGACCGGTGAGTGTTCCCTGAGGTTGGGCTTGCTCCACATGCCAACGGTCTCGCCAAAATCAAATCCGACCAGTACAATTTCCCCCGCCCCAAGCTCTTCTGCGAGAAAAGCGGCCCTGTCGCCGTCGGTGAAGCCACCGAAGTTGTAGATGACGTCCAGGGGCTCCGTCTGACACGTGCCCAGGATTCTGGAGAACAGGGGCACGTATGATACCAGCTTTTCAACGTTGTCCCCGTGGGCATGAACCACCATAAAAGCGCCCCTGTCGTTGGCTATCTTGAGGTCGGGAACCCTGCCATCAAGATCTGTGACGATGACGTCCGGCAGGAGGCCTTTTTCAAGAAGGGCGGATGTAGCACCGTCGGCTGCTATGAGAGTTCCGTCCGAGAACTCGAACTCCTCCAAAGCAGCTTCCAGACTCGGCCCTGCACCAAAAACGTAGGCCCTTTTCCCGACGACAACCTCAAGCTCCTCACGGAGGATGTACTCATCACCTTCAAGGAGCAGAGCCCGGAGTATCTGAGCAGCCTTCCTGTCCTCTTCTATTGAGTAACCCATCTCGCGAACTATGCGAAGGTAAAAGGGTTTCCAGTCTTCCCACTTCATAGGTTCTTAGTCACAGCAAAATCTATTAAATCCTTCCCGTGATCACGTGTACTCTAATGAATTCAAATTCACATTAACCGGATTTTAAGGGCAAGATAGAAAGGTTTAAATGCATGCATGGACTTAAGTATGCATCGGTGAATCCCATGAAAAGACGGTATCTGCCAGCCCTTTTGATATTTTTGATGGTTTTTTCGGTAGTCGCAAGCGGCTGCATAGGCGGCGGTGGCGGTGAAGAGAAGACCAGCACAATAGTGATAGGCGTCACCGACAAGGTGACCGACCTTGACCCAGCGAATGCCTACGATTTCTACACCTGGGAAGTCCTCAACAACGTCATGGAGGGCTTAGTGAAGTACAAGCCTGGAACTCTGGAAATAGAGCCCGGGCTCGCTGAAAAGTGGGAAGTCAACGAGGACTCCACCGTGTGGACCTTTTACCTGAGAAAGGACTTGAAGTTCGCCGATGGAACCCCCCTAAAGGCCCAGGACGTTGTGAGAAGCATCGAGAGGGTCATGAAGATACAGGGCGACCCTGCATGGCTTGTAACTGATTTCGTTGACAGGGTTGAGGCCAAGGACGACTACACCGTGGTTTTCTACCTCAAGCAGCCGACGAGCTACTTCCTGTCCCTGCTCACCACCCCACCCTACTTCCCGGTCCACCCGAACTACGCTCCCGACCAGATTGACAGTGACCAGACCGCCGGTGGAGCCGGGCCTTACATGATAACCAAGTGGGTGCGCGATGAGGAGCTCGTCCTCGAGGCGAACCCGAACTACTACGGCGAGAAGCCGAAGACCGAGAAGATAATCATAAAGTTCTACCGCGACGCTTCAACGATGAGACTTGCCCTCCAGAACGGCGAGATTGACATTGCCTGGAGAACACTGAGACCGAGCGACATAAACAGCCTCAAGGAGGAGGGCAAACTCAAAGTCATCGAGGTCCCCGGCGGATTCATCCGCTACGTCTGCCTCAACACAAAGACAGAGCCAACCAGCAACGTGAAGGTAAGGCAGGCCCTCGCGGCGGCGATTGACAGGAAGGAGATAGCCGAGAAGGTCTTTATGGGTACAGTTGAGCCCCTCTACAGCCTAATCCCGAACGGAATGTGGAGCCACAAAGACGTCTTCAAGGACAAGTACGGAGACGGAAACCTTGAACTGGCCAAGAAGCTCCTCCAGGAAGCTGGTTACAGCGAGAGCAACCCACTCGAGATACAGCTCTGGTATACACCAACCCACTACGGAGACACGGAGGCAGACCTCGCCCAGATGCTCAAGGAGCAGTGGGAGAAGACGGGGATGATAAAGGTCACAATAAAGAGCGCGGAATGGGGAACCTACGTGGATTACGCCAGGAAGGGACAGATGCAGGTCTACCTGCTCGGCTGGTACCCCGACTACCTCGACCCGGACGACTACACCACACCGTTCCTGAAGAGCACCGCCAACAGCTGGGCCGGAACGGGCTACGCCAACCCGACCGTCGATGAACTGCTGACGAAGGCGCAAACGCTGACCAGCCAGGACGAGAGAGCCAAGCTCTACGAGCAGGTTCAGGAGATACTGGCTGAGGAAGTTCCATACATACCGCTAATACAGGGCAAGCTCTTCGTGGTGACACAGGAGAACGTTAAGGGCGTAATAATTGGCCCTGACATGATTTTCCACTACGCCCACCTTTACAAGGAGTGATTTGCTTTTTTGCTCCTTTCTACAATTTTTAGCGGGGTGATGGTATGGCCAGAGGATTGGGACAGTACATATTAATCAGGGCCCTTATGATAATCCCGACGATACTCATCCTTTACACGCTCGTGTTTTTCTTCCTGAGAATTCTCCCCGGGAACCCGGTCATGGCGGTTGTTGGCACTAAAAACATCCCGCCGGAACAGCTGGAGCACCTTATGGAGATGGCAGGCCTGAACAAGCCCCTCTACGTCCAGTATTTTGACTACCTCAAGGGAATCCTCCACGGTGATTTTGGGGTAACCCTCGCCTTCCCGATGGGGAAACCGGTGTGGGATTACATCTCCCAGCGCTTCCCTGCAACTCTCGAACTGGCCATCTGGGCCTTCACCGTCAGCGTCCTCCTCGGCCTAATAACGGGGGTTCTCGGGGCCACCAAAAAAGGAACAAAAGTCGACACCTCAATGAGGCTCTACAGCATAATTGCTTACACCCTCTTCATACCCTGGTTCGGAATGATGCTTCAGTACGTTTTCGGAATTCACCTCCACTGGCTTCCCACTTCCGGGAGGCTCGATCCAGGGGTTGACCTGCACACGATAACGGGTCTCTACGTCCTCGACAGCATTCTAACCGGCAACTGGGAGGCTCTAGTAAGTTCCATAAGACACCTCATCCTGCCGGCCTTGACTCTGGGAATAGTGCTGAGCGGGGCATACACAAGGCTGGTGAGGAACAACATGGTGGACGTTCTAAGTCAGGACTTCATAAGGTCATATCAGGCAAGGGGCGTCCCTGACAGAAAGGTTCTCTGGTACGCGCTTAAAAACGCATTTATACCCGTTGTAACCCTCATGGGACTTCAGTTCGCCATACTCCTCGGTGGGGCCGTTCTTACTGAGACGACCTTCAGCTGGCCGGGAATGGGGACTTTCCTCGTTGACAGGATAGACTACCGCGACTACAACGCCATCCAGGGTGCAGTCATCTTCTTCGCCTTCTTCGTCGGCGTCATCAGCCTCATCGTGGACATAGTCTACGCAATCCTCGACCCGAGGGTGAAATACTGAGGTGGTCAAAATGGAGATAGCAGGGAAAATTGCCGAGTTCCTGTTTGGAAAGAAACCCGGCAGGGGCATGATGCTCTTCGGACTGACCATAGTCCTCATCGTTCTCATAATGGCGATTTTCGCACCCTGGATAGCCCCCTACGACCCCACCCAAAGCAGCGACGACGTCTTTGCGCCCCCAAGTGGAGAACACCTCATGGGGACAAACAGGCTCGGCCAGGATATGTTCTCAAGAATAGTCTGGGGCTCAAGGATAGTCCTCTACGTCGTCTTCATAGCCACCCTAATTTCAATGGCAATTGGCATACCCCTGGGCCTGGTTTCGGGCTACTACGGTGGAAAGACCGACAGGGCACTCAGTGTGGTGATGGACAGCATCTACGCTTTTCCCGCTCTCATTCTGGCGATAGTGATAGCCGTTGTCCTGGGCCCCAGTCCTCTGAACACCGCTATAGCCATAAGCTTCGTTTACGTCCCAACGTACTTCAGAATGGTCCGCGGTCAGACACTAAGCCTGAAGGGCCAGCTGTTCGTGGAAGCGGCTCATGCGATAGGGGCAAAGAACAGGGAGATTATGTTCAAGTACATCCTTCCAAACCTGGCCCCAACCATCCTCGTTGTCTTCACGCTCAGCGTTGCTGATGCCATATTGACTGAGGCTGGACTAAGCTTCCTTGGGCTTTCGGTAACCCCGCCAACCCCAGACTGGGGATACGACCTGCGCGTTGGCCAGCCCTTCCTCCTGGACGGATACTGGTGGCTGGTATTCTTCCCAGGAGTGATGATCATGCTGCTGGCCATGGCCTTCGCCCTCATAGGAGAAGCCCTCAACGAGAGGGTGTCCCTTGGAACGAGGTGATGTGAATGCTGCTGGAAGTCAAAAACCTCAGCATTTATTATTACACGCTCACAGGAGTCGTCAAAGGCGCTGAAGGAGTAAGCTTCTCCATAGATCGCGGGGAGTGGGTGACCTTCGTGGGAGAAAGCGGGAGCGGGAAGTCGACAGTCGCCCACGCAATCATGAACATAGTCCCCTCCCCTGGCAGAATAGTATCGGGAGAGGTAGTATTCCAGGATAGGGATCTCCTAAAACTGAGTAAAGAAGAGCTCAGGGAAATAAGGGGGAAGGAAATCAGCATGATATTCCAGGATCCAATGACAAGCCTCGACCCCCTGAGAAAGGTTGGGGACCAGGTGATTGAGGTTATGACGGTCCACGGCATTCCAGAAGAGGAGGCAAGGGAGAGGGCAAAGGAACTCCTTGAAAAGGTCAACCTTCCACCCGACAGACTCGACTACTACCCCCACCAGCTGAGCGGAGGGCAGAGGCAGAGGATAAGCATAGCCATGGCAATGGCCTTCAACCCCAAGCTCCTCATAGCGGATGAACCAACGACAGCCCTCGACGTCATAGTTCAGGACTCAATAATGGACCTGATAGAGGCCCTCAAGGCCGAGGGGACGAGCATATACTTCGTCACGCACGACATATCCCTTGCAGCTGAGAGAAGCGACAAAATAGCCGTTATGTACGCCGGCAAACTCGTTGAATTTGGGACCGTGGAGCAGATACTCGAAAACCCGCTGCACCCATACACAAAGGCGCTTATAGAAGCTGTTCCCGACCTCTGGAAGGAGGGCAAAGTGAGGGCCATTCCAGGATATCCTCCCGACCTGAGGAACCCGCCTAGTGGTTGTCGCTTCCATCCGAGGTGCCCTCTTGCCAAAGCCGGTCTCTGCGATGCGGAAGAACCGGAGTTCGAGGAGGTCGAGAAGGGCCACTACGTTGCGTGCCACTTTCCAGGGGGGTGGAGAGGGTGAGCGAGCCGCTCCTCAAGGTCGAGAACCTCAAAAAGTACTTCCCTGTGAGGAGGAGCATTCTGGAAACCCTGAGGAAGGAGCCCCCAAGATACGTAAAGGCCGTCGATGGAGTAAGCTTCGAAATAGCGCGCGGTGAGGTGCTGGCCCTCATAGGGGAAAGTGGATGCGGAAAAACAACCGCCGGAAGGACTATTCTGCGCCTAATTGAGCCGACCGAAGGCAAAATAATCTTCGACGGGACGGAAATTACCAAATTGAGTCATGAAGCCCTGAGACCTTTCAGGAGAAGAATGCAGATAATCTTCCAAGACCCCTACGCGAGCCTTAGCCCCAGGATGAAAATAGGCGACGCGATAGCTCACCCGCTCCTCGTACACAGCCTGGCCGAGAAAGAGGAAGCCAGAGAAATGGCCCTCAAGATGCTAAAGCGCGTTGGTCTGACTCCCGAGGACGAGTTTTACGACCGCTATCCGCATCACCTAAGCGGCGGCCAGAGGCAACGCGTAGTGATAGCGAGGGCGATGATACTGAAGCCGGAGTTCGTTGTTGCGGATGAGGCTGTCTCAATGATAGACGTCTCGATGAGGGCATCTATCCTCGAGCTCTTAGAGTCCTTCAGGAAGGAGTACAACCTCAGCCAGCTCTTCATAACCCACGACATAGCCGTCGGAAAGCTCATAGCCGACAGGATAGCCGTAATGTACCTCGGCAAGATAGTGGAAATAGGTCCGACTGAAGAAGTCCTGAAGCACCCTGCCCATCCATACACGGCTGCCTTAATCGAGGCCGTCCCCTCAATAGCCAGGAGAAAGAAGGAGAAGAAGATAAGGATAACTGGAGAAGTCCCAAACGCCGCCAACGTGCCCCCTGGATGCAGGTTCCACCCCAGGTGTCCCTTCGCGGACGAGAAATGTAGGAGCGAGGAGCCGAAGCTAATAGAAGTAAGCCACAACCACTTCGTGGCCTGCCACCACCCACTTATCTGACCTTTTCTTTTCTCAGCTTCCTATCAATTTTAAGCATCTCCCTCCACTGCCTCCCGGGCCAGTAAATCTGCCCGCAGTTCTTGCAGACGTAGAATTCATCATAACGGCCGTAAACGCTCTCCGGAACTTTACCCTTTACCTCTTCCTTGGGAACCCTCACTATCAGGCCGTTGCACTTGGGGCATCGAGCATTGGCTGGAAAGAGCTCTTTAAACTCAACTCCAAGCTTTTTCAGCTCCTCAACCTGACCCTCAAGAGAGTTACAGGAGAGGAGGAAAACTTTTGCTCCCATCCCTCTGGCACTCTCGGCAAGGCCAGAGTCGCGGGTGAGTATTATCCTGTCCTCCTCAAGCGCCCTCCTGATGATTTCCTCATCCTCAACTATCCCGTAGAGGGTGTCGTAGCCGTAGAGCCTCAACCACCGCGCCAATCTTCCGAGCATCATGTCGGCAATGAACTTCATTCACATTCCCCTGAAATGTTAGAAAGGAAAAATAAGGAGTTTTCGATCGAGACCCCCTTTAAAAATCACTTCTGAAGAGTACGCTTTTTGAATTTCTCCTCAACATCCTCCAGTGAGGAGTAGCCCAGCCTTGAGAAGGTGTAAAGATAGCTCTCAAGAGCGAGGTTTTTTCCAGCTTCTTTCGCCCTCTCCACATCCTCAAGGTATCGCTCCAGGGTTTGAACTGAAAACGTGGAGAGCTCGCAGGCGAGATACCTCTGAAACTCCGGCTTGTTTTCTATAGCATGAGGATACTTCCCATGCAGCTCTTCAATCCAGGACTTTTCTATCTGGACTATTCTCTCTATCAACCCCCTCTTATCCTCGGGGATTTCCAACCTGCCCTCCATGCACGCGTATTTCTCGTATAGTGGATTCCTCCCCTCTTTTTCCGCCTCTATTAGATCGTTCAGATAGGAAAGCATGGTCTCCAAGGAATACGGGTAAAAGCGGGATATGCGCATGAACTTGAACGTCTTCTCCCTCTTGCACTCGGAGTTCGTGGGCTGCAGCCTTTCAAAAAACCGGTACTCCCTCTCCGCTATCTCCTTGAGAACTTCCATTTTATCATCCACCACTCACTACCTCAAGACCTACTTCCTCAAACTCTTCGGCGATGCGTTTCATGGTCTCCTCCGAAGGCTTCTCACGGGTGGGCATCCTGTATTCCATCCCCAGTCGTCTGTATTTCTCACTCACATCATGGAATGGGAGAAGGTGAATCCGCTCGAATCCGCCAAGGGAGGAGACGAAACGGGTCCAGCCGCTGACGTTCCTCTCCGTGTCAGTGATTCCAGGAATCACGGGGAAGCGCAGAAACACGTCTTTGGCTCGCCCGATTTTAACGAGAAATTCGAGGTTCCTCTTGATGATTTTGTTGCTTACGCCAGTATACTTTATGTGCTCTTCCTCATCAAAGAGCTTGAGGTCGTAGAGAAACACATCCACAAGTGGCTCAACTTTCTTTAAAACGTCCAAAGGTGCATATCCCGAAGTATCCAGCGCGGTATTGATTTGACGCTCCTTAGATGCCTTTAAGGCCTCTACTAAGAACTTTGGCTGGAAAATCGGCTCTCCTCCCGAGAACGTAACCCCCCCACCAGAACTGTCGTAGAGGTTGACATCCCTCTCAACTTCCTTCATGAGTTCATCGACAGTGATTGTCATTCCTACGAGCTTCAAAGCACTCGTTGGACAGAACTCCGCACAAACACCGCATACATCACATTTTTCCCGGTCTATGTGCTGAACCTCGTTCTCGTCAAAGGTGATGGCTCTGAGGGGGCAGACGTTAACGCAAGTGTGGCAGTGGATGCATTTGTACTCAAGATACATCAGCTGGGGCCTCGGCGATATCCCCTCGGGGTTATGGCACCACCAGCACCTCAATGGACAGCCCTTCATGAAAACCGTCGTCCTGATTCCAGGGCCGTCGTGGATTGCATAACGCTTTATGTCGAATATAGTCCCCTTTACCAATTTGAACACCCCTAATGAGCTGTTAAACTCAAAAAGTTAAAGGATCAAAGGAGCTCCTGCTCGGTTCTCTGAACTATCTCCTCCTGTAGTCCTTTGGGCAGGTTTACGAAGTAATCACTGTAGCCCGCCACCCTCACCATCAAATCTTGGAAGTCCTGAGGTCTTCTTTGAGCCTCCCTGAGGAGCTCAGCACTCACAACGTTGAACTGCACATGGTGGCCACCAAGCCTAAAGAACGTCCTTATCAGCTGTGCCAGCTTCTTGATGTTCTCCTCACTGTCAAAGATGTCGGGCGTCAGCTTCTGGTTGAGCAACGCTCCCCCTGTCTTGTCCCAGTCGCACTTGGCAACGCTCCTGAACACTGCAGCTATACCCTTCCTGTCCATCCCCTGTACCGGTGAGACTCCCTCTGAAACCGGAAAGCCTGCTTCCCTGCCATCGGGCGTTGCTCCCGTGACCTTCCCAAAGTAAACGTGAACAGTCGTCGGGAGGAAGTAAGCCCTCTTTGATGCTTTCCTAACCGGAGAAGGTGGATAGCTCTCGATGAGGTCAACAACCTCATCCACGACTCTCTTGGCTATCTCGTCGACGTAGTCATCATCGTTTCCAAACTTGGGAGTTTTATCGGGGTTGCGGAGTATTTCCCTCATAATCTCATGGCCCTTCCAGTTGTTCTTCAGCGCCTTGAGAAGTGCGTCCATTGTGAAAGTCTTCTTGTCAAATACGTGGTACTTTATTGCAGCGAGGCTGTCGGCGATAGTTCCCAGACCAACCACCTGGATGTACTGGGTGTTGTACCTCGCTCCCCCACAGTTGTAGTCCTTAGCCTTCTCAACGCAGTCCTCTATCCACAGAGATAGGAACGGAACCGGAAGGTACTTGGCATAGAGGGCCTCTATTATGTCGTTGCCCTTCATCTTTATGTCGAGGAAGTGCTTGACCTGCTTCATGAAGGCCTCCCAGAGCTCCTCAAAGCTCTTGAAGTCCCTCGGGTCGCCGGTCTCAAGGCCAATCTTCTTGCCAGTTCTTGGATCAACGCCGTTGTTGAGGGTTATCTCGAGGATTTTTGGCAGGTTGAAGTAGCCGGTGAGTATGTAGGCTTCCTTCCCGAATGCTCCGCTCTCCACGCAGCCGCTCACTCCCGAAGTTCTCGCATCCTCAAGGCTCTTACCCTGCCTGAGCATCTTCACTATGACGCCGTCGAAGTTGAAGAACGGCGGCTCGCCGAATCCCGGTCCAACAACCTTCAGGGCTTCAATGAGGAGGCGATCCGGGTTCTTCTCGCTCACCAGCACGGCAGTGTTTGGCTGCAAAGTCCTCATCTCGCCGAGGACTTCAAGAATCAGATAGGAGAGCTCATTAACTCCATCGGAGCCGTCCTCCTTCAGTCCGCCAACGTTGAGCTTTGAGAAGTCGTTGTATGTGAAGCTCTCCTCTGCAGTCACCCCAACCTTCGGAACGGCAGGCTGGTTGTTGAACTTGAGCCAGAAGCACTGGAGGAGCTCCTTCGCTTTCTCCCTCGTAAGCCTTCCCTCCTCTATGTCCTTCTTGTAGAAGGGGTAGAGGTGCTGGTCTATCCTGCCAGGGTTGAATGAGTCCCACGGGTTGGTCTCATAGGTGACTCCCACGTGTATGAACCAGTAGTGCTGTAAGGCCTCCCAGAAGGTTCTGGGGGGATGAGCGGGCACCCACCTGCATATCTCGGCCATCTGCTTCAGCTCTTCTTTTCTCTTGGGGTCGGTCTCCTCCTCCGCCATTTTCTCCAGCTTTTCAGCGTACCTCCGGGCGTAGATTAAAATCGCATCTGCAACGATGTCCATTGCCTTAAGCTCTTCCATCTTCTCGTAATACTCAGGGTCGCTAGGGTCGAGTTCCTCCATCTTCCTCCTGATCTCCTCTTTGATGTCGAGAACGCCCATCTTGAAAATTCTCTCGCCACCCGCAGTGTGGCCCGGAGCCCTCTGCTCCATGAACTCCGTCCAGACGCCGGCTTCGTAAGCGTCGATCCACTCCTGGGGCAGGTTCTCGAAAATTATGTCCCTCATCGCCCTTCCTTTCCAGAAGGGAATTATCTCCCTCTCGTAGAGTTCTTTAGTCTCCTCATCAACCCTGTATGGCATGTTCTGCCTTGAGTTCAAAATTTCAAGGTCCTCTATGCTGTGAACGGTGATTTCGGGATAAGTTGGAACCTCTTTAACGCCAGTGCCCCTAATCCCGACGATGAGCTGCCCGTCTTCAACAGGTAGGCTACAGTGCTCGAGGAGGTACTTGAAGGCAAGCGCCCTCTGAACTGGGATCGATTTTCCCTTCGCCAGGTCGCTCTTGTAGAACTCGGTTATCAGCCTCGCCCTCTCAGAAGAGATTCTCACCTCAGTGTTCACACTCTCTTCTCTGAGTTTAGCGACCCTCTCGTTTATGGGCCTTATGGAGGAGCGCCTCCTCTCAAGCTCCTTCTCTATTTTGCCATGAACGTTTGTACAACATGCCTCAATAGCCTCACTCATTAACAGCACCTCGAACAAAACTGATGCTCGATGTTAATAAAAGTAGTGATTCACTTTAAGTGGTACTTTAGTGCACAAAGATGTAAGCAATGTTTATAAGGGGGGCGAAGTTTTATAGCCATAAAATATGGGGGATGGGATATGCTAGTCTACTTCATCGGCACCGGCGGTAGCGAGGGCATTCCAGCACACCTCTGCACCTGCTCATCCTGTAACCAAGCCAGAAAGTTCGGCTTCGCCCAGAGGAGGCCCTCAACCCTCGCCGTAGTCACTGAAAATCGAAAAACAGTTCTCTTCGACGTTGGGACGGACATAAGGGACTTCCTCAACGTCCCCCTTGAGGCCATCTTCCTGACTCACTGGCACCACGACCACATCTACGGTCTCTACAAACTCCGCTGGATGGCGATGGAGACCGAACTCTACGCGCCTGAGGGGCAGGCCGACGCGCTGATTCTCAACGAGCCAAAGAACCTGAAACCAAAGACTCTGAAGCCCATGGACAGGATAAAAATCGACACTCTAAAAATCACCGCCTTGAAGCTCAATCACCAGGTCGAGACCCTCGGTTACTTAATAGAAGAGGACGGAAAGAGTTTTGCCCTGCTCTATGATACTAAAGGCCTTCCAGAGGAGACTTTGCAGGTTTTGAGGAAGAAAGCCCCCTTGAGGGGAGCAGTTGTTGACGCCACCTATCCGCCGGGCTTTAATGACCCCTACCATAATAACGTGGATGAAGCAGCAGAAATAGGCCTTCAGCTGGCGGAGAGAACAGTTCTGAGCCACATATCCCATAAGAACCTGCCTTATCTCGAGCTCGTAGAGTACGTGAGAAAAAGGTGGGGGAACAAGGTTCTGGTAGCTTACGATGGGATGGTCTTCTACGTCTAAACATTTTTAGCGTTTTGAATCAAAAATTAACCCGGTGATCGGATGCGCGTCCTTGAACTGGCTAAGAGGAGAAAGACCGTGAGAAAGTTCTTGCCCGATAAACCGCCGAAAGAAGACATCCTAAAGGCCATAGAAACTGCCAAGGAAGCCCCTTCTGGGATGAACGCCCAGCCCTGGAAGTTCGTAATTATAGAGGACGGCTGGTTGAAGGCTAAAATCCGTGAAGTCTGCGAGAGGGAAGAGGAGAAGTTCTACGAGAAAGTCTCCGGTGAGCTGGGAGAGTGGTTAAAAGAGAAAGGGTTTACTCCCGAAAAACCTTTCCTGAGCGAGGCTCCGTATCTGATACTCGTCTTTGGCCATACAAAGGCCCCTTACTGGCTTCAGTCAACGTGGATAGCCGTGGGCTATCTCCTGCTGGCGCTTGAGGAGCTCGGCCTCGGGACGGTGACCTATACGCCGCCCAACCCGAAGCCCGTTGAGGAGCTCCTGAATGCTCCCAAGGAGTACAAGCTCCAGACTATACTCCCAGTTGGTTATCCCGCCGATCCAAAGCCAAAGTACGAGAGGAAAAAGCTTGAGGATGTGGTGAACTTCAACGGCTTCTGAGCACTTTCCCTCTTCTCCTTGATATTTGTAAAGTTAACAATTTGCACAATGCCAACATTTCTGAACTTTGCCGAAATTTAATCGGCCAAAAAGTGATTTTTAAGAAAAATTTTTCTATTTTTTCAATTTTTGGAAAATTTGTTCGACAAAACTTCAAAATTGCCGAAAGATTTATATACCCTCAATCTCACGGCTGAGTGGGTGATGCATATTAAGCGGTGGAATAATGGTGCTGGACTCAACGCTCAGGGAAGGGGAGCAGACACCCGGAGTGAACTTCAGCCCGGAGGACAGGCTTAGAATAGGAATCGCCCTCGATGAGGTCGGCGTTGACTTTATAGAGGCTGGCCATCCAGCGGTAAGCGGGGAGATCCTTGAGGGGATACGCCTTCTCGCTTCCCAGGGCCTCAACGCGAACATTCTGGCGCACTCAAGGGCCCTGAGGAGCGACATCGAACTCGTTCTGAAGGCCGAAGCAGAGTGGATAGGCATCTTCATGTGCCTCTCTACGAGGTGCCTGGAAAGGAGGTTCAGGACCGATCTCAGCGGGGCCCTCGCCAGAATCGAGGATGCCATTCTATACGCCAAGGACCACGGCCTTAGGGTTCGCTTCACTCCAGAGGACACCACGAGGACGGAGTGGGAGAACCTCACAGCAGCTCTGAACCTCGCCAGGGAGCTCAAAGTTGACAGGGTGAGCATAGCAGACACAACCGGAGCCGCTCATCCCCTCGAGTTCTACGACCTCGTCAAGCGCGTCGTCGAGTTCGGAATTCCGGTGAATGTCCACTGCCACAACGACCTGGGATTGGCCCTGGCAAACGCGATAATGGGGATAGAAGCTGGAGCGACACTTGTAGATGCAACGGTCAACGGAATTGGGGAAAGGGCAGGGATAGTCGACCTGTCCCATCTTCTGGCGGCGCTCTACTACCACTACGGGGTCAAAAAGTACAGGCTGGAGAAGCTCTACTCACTGAGCATGCTCGTGAGCGAGATAACGGGCCTCCACGTTCAGCAGAACTACCCCATAGTCGGCCAGAACGCCTTCACCCACAAGGCAGGCCTGCACGTTTCGGCGGTCGTCAGGGATCCGTCTTTCTACGAGTTCCTTCCGGCTGAAACCTTCGGGAGGGAGAGAACCATCTACGTCGACCGCTTCGCAGGCAGGGAGACGATACGCTTCCATCTCTCCAGATTCGGAATCCACGATGAGGGGATAATCGAAGAGCTCCTCAGGAGGGTAAAGGCCTCAAGGAGGCAATTCACCCCAGAGATGCTGGCCGAAGAGGCGAGGAGGATGATGACATGACGCTCGTTGAGGAACTTCTCGGGGCAAAAACCGGTGAGGTCGTCGTTAGGGAAGTTGACCTCGTTTACGCGCACGACGGCACGATGCCCCTCATAATAGAGGCCTTCAGAAGGAACTTCACCAGAGTGGTGCCGAGAACGTACGTCTTCTTCGACCACGTCTTTCCAGCCCCAACGGTCAAGATAGCCAACCTCCAGAAGGAAATCCTTGAGTTCGCGAGGGAGCAGGAAATTCCAGTGATCCAGGGTCAGGGAATATCGCACCAGCTGGCCGTTGAGATGGGCCTGGCCGATAACGCCAGGATAGTTGTGGGCGCCGACAGCCACACGCCCACCTTGGGGGCTCTCGGAGTTTTCGCCGTTGGCATGGGTGCAACGGATACCGCCGTGGTTATGGGGCTCGGAAAAACGTGGTTCCGCGTTCCCGAGAGCGTTTCGGTGGTCTTCGAGGGAAAGCCTGGAAAGAACGTCATGGCGGCCGATGCGATGATACACATCATCACCGCATTGAGGGACTTCGAGATGAACTACAAAGCCATCGAGTTCTTCAACGTCCCCTTCAGCTTCGACGAGAGGCTGACCCTCACCAACTTCAGCGTCGAGGCCAACGCGAAGACTGGAATCATCGGGGAGGAGTACAGCGGGGACAGCTACGTCCTGGAGCTTGGGATCGACCTCTCATCCCTCCCGCCTATGGTTGCCAAGCCGCACCATCCATCGAACGGCGTTACCGTTGAGGAGGTCGAGGGGACGAAGATAGACCAGGTCTTCATCGGCTCGTGCACTAACGGCCGCTTCGAGCAGATTGAGAGGGCAGCAGAGATACTCGCTGGAGAGGAAGTCGCGGTCAGGACGATAATAGGGCCCGCCTCTGCCAACGTTTACCGCAGGATGGTTGAGACGGGCATTGCAAAGGTTCTGATCGATGCAGGGGCGGTCATACTCCCGCCGGGCTGCGGACCGTGCCTCGGAAGACACATGGGCGTTGCTGGCGATGGCGACGTCATCCTGAGCACTACGAACAGGAACTTCAGGGGCAGAATGGGCTCGCCGAACTCCGAGATCTACCTGGCGAGCCCGGTAACCGCTGCCCTCAGCGCCCTCTATGGAGAGATAACGAACCCGGAGGGAGGGGCATGATAACGAGGGGGAGAGTCTGGCGCTTCGGGGACAACGTTTCCACCGACACGATAACCCCAGGGAGGTACAACCTCACGAAGGATCCCGAGGAGCTGGCAAGGATAGCCTTCATAGAGGCCCGCCCCGAGTTTTCGAGGGAAGTGAAGCCCGGGGACGTTGTTGTGGGCGGGAAGAACTTCGGGATAGGCTCATCCAGGGAATCTGCTGCCCTCTCGCTAAAAGCGGCGGGAGTTGCCGGGGTTATAGCGGAGTCATTCGGAAGGATATTCTACCGCAACGCCGTGAACCTCGGCCTCCCCCTGCTCGTAGGCGACACGAGCGGGCTTAGGGACGGGGAGGTTATCGAGGTGAACTGGCGGACCGGTGAGGTGAGAACCGAGAACGGAGTTTTTCACTTCAAACCGCTCGACAGCTTCCTGCTCAGGATCGTCGAGGAGGGAGGAATACTGAACTTCATAGCGAGGAGGGGTGACCTGTGTATAGAGTAGCCGTCATTCCGGGCGATGGGATAGGGCCGGAGGTCATAGATGGTGCAGTGAGGGTCCTGAAAGCTGTGACGGGCAGGATAAGGTTCGAGTACTACGAGGGCGGCGTGGATGTTTTCAAAGAGTGCGGGAGCCCGATCAGGGAGGAGGACCTTGAGGAGATAAGGAGGAGCGACGCGGTTCTATTTGGAGCGACCACAACCCCCTTCGACTTTCCTGGATACAGGAGCCTGATACTCACCCTCAGGAAGGAGCTCGACCTTTACGCCAACCTGAGAATAATCCCGGACCTCAGAGGCGGGAGGGAGATAGTCATAGTCAGGGAGAACAGCGAGGGCCTCTACTCCGGAATAGGCGCGGTTGTGAACGGGAGAGCCGTGGACGTCAGGCTCATAACGAGGGAAGGTGCCGAGAGGATAGCCCGCTTTGCCGTGGAGCAGGCCAAGGCCAGGGGGAGCTTCATAACCTTCGTCCACAAGGCCAACGTCCTCATAGGCGACAAGTTCTTCAGGAGGATAGTCCTGGAGGTGGCGGAAGAGGAGGGCGTCGAGGTCAGGGATGCCATAATCGACTCCTTCACGATAAAGCTCGTCAGAACCCCCTGGGAGCACGGGGTAATTCTCAGTGAAAACCTCTTTGGCGACATACTGAGCGACCTCGCCACCGTCCACGCTGGGAGCATAGGCATCGTTCCCAGCGGGAACTACGGGGACGGAATAGCGCTCTTCGAGCCAGTCCACGGTTCTGCCCCCGACATAGCCGGAAAGGGGATAGCCAACCCGATAGGGGCCATACTGAGCGGTGCAATGCTCCTCGACTACCTCGGGCTCGATGGCTCGCTCATCAGGGCAGCCGTGAGGGGCTACGTTAGGGATGGGGAGCTGACACCGGACATGGGCGGAAGAGCGAGGACAGACGACGTCGTCAGGGGAGTAATCGGCGAGATAGAGAACATCCTCTCCATGGACGAGGTCTGGCGGGATGAGATTCGGGTGAGCAGACTGGAGAGCGACATAAGCCGAATGGCGGGGTGAGTGTTGCATCCGTAACTGAAGCTCTAAAGCGGATTTCATTTGTTACGAAGCCTTTAAGTTCCAGATATGAAGCGAAGAATGGAGGTGGGGAAGAATGGTGGAATGCCCTGTATGTGGAAGTGAAATAGAGGTCGGAGAGGTCGAACTGCATCAGATAGTCGAATGCCCGGTTTGCGGAGCGGAGCTTGAGGTTGTGAGCCTCGAGCCCCTAACCCTTGAGGAGCTCCCCGAGGTCGAGGAGGACTGGGGGGAGTAACCCCTTAAATTTTTTCGGTGGTGGTGATGAGGATAGGGATCACATACACGGTTCTCAGAAGGGAGGAGATGGCCATAAAGGAGAGGGCCGGCGAGTTTGGGGAAGTTGTTATGCTCCACGAGGACGACCTGCTCTTTCCCGAGAACCACGACCTCGATGTCGTCATAATAAGGAACGTGAGCCACTTCAAGGCCCTCTACACTGCCAGGCTCTTTGAGAGCGAGGGGATTCCGACAGTTAACTCCTCCAGGCTCATCTTCGAGGCCGGCGATAAACTGTTCGCCACCCTGAGGCTGGCCGGGAAGGTTCCCGTTCCCGAGTGGAAGGCCGCTTTGAGCGAGGGAGGAGCCCTGAGAGTTCCGGATTTCCTCGGCTATCCGCTCGTTTCAAAGCCGGTTTTTGGAAGCTGGGGCAGGCTCCTCGCGAAGGTGAACGACAGGGACTCGCTGGAGGCCGTCCTGGAGCACAGGAAGTGGATGAAGAACCCGCTCTACGGAATCCACTACTTCCAGGAGTTCATAGAGAAGCCCGGAAGGGACATCAGGAGCTACGTCATAGGAGGGGAGTTCGTTGGGGCGATATACCGCCATTCCAGCCACTGGATAACGAACACAGCGAGGGGCGGCAAAGCGGAGCCCTGCAGCGATCCCGAGGTCGAGGAGCTCTCAGTTAAGGCCTGGGAGGCCTTCGGCGAGGGGGCTTTAGCTATAGACATCTTCGAGAGCGAAAAAGGTCTCCTTGTGAACGAGGTCAACCCTAACATGGAGTTCAAGAACGCCGCCAGGGTCACCGGCGTTGACATAGCCGGAAAGCTGGTAGAATACGCGGTGGAGGTGGCCAAGGCATGATAAAGGCCGCGGTTGTCGGTGCCAGCGGTTACATCGGTGGGGAGCTGGTTAGGCTTTTGGCCATGCACCCCGAGGTGGAGATAACTGCCATAACATCGAGGCGCTTCGCAGGTCAAAAGGTACACAGGGTTCACCCCAACCTCAGGGGGCTCGAATTACGCTTCACCAACACCAAGGAGTTCGACGCCGACGTTATCTTCTTAGCGGTCCCCCACGGGACCTCGATGGAGATAATAGACGACTACCTTGGGAGCGCGAAGATCATAGACATGAGCGCGGACTTCAGGCTGAGGGAGGATCTATACAGGGAGTACTACGGCGAGCACAAGAGGCCGGAACTTATAGACGAGTTCGTCTACGGTCTCCCCGAGCTCCACAGGAAGGAGATAAGGAAGGCCGAACTGATCGCGAACCCCGGCTGCAACGCGACCGCCACGATCCTCGCGCTCTACCCCTTCAGGGAGCTCACGGATGAAGCGATAGTCGATCTCAAGGTTAGCTCGTCTGCGGGGGGAAGGAGGGAGAACGTGGCGAGCATACATCCGGAGAGGAGCCACGTCGTTAGGGTCTACAAGCCCTACCACCACAGGCACGAGGGCGAGGTGATCCAGGAGACCGGGGTCAAAGCGGCCTTCACCGTCCACTCCGTTGACATCGTCAGGGGGATCCTTGCCACCATCTACTTCCCCTTTGAGGGGAGTGCGAGGGAGCTCTTGAGGAAGCTTTTAATCTACAAAGATGAGCCCTTCGTGAGGCTCGTTACTGACAAAGGCGGCCTCCAGCGCTTCCCAGATCCGAAGTACGTAATAGGGAGCAACTTCGCGGACATAGGCTTTGCCTACGACGAGGAGAACTCCAGGGCGATAATATTCTCGGCCATAGACAACCTCATCAAAGGCGGTTCCGGGCAGGCGGTTCAGAACATGAACCTGATGTTCGGGCTCGACGAGAGGACCGGTCTGAACTACTGCCCTGTCTACCCCGTGTGAGGTGGTACCATGAGGGTCGTTAAGATAGGTGGGGCCGCACTGGTGAGGTTTGAGGAGGTCTGGGCAAGCGACGGCCTCTCAAGCTCGCTGAGGAGTCCTGATACGGTCGTTGTGCACGGTGGCTCAAGGCACGTCGATGAGCTCTCAAGGAAGCTCGGGGTTAAGGTTGAGAGGTTAACCAGCCCCTCAGGAGTGACCTTCAGGAGGACAACGAGGGAAGTCCTCGACGTTTACCTGGCAGCGATGATGAGGGCTAACAGGGAGCTGGTGGGGTTCCTCCAGGCGAGGGGGATAAACGCGGTGGGCGTTATGGGAATCGAGCACGAGCTGGTGATCGGCAGGAGGAAGAAGCTTGTCAAGGCCGTTATCGATGGAAAAATCGTTGCAATAAGGGACGACTACTCGGGAACCGTGGAGAAGATAAACGTTGGGGCTTTGATGGAGCTCAGGAAGCTTGGACTGCCAGTTATAGCTTCCGTTGCCTACGATCCCGTTGAAAACGTCCCCCTCAACGTCGACGGGGATAAAGTGGCCTATCACATGGCTCTCGCTACCAACGCCAGGGAGCTCGTCTTCGTCTCGGATTCGGCCTTTATGGCAGATGGGAGCGTCGTAGAGCGCTTGAACCTGAACGAGCTCCCAGAGCTCCTCGGATACGCTAAGGGGGGAATGAGGAAGAAGCTCATGATGGCCGCAAAGGCTGTTGAGAGCGGCGTTGAAAGGGTTGTCATCCAGGGGCTCAACGGCAGGACGGTGATAACTTGAGGGAGATGCTCCTCTACAGGAAGAGGCTCAGGCTCGTAAGGGGCGAAGGTGTCTACGTCTGGGACGAAAGGGGAAGGCGCTACCTCGATCTCATAGCAGGGATAGGCGTGAACGTCCTTGGCCATGCCCACCCGGAGTGGGTACTGGAGATGAGCCGCCAGCTGGAGAAGATAGTCGTTGCTGGTCCAATGTTCGAGCACGACGAGAGGGACGAGATGCTCGAAGAGCTCTCCCACTGGGTCGACTACGAGTACGTCTACATGGGCAACTCCGGGACAGAGGCTGTAGAAGCCGCCATAAAGTTCGCCCGCCTGGCAACGGGGCGCTCCGAGATAATAGCCATGACTAACGCCTTCCACGGAAGAACTCTGGGTTCACTCAGCGCCACCTGGAAGAAGAAGTACCGCGAGGGCTTTGGGCCCCTAGTTCCGGGATTCAAGCATATCCCCTTCAACAACGTCGAAGCGGCTAAGGAGGCCATAACGAGGGAAACTGCGGCAGTCATTTTCGAGCCGATCCAGGGTGAGGGGGGAATAGTGCCTGCAGAGGAAGAGTTCGTCAAAACCCTCAGGGACCTCACTGAGGATGTTGGGGCCCTTTTGATAGCGGATGAGGTCCAGAGTGGCCTCAGAACGGGAAAGTTCCTTGCAACAGAGCACTACGGGGTGAGGCCCGACATAGTGGCGATGGGGAAGGGCATAGGCAACGGCTTCCCCGTGAGCCTCACCCTGACTGACCTGGAGATACCGAGGGGGAAGCACGGCTCCACCTTCGGCGGAAACCCTCTCGCCTGCAGGGCAGTGGCGACAACTCTGAGGATACTCAGGAGAGACAGGCTCGTGGAGAAGGCCGGTGAAAAGTTCGTGGAGTTCAAGGGAGAGAGAGTAGTCAAGACCAGGGGAAGGGGCCTCATGATCGGGATAGTCCTCAGAAGGCCCGCAGGGAACTACGTTAAGGCCCTCCAGGAGAGGGGGTTCCTGGTCAACACTGCAGGGAACAGGGTGATAAGACTCCTCCCGCCGCTGATAATCGAGGGAGGCACGCTGGAGGAAGCAAGGAAAGAGATAGAGGGTGTTCTGAATGATATCATCTGAGGAGAAGGTCGAGTTCCTGAGGAAGCTCGTTGAGATTTACTCCCCCACAGGGAGGGAGGAAGAGGCGGTTAAGTTCATCGTCGAGTCCTTTGAAAGCTTTGGGGTTGATGCTTACGTCGATGAAGTGGGAAACGCGATAGCGGTAAGGGAAGGCAAGGGGCCGAGGATACTACTCGCCGGCCACGTTGACACAGTTCCGGGGGTAATTCCCGTCAGGATAGAGGACGGGGTCCTCTGGGGCAGGGGGAGCGTCGATGCCAAGGGCCCTCTTGCGACTTTCTTCTTCGCCACGCTGGAGAGCAACGCGAACATAATCTTCGCTGGTCTGGTAGACGAGGAGGGCTTTTCCAAGGGCGCCAAGAACCTCGACGTTCCCAGACCTGACTACATCATCATAGGCGAGCCGAGCGGCGTCGACGGCGTAACGATAGGCTACAAGGGCAGTTTAACTGCAAAATTCGTGGAGAGCGTGGAGAAAGTTCACGGGAGTTTAGGGGTCGACGCGGCTGAGAGGTTGATAAACAGGTGGCTCGAGATAAAGTCCTTCTTTGGAGAGGGCTTCAACGCTTTAAGCGGCAGGATAGTCGAGTTCCACGCCTACGAGAGGGACTTCGACTTCTACGGCGAGATGGTGATAAACCTCCGCACTCCCCCAGGCTACAATCCGCCCAAGGGTTGGAACATACTCGACTTCGTTCCCGCCTACCAGGTCGACAGGATGAGTCCACTCGTGAGGGCCTTCGTCAGGGGCATAAGGAGGAACGGCATGAGGCCGAGGCTGAAGAAGAAGACAGGAACGGCCGACATGAACATCCTGGGCCCGAGGTTCGGCGTTGACGCAGTAGCTTACGGTCCGGGCGATTCCAGGCTGGACCACGCGCCCCACGAGCGCATCAGCCTCAGTGAATACCTACTTGCAATAGAAGTTCTGGTGGACGTCATCGAGGAACTCAAAGGAGCCGGGGAAAGGGCCGCTGAAGAAAGTGGAGAGATGGAAGCGGGAAAGGCCCTCTCAGGGTAAAGTTCTCGTTGAGAGGATCCTGGACTTCTTCGTTGCGGCATCTATGGCCTTCATTATCGCCGTTCTTATCTTGCCCTCTTCGAGCTCGAAGATGCCGTCTATCGTAGTCCCTCCCGGGGTCGTCACCATGTCCCTTATCTCAGCTGGATGGCCCTCGTAGTTCATCAGGAGCTTTGCTGTACCGAGGAGCGTCTGAAGGGCGGCTATTTTTGCCACTTCCCTCGGAAGGCCGACCCTTAAACCCCCGTATATCATAGACTCAACGAACACCGAAACGTAGGCCGGCCCAGAACCGCTGAGCCCGGTTATCGCGTCCATGTGCTCCTCATCGACAAGAAGACACTCGCCGAATGTCCTCAGGAGGGATTCGACCTTCTCCCTCTCTCCTGGCTCGAGATCGGTCGTGGAGTAGCCTGTGAAAGCCTCGCCAACGAGAATGGCTATGTTGGGCATCGCCCTAACGACCTTTGCCCCCGGGGCGAGCTCCTTTAGGGTCTTTATCGGAACTCCAGCAGCCAAAGATACAAGTATCTTGCCGTTAAGTGCCTCTCTTATCTCTCCCAGGACCTTAGCTACCTTGTTGGGCTTCACTGCAAGAAAAACGACCTCAGCCCACTCGGCTGCCTCCAGGTTGTTCCTGATGACCTTAACCCCGTATTCCCCAAGCCATTTTGCCTTCTCAACGTTCCTCCTCGTGGCTATAACCTCGTGGCCCTTCCCGGCGAGGGCCTTCGCGACTGCCCCGCCGATCATTCCCGCCCCAATGACCGCTATCCTCATTTAACCACCGCCTGCCAATTTTTGAACCGCATGATAACGTTTTTGGACGCCTGTTTGTCAAATCGACAAAAATACACCAGTTTCCACTCTGATTTTTAACAGATTGATGAGATGGGAGTCCTTTTTTGAGAATTGGACAGGCAAACCTGGCGAATAGTTTAAATAGGGTTGCTGATTCATCCGTCTCCGGTGATCGGTGATGTCCCGCCAATTTACACGGCCTTCAAACCAGGTGATGTCCCGCCAATGGGTGATGCCCCGCCAATATTAGCAACCCCCGGCGGGGAAGAGATAATCAGGAAGCTCGTTCTGAGGGCTTTGAACGAGAACCAGAGGCTGATACTGAGGAGCATAAACGGCAGGCACCGCTCCCTGAATTCCCTCCTTAGGGAGCTCAGCAGAAAGGAAAGAAAAGCCATCTCGACCCTTAAGCTGAACGCCAGGATTCTGAAGGAGCTCGGCCTTATTGACTACGGTACAAAGGGCGATCCCAGGCCCGTTACTCTTACTGAACACGGTAAGATGATCCTCAGCCTTCTGGAGGTGGACGGCCATGAGTGAGGCCCTAGATCCTAGGATAAAGCTCCAGAGCATGCTCCAGCCCGTCAACAACTTCCACCTAGAGTCCTCAGAGACCTGCCTCGAAATTCTCTCTGCAGTGCTCGAGGAGAAGGGAGAGAAAGACGTCGTAATACTCAGCAAAGGCCACTCGGCTCCAGCATTCTACGTGATGCTCCACGAGATGGGTCTTCTCAGCGACGAGGAGCTCTACAGCTTCGCTGACATAGACGGCCTTCCGAGCCACGTAATCAGGGGGCTGCCCTTCATAGAGGTCTCCAGCGGCTCCCTCGGCCAGGGACTCTCGGTGGGCAACGGAATAGCGATGGCCAAGCGCATCGACGGGGAAGATGGATACGTCTACGTCATCCTAGGCGACGGTGAGCTGGACGAAGGCCAGGTCTGGGAAGCGGCTATGACAGCCTCGCACCACAGGCTCGATAGGGTGATAGCCATAGTCGACAGGAACTACTTCCAGCTCACTGGTGACACCGAGGAGATACTGAGCAAGGAGCCCCTGGCGGACAAGTGGAGGGCCTTCGGCTGGGAGGTTATGGAGGTTCCCAACAGGAAGGAGGAGCTCAAGAAGGCCCTTGAAACGGCCAAAAAACTCGAAGGAAGGCCGAAGGTCATCATAGCGAGGTGGGAAGTGTGATAGAAAGCTTCAGGGAAGCCTTCGGGAGGGCTTTAGTTGAGCTAGGGGGGGAGAACCCGAACATCGTCGTCCTAGATGCGGACGTCAAGAGCTCGACGAAAACGGCCTACTTCGAGAGGGCCTTTCCCGAGAGGTTCATCCAGGTTGGCATAAGCGAGCAGGACATGGTCTCGATGGCAGGGGGTCTGGCCATAGGGGGCAAAATCCCGGTTGTCTCTGCCTTTGCAGCCTTCCTGATGCGGGCCTGGGAGCAGATAAGGAACACGATAGCCAGGGACAACCTCAACGTCAAGCTCGTTCCAACGCACTCGGGCTTTTCGGACCACATGGACGGCTCATCGCACCAGTGCCTTGAGGACATAGCCCTCATGCGCGTCCTCCCGAACATGACGGTCGTTGTTCCAGCGGACGCTCCTTCGGTGCCCGTCCTCCTCAGGCAGGTAGTCGAGCTTGAGGGGCCCGTCTACATGCGCCTCGGCAGGGATCACGCACCGAGGGTCTACGATAGTCCGAAGCTGGAGCTGGGAAAGGCCAGCGTCCTCAGGAAGGGAAGCGACGTTCTCCTTGTGGCAGCTGGCGTTATGGTGTCGGTGGCCCTAGAAACGGCGAGGAAGCTTGAAGAGCGCGGAATAAGCGCGGGAGTGATTGACATGCACACGATAAAGCCCCTCGACGAGGAAACACTGCTGAAGCTCGCATCTAAGGCGGAGCTCGTAGTCACGCTTGAGGAGCACAGCATCCACGGAGGCCTTGGCGGGGCGGTGGCTGAGGTTCTCTCGGAGAAGATGCCGAAGAGGCTCATCAGGATCGGAACAACCGAGTTCGGCAGGTCGAGCAGGGACTACTTTGCACTCCTGGAGCGCTATGGCCTGACGGCTGAAAGCGTCGTGAAGAAGGTTGAGGTGATGCTGACATGAGGTTCAAATTCGAGAAGGGCCACAAGCCGAAAACGGTCGTTAATGTCGGGGGGGTTAAAATCGGCGACGGATTCACGGTGATGGCAGGCCCCTGCGCCGTGGAGAGCCAGGAGCAAATAATGAAGGTTGCAGAGTTTCTAGCTGAAAAAGGCGTTAAGGTTCTCCGCGGGGGGGCCTTCAAGCCCAGAACCAGCCCATACTCCTTCCAGGGGCATGGGGAGGAGGCCCTGAAGTGGATGAGAAGAGCAGCCGATGAATACGGCCTCGTAACCGTCACGGAGGTCATGGACGTTTCGCAGGTTGAGCTGGTCGCGAAGTACTCGGATATGCTCCAGATAGGCGCCAGGAACTCCCAGAACTTCGAGCTCCTCAAGGCCGTCGGAAAGGTCGACAACCCCGTGGTTCTGAAGAGGGGAATGGCCAACACGGTCCAGGAGCTCCTCTACTCGGCCGAGTACATCCTCAGCGGGGGCAACGAGAACGTTATCCTCTGCGAGAGGGGCATAAGGACCTTTGAGCCCTCCACGAGGTTCACCCTGGACATCTCAGCCGTCCCAGTCGTCAAGGAGCTCTCCCACCTGCCGATAATAGTTGACCCCTCGCATCCAGCTGGCAGGAGGGAGCTCGTTATACCCCTGGCAAAAGCGGCTTATGCAGTCGGGGCCGACGGAATAATGGTCGAGGTTCACCCCGAGCCGGACAAAGCTCTCTCAGACTCGGCCCAGCAGCTGACCTTCGAGGACTTCGAGAGGCTTTTGAAGGAGCTCGAAGGGCTCGGATGGAAGGGAACCGCATCGAGAGAGGCCGCCGAAGGCGTTCCAAGGTACGTGCTCTCAGAGAGGGTCGAGGAGAACGACTGGTACACAGAGGTCTTCCTCACGGAGCTGGGGGGGCTCGGATGGAGGGTCTGACTTTCGGCCCCCTCCCCACCCTTCCCTCTCTCGTGGAGGGGCTGAACCCCCACAAGATCGCCTTTCTGACGAACACGACGGTGGAGAGGCTCTGGCTTGAAAAGGCCGCCGAGGGGATAGAGGAGCCGATAAGGATAGTCATCCCGGACGGCGAGGAGTACAAGAGCCTTGAGACCGCCGTGGCCATCTGGAAGCAACTCCAGAAGGAGGGCTTCACGAGGAGGTCCCTCCTTATAGGCCTCGGCGGGGGAGTAATAACTGACATAGCGGGCTTCGTGGCCTCGACATACATGAGGGGGACCCTCCTCGGCCTCGTTCCAACGACGCTTTTGGCCCAGGTGGACGCGGCCATAGGGGGCAAGACAGGGGTGAACTTCAACGGTAAGAACATGATAGGGACGTTTTACCTTCCAAACTTCGTTCTGATAGCTCAAGAAACCCTCTCCACGCTCCCGGAGGAGGAAATAAGGAACGGCCTTGGGGAAGTTGCAAAGTACGCCCTGCTCGACAGAAAGGTCTACGCTCTCACCAGGAACTTTGAAGGGATAAACGAGACCCTCATCAAGGAGTGTGCCCTCTTCAAGACAAAGGTAGTTGAGAAGGACCTGAGGGAGAGCGGGCTGAGGAGGATACTCAACCTTGGGCATACAGCCGGACACGCAATCGAGAAGCTGTCGGGTTATAGAATAAAGCACGGGCTTGCGGTTTCGATGGGACTCATGGTGGCCTCGAAGGTCGGGGAAGAGCTCTACGGCTTCGATTCTGGAAAGACCGAGGAGCTCCTGAAGAAGCTCGGGCTCCCCACGGGGCACCCCTTTAGGGCGAAGGAGATACTGGAGGGGATGAGGCTCGACAAGAAGGCCTGGTACGGGAGAATAACCTTCGTCATCCCGGTTGAAATAGGCGATGTCGTCGTTGAGGAAGTCGATGAGGCTGTTTTGAAAAGGGCCCTGGAGGCAACGAGGGATGATAGCGGGAGTTGTGACTGCCAAAAACCCAGAGGAAGCGCTTGAGAAGATAAAAACCTCGAAGTTCGACCTCTACGAGGTCAGGCTCGACTCCTTTGAGAGCTTTGAAGGACTGGAAGTGCTGGGGGAATATTCTAAAAAGCTTATCTTCACGCCGAGGAGGAGGGAAGAAGGGGGAATCAGACCTCTAGATGACGAGACGAGACTTGGCCTCTACAGAAGGGTTATCTCCCTAAGCCCCGCCTACGTTGACGTTGAGTTTGGTTCAAAGATAGCCCAGGAAGTCATTGAGCTCGCCAGGAAGAACGGGGTTGGTGTTATTCTCTCCTACCACGACTTTAATGGAACGCCGGGCTTTGGGAAGCTCCTTGCTCTCCTCGAGGACATGGAGGAGCTGGAACCTGAGATAATAAAGATAGTGACCACAGCAAACTCCCCCCTCGACAACCTGAGGGTTCTGAGGCTTTATGAGCACGCGGAGAATCTCATCGCCTTCTGCATGGGGCCCCTCGGGAGAATCTCCAGGGTCTTTTCGGCCCAGCTGGCACCGTTCACGTACGCCCCCCTAGACGGGGAAGTGGCTCCAGGACAGCTCCGGGCGGAGGAACTGGACAGACTGAGGGTGATGCTCTTTGGCTGACGCGGAAACGAGGCTCTACGGGGTGATCGGCTTTCCTGTGAGACACTCACTTAGCCCGGTCATGCACAACGCGGCCTTCAAGGCCCTGGGGATTAATGCTATCTACCTTGCCTTTGAGGTCCCTCCAGAGAGGCTCGGAGATGCCATGGAAGGCGTCAGGGCCCTCGGAATCTCGGGTCTGAACGTAACAATGCCTCACAAGGGGGCGGTGATTCATTTCCTCGACTCACTCTCCGAGGACTCGGGAGAAATCGGGAGCGTCAACACGGTCGTTAACAGAAAAGGAAAGCTGGAAGGCCACACAACCGACGGCTTGGGCGCGAGGAGGGCCCTCGAAAGGGCCATCGAGCTGGGGGGAAGGAAGATACTCATCATCGGAGCGGGCGGTGCTGGGAAGGCAATAGCCTACGAACTTTCCAAGGACAACGAAGTGGTCGTCCTCAACAGAACCCTCGAAAAGGCGAAGGCCCTGGAGCGCTTTGGAATAATGGGGGACGCTCTGAACAGGGAGAACCTTGGGAAGTACCTTGAATGGGCCGAGGTTTTGATAAACGCCACCTCCGTCGGAATGAACTCCTGGGAAACTCCTGTTCCCACCGAGCTGCTGAGGAAAGACCTCGTCGTCATGGACATAATTTACAAGCCCCTGAAGACGCGCCTCCTCACCGAGGCCGAGCTGAGGGGCTGTAAAACAGTTGACGGCCTCTGGATGCTCGTCTATCAGGGCATCGAGAGCTTCAGGCTTTGGACGGGATTTAAGCCAGACGAAGGGCTTATGAGGGGGGCTGCGCTTGAGGGCATCAGCGAGTAGCGCCGTTACCGTTGTCAACGCCTTCGCAACGGGGGTGGGTTCAGCGATCGGGATAAAGCTGTGGACGAGGGCGGAGGTCAAGCTAAAGGGTGATGGAATAAAGGGCGAGATCAGGGTTAGGGAGGAGCAGGTTAGGGATCTCAGGCTCGTTAAAGCGGTCGCTGATGTTTTCAGGGAAAAAACAGGCGAGGACTTCGGGATCAAGTTCAGTATAGAGTCGGAGATACCAATTGCGATGGGCCTCAAGAGCAGCTCCGCAGCAGCCAACGCCCTCTCAAAGGCCCTGGCCGATGCACTCGGGCTTGATATGAGCGAAATGGAAGTGGTTAAAGCAGGGGTCGAGGCCGCTAAGAGGGCTGGCGTTACCCTAACAGGGGCATTTGACGACGCCTGCGCCTCCTACTTCGGCTCCCTCTGGGTCACCGACAACCTCGGGATGAGGGTTCTCCACAGTTCCAAAGTCGAGCTCCTTCCCGTTGTGCTCTTACTCCCCGGAAAGACCCTCCTAACGGAAAGCTTAAGCGGAAGGGACTTCTCCCCAATCAGGCCTTACGTGGAGGAGGCAATAAGACTGGCCCTTGAGGGCGAGTGGAGGAAAGCGGCCTTCATAAACGGTCTGGTTTACTCGACGTATCTCGGCCACCCCATCGAGCCCTTCAGGATTGCCCTGGAGAGGGGGGCCGTAGTTGGGCTGAGCGGGAAGGGGCCGGCGGTTTTTGCCGTTACGGATGAGCCAGAGGAGCTCGCCGAGGAGTGGGGGCAGTTTGGGGAAGTCCTGATAACAGAGCTGAGGTGATCGCGTTGATAATCAGGCCCGTTGATGAAGTCAGGGGAGAGCTCGACGCCCCTCCCTCGAAGAGCTACACCCACAGGGCCTACTTCCTTGCCCTGCTGGCCGAAGGGAGGAGCACCATAGAGAACCCCCTGGTCTGCGACGACACTCTCGCAACTTTGAACGCCCTAAGGGCCTTCGGTGCAGATGTGGATGGAAAAACCGTTGTGCCTCCAGAGGAGCCCTGTCCTGCCTTTGTCTACGCCAGGGAATCCGGGACAACGGCGAGGTTTTCGACTGCTCTCGCTGGGGGTATTGGGGGGAGAACCCTCATAGACGGGGCGAGAAGGCTGAGGGAGAGGCCGATGGAGGGGCTCGTGAAAGCCCTGAAGGACCTTGGGGCGGAGGTTGATGGTTTTAGCCTCCCGCTTACCGTGAAGGGCCCCGTAAAGCCTGGAAGGGTCTCGGTTGATGCATCCAAATCCTCCCAGTTTGTCAGCGGCCTGCTCCTTCTGGGGGCGAAGGTTGGGCTGAGGGTTGAGGCCAGGAACCCCGTCTCAAGGCCCTACATCGAGATGACGCTCAGGACGATGGAGGCATTCGGAGTGGAATTTGAGAGGGACGGCTTCTCCTTCGAGGTCTATCCTGGAGTTAAGGGGACAAGGTACAAGGTTCCGGGCGATTACTCAACTGCCTCCTTCTTCCTGGCAGCGGGGGCCCTGTACGGTAAAGTTAGGGTGAACAACCTCCTGAGGGAAGACGTGCAGGCGGATATGGCCTTCCTGGATGCGCTTGAGGAGTTCGGGGCGAGGGTGAAGAGGGGAAGGGATTACGTGGAGGTCGAGGGGGGCGAGCTTAAAGCTGTTGCACTCGACTGCTCCGATTTCCCGGATTCGTTCCCCATACTGGCCGTTGTTGCGGCTTACGCAAGGGGGAAGAGCGTGATAAGGGCGAGACAGCTCAGGTTCAAGGAGAGCGACAGGGTGAGGGCGATGGCGGTCAACCTGTCGAGGATGGGGGTTAAGGTGAGGGAGCTTGAGGACGGGCTTGAGATAGAGGGCGGACGGCCGAGGGGAGCCAAGGTAGAGACCTTCAACGACCACAGGATAGCCATGGCGATGAGCATAGCCGCGCTGGGTGCTGAGGGCCCCTCGGTAATCGAGGACACTGAGAGCGTCTCAAAGTCGCACCCGGGGTTTTTCGACGACCTGAGGAGGCTCCTGGGATGAGGGGGAAACTGCTGGGCTTTTCAATATTCGGCGAGAGCCACGGAAAAGCTGTTGGAGTCCTTATAGAGGGACTCCCCCCTGGAATAGAGGTCAGCGTTGAGGAGCTCAAAGGGGAGCTTGAGAGGAGGAAGGGCATAGAGAGGTTCGCAACCAAGAGGAAAGAAACTGACGAGCCAAAGATCCTCTCGGGGGTCTTCAGGGGGAGAACAACGGGGACGCCAGTTGTCGTCATCGTGGAAAATAGAGATGTGGATTCCTCGTACTACGAGGAGATAAGGAACACGCCGAGACCGGGGCATGCGGACTATCCAGCGGGGATAAAGTACTTCGGGTATAACGATTATCGCGGGGGCGGTCACTTCTCGGGGAGGCTGACGGTTGGGGTCGTTATAGCGGGCTACTTCGCCAAGAAGCTCCTGGAGAGGGAAGGAATCAAGGTGAGGGCTTACCTCAAGCGGATAGGGCGCGTGGAGGCCCACGTTTCTCCCGAGGAGCTGTTGAGCTCTGAAAACCCCTACTGCCCAGACGAGAGGGCCTTTGATGCCATGGTTGAGGAGATGGAAAGGGCCAGAAAGGCCGGCGATAGTGTTGGAGGTGTTGTTGAGACCGTTGCCTTCAATGTCCCCCCGGGCCTTGGAGGACCCTGGGAGGAGGACATCGAGGCGGATATAGCCTCGGCCCTCTTCAGGATCCCGGCCGTCAAAGGCGTTGAGTTCGGCCTGGGCTTCGGGTTAGCGGAGCTCAGGGGGAGCCAGGCAAACGACCCCTTCGCCCTGAAGGACGGAAAGGTTGTGACCGAGACCAACAATCACGGCGGTGTCCTCGGGGGCATAACCACCGGGATGCCTCTCGTGGTGAGGGCTGCCTTCAAGCCGACCCCATCCATATACCTCCCACAGAGAACGGTTGACCTTGAGAGGATGGAGGAAGTCACGCTCAGGCTGAGGGGGCGCTTCGATTCCTGCATAGTCCCAAAGGCCCTCCCCGTCGTGGAAAGCGCTGTTGCCTTCGTAATAGCAGACCACCTCCTGAGGAGACGGGCCTGGGAGGGGATGGCTAGGTGAACCTGTCCAAAAGGTTAAATCCCGAGGTTCAAGCCCAAAACGGTGACGGTGATGTCCCGCCAATATCGAGTCCTGATCTTGTAGAACTTGCCATTCTGAGGAGAAGGATAGACGAGATTGACTGGGAAATTCTCCAGCTTCTCCAGAGGAGGATGGAAGTAGCAAGGGCCATAGGGGAAGCCAAGCTAAAGCTCGGACTGCCAGTTTACGACCCGGACAGGGAGAGAGAAGTTCTATCCAGGGCAGGCGAATTTAGGAGGGTTTTCGAAGCCATCCTTGAGGTGAGCAGGGATGTTCAACGTGTACGAGTTCTTCAACAGGATAAATGAGGTTAGGCCTGAATCGAGGCTCGACGCCGGCCAGCCTGATATCCCTGTGAGAAGGGAGATAATCGAGGAGGCTGTAGAGTCGCTCAGGAGGGGGGAAACCGGTTACACGAGTACCGGCGGAATAAGGGAGCTGAGGGAGAGGATAGCCGAGTTCGAGGGAGTTTCGACCGATGAAGTCATCGTCGCCCCGGGTGCTAAGATCCTCATAGCGGCGGAGATAGCGTCTGCTAAAAAGGTGGCCGTTGTCTCACCCCACTGGAACGCCTATTCGCTGATAGCTCAGCAGTTCGGGAGGGAGTTAGAGGTTATAAAAACGACCTTGGAGGAGAGGTGGACCCCGAGGGTTGAGGAGATAAAAGCTGACCTCCTCATCATCAACTATCCAAACAACCCGACGGGGAGGGTTCTGTCTGGTAAGGAGCTCAGGGGACTGTTAGAGGTAGCCGAGGAGAACGGCGTTAAGGTGCTCTCGGACGAGGTTTACGCTGAGCTCACATTCACCCGCTTTACACCAGCGAGAGAGCTCTACGAAAACGTCGTTACAGTTAAGGGCTTTTCAAAGCTCTACTCCATGACCGGCTTCAGGCTGGGCTACGCAATAGGAGAGAGGAACGAGATCAGGAGAATACGGAGGTTCATAGAGAGCACGGTGACATGTGTCCCTCCCTTCGTCCAGAGGGCTGGAGTAAAGGCACTCGAACTCAGGGAGGAGCTGATCAAAGAGGTCAGGAGGGTATACCTTGAGAGGGCCAGGATGGCCTCGAAGATGCTCAGGGGTTTCGACTTCGTTGAGCCCGAGGGGGCTTTCTACATCTTCCTCAGAACGCCCCAGAACGGGATGGCCTTTGCCGAGAGGCTGCTCTCGAGGGGAGTTGCCGTTTTTCCAGGGGTGGCCTTTGGCGACTACCCCAACTTCATAAGGATATCCCTCTCAGGGAGGGGGCTTAAGAGGGGATTAAGGGTCATCAGGGAGGAGTTGGAATGCGCATTGGAATCGCGGGCTACGGAAGGATGGGAAGGCTCTTCGAGAGGTGTCTCGGCGGAAGGTTCGAGGTGATCTTCTACTCCGAGCACGGGCGTAGCGACGTTGGATCGCTGGAGGAGCTCTACCTGGAGTCGGACGTGATAATTGTGGCTTCATCCATCGGATCAACTCCAGAGAGGCTGAAAAAGCTCGCGGAGATATCAAGGGAGCACGGCGGGAAAAAGATCGTCTTCGACATAGCCACTTTCAAGTCCCTGGTTATTGAAGCCTACGCGGGCTTTGACGAGGAAACAAGAGCTGCGAGCGTTCACCCCATGTTCGGGCCCGGAGCGAAGACCATCGAGGGGAAGAGGTTCATAGTGGTCCCCATCCCTGGGAGGGAAGAGGATGCGGAGGAGGTCGCTGACTTTATACGCTCCATCGGGGGGAACGTGTCCTTTCTCGACTGGAAGACCCACGACAGGCTCATGGGCTTCGTCATAGGCGTCCCCTACTTCATCGGATTAAGCTACCTCTCGCTCTCCAGGGAGCTCGGACTGGGGGAGTTCGGCGGGACTTCCTGGGCCTTCCTGGAGACCTACGGAAAGGCTGTGCTCCACGATTCTCCCGATTTCATAAGGGAAGTCCTCAACCTATCTAGGGAGCAGATAGAGGAGTTCCTCGATTTCCTCAGGAAGAACCCACCGGACCCGGAGAGGCTCAGGGAAAAACTGGAATGGGAAGAAATAGAAGCGGCCTATGAAAGGTTCTACAAAGCTTTAGAGTAGCCCGAGAGCTCCGCTACCTTTTTCCTCAGCTCCTCCACTGGGTTCTCACTGCGGGATATGAGCTCTATCAGCGCGCTTCCAACCACAACCCCGTCCGCCCCAGCCCTGAGGAGCTCCTCCACCTGCTCCCTCCTCGAAACACCGAAGCCGACCGCCAGCTTGTTGTTGCATATCTTTCTGGCGCGCCTCACGAACTCAAAAGCCGTCTCTGGAAGTCTGTCGCGTGCTCCAGTGGTTCCATATAGGGAGATAAGGTAGACGAAGCCGGTAGAGGCTTTATCTATCTCCCTGAGCCTTTCATCGGGGGTGTTTGGAGCCGCTAAAAAGACTGTCTTTATTCCCTCCTCACTCGCGATGTCGAGGAATTCCCCCGCGTGGCTCACGGGGAGGTCCACCACGAGTATCCCGTCGGCCCCGCTGGCCTTAGCCTCTCCGAGGAACCTTCTAACGCCCGTCCTGAAAACAGGGTTGTAGTAGGTCATCAGGATCACGGGAGTTGAGGAGTGCCTCCTGAACTCGCGGAGGATCCTGAATGTGTCTTCGAGTTTGAAGCCGTTTCTCAGGGCGCGGTAGTGGGACTCCTGGATCGTCTTCCCGTCCGCCATCGGGTCGCTGAAGGGGATTCCGAGCTCTATTAATCCAGCAAACTCCTCGACCGCGAGCAGAAACTCAAGGGTCTTTTCGACGCTCGGGTCTCCTGCGGTGAGGTAGGGGATCAGCGAGCCCCTCTCAAACATTCCCGACCCTCCTGACTATATCCAGGTCCTTGTCGCCCCTCCCCGAGAGGTTGACTATGATTATCTCGTCTTTATCCATCTCGGGGGCTATTTTCATCGCGTAGGCTACCGCGTGGGCCGATTCGAGCGCAGGCAGTATTCCCTCCGTCCTGGAAAGCTCGTGGAATGCCCTGAGTGCCTCCTCATCGGTCACCGTGACGTACTCGGCCCTTCCGCTATCCTTGAGGTAGGCGTGCTCGGGGCCAACTCCAGGATAGTCGAGCCCCGCCGAAACGCTGTGGGTTGGAGTTATCTGGCCCTCCTCGTTCTGGAGGAAGTAGCTGAGCATGCCGTGGAAAACGCCGAGCTCACCGGCGTTCAGCGAGGCCGCGTGGAGGCCCGTTTCAAGTCCCTTCCCTCCAGCTTCGACTCCTATGAGCCTGACCTTATCGTTCACGAAGGGGTAGAAGATGCCCATTGCGTTGCTCCCTCCCCCCACGCAGGCCACTACTGCATCCGGTAGCGTCCCCTCGGCTTCGAGTATCTGCTCCCTGGCTTCCCTACCTATTACCGACTGGAAGTCCCTCACGATGACCGGGTAGGGGTAGGGCCCGACGACCGAGCCTATTAGGTAGTGGGAGTACTCGAAGGTGGCAACCCAGTCGCGGAGGGCCTCGTTTATGGCATCCTTCAGCGTTCTTGAGCCGCTTTCGACGGGAATAACCCTCGCGCCGAGCAGCCCCATGCGGAAGACGTTCATCTTCTGCCTCTCGACGTCCTCGGCGCCCATGTAAACGTCTACCTTCATCCCGAGGAGCGCCCCCGCCATGGCCGTGGCGACGCCGTGCTGACCCGCTCCCGTTTCGGCTATGAGCCTCTCCTTGCCCATGAACTTGGCGAGGAGGGCCTGGCCTATGCCGTTGTTCGTCTTGTGGGCCCCGCCGTGAAGGAGGTCCTCCCTCTTGAGGTATATCTTCGCCCCTCCCAGCTTTTTGCTCAGCCTCTCCGCGTAGTAGAGGGGCGTCGGCCTTCCCGCCCAGTTCCGCAGGTAGTACTCAAGTGCTTCGTTGAACTCAGGATCGTCCTTAAACTTTTTGTAAGCTTTTTCAAGCTCCCTCAAAGGTTCTACAAGAGTCTCGGGGACGAACTGGCCCCCAAACCTTCCAAAGAACATATCATCCATTCCTCACCACCGCCATGAAGGCCTCTATCAAAACCCTGTCTTTGACGCCGTTCCTCTCAACGCCGCTCGAAACGTCAACTCCGGCTGGTTTAACCCACCTTATCGCTTCCCCAACGTTCTCCGGGGTCAGACCACCTGCCAAAACTATCGGGTACTCCTTGGCTATTATCGCGCTCACCCTGTAGTCGTGCCTCCTCCCGCTCCCCGCTCCTGTGTCGAGGAGTATCTTGTCAACCTCGTACTGCCCTATGAGCTCGAGGAGCCTTTCCGCGTCCTCTCCTGGATCGTCGCTCTCCCTGGGGACCATGAAGGCCTTCATAATGCTCACGCCGTACTCATCCTTCAGCCTGTTGACGGCCTTGGGGTGCATGTCCGAGTGAACCTGGATGTACTCGGCCCCGGTCTTCTCTACCGCGTTGACCCACTCGGGGAAGGTCTTCATGGTCGAGACCAGGTATATTGGGATCTCTGCCATCTCAATCAGCTCCGCGGCCGTCTTCAGCGGCACCTTTCTCTTCGACCTTGAGTTCACCACCACTCCCGTTGCATCTGCGTACCTCTCGACAAGCCTGAGCTCATCCGTTGTTTTTACGCCGCATATCTTAACGAACTCAACCATTTCTGCTCATCTCCACGAAGTTTTTGATTATCCTCAAGCCTTCTTTCCTCTCCCATTCGGTCAGAACGCTTTCGGGGTGGAACTGAAGGCCCTCTATCGGGAGCTTCCTGTGCCTTATCCCCATGACCACGTTGTCGTCGAGGGAAACCGCGCTCACCTCGAACTCCCTCGGGACTTCCAGGACGGCGAGGGAGTGGTACCTTCCAGCGGTCAGCGGGTTCTTGATCCCCCTAAGGACGCCCTTCCCGTCGTGCTTTACGGGACTGGCCTTCCCGTGCCTCGGCTTTACTCTCCCCACCTTCCCGCCGAAGGCCGTCGCTATTATCTGGTGGCCGAGGCAGACCCCGAGGATAGGCACCCCCGCCTCGAGGACTATCTCCGGCGAGTTTCCTACTTCCCTACTCTCGAGCGGGTGCCCCGGGCCTGGGGAGATTATCACTCCATCGGGGTCGAGCCTTTTGAGCTCCCCAAGCGTTATAGTGTTCGGAACGACCTTTACCCTGTCGAAGAGGGAGGCATACTCGGCCAAGTTCCAGACGAAGGAGTCCCTGTTGTTGACGAGGACTATCATTCCCTCACCCCCAGCGCCTTCAGAACCGCTCTCATCTTGTTCTCGGTCTCGAAGAACTCCTTCTCCGGAACTGAATCCGCGACTATGCCCGCCCCGGCCCTAACGCTCGCTTTCCTGCCCTCGATCTCGGCCATCCTTATCGCTATCGCCATGTCGGCATCCCCAGTGAGGGAGAAGTAACCCACCGCTCCCCCGTAGACCATTCTCCTGCTCCTCTCCAGCTCGTCTATGATCTCCATCGCCCTTATCTTCGGCGCCCCCGTGAGCGTTCCAGCGGGGAAAGCCGCCTCCATGGCGTCGAACGCGTTTTTCCCCTCATCGAGCTCACCCACTACCTCGCTCTCTATGTGCTGGACGTGGCTGTACTTCAGGACGTCGAAGAAGCGGGTTAGCTTAACGCTCCCTGGCTTTGAAACCCTCCTGACGTCGTTTCTGGCAAGGTCAACGAGCATGACGTGCTCAGCTCGCTCTTTCTCGTCGGAGAGAAGGGCCTTTTCCAGCTCCCGGTCTTCCTCCTCAGTCCTTCCCCTCGGTGCCGTTCCTGCTATGGGGTTTATCTTGAAGGTTCTCCCCTCGACGGAGCCCATGGTTTCGGGTGATGCTCCGACGACGGTCTTCTCGAACTCCAGAATGAAGGTGTACGGGGAGGGGTTGAGCTCCACGAGCCGCTTGTAGATTTCGAGGGCATCGAGCTCCGTCCTGACCCTGTATTCGCGCGACAGAACCACCTGGAAGACGTCTCCTGAGTATATGTACTCCTTCCCAGCCCTGACGATTTCAACGAACTCTTCCATGCCCGCGTCTGTAGATATAACCTCCGAACCGCCGTCTTCAAGCCGTGGCTCTTCCCTCCTGGCCCTTTCAACTAAGGCCTCGGGATCAAAGGGAGCCTCTCCGAGGTAAAAGAAGGAAAGAGCGCCCGTTGAGTGGTCGTAGATGAACGTCCATGGGTAGTAGCCAAAGACCGAGGGCTCCTCGATCTTCCCCCCGATGATGGAGTGTACCGAATCGTAGGAGACGTAGCCAACGAAGCCGCCCATGAACCTCCTGCCCTCGACCCTCTCCCCCATGAGCCCCTTAAGTGCTCTGAAGGGGTTCCTCTCGTCGGAAACTCGCTCCCCGTCGATCTCAGTCCCCTCGCTGATCTTCACGACGAACTCCGGCTCGGCCGATACGTAGGTGAACCTTGCCTTCCTGGAGTCCTTCTCGGCAGAGCGGAGCATGAATGGCATCCTAAAGTCTCTGAGGGCGCTGTAGAGCTTCAAAGGGTCAGCGGGTTTCAGCTTTTTGAGAGGCATGCTATCTCCTCCAGTTTTTCAAGCATCCCTTGGCCCAGGGCTTCCCTGGCCATCTCAAGGCCCTCCCTGAAGTCGCCCGCAACCCCTGACGCGTAGAGGGCTGCTGAAGCATTGACGAGGATGAAGTCCCTGTCCTCCCTCCTTCCCGAACCCCCGAGAACCGCCTTTATCCTCGCAGCGCTCTCCTCCGGGGAGGAGCACGGCAGGGGCTTCACTGGACTGATCCCGAAGTCCTCAGGCGAGAGCGTGTACCTCTCGACTCCATTGCCAACCTCCAGGACGAGGGTCTTTCCGTGGGGAGAAACTTCATCCATGCCCGAACCGTGGACAACCAGGGCCCTCTCAACCCCGAGGAACTGGAGGGCCTCCGCCACTGGTTCCAGAAGCTCTGGGGAGTTGACGCCGACTACCTGGTATGCTGGATCAGCTGGATTTGCAAGCGGTCCGATGACGTTGAAGACTGTCTTTATCCCGAGGGCCTTTCTCACGGGCATTATTGGTTTGAGTGCCGGGTGATAGGCGGGGGCGAAGATGAACGTGAAGTTCGTCCTTTCGACCATCTCCCTGGCCTTCTCCGGGGGAACCCGTATGTTTAAGCCAAGCGCCTCAAGTACGTTGGCTGAGCCGCTCTTCGACGTTATGGAAACGTTTCCGTGTTTAGCGACCCTTGTGAAGGCCGAGAGTATCAAAGCCGAGGCCGTGCTGACGTTTATAGTCGAGCTCCCGTCTCCGCCCGTTCCGGCTGTGTCGGCCACCTTCCCAAGGTCGAGCTTGACTGCGCTGTCCCTCATCGCCCTCGCCAGGCCCGCGAGCTCTTCGCCGGTGTAGCCCTTGGTCTGGAGTGCAGCCAGGTAGGCCCCTATCAGGACCTCTCCGCTCCCCTTCAGCTCGTTGAAGAGCTCGTAGGCCTCCTCAAAGCTTAGGTTCTTTCCCTCGACGATCTTTGCAAGAAGGCTCATACTTCCACCTCCACGAGCTTTCTGAGAAACTCCTCTGGGTTTGGTGCCTTCATGAGCGCGGTGCCTATCAGAGCGGCATCCGCATGTCTTAAAGCCCTCCTAAGATCCTCCGTATTGGCTATGCCGCTCTCGCTGACCTTCAAGTATCTCCTTGGTATGAGCGGCGCCAGCTCTTCCGTTAGGCTCACGTTGCCGTCGTCGAGCTCGAGCTTCCCTATGTCGCGGTTGTTTATCCCTATCATTGTTGAATCCGTCTGGAGTGCTATCGCCAGCTCCTCCTCGCTGTGCACCTCCACGAGGGTGTCCAAGCCGTGCTCCTTCGCGAAGTCCACGAACTCGGGCAGTTCCTCTTTCAGAAGGCGCGTTATCAGGAGAACCGCCGAGGCTTCAGCTTCAGCAGTCTTTTCGACTTCCCCCTTGCTGGCTATGAAGTCCTTCCTCAAAACTGGCAATTCCGTTTCCCTGCAGAGGGCTTTAAGGAACTCAAAGCTCCCCCTGAAGTACTTCGGGTCGGTTATGTAAGAGATTCCAACCGCTCCTGCCCTTTCATAAGCCCTTAGAATCTCAAAGGGGTCCCTGCCATTCAGAAGATCCCCGTACTTCGGAGAATAGACCTTTAGCTCGGCTATTATGGCGTTCTTCTCGGCTTTTCTAATAGCCCTGCTCAATCCAAAAACCATCACCCATTTGAGCTCACCGGTGTCAAAATGGGGGGTTAGGATATAAGGCTTTGGACATGTTTAGGTATCCACCGCCGAAAAGCTTATCATCTAAAGTGACATATTGTTGCCGGTGAAACTGGAGTGGAGGGGAAGCCGAGCACATCGAAGCTCGTGAGGGAACTAATAGAGACCATGCCAGCCGTCAAAGAGTGCCTCTCACTCGGAATAATCAACCACAGCGCCCTCGCAAGGCTCATCACCGAGGAACTGGCCAAAGGAGGACATTTCGCGAACACCACTGCAGTCAAAATGGCCCTCATAAGGCTGGGTGAGGAGCTCAAAGGCAGGAAAGTTGAATTTGAAAACGGCATAAGGAGCGTCATAGCTGGGACAGTCATATCCCTCCAGTCGGACCTGACGGTGATAACGGCAAGTAAGGGAGCGGTTCTCCCAAGGCTCAGGGAAATACTCGGGGTTATGGAGCGGGCTCGCTTTTTCCAGCTCACTCAGGGTGTTGACACTTTCGTGATAACGATATCCCGGGAGGACAAGGATCCACTGCTCAACCTGCTCGGGTCGGGAATCCTCGATATCAGGGATGAACAGGCCGCCATAGTGCTCATAAGTCCTGAGAACATCCTCGAAAAACCCGGAATAGTGGCCTTCATAACCTCAGTGCTCTCCTTCAGGGGCATAAACATCACCCAGGTCATCTCCTGCCACAGGGACACCATACTCGTCGTCAGCAGGAAGTACGCGCCCACAGCTTATCGCATCCTCGAGGACGCGATACTGAAGATGAGGGGTACAGATAACAAATGAAACAGGGCGGAAAAATTTTGATTCACCTGTTACGCAACTCCTAAAAACAAACCTCCCGATGAAGCCGAGGGCGATTGCATGGCGACCAAAGGAGAGCTAACGCAGTTTGCAGTGGTGTTGAGTCCCTCACACTCACCACCACCCACCTCTTTTTTCTTTTTGGTGTTTGGCGCTCCTGAAGCTCTTCTAACCCCTTTGAAAACCCCTTGGAGGTGTTTCTCTTGACGGCCTTTCTCGTTCTTGAGGACGGAACCGTGCTGAGGGGAATAGGATTCGGAGCAGAAAAAGAGGCCTACGGAGAGGTAGTCTTCACGACGGCGATGGTCGGCTACCCAGAATCGCTGACCGATCCCTCATACCGCGGCCAGATACTCGTCGAGACGAATCCCCTCATAGGAAACTACGGAGTTCCCAGCAAGGAACTTTCGGAGAACGGTTTGCCTCTCCACTACGAGTCCGACGAAATTCAGGTCGAGGGCTTCGTGATATCGCGCCTCATGAGGCCCAGCCACTGGAGCAGCGTTAATAACCTCGACGAGTGGCTAAGGGATGAGGGAGTTCCAGGAATCTGGGGGATCGACACGCGGGCGCTCGTGAAGAAGCTGAGGGAAAAGGGAGTAATGATCGGCGCCATAGTCCCTGAAGACCCAGAGGGTGCTCTGGAGAGGCTCAAGAGGTTTGACTACGAGAGGGAGAACTTCGTCGAGAGGGTTTCTCCGTCGAGGCCCGTAATCCACGAGCCCCCGAAATGGGATGAGACTATAGTTGTGGTCGACATGGGGATAAAATACGGCATCCTGAGGGAGCTGTTGAGGAGGAACTTCAGGCTCATCAGAATCCCCTACGACTGGAATGTTATCAAAGCGGTTGAGGCCTTCGAGGCCAGCGGGGTTTTCTTCAGCAATGGGCCGGGCAATCCTGCACTGCTGAAGGAGGTGGCAAAGAACGCGAGGAAGGCAATAGACTCCGGAATCCCGACGATGGGGGTCTGCCTCGGGGAGCAGGTTCTAGCGATAGCTGACGGCGCGGAGGTATTCAAGATGAAGTACGGACACAGGGGAATAAACAAGCCTGTGAAGGATCTGAGGAGCGGAAAGGGCTTTGTAACGACCCAGAACCACGGCTACGCAATAGTTCCGGAAAGCTTGAACGAGTTTGAGGTGATCATGGTGAACCTCGACGACGGTACTGTTGAGGGGATAGCCCACAGGGAGCAGCCGGTAATAGCGACTCAGTACCATCCGGAGGCCTCTCCTGGCCCCTACGACTCGACCTGGGTTTTTGACGAGTTCGCCAAAATGGTGAGGGGGTCGGCCGATGTATAAGCCGAAGAAGGTCCTCGTCCTCGGTTCAGGTGCGATAAAGATAGCTGAAGCTGCTGAGTTTGACTACAGCGGCAGCCAGGCCCTGAAGGCCCTACGCGAGGAAGGAATAGAGACTGTCCTCATAAACCCAAACGTGGCAACGATACAGACGAGCCACGACATGGCGGATAAAGTCTACCTCATCCCGCTTAAAGAAGAGTTCGTGGAGGAGGTCATAAAGAGGGAGAGGCCCGACGCAATCCTGCTCGGCTTCGGGGGCCAGACGGCCCTCTCCCTCGGTGTAAACCTGCACAAGAGGGGTGTCTTTGAGAAGTACGGAGTTAGGGTTCTTGGCACGCCGGTTGAGGGGATAGAAAAGGCACTCAGCAGGGAGAAGTTCAGGGAGACTATGGTGAAGGCCGGGCTCCCGGTTCCGCCTAGCGGCGCTGCCAACAGCCCCGAAGAGGCGCTGGAGATAGCTGAGGAGATAGGCTACCCGGTGATGGTGAGGGTGAGCTTCAACCTCGGTGGAAGGGGCTCCTTCGTCGCCTTCTCGCGGAAGGAACTTGAGGAGTACATAGAGAGGGCCTTCGCCCAGAGCGAGATAAGGCAGGTTCTCGTTGAGAAGTACCTCAAGGGATGGAAGGAGATAGAGTTCGAGGTCGTCAGGGACAGGAACGGCAACGCGGTGGCGGTTGCATGTCTAGAGAACGTCGAGCCCATGGGAGTCCACACGGGGGAATCAACGGTCGTTGGTCCCTCTCAGACGCTCACTAACAGGGAGTACCAGCTCATGAGGAGGGCAGCTATAAAGGTGGCCGAGGCCATCAACCTGATAGGCGAGGGGAACGTTCAGCTCGCCCTCAGTCCGGATTCGGAGGAGTTCTACATCATCGAGACCAATCCAAGGATGAGCCGCTCCTCTGCCCTGGCGAGCAAGGTAACCGGCTACCCGCTCGCCTACATAGCCGCGAAGCTGGCCCTCGGGTACACCCTTGACGAGCTGAAGAACAGCGTCACAGGGGTTACAACAGCCCTCTTCGAGCCCAGCCTCGACTACGTCGCTGTGAAGGTGCCCCGCTGGGACCTCTCGAAGTTCCCGTGCGTTAGGAAGGGCATAGGCTCTGAGATGAAGAGCATAGGCGAGGTGATGGCCATAGGGAGGAACCTCGGCGAGGCCTTCCAGAAGGCAATCAGGATGCTCGACATAGGAGACGAGCTGATAGGGAAGTACTACCTCGAAGACGAGCCGCTTGAAAACGTCCTCAAAAGGCTCGAAAACAGGGAGCCGTATCTACTCATGCACCTCGCAAAGGCCCTCCGCCTCGGTGCGGGCGTTGAGAAGCTGAACGAGATCACAGGCGTCGACAGGTTCTTCATCTACGTTATAGAGGAGCTCGTCGATGTAGCCGAGAAGCTGAGGAGGGAACCGAGCGAAGATCTCGTTGAGGAAGCGAAGAGGCTCGGCTTCAGCGACGCCCAGATAGAGCTCCTCACAGGAAGGAAATGGGAGCGGAAGAGGCCCTACGTCAAGAACATAGACACCTTAGCTGGAGAGGTTCCTGCTAAGACGAAGTACCTCTACATGACCCACGATGGAATGGAGAATGACATAGCGAGGCCAAAGGGAGGCGTCCTGATACTCGGCGCCGGCGTCTTCAGGATAGGGGTCAGCGTTGAGTTCGACTGGGCCGTGGTCAACTTCACCAACGCCGTCAGGAGGAGGGGCCTGGAAGCTGCTGTGATAAACTACAACCCGGAGACAGTCTCAACAGACTGGGACATGAGCGACAGGCTCTACTTCGAGGAGATAACCCTTGAAAGGGTTCTTGATATATACGACTTCGAGAGGCCTAAGGGCTTGGTTGCCTTCGCGGGCGGCCAGCTCGCGAACTCCATAGCTAGGAAGCTTGAGAAGGCCGGTGTCAGGCTTTTAGGGACATCTGGAAAGAGCATTGACAGGGCAGAAAACCGTGCCAAGTTCTCGGAACTCCTGGAGAGCCTTGGAATAAGGCAACCCCCCTGGATAAAGGCTGAATCACTCGACGAGGTCCTCCAGTTCGCCTCAAGGGTCGGCTATCCCGTAATAGTCCGCCCGAGCTACGTCCTCAGCGGAAGCGCCATGAACGTTGCCTGGAACGAGGGAGAGCTTTTAGAATACCTAACCCAGGCGACGCAGGTTTCCCCGGAGCATCCCGTCGTGGTTTCCAAGTTCATGCCCGCAACTGAGGCCGAGATCGATGCGGTCTCCGACGGTAGCAAGGTCGTCGGTGTAACGCTCGAGCACATCGAGGGTGCAGGAGTTCACAGCGGGGACTCAACGATGGTGACCCCCTGGAGGACTATCGGCGAGAAAACGGCCGAGAGGATGGGGGGGATAGCCTACAGCCTCGCGAGCGAGCTGGACATAAAGGGGCCCTTCAACATCCAGTTCATAGTCGATGGAAAGCCCTACGTTCTCGAGCTCAACTTGAGGACGAGCCGCTCGATGCCCTTCTCGAGCAAGTCGAGGGGAGTCAACCTCATGGAGCTGGCGGCCCAGGCCGTTCTGGACGGCTCGCTTGAGATCGGCGTCGCTGGCGAGTACTACGAGCTACCGCCAGTTGCCTACGGCGTCAAAAGCCCCCAGTTCTCCTGGGCACAGCTCCAGGGGGCCTATCCTTTCCTGGGCCCGGAAATGCGCTCCACCGGCGAGGTCGCTGCCCTGGCCAGCGTTTACGAGGATGCGCTCCTGAAGAGCTGGCTCTCGGCAAGGCCCAACAGGCTACCTGAGAAGGCTGTTCTCGTCTACGACAGGGGGAACAACGAGAGGCTTCTGGAGAGTGCAAAACTGCTCTCCTCGCTGGGGCTGAGGGTCTTCACCCTTGAAGGCGGCATAGACTGGCCCCACTCGCTGAGCCAAGAAGAGGCCGTAAAACTCCTGAAATCAAACGGGGTAGACCTCGTTATGACATCAGGCAACCACAGCGACTGGGATTACAAGGTTAGGAGGCTTTCAGCGGACATGAACGTTCCTCTGGTGCTGGATTCAAACCTTGCACTCGAGCTCTCAAGGGCCTTCCTGTGGCTGTCCGAGAACGATTTCGAGATCAAGGAGATGGGAGAGTACTACATAAGGGGTGAGGAAAAGGCCGAGGAGGGCGTTAAGGCCCTCGTTTAACCCCCTCCAAAAACATTTTTATCGCTTCGTTCGCATTTTCCACGTCCCTGCCGACCATCAGAAAACCGAAGTCTCCGTATTTTGTCCTGTAGTTCTCGATGAAAAGCTCGTCCCCGGCTGTGTCCCCTATGTAAACCCCTTTCTCATTCCCCACGAGGCATCGGAGGAGCTCGGGGTCGGGCTTCAAACCGCTTTCCCTCGTAACGGCCTTGGGGAACCTGAAGCCGATGATCCTCTCTGCAAGCTCCATCTCCAGCCTGTTCCTTCCCGTCACAACACCAAGCCTGAACCTCTCCGCCGCCTCCCGGAGGAGTTCCACATCCACGAGCGGCTTTTCAAGCCTCCAGAGGCCCTCGAAGTCAAAGAACCTGTCCTCGTAGAGCCCTCCCAGGTAGAAGGTGTTGAAGACCCTCTCCACATACACAGGATCGATACGGAGCGGGAAGTTTCTCCTGAAGTACTCAACCCCAACTCCCTCTGGAATTTTCTTCCAGTCATTCAGACCAAAGAAAAGGCTCCTTGTTATGGCCTCGCTGAGCTTGAAGTCGTCTCCAAAGACTCCCTTCTTCCTCAGCTCCCTTACCAGTTCGATTTCAACCTCCGCGGGCTTCCCAAGCTCCTCCAGGAGGTACTCAGAGGTAAGCTTTACGGCCATGTCGTAACTCTCACCCACGTCTATGAGGGTTCCGTCAACGTCAAATACCAGCCACATCCTTCCACTCCTCCATAGCCGCTATGAAGGCGTCGTTCTCCTCCCTCCTCCCTATCGTGACCCTTATGTGACCCTTAAGCCTCCCTGAGAGCTTCCTCACAACTATTCCCCTCTCCAGGAGGAAGGAGTGCGCGTCCGCCTTAACTAGGAGGAAGTTGGCGTCGCTCGGGTAGGCCAGCTCTCCGAGCGACCTCCTCACCCTCTCGCGCTCCTTCACTATTTCCCTCACCCTCTCCCTGAAGAGCCCTGGGTGCCTCAGCACGACTTTAACGACAGCCTGGGCGAAGATGTCCACGCTGAAGGGTGACTTTATCCTGTAGAGTGCGTCAATTATCTCCTCGCTAGCGAGGGCGTAGCCTATCCTCGCTCCAGCTAAGCCGAAGGCCTTTGAAAAGGTTCTCAGCAGGACGAGGTTGGGATACTCATCCAGGAGGCCGAGGAGGTCTTTTCCCGCGAACTCAACGTAGGCCTCGTCAACCACAACGGCCCTTCCCGTCTCCAGGACTTTGAGGACCTCCTCAAGCGGCTGGAGGTTTCCCGTGGGGTTGTTGGGCGATGCTATGAAGACAGCCGACGCTTTTTTCGCCTTCTCGGCAATAAGGTCGCCGTCTATCGTGAAGTCCTCTCCCAGAGGCACCTCAACCACAGGAATCCCGTTCAGCCTGGCGTAGAAAGAGTACATCCCGAATGTGGGAGGTGTGGTTACGATGTAGTCCCCCTCGAAGAGGCGGACGAGGTAGTTGATAAGCTCGTCGCCTCCCTTCCCAACGGCCACGTTTTCAGCCGGAAGTCCGTAGAAATCTCCAATCTCCTCCCTGACTGGCATGGAGGTTATGTGGGGGTAGCGGTTGAAGGGAGTTCTCTTCAGTTCTTCAAATATCTCTTCCTTCAGCTCCTCGGGAAGGTCGTAGGGACTCTCGTTCTTGTCCAGCCATATCCTATAGTTCCCCTCAATGACGCGGTAGGGCTTGAAGGCCTTTACCTCATCCCTTATCATTTCCGCCGCCTCCTGAGCTCGGCCATGACCTCCCCGAGGGAAACATCGTTGTAGGCCAGGAGAACGAGGAGGTGGTAGAGCATGTCGGCAGTTTCGTAGATCAGAGCCTCCCTGTTTTCCGCCACGAGAACCTCAACTGCCTCCTCCCCAAACTTCTTGTATATCCTCTCCTTACCTTCTCTGAAGAGCCTTGAGGTGTAAGAACCCTCGACGGGGCTTTCCTTCCTCTTCCTGATCAGCTCCTCGAGCTCCCTGAGGATTGTGAGCGAGTAATCCATCGGGAGAACCCTCTCGGGCTCCCCGAGCTTTCTGTAGAAGCAGGAGTAGTTCCCTGTGTGGCAGGCCGGGCCTTTGGGCTCGACCTTCATGAGAAGGGCGTCGCTGTCGCAGTCTACCCTTATCTCCCTGACGACCTGGAGGTTTCCGCTTATTTCCCCCTTCATCCTCACCCTTCCCTGGGAGCGGGAGTAGTAGTGTGCATAGCCCGTCTCAAGGGTTCTCCTCAGCGCTTCTCTGTCCATGTAGGCGAGGGTGAGCACCTCCCCCTCCGTGTCCTGGACAACAACGGGAACGACCCCTCCGTTCTTCTCCCAGTCAACCTTCTCTACAAGCTCCTCGATGTTCATGCTCCCACCTCAGTAGTCCAGTCTAACTGGAATCCCCCTCTCAGCCAGGAACTCCTTAAGCTGACCGACCGTGTACTCCCCGTAGTGGAATATAGAAGCGGCTAAGGCAGCCTCCGCTCCAGCCTTGAAGGCCTCGTAGAAGTGCTCCGGCCTTCCGGCCCCTCCCGAGGCTATGACGGGTATGTCAACGGCATTCGCCACCGCCCGCGTCAGTGGAATGTCGAAGCCCTCCTTCGTCCCGTCGGTGTCCATGCTCGTCAGGAGTATCTCTCCAGCTCCCAGCCCCTCCACCTTCCTGGCCCACTCAACCGCGTCGATCCCCCTCGGCTTTCTCCCTCCGTGGGTGTAGACCTCCCAGAAGGAGCCGTTCCACTTGGCGTCTATGGCAACGACGAGGTTCGCGCTCCCTACGAGCTCGGCTATTTCCCTGACCAGCTCGGGCCTCTCGACAGCGGCAGTGTTCACAAAGACCTTATCAGCTCCTCGCTTGATTATCTCTCCCGCTTCCTCTGCACTCTTGATTCCGCCGCCAACGGTGAAGGGGACGTATATCTCCTCTGCAACCTTCTCAACGAGGTCTAAGAGGATCCCCCTCTCCTCATGCGATGCAGTTATGTCGAGGAAGACTATCTCGTCTATCCCCTCGCTCTCGTACCTCCCCGCCAGCTCGACGGGATCGCCCGCATCCCGGATGTTCCTGAACCTTATCCCCTTGACCACCCTCCCCGCCCTTATGTCAAGGGCCGCTATTATCCTCTTCGCAAGCATTTGGCCACCTCCAGGAGGTCTTCCAGCTTAACAACTCCCTCGTAAAGGGCCTTCCCCACAATAACTCCAGAGAAGCCCCTCTCGGCAAGCCTAACGACGTCCTCAGCGCTGGAAACCCCACCAGCGTATATGAACTCCTCGTCCCCCCAGAAGCGCCCTATCTCGTCAACTCCAGTCAGAGTGCCGTCCCTTTCGATGGAAGTGTACACGAAGCGGTTCACGTAGTTCCTGAGAACCTCGAAGGCATCTCTCACTTTTATCGAACCCTCCTCGACCCAGCCCTTCACCGCTATCTTTCCGTCTTTAGCGTCCAGACTTACGGTTATCCCGCCGAACTCATCGGTGAGCCTTTCAAGGAAAGCCGTATCGAGGGCTTTCGTGCCGAGTATGACGTTCTCCACGCCGATCTCGTAAGCCTTCATCACTGCTTCGTAGGTTCTGAAGCCTCCCCCGACCTGAACCCTCAGGCCGGTCTCCTCGATTATCCTCTCCACCACTTCGAGGTTCCTGGGCTGTCCCTCGAACGCCCCGTCGAGGTCAACGACGTGGATCTTGTCCACGAGCTCCGCAAAGCCCTGGGCGATCTTCACTGGATCTCCATAGACCTTAACGCTCTCCCTCTTTCCCCTGTAGAGCCTCACGGCCCTTCCTTTCATCAGGTCTATAGCCGGATAAACCTCCATCTCACAGCCTCCTGAAGTTCCCCAAAAGCCTCAACCCGTTCCTTCCGCTCTTCTCGGGGTGGAACTGGACTGCGTAAACGTTTTCCCTGCAGACGGCCGAGGTAAACACCACCTTGGCTCCCTTCGACTCGTAGTCGGTCACTCCCGCCGTTACGTCCTCCTCGGGGAGAGCATAGTAAGAGTGGACGAAGTAGAAGTAGGCACCGTCCTTTATACCCTCGAAGAGCGGGCACTCCTTTCTCTGCCACACCTGGTTCCAGCCTATGTGGGGCACCCTTACGCCCTGGAAGCGCACGACCTTTCCCCTGAAGACCCCGAGGCCAGGCTTTCCGGGGCTCTCCTCGCTCCCCTCGAAGAGGAGCTGGAGGCCGAGGCAGATACCCAGCAGGGGCTTTCCGTCGTTTATCGCATCGATTATAACTCCCCTGAGCGGTTCCAGCTTTTCCATCACCGCCCCAAAGTTCCCGACCCCAGGGAGGACTATCTTCTCGGCCCTCTCTATCGAGTAGGGGTCGCTCGTGATCACCCCTCCGAGGGCCTTCCTCACGTTGGCGAGGTTCCCTATCCCGAGGTCAACTACGGCTATCATTCTAAGACCCCCTTGGTGCTCTCCAGCCTTTCGCTCTCCGCTATAGCCTGGCCGAGGGCTATTCCGAGCCCTTTGAAGGCCGCCTCTACTATGTGGTGGGCGTTGACCCCCCCAAGCTGTTTGACGTGTATTGTTGCCCTGAGCGAGCGCGCCAGCCCCCAGAGGAACTCCCTGACTAGGGCTACCGAAAAGCCCTCCTCTTCCTCCAGTGGGGAGAGTTCGAGGTTCAGGTAGGGCCTCCCCGAGATGTCAAGGGCTATTAGGAGGAGCGCGTCGTCCATCGGCATTACAGCGCTCCCGAAACGGGCGAACTTCCCTGGGAGCTTCTCCCTCAGTTCCAGCCCCAGGGTTATCCCCACGTCCTCCCATAGATGGTGCCTGAGGTCGTAGTTCGCTTTAACCTTAGCCTTTCTCCCCATGTAGTGGAAGAGCACCGTTAGGAGGTGATTCAGGACTGGATCACCCGTCTCTATGGTCCCCTCGAGGTCGAGCTCGACCTCTATGTCTGTCTCCTTCGTAGTCCGCCTCATCTCCTCACCTCCAGGCTCCTCCTGTGGGCTTCCATCCCCTCTATCTCAGCCATCCTCATCCCCAGCCTTCTGTAGGTCAAAAACTCCTCCCTGCTCACCCTCGCAAGGGTTATCGGCTTCATGAAGTCCATTACCGTCAGAACTCCGCTGAACCTGGCCGCTCCTCCTGTTGGGAGGACGTGGTTGACGCCGAGGAAGTAATCGGCAGCTGGGACGGGGGTGTAGGGGCCGAGGTAGATGGCTCCAGCGTTCTCTATGAGGTCGATGAGCTCCTCGGGGTTTTCGGTTATTATCTCCAGGTGCTCGGGGGCTATCTCGTTGGCCTTCTCGGCGCATTCCTCCAGGCTCCTGCATAGGAGAACCTCTATCCCATCCCTTGAGCAGTACTCTGCGAGTTCCCTTGAGGTGGTCAGGAGCCAGGCCCTGCTGTCCTTCCCGTGCTCGAGCTGGCTTAGAAGATCGGCGAGCACGTAATCCTTATCTGCGCTCCCATCGGCTATCACGGCTATCTCAGAAGGCCCTGCGAGGCTGTCTATCCCCACCAGACCGAACACCTGCCTCTTGGCCTCGTTGACGAACCTGTTCCCGGGGCCAAATATCTTGTCGACCCTCCTCATGCCAACCCCGTAGGCCATAGCCCCTACCGCCTGCACCCCGCCGAGCTTGTATACCTCCTCGATCCCGAGCAGTTTCGCCACGTAGAGGACGTAGGGGTTCACCTTCCCTTCTTTGGGCGGCGTGGTAACGGCTATCTCTCTGACTCCAGCTATTCTGGCCGGAACTCCCACCATCATGAGCGTCGAGGGGAGCGGCTTCCCCCCTGGGACGTATATCCCTATCCTCCCTATCGGGCGGCATATAATGCCGTAGAGGGATCCCCTCTTGATGTAGAGCTCTGCATCCCTGAACTGCCTCGCGTGGTACTCCCAGAGGCGCCCCATCGTCTCCTCGATTACCCTCCTGCCCTCCTCTGGCACGAGTTCCTCTGCCTCCTCGAACTCCTCCTCCGAAACCCTAAACGGGCCTGAATAGCCGTCGAACCTTTCCGAGTACTCCCGCAGGGCCTCAAGGCCCCTCCTCCTGATGTCCTCCAGGATTTCCCTAACGTATTCTTCAAGCTCCTCCATCCAAAACCCCCCTAAGCTTCATCACAAGCTCGTTTATCTCATCGAACAGAACCTTCTGCGCTATCCTGTTGACGAGAAGGAGCGCGGAAACGTCCATAACCTTGGCAACCTCGACGAGGCCGTTCTCCCTCAGCGTCTGCCCAGTTTCGACGATGTCAACTATGGCATCGGCTATCCCCGTCCTGACGGAGAGCTCAACGCTCCCGTGGAGCTTCATAACCTCAACGTCAACGCCAATCGAGTCGAAGTAAGACCTGGCTATCCTTGGGTACTTCGTGGCTATCCTGAAGCCGTCCATGTCCTCAGGATACCTTTTCCTCTCCCCTGGAACGGCCACGCTTATCCTGCACTTTCCGAAGGGCAGCTCCAGGGGGATGAAAACGTCGCTCCCCCTCTCCAAAACCACGTCGCTGCCAGCTATCCCCACCTCGACCCCGTGTTCGACGTAAACGGGAACGTCGAAGGCCCTCGCAAGGAGAACCCTACCATCGGCCGAAACAAGCTCCCTCCCGTTCGGGAGGTCCAGCTCAACTCCAGCTTTCCCCAGGAACTCGATGCTGGGCTTTAGGAGTCTTCCTTTCGGGAGAACGAACCTCATGGCCTCACCTCCACTGGAATCCCCATTTTCACGAGCTCCCTGGCCCTCCTGTAGACTTCCCCTGGCTCCCCCATGAGCACATGCCTCTTCCTTTCCCGCCCCTTGTAGAGCTTCAAAAGGGCTCCTAAGTCGAGGGCAAAGCCTATGGCCTTTTTATTCCCCACCAGGTACTCCCCGCCGCCGCCAAGGGGCTTCCCGAGCCTCGGAGAATAGACCTCAAAGATGACGTCTGTGTAGTAGGGGAGCGGCCTCACAGTCCCGAAATCTAAGAAAACCCTCTCATCGCCTAGGAGCTCCACTATCGCGTCGAGCTTTTCGACGCCCGACCTCTTCCCCCTGAAGTTGAAGAGTCTCCACAAAGCCCTTTTCCTGCCCGCGGATATCGGCAGGGATTCTATGATCCCGAAGTTTCTGGTTAAAAGGGCCCTCCTGACCTCTTCCCTGAAGGGCTCAATGCCTCTCGTGGCCTCCTCCCAGACCTTAACGCTACCAACGTCTATGTAGAAGTCCTCGATTCCGAGGGATTCAAGGGCAGTTATCAGAACGCTCAGGACCTCAACGTACATATCCGGCTCTCTGCCGCCGATCAGCTCCACTCCAGCCTCCCAGACCCCGCGGATTTCTCCATCAAGAACCTCGCTTATGTAGTAGAGCCTCGCTTCCCCGTTGTTGAAATCCTTTATTATCCTGGACGTAGCGTCTGGGCATATCACGTAAAACTCGTTGTTGTGGGCGAACTTCGTTCCCTTCCTTATTGACTCCGAGTACTCCTCTATTGCGGGAAACACTATTTCGCGGTAGTTCCAGAGCTCAAACGTTCCCCTCAGCCGGTTCCCAATCTCGGCTAGCCTCAAATAGTCCCGGAGTGTGTACCTCAAGAAGAACACCCCCTGAAAAAGTCTGCACTAGCCTTTAGGCCAGAGACATCTTCAGAAGAGATGATGGCAGTAAGTCACCTTGAAAAGCAGTGATGCGCCCATAGATAAAACCCCGGATTTAGTGCTTCTCTCCACCATGGTACTCACCGGGGCCGAGCGGCAGTCAAAGTATATAAACCTGTCGCCAGGAAAGACTGTCCACAAAAGCAAAAAATCCAGGCGTTAGAGTCTCTCCCCAAGCTCTTTTAAAGCCTCCATCTGCTCCTGTGTTTCAACCGCCCCTGGCCTCTTTTTCCTGACCTCCATTAGGGCCTCGCGGAGGGAAAAGCCCTTCGAGTACATTAGCCAGGCCGTTGCTACCGTCCCGCTCCTTCCCAGACCGCCCATGCAGTGGATTAGGACTTTCTTGCCTTCTCTAACTCGCTCTTCGATCCACCGGAAGATTTCGAGGAGCTGCTCAACGCTTGGAGCCGTGAAGTCTGGAATGGGGCTGTGGAGGACTTCTAAACCTCTCTTTTCCCACTCCTCAAGGGGATAGGGAAGCTCGTGCTCCTCCACAAGTACAACTACCGCGTCGAAGTCCTTAGCCACCCCCTCAAGCTCCCTTTCCGTCGGCATCCGAGAGAAGGCAACTTTCTCGTCAATGAACTTCGCGGAAGGCCACATCCTCTCACCTCCCGAGGACTTCTCTGATTATCTTAGCAGCTGCGAAGGCCGTTACGTTGCTCACGTCATAGTGCGGGTTGAGCTCGACCACGTCGAAGGCCACAACCTCGGCGTCAATGCTTTTTATTATTTCCACGAGCTCCCTAGTGCTGAGCCCTCCAGGCTCCGGATTTCCAACGCCGGGGGCAAACGCCGGGTCGAGGACGTCGAGGTCGAAGGAGAGGTAGGCCCTCTCGAAGGGAACCTCCACCTCAGCCCCCTTCCACACATCAGAGGCGGAGTAAATCCTTATGCCTTCCCTCTCGGCAAAGTCAAGCTGTTCGGGAGTTGGGGCCCTTATTCCCACCTGAACAACGTTTTCGCCCCTAACCCAGCCCTCCTCCACGAGGCGCCTCACGGGGCAGGCGTGGGAGTAGGGGTCACCTTCGTACTCAGGATAGAGGTCCGGGTGAGCATCGAAGTATATCAGCCCAAACTCTTTCCCGCTCGCCTCCCTGAGGGCCCTGAAGGTGGCGTAGGTTATGGAGTGGTCGCCGCCGAGGAAGAGAAACCTCTCACCACTGTAGTTCTCCCTCACGAGCTTCCTCACCCTCTCAAGAACCTCCGCGAAGGATTCCCCCTCCACGTCGCCAAGGTCTTTGTACCGCCATCTCTCCGCAAGATTGACGAGATTCTCTGTGTAGCTGTTGTATAGCTCGCTTGATGTTGCCTCCCTTATGGTCTTTGGGCCGTCCATCGCGCCCCTCCTGTAGGAGGAAGAGCCGTCCCAGCGGATTCCAAGGAGCAGGAGGTTCGGGTTTTTGGATTCCGGGATTCCGAAGAGCATTCACCACACCCTCGTTCCGACGGGTACCTCTTCCGGAACCGGGAGTAGGTAGACCTTACCGTCCTCGGTTTCCGCAACTATGAGCATCCCCCGGCTCTCAACGCCACTGAGCTTTTTGGGCTTGAGGTTGAGGACGAAGATGAACTTTTTACCCTCGAGCTCCTCCGGCGAATACTGGTCGGCTATGCCCGTTATTATCGTTCTCTCCTCGCTCCCGAAGTCCACATCGAGCTTAATGAGCTTCCTCGTCCTCTTCAGCCTCTCGGCCCTCTTAACCAAACCGACGCGGAGGTCAAACTTCCAGAACTCATCAACGTCGTAGAGCTCCATTAAGACCACCGGAAAAAGTTGTGGGAGGAGATATTTTAGGGTTGCCCCTCCCAGAGGAGGAGCTCATCTCCCCTGCTCTCAGCGATTAGCGTCCCGTCCCCCTCAAAGACCCACGCGCCGCCGGGAGGGAAGCTGTTCGCGATGAAAGTCTTAACCCCAAGGAGCCTGACGCGCTCCGACATGGCCCCGATGTCCTCCTCGTTGGGCTTCCCGTAGTCAGGCGAATACTCCATGGGCACGAAGAGGAGGTCCGGCCCCTTTCTCCTCACCCACTTGGCTATGCGCTTGTTGTAGAGGTCGCCGCAGATAATAATGGAAACTTTGCCAAACTCGGTTTTGGCAGTCCTCACCGTGTTGCCCGTGCAGAACTTGTAGGGTTCCTGGAACTTGCGGTGCTTGAGGAGGACTTCGCCGTTCCGGCCGATGAGAAGGGCCGAGTTGTAAACACAGTTCTTGTAGGGCTCAAGCAGGCCGAAGACGACGTAGACGTTGTTTTTCCTCGCCAGCTCGCTCACCCTCGCGGTTATCTCGTCGTAGAGCTCCGCCCCGCTGAAGTCCCACTCCCTAAAACCAGTCAGGCAGTACTCGGGAAAAACAAGAAAGTCGGGTCTGTGCTTTAAGGCTTCATCAAAGCGCCTTTTGAACTCCTTCCAGTTGGCCTCGAAGTTTCCGTCCTCAACCCGCATTGGGATTAGCGCCACTCTCATCCTAGTCCCCTCGAAGCCTTCATTTTAAGGACGTCCTTCTTCTTCATCAAAATCATCTGCTTACTACTGCTGACAAAAACCTTAAAACTTTTACCTTCAAAAACACTCAGCTAAAACAGGAGGGCTTCAAATGAGGAGGCATTCCTTCGGAATCGAGACAGTCCCCGTCGCTTTGGCCGGCGATTTGCTAATCGGGAGCATTCACGACGGAAGGAACTATAAAATCATGCTGGCCAGAGTTAAGGGCGAAGAAATCCTCGAAACTCACTTCTTGAGCGGGAAAAACGACTGGGAGGGGCATTCAATAGCGAGGATAGAAAGCGGCTACATGATAGGGGGCGCCGCCGAGGGAAAAGCGACACCCGACGGCGGGGAGGGCTGGAAGGCCTACGTCGCGAGGCTCGATGAGGATTTAAACGTCCTCTGGGAGCGCAAGATTGAGATACGGGGCAACGAGGCTACCTACTCCATCCTTCTCGCGGGGGATTCAGTGTTCATAGCCGGCGACACAGGACGGCCCGGAAACATGGGCTTTTTCGCTGGAAAGCTCTCGATGGAGGGGATGGAGTGGCTGAAGGACTTTGGAAGCTGGGAGGAGGTTGTTACGGCATCCCTTCTCCCCGGAGAAATGCCGAGGCTCATCGGGAGCGTTAAGGAGGGGCGCTGGAAAGTCGTCGCCTTTGACTTCGATTCCGATGGGAACTTTTTGGGCCGGGAAGTTATTGTTAAGGGAGGAATAGCGCTCACCGCCGCCCTCTGGAACGGCAGGCTCATTTTAGCCGGCTACAAAGGGGACAACCTCTGGGTCTGGAGCAAGGAGTGGGAGGTGACCCTTCCAAACGGCGCCGCCACCTCACTCCTCCCGCTTGGAGATGGCCTCCTAGTCGGGGGAGAGGTCGAGGGGAGGGCCTTCATTATGAAGCTCAGCCTCAGCGGGAAGATTCTCTGGAAAAAGTCCCCCTGGGAGCGCGGCTGGGTGGAGGTTTTGACTCGGGAGATTGTGGCGGGTGTGAAAGAGGAGGACGAGAAGAGAGTGATGGCCATCGAGGTAATTGGGGACATAGAACTCCCGCGAGATTACTAGGTGCACCCCTCTTTTTCCAAAAACCTCCTCAGCATCCCCGCCTTATCCACCCTTCCGAGCTTGAGATAGGCCTGATACTCATACTCCAAGTCGAGAACGGGGATTTTCATGCCCTCGACTTCCACGAAGCGCCTGTACCTCTTTACGTCCACCGGCTCCTCCCACTTATCATTGACTTTCTTTTGAATATCTCCCATTATCTCAACCCTAACTCCATCAATCATCAGCGCTCCGAAGTGAGACTTGATTCTCTCGCTCTCCTTGAATCGGACGGGCTCGACCACGAATTCAGAGAAGAGCCTCTCAATCTCGTATGCCCCTTCCCTGTCCGTCTGGATGTCAATGTCATGAACCTCAACGGGAACTCCCTGGAGGGCAAAGCCGAGGCTCCCCGTAACCGCCCAGGTGACGTCGCTTTGGCTTAACCGTTCATATAATCTGCGGAGGACTTCGAGGTGTGTCTCAGGGATCATCTCCGCACCTCAAAAGTTCTATGGCTTAACCACATAAAAAACTTTATCTTTTCCTAACCCCAGCCCCCTTATTGGAGTGGTGAAAAGTGAGGCCCACGATCCTGAAAGGAGAGAAGGTGTCGCTCTCCCTGATTATGAGCGAAGATAAGGAGAAGTGGCTATTGTGGTTCAACGACAGGGACATCCAGAACTTCGTGAACAACCCGATGAACGTCTACTTCGAGAAGGACTTCGACGAAATCGTTGAGGAGGTTAGAAAGAACAAGAACACCTCCATAAGCTTCGCCATAGTGGAGAACTCCGGAGGAGAGCTCGTTGGCTTTTCTGGGTTGGAAGCAATACATTGGCAGGCGAGGAATGCCCTTGTGTGGTACTTCATCGGAAAGGAGCACTGGGGGAAGGGCTACGCAACGGAGGCATTAGCTCTAATGTGCAGGTTCGCCTTTGAGAACATGAACCTCATCAAGCTCCACACCATCGTCTACGAGCCGAACAAGGCTTCCATCAGGGTTCTCGAGAAGAATGGCTTCAAGCTGGTGGGGAGGTTCAGGAAGCATTTCTACATCCCGGGGTATGGGTACGTTGACGGCCTTGCCTACGAGCTCCTCAGAGAGGAGTGGCAGGAGTAGTAGTCCATCTTAAGGTCATAAGAGACATGCGTCAGTGCGGGAGTAATTTTATAAACTTTTGATCAATTAAATTTTGGTGGCGGTTATGGATGAAAAGTTCAAGAGTACGGCCTTTTTCCTAATAACCGCGGTACTCGTAGCACTCCTCGTTGGCTCCCACTACAGAATAGAAAAACTCGAAGGCAAGCTTGAGAGATATGCCGGCCAGAGGGAGGAGATAACCCGGTTTGTCTGGGCGGAATACGGGGCCGATATCTACGCCGCGATAAACCATTTCATGGAGACGAGGCCCGACGTTGTGGAGAAGCTTGGGGAGAATGTGGAGATAAAAGTGGACTACATAGTGCACGGCCGGTTTGGGGCCTCCTACGACCCGCGGGAGCAGCTGTTTTGGGTGTACTACGATGAGTTCAGGAAACCCCGAGAAGAGGACGTGGTTTATGTGAGGCTCACGGCCTATTACCCGACCAACTGGAGTGCAGTGAGGGGCTTTCCATGGATGGAGTACGTTGTGAACCACACCACCCACGGGGTAATTGGGGTTACGGGAACCACGGCACAGTTCGCACTTATGAGTCACTTCCCCTATGAGAAACGCCAGGAGATTCTAAGGGAGCTTGGAATAGAGAATGCGACCACCGGGTGCAGCAGTACTTTCGCCCTCTTTAGGGCCGACGGGAGCTGGGTTGACATCGAGCTCAATTGCGCCGAAAACGGGAAGAGCCTCTGCTGGTTCACCATAGGGTGGGTGGAGGAGAAGAGCGGGAAGCTTGAGCGCGTGGTCGTTACGAAACCATTTGAGGGCTCCTGCGGAAAGGAAAGGGAAGATACCGCGCTCCAGCTCCGGGAGGAGCTAATGGGGGACTCCTTCGAAGTTCCTCCAGATATCGTGGAAAAACTCCTTAACCTTACGGGCGGAACGATTTACGAGTGGACTGCAGGCGATTAAAGCGGAAACAAGCGCCCAGCTGTTGGAATTCCACGCCCCGCGCGTCATGGGCAGTTATTTCCCGATGACCGTCAAAAACGCCTCCCGCAGGTCGCCGTGGCTCTCCGCCCGGCCAACGGTAAAGTCCTTGACTATTTTCATCCCCTTTCCCCTTGAGAATTCCCTTATTCTCTCCCTCAGGTCGTTAATGTCGAAGTCCCCAACGATGACGCTCCCTCCTTCTTCGAGCACTTTGAGGGCCCTCTCAAGAAACGGTTCTGGCTCAAAGTCGTGCAGAACGTACGAGAACACTACGGAGTCGAACTTTTCGTCGAGGCTCATCTTCAAAAAGTCCTCCTGAACGAACTTAGCCTTTTTCGTAATCTTATCCCCTAAGCGGTTGCAGAACTCGATCACCTCCAGACTCTTGTCAATGCCAACGGCCAGCTCAACCTCTTCCTTTAGTGCCATCTTGAACGTTAGAACTCCAGTCCCGCAGCCGACGTCGAGAACCTTTCCCTTAACCTCCTCGGTTATCATCTCCATGAGCCTCTTTCTGATTTCCAGCTCTTCTCTATAGGAAGGATGTCTGGCGAGTAAGCTGCCGACGAGCCGGTAGAAATCTTCCTCACTCCCTCCCGACTCGTGAAACGTTCTGAGGGCCTCTTCATAATAGAGCCTTAGAATGTTCATCCTGAATCACCTGGTAAGCTGAAATCAGTGTTAAACTAATGCCCCTTCTCCACCGCTCCATCCCCAATCTCCGAAATAACTTTGCATGAAAACTTTTTAAAACTCTTTTGTGTTGTAATCGCAGGGATGGCTATGAGGCCCATCATCCTCAAAGGTGAGAAAGTCTCCCTTGGAGTTCTCCTCAAGGAAGACCTCCAAAAAAGCTGGGAGTGGTTCAACGAGCGGAGCACTGCCAGGGCGCTCTTCAACTCTGCCCATTTCACCCTCCCGGAGGAAGAAGAGGAGTTCTATGAAGAGATGAAGAAGAACAAGGATAAGATGCCCGCTTTTGCAGTGGTTGAAAACGGTAGCGGAAAGCTCGTTGGTGTGGCGGGCTTCAACTGGGTGAACTACCAGGCGAGTTGGGGTGAAATATTCTACTACCTGGCCCCAGAAGAGCGCGGGAAGGGCTACGGAATTGAAGTGGTGGCCCTTCTGGTAGACTACGCCTTCAACCATCTGAACCTCCACAAGGTCTGGGGGAAGGTGCACGCCGACAACGAGGCTTCGATAAGAGTCCTCGAAAAGAACGGGTTTGTCTTGGCTGGAAGGCTTAGAGACCACGTCTGGAGCGATGGGAAATACGTGGACGAGCTGTTATATGAGCTAATCCGGGCGGGGTGATGGTAACACTATTAGTGCAAATGGCACTAAATGTGTTGCAAAAAGACATTTATGCCTCGATACCAAGTAAATGGTAGTGATCACCATGAGGAAAATTGTGGGAATCCTTGTGGTGTTAATGGTTCTTGGTTCGGGGTGCCTTGGGAACAACAGTGTAAAAATGAAAACGCCCGGGACATCACAAACGGAATCCCCCACAACTACGCTCTCCTCAACAACCCCCGTTTCTCTTAGAGAAGAGAGCCTCGACAGTTCATTACTGGCTATCGAGAGAATTTCCCCCTCGGCTCCGCTCTGCGGTGTAGATCCAGGTGAGGCTATCTCCCAGTTCATTGAGGCCCTTCGAGATGACTACTCACTCAAACCTACTGAACCGGATTTTTCGGTTCCAGAGGATAGTCTAGCCAGCGAGGTTTTCGAGATTTCCGAGGTTTCCGGAGCTTACGTGGGGGTTTTGCGTATCCAGACTATTACTCAGCCTCTCGGGCATTGGAAGAGCTCAAAGAAAAGCTTGATATCAAAGCAAACACCACAAACGGATTCCAGTGGGAAGGAAAAGGGGAGGACGCCCTTTACTCGGCATTTTCGATGTATTTCGGAGGGTTCTACCTCGTTGTCTTCTTTAAAGTTCCATACAGCCAAGATCTGATTGACGACGCTGAGTACACCCTTAAGGACCTCATGTTCCACACAATGTGGGTTGGCCCATCGCCAGGGAAGATGCTGGGCCTCTTCATGCACACCAGAATTCTCAACCAAACTTGGGGGAGCAATGCCTTCTCCGGCGATCTTCTATCGGCTAGGGGAGTAACTCCAGAGGGGGCAAGGATCGAGGCGGCCGTTTATAGGGAGGGATGCGGCTGGGAGGGTTATGACAAGTTGAAAGAAAAAATTGAAGAGCTGGGTTTCAAGGAGAAAGCCCTTCCACAGCTCAAATCTCACGATCCCGCTGGAAAGGTTGCCCAGAGGGTTTACTTTGAGAAGGATCTTGGAGTTTACATAGAACTGTACTGGGGGCCGGGAATGGACAGGGTGATGCTCCTCTACGGGAATAAAAGTGTCGTAAAAACGGCAGTTTTGAATATGTGGTCGGAAAACAGCTCCACCAGCTAATATCATTCACATGAAAGGCAAGTCTTAGAGGAGGAAGAGCGATCCATTAACTATTTTAATGGTTTTTACCCATCAAGCACTATGAAACGCCGTCTCTACCGCCTTCACCTATTCACCTCTGGGCTTAGGGTGTTCGGCGACGCAATCGAGACCGTCGCTCTACCCTGGGGTCTGCTTAAGGCCACAAACTCACTCGTAAGCGTAGGCGGCTACGCCCTCTTCACCCACCTCCCGTGGGTTCTTCTACCACCCCTCCTCGGGGGAACCCTCGACAGGACGACCAAAAAGGTGAGGCTTGCCTTCCTAGCGCTCCTCCTTCAGTCCTTCTTAGCCGTTCTGATAGTGCCCATCTCCTCGAACCTCTGGGCCTTCTACCTCATCGTCTCCGGAATCTCAGCGCTGGATATCCTCCACCACTACTACGGCTTCTCTCTGGTAGCTTCGATGAGCCTTTAGGAGGACGACCCTCAGGGGCTGAACGCGACCCTCTCACTCGTGGGAAATCTTGTTTCCCTCGCTGCGTTCCCCGTGGCGGGAGCCCTCGCCTACCGCTTTGGCGTGAAGGCGATGCTCCTCGATAAAGCATTCACAAGGAAGTTCGTCCTTGGCGTTCTAGCATCACTCCTCCTCTTCAACTTCACACTCGGGAGCTTCAGAATATTCGTGTTCGCCGGCTTAAGGAGCTCGTAAGGGCCGAGTTCATTTACGGAACCCTGCAGTCGCTCACAACTATAGGCGGCATCATCGGGGTGGGCCTTATAGCCTACCTCGCCCCCAGAAAGGGGAGCTGGAATAAAGAAGCCTATTCTACTGGGCATGGCTCTCCAGAGCGTTGCGCTATTTCTCGTTGGCTTTCCAGCGCTTTACTCCTTGATTTTGGCCGCCTTCATCGTGGGCCTTGGTGGAGAGTCCCTCAACGTCTCCGCCGACAGCCTCTTCCAGAAGTACGTCCCTCTCGAAAGCCTCGGAACAATTAGGGGCCTCTTCGACGCCCTTGCGACGCTGGTGATGCCTTTATCGCAGCTGGCCTTTGCGTGGATGATTGAAAAAGGGATAGCGGTGTCGGTTGCTTCCCTCTTCGCGGCTGGATTGGCATGCATTGGAACGGCTCTGTCCTATGTTTGTTTTGTCAAGTTCTCCACGGCCAGAAGGGAATATTTGTCATCTTGCCCCAATTATTGTGAATTTCTCACCACGTTAAATTACTCCTCAAAGTCATTTTGCTTTAATCTCGGTTATTTACAGAAGCGAGAGTAATAAAGGTTACTTTTTTGTCCGAGTTATTTTACGTACTATGAAATAGAAACCCTTAAATAGTTTGAACGTACACAATATTATGAAAAATCCGTGTGGTGATGTCAATGAGGTGGAAGTTGCTTGGTGTTTTGTTACTCGGTTTGTTGATTTTGGGTTCTTTTGGGAGTGCAGATATTGTTAAGGGCAGCAATGATAAGGCCTGTCAGCCAGTAAAATATTGGGTTTTTGAGAATGGCCAGTGGGTTGAGAAGAGTGAGCCTAGAATCTGGTGGTATTGTCAAGAACCCGAGAAAATTAAGAATTTTGAAGGATTCGCATTCAAAGAAAAACCCTACGGCTTACTCAAGAAACCAGATCAAATAGCTTTGCACCGAGCTACACGTCAATTAATAAATTTAATAGGGGGTGATGAACTCCACGGAAAATTATCCGCCAATCTACCGTCTTACGGAGGAATGTTTATCAATGAGGAGAAGGGATTAATCTTTGTGTATGTAAAGGACGAAAAAGACAAGGAAAAAATCAAGCAAGCATTGATGGTATACAGAGGAAAAATAAACTTAGTATTTTTAAAAGGCAAGTATAGCTTTGAGCAGTTAGTGCAATGGAAAAATTTAGCATTAAATCTTAGCATTGAAAAACTTGGTATCTCAGGCATTGACGCTGATGAGGCACATAACATGCTAACAATAGAACTTGAGGAGGTAACACCGGAAAAGTTGAAGATCCTCGAGAATGAATTAGATAAATTGGGGATACCCAAGAGCGCCGTTAGGATAGAAAAGGTTAGAAGAATGTCTTTAGAAAGATCTCCTACTGATGTGTTTGATCCTCTCATTGGCGGAATTGGAATTAGAGTAAACTCCGGTTATAGTTCAACATGTACCCTTGGGTTTACAGCAAAAATTAATGGAGAAAACTATTTTGTAACCGCAGCCCACTGTGCCGGATTTGGAAACACTGGAAATTCCGTATATCAGCCGTGGGGCATATTGTCATGGCGCAAGGTCGGTGTTGTAGTCAAAAATCCACCTCTTAAAAATGAAGGTGACAAAAAGGTTAGAGAAAGCGATAGTTTACTCGTTAAAGTTTCAGGGAGAAGTATTGCACCTCAGATCTATTCTGATTGGAAAGTTGAGGGAATTACAGAAAGTGTAGTTGGATTATATGTATGCAAATTCGGAATAGGGACTAAGGCAACGAATTGTGGTCATGTTATGAAAACAAACAAAATCTCAGTATTAGAAGGAGGTATTTTACTCACAGATACTTCTGAAGTTGTCGGTATGGAACATGCGCAAAAAGACAGTGGAGCCCCAGTATTTGTGAAGCCGTATTATGTTCCAAATACTAGAATAGTAGGAATTCACTTTGGTGGTGTGGAAGGGACAACAATAACGGGTTTCAGCGAAATTGACGGAATATTCCGTGAGTTAGGGAACATGGTGGTGGCATATGATAGTTAGGCGTGCTGTTGTTGTATTTTTCTTTTTATTGCTTATTGGAGCTTTTGTATTTTCCCGAGCAATGAAAACCGCCGAAGTCCAGGTCACCATATACTACCCTGGCGACCTCGTGACCGAAGGTTACCGCGTGGATAACGGTCATGTAATCCTCAAGTTCCATGCACTAAATAGCTCTGAGGAACTCAAGATGAAGCATGAAACCTTCAAAGTTCGCTGCTTCTTCTGCAACCTTGATCTTGAGAACGCAACAATCCTCATAGACGGAGTTCCTCTAAAACCAACCTGCAAAGACTACATCATGAGCTTTGACGATGGAAAGGAAGGTACCGGAATGTACTACATCGCGAGCCCCTACAACTTAAGCGAGATTGCGGAAATCTGGATTCCAAAAGGATACAGCTTCGGGGGCTTAAAATTTGAGAACAACACCCTGGTGATCCTGGTATCCCCCGGAGATGGCGAGACGGTTAAGATTGTTCGCTCTGAGGTTATAGCCGAACACAGGGAAGGGCTCAAGAGGGGATTGGTGAAGGTAATCTACACCGATGGAAGCAGAAGCTGGGAAGGCAGAGTGCACAGGTTTGGAGAAAGAGAGTGCCCAGTAATTATTGAGGCCCAGTGACCTCAACCTTTCTTTATAATCCTTAATTTCGAGCTTCGTTTTTGCTCCTGTGAGTCCCTAACGGGCAAAAGCATAAATCCTACAGAAGCAAATATCGCTCAGGTGAACTCGCATGAAACCCATCATCCGCGAGGCCAAACCCGAGGATAAGCCCTTCATCGAGGAGATAGCACGCCTTACCTGGGGCGGAGAAGACTACCTCGCGCGCGTGTTTGATAGCTGGGTCAGGGATGGGAACTTCTACGTGCTCGAGATTGGAGGAAAGGTCATCGGGACGGCAAAGCTCACCCTCCTTCCCAAAAGAGTCGGCTGGATGGAGGGGCTTAGGGTACACCCCGACTACCGCGGCAGAGGCTTTGGAAGAATGCTCCACAACTTCATTGTCCAGAGGGGGAAGGAGCTGGCCGAAGAGGGCAGGATAGAGGCACTTGAGTTTGCCACCTACTTCCTCAACAGGGAGAGCATAGCGATGGCCAAAAGGGACGGCTTTAAAGTCCTCATCCGCTTCCTAAGCCTAGCCGCGAAAGTTATGGACTTTGAGCCAGCTGAACCCGAACCGGCAGAGCTGACGATGGAGGACCTGAATCTCGGCATCATCCCCCTCGGCTGGAAGTTCGTCCACAGGAGCGAGGAGGCGCTTGAGTGGCTTAGAAAGAAGGCCGAGGTTTACGAGATAGCGGGCTTCAAGTTCCTGGTGGAGAAAGGAAGAACTACGTTCACGCCGCTCTCATTCGGCCTTGGTTGTATAAAGGCCATGCTTCCGGCGATGGCGTGGGTGGCGAAGGAGAGGGACGAGGTATTTGAGCTCATGCTCCCGGCGAGCATGATGGAGGTTTTACCAGGCCTTAAGGGACTCGGTCTGTCTCTATGGGACGAGACGGACGAGCCGAACGTGCTGGTGTTCAGAAAAGACCTTACTTAGCTCTTTTCCCTTCTAAAAATTATCCCCTTCCAGTCAACGTCAACGAAAAACTCCTCCGTGAGGACATCAACGACTTCCTCGGGAAGGCCTTCCTTCTTCAAAGCCTTTCTAAAGGCCCTCCTTCCCCTGCGGACTACCCGGAATATCCCGGCAATGTGAAAAAGAGTCCTTGGAATATGGAAAAAGAGAAGCTTAAGGAGAGAGCGGACTAAGATCACTCCTCCTTCTCCTCCTCTTCCTCAATTTCGACTTCTCTGCCCTTCTTTGCCCCCAATGGGATGTTTATGTTGACGTTGCCGCCCTTGTTTGCTATCATGTTTGCAAAGGTCTCAGTCAGGGTCTTGACGACGTTTATGCTGGCCATGTACTCCTTCGTCAGCTCAAGGGCAGCATCCTTGTCCATGCCGGCCTCCACGAGGTTCTTGTAGAAGTCTGCCACGCTCTTACCCATGGCCGCCATCTTCTCGGGATTGTAGAGCTCGGCTAAGAGTCCCTTTATCGGCTCTATTATGTCCTCCATTATGGGGCCGATCTTGTCCATCAAAAGGGCCGCCTTCTCGATGTCCTTGTCGCCCTCGACGGCCTCTATGAGGTCCTCCAGCATGTCCACCTTCTTCTCCAGGGCCTCAAGCTCCTCTGGTGTCTTGGCGTTCTTCATTTCCTCAACGATCTCGTCAATCAACCTCTCAATCTTCTCTGCGTTCACCATATCCACCACCTCAATAATCATTAGCGTGCTCAAACCTAATCGGCATTCCGATCAGCTCTAACCACTTCTTGACCACTTCGCGGGAGAGGGCGTAGACCTTACCTCTATTGCCCTCAACTGGAACTTCCCTCACGACGCCCAGCTCCTTCAGTTCCTCAAGCTTTGCCCTGACTGTGTTTCGAGAGGCTTTTCCACGCCTCCCCTTGAGCTCCCGCGCTATCTGGCTCACGTTGGCCCTCCTTAAGTCGAAGAGAATCTTAACTATCTCCCTCGCTATCGGGTCGTGCTTTATTTCTGGAATAACAACGTCTATGCTCAGCCCGCCGTACTCGGCGTAGATGTTGAGGAGCCGGAGGTAGGACTGGGCCATCTGGGAGACTATCTCGAAGCTCTTTCTAAGGGCTTCAAGGGCCTCCCTGAGCTCCTGGACTTCCCTGACTAGGTCTTCGTCGGGCATGTTCGTTAGTTAGGTGCTCAACCATTTAGCGGTTGTGGTCAGGGGTGAGCAGTGTTTCCCATACAGGTCAATCCTGTTGGAGTGCAAAGTCAATGTACAATGGGTTCGCGCGGGATAATCGAAGGTCTTTTAACTTCCCTCTGTGAAAACGATGAGTAGGGAAGGGGTATGGAGATCGTCCGCATTTCCAAGGATAACCTGAGCTATTTTCAAGCTATGTACGTCGAGTTCTTCAAAGAGCTCCGCGGAAAGCAGGGATGGAATGCAAGCGATGAGGAAGCGTACCGAAAGGAAGCGGAAGACTACTTTGGGAGGGGTGACATAATATTCCTTACCCTCGAGGATGAACAAGCAGCAGGCTTCATTCGGCTTTCGAGCAGGGTTGAGCTTCTGGATCGAGGAACTCTACGTTAAGCCGGAATTTCGAGGAATGGGGATCGGAAGGGCGTTCGTCGAGCGAGCGGAGAAGGAGATTCTCAAGCACGACACCTACCTCTACCTCTTCGTCCTGCCGCAAGATAAGGACGCAATAGCCTTCTGGAAGAAGATGGGCTACGACGTAATAAACACGATCGAGCTGGTGAAGGACTTGGAACCCACACCAAGGGACGAAGGCTTCCACACGGTTGAGTTTCTTGGAGAGAAGTTCAGAATCTTCCGCTGGAAATATGAGAAGCTCACGGAAGAGGAAAAAGAGTTTTTAGATCTGCTGGATGAGTTTTACAAAAGAGGAGGAACTAAAGAAGAATTTTTAAGAATTGTGAACAAGGCACTAAAAGAGTGGCTTAAGTGAAAATCTTCTCCATCCACTCGACTTTACCGATTTTCTTAAAGCTTTCTTCCTCTAAAATCTTCCAATCTTTCATCCAAACCTGAAGGAACATTCTTTTCCTGATTTTTCCAGCAAGACACTCAGCAACTTTCACAATTCTTCTGTTGAGTCTCTCCCCGTAGATAAAAGCATTTACACAGCTCCCCTCATCAACAAGAAGTATTGTAAAGTCCCCAAATTTAACTCGGGGGGCTTTTTTGTGAAGGTTCCAAAGGAAAAGACCGGAAGTATAAACGGCTGAAATGTTCGGAAACTTTGGGGCGTTGCCATAGTATGGCTCTACTTTTACGTCGCATCCTTTAACATCCTTTATAACCTTCACTTGCCAGTCTTTAACTTCAAATCCATTTTTCTCGTAGAACCTTATGGCGTTTCCGTCCTCTGGAATGACGCTTAGCCCTTTCAGGCCTCGTCTCTTTGCCCATTCCTCGGCGAACGCTAAGAGCTTTGAACCGATACCTTTGCCCCTATATCCCTTTTGAACCCAAAGAACATGGACGTGAGCCTTTCCATTGAAGGGTAAAAGCTCAATCTCCCCCTTATCTTTGTAGAGAAATACATCTCCACCAGAGTCCCTAATGGCTTTCAGGTAAATTTCAAAGTTTTCCCATGGAGGCTCTCCAGCATGTATTTCTTCTAAAATACTCCCATCATCAATTCCTGCTTTTCTTATCATCAAAAAAGTTTAAATTTAATGTCTTAAAAATGTTGATGATGAGAGCCGAAATCAAAAAATAGATAAATAAACTGTCAAAAAAGACCAGAAAGGAGTTAAATGTTTCCTTTGAAGAGCTTTACATATATTTGACTGCAGAAACGTATGAGAACGATAAATACACACCCGAGGACATTTTGTCAAATGAATACCTGCTCTTCCACGAACTTGTTGAGATAGAGTGCCTGAAGAGAAAAGGCCTCAGGATAACACCAAGAGTTATAATGGAGAATCCAGAAAAGGCTTACGAATGCCACTTAAAAGCACTTGAAGAAGAGCTTAGGTTTGCTCTCAACGATGGCAACATTGAATGGGTTAAAAGAAGACTCAATGACATTAAAACTTATCTCAGCGATCCCTTCCTTCCTGAGTGGCTAAAGGAAGAGCCCATAAGGGTTATTAATGAGTTTGGGAAGTATATGCTCTAGTTAAAAGTTCGAAAAAAGAGGTCATTCTTCCAAAAACCTTTCCACCTTCTCTACCTTCCCCTCTATAGTTTCAAGCCTTTTTTCAATGCCTTCTAGCTTTGAAACAAGCCGGGAGATTTCATTTGCCGTTTTAATTTCTTCCCTGTCATGCAAAGAGTAGCCAACAGAATAGGAGATACCTGCCGCCATCAGGAACAATAGTATTGCAATGCCGATGTTCGGGTAGTTTGCGCCCCCTTTCAGGATTATTACTGTAGACAGAACTATCGCGGCTAACCAACTTGCTAAAATAATCACATCTCTCGTTCTCATCCAACCACCTCCTTCAGGATATCAGGAGAGATCCTAACATCAAACGGGACAAGTTCGTAAAATCTAAGGGCCATTCCTCGTTTTTCATCTATCACGACTCTGCTCTTAACTATTCCCGCCTTTTCGAGCTTTTTTAAGTGGATTTTTGCGAGGGCCCTGCTTATTCCCAGTGCTATGGCTATCTCATTAAGATACATTGGTCTGTTCTCTTTGGCAAGCACCCCAACAATCTTGAGCCTTAGTGGATGTCCCAGCCCATCGAGTATTCTTGCCAGTTCTTCCACATCCATGTTATCACTTGATAACATGTAATAAAATGATTACGTGAACAGATTGTAATGCTTTTCCACCGCTACCACCCAGACGTACCTGTTCACCCTCTCGGCCTCCCACTTTACCCCCAGCATTTCAAAAATCGTCCCCAAATGCTCAAGGATCGCGAAGTACTCCTCCAGAACCTCTTCCAGTATGCCGTCCTCCTCACCTATGCGCCTTTTCTCGTCTTCCGACTCGAACATGACGTCGGCTATTATTAGGACCCCTCCCGGTCTCAGCACGCGAAGCATCTCCTTTACCGCTTCCCCCTTCTTCTCGTCAGTAACGTGGTGGAAGGCGTAGGTGCTCACCACTGTATCCGCGCTCCCCTCCGGAAGAGGGATTTCAAGGAAGTGGCCGTCAATGGGTTCAAAGCCCCACTTCTCGCGGAAAACATTTCTCATTCCCTCCGAGGGCTCGACGCCGATGTATCGCTCACATCGGAGGAAGCGGAGGATGTTGCCCGTGCCACAGCCCACATCAACAACAACTCCCTTAGCCCTCTCCGCGACTAGCCGAAGGACTCTCTCGTAATCGCGGTGTATCCAGTCGTCGCTCATAACGTCCTCGTCATAGCTCTCTGCCCACGAGTCAAAGTCCCACTCTTCTTCCATCCATGGCACCATCGTTACTCCCGCCGAAAATTATTTAAAGTTTTTTCACCCAAAGCACGACGCTTTAAAACTCTGTGAGGGTTCTTTATGCGCTGGAGCGAAATTCCCAGGGAAGCCAAGGCCTACATGATCTACCACACCCTCATAGCGCCAGGACTCATAACCTGGACGCTCTTCCCCCTCTACCTCATGATGACGGGCTACTCCGTCCTCGAAGTCGGGGCGTTCTTCACGATAGTCAACATCGCCTCAATCCCGCTCACCTACCTCTTCGGCAGGCTCTTCAACCGCTGGGACATCAAAAAGGGCCTCATAGCGATAGACATCCTCGACGGAATAGCCTACGTCATGTACGGCCTCGCCAGGGGAGCAATAGCGCCGCTGATGCTCTTCGGCGGAAAAGTGATCGACAAGCTCTCCACTCTCCTCTATCCCCTCTACCAGGCCTACGAGCAGATAATCTACCCCGAGGACAAATACGAGGAGGTATTCGCCTGGCACCTCCGCCTGCCCGAGATAGCGACCCTTGTGAGTTTCCCGATAATGGGCTACCTCCTCGGGTACGTGTACAATAAGCCGGAGCACTACCGCCTGACTTTTCTCTTCTTCGGCCTCTTCTCGGTCGTAACGGTTACCTATCTCTGGCTCTTCCTGCCTTCGGTGGGAAAGGAGGAAAGGATAAGCCCGGAAGGGTTCACGTTCAAAGCGGGTGAGTTCAAGCGTCTAATCGCGTTTGAGACGCTCTTAACGCTCGCGTGGGGGCTTGCACCAGAGTTTATCCTTATAAACTACGTCGTCTTCGTCCTTCACAAGACGATCTTCGAGATAACGCTGATAGCAGTTGCGAGCAGCATTCTCAGGATAGCGGGTACCTACGCCAGCGAGCGCGTTCCGAAGGAGAAGGGCTTCCACGTGATAGCCCTCGGAATGTTCCTCAATGCCCTCTACGCCCTTGTGATGGCTTTGGCTCCGCCATTCTGGCTTGCATTGGCGGTTTACGCCATCGGAGACTTCGGCAACGCGCTCTGGTTCCCATTCTATCGCTCGTGGCTCTTCAAGCTCATCCCGAAGGAAAAAACCACCGAGTTCCACGCGGCCCTTTCGAGCTACAACAGGGCCCTCGGCCTCGTAACGCCGATCGCGGCCGGAGCGCTGGCGAGCATTCACCCCACGCTGCCCTACGGCGCGAGCCTTGCCTTCTTCCTCCTGGCCGGGGCGATGCTCCTAATGGTGGGAGAGAAGGCTAAAACTCGTTGAAGCTCACGACATCCTCAAGCTTTTTCCTCTCGTACTTTGGCTTTGGATCGGCTGGATAGCCAACGGGGAGTATCGTCTGGAGCTTCCACCCTTCCGGCACCCTTAGGAGCTCCTCAACGGGCTTTGGGTTCGGGGGCGTATACGTTACCGTCCCGAGGCCGAGCTCCTCAAGCGCAAGGAGAAGGTACCCAACGGCTATCCAAGTGGAGTGGAGCCAGTATGGGGCTTTAGTGTGTCCGAAGACGAGAATTAGGTAGGGAGCTTCGCTCAGGAAGGGCTTCTCCGGCTTAAAGCCCTTGGCGTTCAGCCAGGCCATGAGGTCTCCCTTGGTGTGAGAGTAGAACTTCTCCTCTTCCCTCTCGCAGGCTTCACGGATTTTGGCCTTCAGCCACTCATCATCCACCACAACGAACTTCCAGGGCTGGGCGTTCATCCCGGAGGGGGCCTCCTTTGCCGCCTTTATGGCCTTCAGGATGTCCTCCTTTGGCGGCTTATCCGGAAGAAACTTCCTCACGGTCTTCCTGCGCTTCGCGAGCTCAAGGACGTGCATGGCACCACCAGCATAACTTGGCAGGACAATGATAAAAAAGTTTGGACGTAGAACACCACCCCATCCCACACATGCCACAGTCTTGTTCCCCTGCCTCCTCCCCCATTTACTCAACGAACCCACGGTAAGGCGGTTAGGAGGGCATGGGTACCTTCGGCGATGGCTTTAAAGCTCGTAGAGGAACTGGGGGACTTCCTTTCCAGAGAGCACTCTGACGTCCTGTGGATACTTCCCCTTTTTGGCGTTCTCTCCAGATTTCACCTCTACCTTAAGCCCGTTCGCTATAGCGTCAATCTCGTAGGCGTTGCGATAGTAGAAGACCTCGCCGAAGGCGCGGTAGATGTGCTCCTGAACGACCCACTCGTAGAGGACATCCCTCTCAATTTTCCTGCGCGTCCAAAGCTCCATGGCCCTCGCCATCAGGGGGTCCCTGAGCGCGAACTTCCTCTCTTTCCTCGGGTACGGCTTCCCGTCTCCGCCGAGGTAGGGGATCTGAAGGAGCAGGTGTAAGGCCTCGAAGAGCTCTATGTAGTCCCTCGCAGTGTGGGGGGAAACTCCTACTGCCTTCGCTATGGAGTTGAAGGAAACTGGCGAAGGGGCTTTGTCGATCACGGCCCCCATTATTTCCCTTGCCAGACCAGTGGAGCGCTCAAGGGCTTTGAGATCTGCCTTGATGAGCCCAACCATCTCCTCCACCCTCAGAGTCCCGTTGAGGTGGGCAAGGTAGCCGCCGGTTTCAAGGTAGTCCTCAAAAACCTCCTGTCCCTTCGAGGGGAAGAAGTCGTCGTAGAAGAGGCCATAGTAGTCCCTGAAGCTGAGGGGCATCACCGTTACGTCTCTTCCATGCCCCCTCCTGCCGCCGAAGGTCTCCACCTGCCTGCCGACGAAGAGCGATATTGAACCGGTAACGGTTACGACGTCGTTCCGGAGCTCTCCGCTGTCTATGAGGAACTTCAGTGCCCTCCACCAGTCGCGGACGAGGCTGACCTCGTCGAGGAAGATGAAGGAACTTCCGACTCCCTTTCTCTTCCTCAACCTCAGGTACTCCTGGAGAACCTCAAGGAGATCTCTGTAGTCCTCAAGGACCTCACAGCTGAAGTAGAAGACGCGGTAGGGGTTCTCCTTCACGAACTCCCTGATGAGGAGCTTTATCCCGAGGGTCTTTCCGACCCTCCTCGGCCCGACGACGAAGTTGAGGGAGAAGGGCTTCATCGAGAGCTCCTCAAGCCAGTTCGGCCTCACCCTGTAGGGCAGGCTCTCAAAGAGCTCCCAGCTTTTGTCTGGCTCGCCGAGCCACCAGGGGTTCTGGACCTCAAGCATGTGCAGCTGTAGTGCAAAGGTATTTATAAAGATTTTGCAGTGAGAGTGCAAACTATCTCCGCCCGTGCACTCGAAAGGGTTTTGGGGTCGGGGATGGCAAGCCCCTGTTCTCATCTTCCATGTTTGAACCCTGTGGAAATGGCCACCCGAAAGCCTTAAATACTAATCGAGACTAGTACTAATCATGATTAGTCAGTTTGTTGACCGAGAGAGGGAGCTGGAAATCCTTGAAAGGGAATGGAAAAA
>JASGLT010000030.1 GCA_030156945.1 Thermococcaceae archaeon
GTGTGCTCTTCCGATCTCCAGTTCTTTTTTCTTTCTCTTTAAATCATCTTTCTTATTCTTTGACAAGTCCGCCATCTTGAGTTCTTCCTCGATTTTCTTGATCTTCTCTTTGAGTTCCTGCTCAAGGGTTTTTCCGTTCTCAGTTTTCTGAGAAAGCTCGTACTCTCTGAACGCGCTCCTAAGAGCACCTTTAAGGCTCTGCCCCCATACTATGGGAAAGCCTGTGTGCCTTTCCCTCTGGATCGGGAGGTCTATAACGCTTATCTCGGAACCGCTCCCCGCGTGGAGCGGGGTCAGGGTGTAGATTCCTATCACCACTTTCTCTTCATACATTCAGTCCACCTCCTCAAATGGAATGACATCACCAGGTTCTACCCCAGGAGAGTGAGATTCAACCACGACTGCTCCCCCCAGCCGGGGGTCATAGGTAGCCACCCATGAGGTTGGATGATAGAAATGGACGAGAAAGCCATAAAGCCACACTGGGCCCCTCCCACTGAGCACTACCCCCTTCCTGGCGTCAACTTTAGGGGGTTTCAACTCTTTCAGGATTGAAGGTTCGATAACTCCTTCCGTGTCGAAGCTAACTATCGTATATTTTTCCTTTTCTTTAACTTCAAACTTCATTAAAAATCAACCTCCCTCAAAATTTCATTTTCTTTAGCCCACTTCTTCCAAGAGGAGAAGTTTGTAACATTAGAGCCAATAATCTTCCCAAATATCTCAAGTACCTTATCAAGCATTTCTCCCTTTTGGAACCTCTCTTCACCTACACTTACTAGATAACGAGTTGCCAAGAGCTTTGGAATGAAAGCTTCGTCATATTGTTTGTTCTTGTCTCGAAGTATTTTAAGGAGTTCACTCTTTGATATATATTTTCTTCCCTGCTCGATAAACACCTCATATAGTTCCCCCATGATTGTTCCAAGTCCTAAATCTAGGGGAGGGAAGTCGTACCACCGGGAGATAAGACTTTTGGTCACCTTCTCAAGCTCATGTTTATTAGAAGGCTTCTCAATCCAGGAAGGCTCTAGCGTTACTTTATCCTGAAAAACATAATAATATCTACTTGGCACCATTGTGTAAGCTCCTGCAAGAAGAAGGGCGAGGTTTATTTGGTTGGAACCTCCGATTAAATTAAGCCACACTTCTTTATCTCTTAATCCTTCCAGCGTTACACCGATCTTGTAAAATGCATCTTCAAAGTTCTGAAAATCAGTTTTCACGAGATACAGATTCTTGGGAGGTTTTAAGGATACAGAGAACGTAGTCTCGAGATAGTCAATGAGGTTGTTTATGTATCTAACTATTGGCTTTTCAATTTTCTCGGGGTTGTTTTTACTGTTCATTCTAAACCATTTTGATTCATACCTTAGACTTACATCTTCTTTCCCTTCAATTGCTCCTGGCGAGTCAAAAACTATTACATACTCCGGCAATCCTGGAATCTTTTCATAGCTCCCTTTCCCTTCCCTTTCTCCAGACCCAGCAAAGAAGTCCCTAGCCTCTTTAATTCCTAATTGGGCCCCAGCCTGTAAGATATAGACAATCGAAAGAGGCATTGTGAGTGCTCCGGGGCTTGTTCCAAGACCCGAAACATGAAAGACGCCCATCTGCCATCACCCCTTAAATTTTCCAACAAAAACAAGTCCATATCCGAACTCCTTCATTTCGCCAAGTTTTCGTGGAACCTCAACATTCTTCTCGGCCTTCATCCACACGACGGTTCCGGCCGGTAAGGCCCATTTAATTGGCTTTGGCTTTCTCTCCACCATGTCCCAGCCGGTAACCGGGATGAGCCTGTCAGTGAAGACCTTGAGAACCCTAGCTCCCTTCACCTCCTCCTCGAAGAACTTGGCCACGCTGTTTCCGCTGACAATCAAGGGAGTTGCGAGGTAGAGCTTAAACGTTCTTCCAGGTTCTATGAGCTCGTTATTCAGTGGAAATCCTCGGGTTTCGGAGGAGACCCTGAACTCCGCGAACCTGCTTTCCCCTCCGAGCTTAAGTATTCCCCTATCCCCAAGGGCTTTTTTGAGTTCTTCCGGATTTTCAGATACATATGCAACAATTCCAGCGTTCTCTTTGAATCTTAGAGTAGTTACCCTGTAGAGAAGGCCCTCCTCCGTGGTTTTAGCGCTGGTAAGCCCTATACCAATCCTGACTTCCCTTTCATAGACCTTCTCGGGTTCTCTGAGTTTTTTCTCCAGCTTTTCTAGTGTCAAAGTGCCGTCGAGGTAATCTTTCAATGTCCCGTTGTCAATGAACCCTTTCGCTGGAGAGAAGTGAAGCGTCCTCTTTCCCTCCCGAACGGCCACGACTGCCCAGTTGTCGGAGAGGGTTTTATGGGGCTCTAAAAACGCCAGCTTTCCGTCTGCTTCAACTATGTCCATCGGGACTTTAAAGAGCGGCTTATCGTTCAGGCTGAAGAATGCCCCATAAATTGAAAAGCTTGGTTTCCATCCCTCTTTTCCCTCATGTTTCTTTGTCTTTCCATTTTCAACCTTGAGGTTAAGGAGGTCGTATCTTCCCTTCTCGAAGAGGACCCCCATTATAGCGCCTGCTATCGTGTGGGGCATGGGCTCAGTGCTCTCGGCGACGTGGTTCTCTCCTGCTGAAAAGTCCCTGCTCTCCCTGAAAAAAAGGACATCATGAGGTGTTATTGAAATCTTTATCACAGGCTCACCCCCATCTCCTTTAGGATTTTCAGAAGATGCGCCGCCCCGCGGAGCTGTTTTCTTAGAACAATACCCGCCAGTTTTTTGGCGGTTTCCCTTGGTACAACCTTCTCAAACCCCTCTTCCAGTTTCAGGAACCAGAGTGGCCCACTGCCATCTGATAAGTATGCCCCTAACCCGTTCCTGACTTCATCAAAGGTATCCGTGGGTTCTTCTTTCTCAGGATCGTCCACTACGACCTTTTTGAGTTCTTCGTTCAGTCTCTCAAGTGTGTCCTTTTGATAATCCAGTCCGACTGTCTCAATGTCCTTCTTGGAAAGTGTTACCCTCACGTTCCTTGCAACCCACAGGAACTCGGCGAGCTTTTCAAAGAGCTTTTGGGATTTTTCTTCTCCCCTATAATGGGAGTGCCTCTCAATCTCGTACTTGAGGAGGTTAATAACTGCCCCTGGATCGTTAGGCCAGACTTCGATTCCCTCGGCTATCTCGTAGATTAGCCTGTTGCTGAGTCCGCTTTTTTCATTGCCGAGCTCCTTTAGAAGGTTCTTGAGCGGCTCTCCAAAAACTCCCCAGTTAAGGGAGACCTTGTAATAAGAGCCGCTGTGCTTGAGATGGCCTATGGTCAGGGCGTTTCTGCCGCTGTTCTTGGCCATGTGCTCAAGCTCGTTAACGCGTCTCACCGCTGAATAGAGTGGCTCCTTGTAGTAAACGAAGAGGACACCGGCGCTCATGCTCCTCGTCTTGCCCTGTAATTGTTCAAACCCCTTCCAGTCCACTCTGAAGTTCCTCTGAAGTTTGTAGGCGAGTGAAACAACTGTATCGGCTGGAACCAAGGCAAAAACGTCATCTCCACCCGCGTATAGCAGTTCCGCCCCATGGGAGTTGCTCACATCGGGAACAGCGTTAACAGCGAAGTTGCTGAGGGAACGGGTTATCGCCACGTGAACCGTCGGGGTGATTGGGCGTTTTATGTTTTCGGGAACACTCCCAGCAACGGAGGGGTGGGCATACTCTCTGAGTTCTTTTACGGCCCTACTCCCGCTTATGACCTTGCCCATGTTGTCTCCGTCCATCTTAAGAATGGCGTAGTACTTCGGCGGCTCCCCTATGAGTTTCGAGAGCTTTTCAACCGAAGATCGAATGGTTTCTACGCTTACCCCCCTCAGGCGGGAGTCGTTCTCGTCAGTACCGTATATCTTTGCGAGGGCTTTTAGGTTCCTCAAGTTTTCAACGTAAAAGACCTCGCTGTTGGGCGCGAGCCTCTTAAAAGGAATGAGCAACGAGCCAGCGAGTTCGTAAAGGATTTTTCCGAGCTCATTCGCCTGGGTTCCTCCAAAATTACCCCTTGGTCCTTTCTCTATCCCTAGTTCAATCAGGATTTCTTTGTAGATGTCAGCCCAGCTAACCGGACGAGTTTCCCCGTCTGGCTCCGTGATGTAGAGTTCATTGGTTTCCTTGAGTCCTATAGCCTTTTCCGTTGGCTTGGCCATCGCAACTTCGCTCACCGATCTGAAAGACATCCTGTCAAGGGACTTTTTCTCGAAATGTTTCTTAATCAGTTCCCCAAGTTTTTCACCATCACTATGAACAATCGCGTAGTTTTTCTTCCACAGGGCGTAGAACCTGTGGTAGAACCTCTTCGCCAGGCAGAGGGGGCAGAGCCTCTCCCCCTTCTTGATGTCGTAGATGCCCTTATTGTGAAGGTGCTCCACGAAGTTCGCCCATTTCTCCCTGACATCCGAGTATGGAGAGTTCCCGCCGATCGCCAGATGTTCTCCGCAGAGCGTACACTTGAACCCCTCGCCCTCCTCTGGGCGGACGTAGTCCCTTGACTTGAACTCCGTGGCCTGATCGAGGAGGAGGAAGAGCTCGGAGTACGAGTGGAGGGGGCTCTCAATTTCGTTTGGAATCTCCCTTAGATACTCATGAAGCACATCGCTAATGACTTCATTTGGGCCTAAGGACGTTATTGGGATAGCCTCCAAGGTTATTGAAAAGTATCCCCTTTCTGACTTTTTGTATTCCTCATTGAAGTCTTCTCCCAAGTGTTCTTTGACACCGTAGAACTCCCACACTCCCTCGGCAAGCCTTTCAAGGAAGCCTCTTATCTCGTTCCCCATTTCCTCCCCAAGCCTTTTAATATCGGCATCCTCCGGGACTATGGCGAGAACCTTGTTGGGCATGTTCCCAATTAGGAGCCCTTTTTCGTCATTGAGGGTACCAAGTTCATGGTCAAAGAAGGGCTGTCCCCTGAGGTGGGGAAAGATGATGGAGTTTGGCCCGAATTTCCTCCACATAAAGGAGATCGCCAAGTACGTGAGGAGGCTGAGCATGTGACTTCCAGCCCAGAGGTCGCGCTCCGTTCTCGCGTTGCCTATGAACCCCTGGACAGGGGAGAGCTTGAAGCGGAGGAGCTTAACTTCTCCAGATTTAAGGGACGCGTAGATATCGAGTCTGCTGAGCCAGTCGTGATCGGGCATCAGTGGGTCAGCTGGGAGATGAACGAGTTCCTCCGCGATAGCCGGGTTAAAATTGTTTTCATACAGGGCTTTCTCGTATTCGTGCTGAAGCTCCTTTGGCAGGTCGTTCCAGATTATTGCGAATTTCATAATTGAATCTGCGACCCTGAGTCTCTCCGCGACCCTTCTTTCGGCCTCCTCAAGTGCTCCGAGAAATCTCTTTTTAGTCTCGGCGTTGGAACTGTTCCAGAACCGCGTGAGGTTTTCAAGGGACTTTTTCTCCGCGCTTATCGGGTGTTTAAGGACGAACTGAAAGTCATTGCCGTTGATACCCCGGTTGTTACTGAGGGGATAGCTTGAGAGCTGCCTCCATGCTGGTGGGAGTTCATTGAGTTCAAGTAAGTTGCCGAGTATCTTTGAGGGGGCAACTTCGATAAGGGCATTTGCGTACGAGTTCCACGCTTCCTCAGGCATCAGAATCCCTCCTTGGCCAGACTCTAGTAGCACCGATATCTCTCAGAAACTTGTACAAGCAATTCCAGTCTACCCTAACTGAAGAATCCTGAGTAAACTTGGAAGTTTTGAATACTGATATCCTAACCCAGTACTTACCGTCAAGAACTACAACTCCAACTTTCATTGGAGAGGCTCGCCTACTTTTCTTACTGGACTTTGGAAGTCCGAATACATAGTTTTTATACCCAAATGGACAACCACCCCACCCTTTGAATTTATTTTCGAATTTGTCCAGCAAGTTATTCTCGTCAGCCGAATAATATATGTCTTCAAGGCTTTCAGTGGGCTCCCATAACCACACAGAGGAGCAATTTTGGGATAGAACAGAATAGGAAAAACAATTGTTCGTTTTTACCAGTGAGACATCATCGTTTTTTATTGAGCAGAGGTGTTCACCAAACTTCTCTATAAGCCAATTTGGAAACATCTTAAACTGCTCGTAACTCCTTGGGAGTTGTTTCATAATTTCATCAGGTCCATCGATTATCCTTACGGAACCGGCTCCACGATTGCTTCTAAAGCCCAGTCCGCCAAAGTAGCTCATGGCAATTAGTGAGTAAGAGGCTATGGCCAAGTACTGATAGTTGGGTGATCTTAAAACCACTGTAAATGTTGTCCCTGGAGGAATCGCAGAAGCTTTTATTCTAGTGTAGAGCTTTTTATTCCAGACCATAGGTAGAGGATAGTCCTGAGAAGCAAACTCCTCCGAATCTACTATTACATCCACGCTACTCCTCCTCGCCCCACCTTTGCCGGCGGAACCGAAAACAAGTTCTTCCGCCTTTCTGAGGGCATCAATGTCGTTTCCAAAGTAGCCCCCTGCCAGTGCCCGGAACCACCAGCGCATAACACCCTTGACGCTGGCCGAGCGGAACTCGGCTTTATTCTGGTCGGCACCGCGCATGAAGAGCGGCGTTATCGCCTCAAGCTCAAAAGTTGCCTCATACATTGGTATCCCTCCCGTAAGAACAGGCCGGTGAAGTCGCACGATGCATGGTTATGTTCACCAATGCCATATAAAGGCACCCAGATTATAAAAGCTTTTCGTCAGAGCGTTCCGATACTGATGGATACACCAGAGAGAACCCGCCATAAGAAGTCGAGAACCCGTTGGGAGTATAACAGGTCGAGAAGATGACCTGTTCTAAGGCCGTCCAGAGCTTAAGCTTGTTCTGAAACGGTTCACTTTTTCGCTCCTTTTGCCGAATAGAATAAAGAACTTGCTTTTATAAGTTTTTTGCTCAATGAAGCCGTAAAAAAGAAGCTCAAAACAGGGGGCTAAACTTTAATATTCACTTTGCCAACCTCTCTCAGGGGGTTCAACCATGTTTGACGTTCGCCTTCATCCCAAGTTAATTAGACAGGCTCCCCAACTGCTTGAGTCAGCCCACCTTAAGCGTTTCATGGATTTTCTCAAGGATGCTAAAACAAACCCACTTCCTACTGGCTATGACGTTAAGTCTCTAACTGATCGCAAAATTTTAGGCCTGGACGGGTACCGACTTAGGCTCGGAAACTACCGGGTCCTTTATGCTGTGGACTGGAAAAATAAGATCGTGTATGTTGTCAGGATAGAACCTAGAAGTAGAGCCTACAAAAAACGTTAATCCTTAAGGCTCTCTGAGAGAATTTTAATGGCTTTGTCCCCGCTAACAGTTTCTACTCTTCCCTCTATCATATCCTTCAGGTCATTCTCAAACTCTCTGAGGGTGGTCTCGTCTATCTCTTCATCCGGCTCCTCGGACACCATTTTTAGGAGCATGGCCCTAAGATCCTCTAACTCTCTCTCAATCTGATCAATCTTCTGGAGGATCATGTAAGGGTTAATGGCCTCGCTCATTCTCCCACCGTTTTAGAATAAGCGTGATCAGTTAAAAGGTTATCGTCTCCACCTTCCACACATCAAAGGAACTCCCAACGCCCAGCAGAAGGACGTTCAAAGCTTAAGCTGGTTCTGAAACGATCTCAGAGAAGATCGGTAACTGGTCAGTATACGCGATACTAGTTTCCAAAGCTTAAGCTGGTTCTGAAACGGTTCACTTTTTCGCCGCTTTTGGCGAATAGAATAACGAACTCGCTCCTTATAAGTTTTTCGATTAGCTCGTGCCTCAGAAAATAAGCATTCTTCTGTCTTTCTTCAAACCACTGGCAATGGTAGAAAGCTAAAAGAAGAGCCCTCAAAAGGTGAACCCGCGAACGGGGACAGCAAAAACGCATTCCAACCGTAGGGAAATTTTATATTTGCTTACTCAGGAAATTCACCCTTTTCCTCGAAAATCATTCCACGTAAAATCCACGAGAAAGGTCCATTGGCAGGGAGAAGCCGCCAGAAGACCCCGATTGAGGCCCGTTTTAAAGTAGTTGAATTTCGCCTTTTTTTGACAAAAAAGGATTTTAAGGTCTTTTCTTGCCAAACAAAACCCAATTGGAAGATTTTTGTTTCAGGATTTAAATTTTTACTCTTCAAAATTGCAAAATGAAAAAGCGCGGAAAGCACTCGATTCGGTCAGAAAAGCCCCGTCGTCAAAAATCACTCCACCTATCTCTCATCAAAACTTTCAAAAAGGTTAAATCCCGGCTCTTTTGCCCCCTTTTTCAATGTACATCTTTGGAAACAAAGCCGTTTTAGATCTTTTTCTGTTAATTTGGGATTCCCAAGTCCTTAAAAATTAAAAAGGGTCGGTGCTAGGAGAAAAAAGGCGCAAGATTCCCGTAAGTGCCATTTTTGATGCCGATGAGAAAAAATTCAAATGGTAAAAGTGGCCAGGGTTCAAAGCCCCTGCCTCTCGAAGAACCACTCGACCGCTTGCCAGACGTCGGGTATCATATCTGGTGTTATGTCCCAGGATTTGATTATTTCATTCGGATCCTTATCCTGCTTTCCTTGAACCGTGTACTCAGCCCGGGCGTCTCCTTTTATCGCCTCGAACATCATGACAGCGGTCATCACAGCGGTTCCGCCGGTCACGTGGAAGACGACTTTTTCGCTCTCCTTCTTCAGCAACTCCTGCAGTTTTTCGTCCTCCCCAAGTTTCTTCTTGACTTCTAGAACATCGTTCCCTGAGCCTACGTAGATGAAATGAACATCAATGGTTCTCTCCCCGCTTCCCACTACCTCAATTTCCTCATCCTTCTCCTTTGGCCAGTGGATTTTAAAGGCTACGTTCATGCATCCGCTGGTCTTTTTGAAGAACTTCCTCAGATTCTCCTTAACATTGGAATCGAGCTCGGGTCTATCATTGGAATCAGATGTGGAATCCTCTTTTTTCGAGTGCAATCTTGTGTAGAGGAGAAATATTCGCTTTAGGGTTTTCTCCTCGTAGGCGTGTAGCCAGATGGAGATGTAGAGCGGTATAAGATTGAGCCTTACCTTCCTCCCATCTTTGTCAAGCTCTCTGTTCCTTTCCATATCCTCACAGCTGAAGAGGTCTAACTTATCCCATCCTGTCGTCCCGCTCAGCCCGTAAACGAGGGTTTCAGTAATTGGAGTCTTCTCTTTCGTTGGCCCATACACCCAGGCGGTAACGAAGATCACAGAGACGAGATAGAATACCGTCCCTCCAGCCATGAATATGTTCTTCCCAGCTATTGAATCCGGAAGCCAGGCCGTGGTTATCACCGCCATCAGGACGAAGAGGAAGAGGCCATAGAAGGAGCGCAGGCCCTCTCCTAGAAGAACCCTTCCGATGAAGTGCCTGATGAAGTATGAAATGGCCTGTTCACCCTCTTTCTTTTTAAAGAAGTACTAGGGAGAGATGTACACCAGGATCAGGGATATGGCGAACACGATCATAACAGCTCCGAAGTAGGGATAGTAACCGTCGTCCAACCCGCGGAGAATACTCGGGGGTTTCAGCCACTTCCCAAACCATTCCGAGAGCAGCATCACAACGGGTGGGATAGTGAGTATGATCGAAGCAATTACTTTTTTCAAAACATCCCTCATAGCACTCACCCAATTCTCTTAGAAAGGAGGTACTAAATACCTTTTCGGTTCGTCTCACGGGTATGCTATCACATCCTGTCTAGCCAGATGTTCACGAAGGCAACAACGTGGGAAGCCAGATAGCTCCTCCCCCCACACTGACCTTCTCCGCTATGCCCTCCAAAAAGCGCTCATCCTCTTTGCTGAGGCCGAGATGGTCTCCGAGGACGAAGGCAGGATTCTGCGGAAACTCCACTTCCGTTATCGGCCTCCCGTCTTCGACGAGGTAGTAGAGCGTCGAGTCCTTCATTACCCTTCTCACGACGTCCTCGAACGTCATGTTGCTGACGTAAAGGCCTGGAAAGACCTCAACCTCCTTTGTGGGTTTCCTGAGGTCTTTTCCGGCCTCAAGGGCCCTCTTCAAAATCAAAGCTGTGCTCCTCTCATCCGGGTTGAGCCTGACTTTCAGCCGCGGACCCTCAAAGTGGATCGTCTTCGGCGGATTTGGCTTTCCGTAGAGCGTTATGAAGACTCGAACATCTTTTCTTATCCCATGTGAGAGGAGGAAGGCGCTGTTTAGGAACCTGCAGAGCAGATCAATTCTTCCCCCGGCTCCGGGAAGATCCTTAAGCGAAAAGTCAGGGGATGTTACTGCAGTGTTTGCCTTGAGTATGAACGTCCGCATGGGGATAGATAAACCCCGGGGTAGAAAAAGCCTTCGGAAAAAGGCTCACCCGTCAAGGGGTTTCTCCATAACAACCGCTCTCTCCCTGTAACCCCTCTTTCTGTACCACTCTACCGCGGGGTTGTCAACGTCCACGCGGAGCGAGACCTTCAGCGCTCCCCTTTCCTTCGCCCACTCCTCGGCTTTACGCAGAAGTTCCGAGCCTATTCCAAGTCCCCTTGCCTCTTCAATGGTCTCAATGTCGTAGATGTAGGCAACGGGGACAAAATCCACAGTATCCCTTGTCAGACAAACCCAGACGTGGCCGAGGTATCTGTTGTAGAGGTCTAAGGCCACAAAGAACTTGTGCTCGCCATGGGAGAGCAGCTCGTTTATCACCTTCCAGTACGATTCCTCGTATTCTTCCCGCGAAATTTTGGCCCTGGCAAAGCTCCAGCTTATCTCAAGGTCGTTCTGGAAGATTTCCTCCATAAAGTCCTCTCCGTCGATGATACGGAAGTCCTTCGCGCTCTCCCTTAGCGGCGGAAGCTTCTCCTCACTCTGCCGCTTCGTTTTCGATCTCTTCAGGAACGCCATTCAAAGCCTCCTCCCGCGTTATCCTCACCCACTCATCCCCCTTCAGGTAGACGTAGCCCTTCGTGTACCCCTCGTATATTCTGTAGAGCCGCTCCCTGAACTCGGGCGGGATGTTATCGAAGTGGGAGTTTCTGTCGTCGAAGTGAAGCATCTCAACGTGCCAGTGCGGCTTTCCCTCGAGCGGAAAGTCTGGATTTCTCTGCTTTATCAGGTAAAGCGATTGCTCCAGCTCGTCCCTGTCGAGCCTGACCAGACCATTCTTCAGCCTCTCAGGCAGGGTTTCGATGTGCTCCGGCTTGTACTTTATGATGGTTGGATCAATCCCGTTGGCGAGCAGAAAGGTTAGAACACCGTTGCACTTGAAACACCTGCCGCAGGGGACGTAGTCGTCGCCTTCCTTATGGACAGAGTGACAGCTCCTCTGAAGTTTAAAGAGTTCGGGATAGCGGTTGTGGAGAATGCGCTCAACGATGAGGCCGGTTATCGGCCTAACTGCAGACCACTGCCTTATCCCGAAGCCTCTTTCCTCAAACCAGGATGTCATGTACTTCTCAAAGGCCTGGCTCTGGTCGTAGGTGGCGTAGTAGTGCGGAATCCCGTGGAACTCGTAGGTGAGCCCGCGCGGATCGTCGTACTCGTTGCCGAAGATTATGTTGCCTACTCCGTACTTATGGATCAGCGGGAGGAATGCGAAGGCGTAGCCCTCGAAGAAGAATAGCCTTATCGGGTAGACCTCCGCCCTCGGCTTCCCGACGTTCTGGAGGATCTTCATGTTCTTCTCTATGAAGGTGTAGAGCCTGTCGGCGTTGCTCCAGACCCGCTTTGTCTTGGGCTCGTTCTCCCTGAACCAGCGGTAGGCGGGGATGGCAACGCGCCAGTGACCCCCTGACTCGTTGTAGAAGAACGGATAGACCTCACAGCCAAGTTCTTTCATCAGGCCGTAGGTTAAGAGGCTCTCCTTTCCGCCTGAAAGCATCACGGCACAGCGGTTGTAATCCGGCTCAAACTCGAGGGGCTCTTCCTCGATACTCTCAGGCACAACTTCGGCGAGCGGCTGTGGGGTGATCTTCTTTGGAATGAACTCCTCACGGACGAAGCCGGTCCTCGTGTAGATTCTGTTTACAAGGATGTCGTTGGCGGTAATCTCCATCATGTCGCGGAAGAACTCCAGGTCGCGGGGATCAAGGGAGAAGTCGAAGCGTATTTCGGGCGTAAACAGGCCGTAGTTGATGGCTGGAACGATGCTCATGAGCTTGGCGTAAACTTCAACTTCAGGGATTTTCTCCTCGTAGCTGTGGATGAGCTCGTAGGAGAGCTCTTCTCCCTCGATGCCCAGGACATAGCGGGCCTTTACTTGCCTCAGCCCGACCCTGGGCTTTTCGACAAGGATGTAATCAAAGCACAGAAGGCTCATTTTCGGGAACCTCCCCTTGGACTGTGATTCTTCGTTTCATTGAGAGGAGGACTATTTCCCTCGCAATGTCCTCGACTCCCTCGTAGAACGGAACACGGGTCATTATCCCTGTTCTCTTCTCAATTTCTCTCGCCGCTTCGAGGGCTTCCTCCTTCGTGAGGTTCTCGGTGTTTATGGTTATTGCTACCGGCCTCTTTCCTGAGAGGAGTTCTATGAGCTGGATGTAGTTCTCAAGCGGGGGTATCACGTACTGCGGGAAGTCGTCGAAGGTTTTCCTGCCGGGGGCATGCTGGAGGACAATGAAGTCGGGCCTTGCCGCGCCTATCAGCTCGAAACCGCCCGGGAAAGCGGGGTGGAGGAGTGAACCTTCGCCGTGGGTAACTATGACGTCGGGCCTCTCCTCGACCCATGCCCTGTAAAAGACGTCCTCTATGGCACCGGCAACGAAGTCGTTGATGATGGAGTCCATCACTATGCAGTACCTGAAGCCCTGCATCCAGCCGGTCTGTCCCATCGCTATGAACTCGCTCTTGAGGCCGAGGTTCTTGAAGGCTTCGTGGAGCATTATCGCGGTCGTCCTCTTGCCTATGGCAGCATCAGTCCCGAGAACGGCGACCTTTACGGCCTTCACTTCCTCTATCTTACCGGTGAAGGGTATCCTCATGTTGTAGAATATCTTCCTGACATCGATTATCTCAACACCGTGCTTCTTGGCGAGTCTCTTCAGATAGAAGTCGTCACTCAGGAAGTGGTGGAGGCCGTTGACTATTCCGAGGCCGCTCTTTATAGCCTTGATCACTATCTTGCGGTAGCTCTCAGGAAGGAATCCACCTGGAGTAGCGACGCCTATGATGAGCCACTTCGCGTCGGGGTGCTCTTTGAGGGCCTCTTCCAGCGTTCCGTATATCGGGATGTTCCTCCTACTGCCGTCGAGCACCTCGCCGGCGTCTTTCCCGGCGAGGGTCGAGTCTATGAGCCCAGCTATCTCAAACCTTCTGGAGTAGCGCACAAGCCCGTGCGCGGTTTTCCCATCTGACGTAAGATAGCGCCCCTCTGTAAGCACCAAGGCCTTCTCCACCGTGGGCACCTCCAGTTAATACTAACACAAAGTTTCCTCTCCACATCCCGAACTTCCGGGCGAACTTCACCAGTCCGGCTATTGTGAGGGCCGAAGCTGGCAGAGCTGAGACCCCCTCCGTCTTTTCGAGCAGGAGAGCATACTGAACGGCGTCATCGTCGGCGAAGCCGAAGACGTAGCCGTTGGATTCGTAGACGGCCTTAAGGGCCTCTATCGCGTCAAAGGATATCATCGACACGAGCGGCTCGTTGATTGGAGTCTCCACGAACTCCTCGGTTTCAACCCCATAGAACTGCCAGAGTATCTGGTTGCCGAAGCTGGTAGTTACACCAACCATCCTCGGGTTCTCACCCCGCTTCCTGAAGCCGTGCCATATTCCTGCTAAGGTAGTGCCATTGCCAGCGGGTACGAAGACTGCATCAGGTTTTACTTCACTTAGAATATCGTCGGCTATGGTGGAGTAGCCCTCGTAGTCCACCTCTGGATTGCTTCCCGGGTTCGCATCGTAGGCGCCGTTTTCCACCGCGAACTTCCTGCTTTCGAAGACGACCTTCTCGTAGGGGCCGTGTATGGGTATAACCTCAGCCCCGTAGGAGAGCGTCTCGCCGGTCCTCTCGAGGGTGTAGCCCGCTGGGACGAAGATGTATGCTTTAATGCCGTAGACCTTCGCGTAGTAGGCTATCGCAACGCCGTAGTTGCCGCAGGTGCCCACGGTGATGGCAGAATAGCCCTCTTCCGCGGCCCGCCTTGCGTGGGCTTCGGCGATCCTGTCCTTGTGGGTCCCCGTTGGGTTCCTTCCCTCGAAGTCAAGGTATATTCTCCTTATACCAAGCACTCTCTCGAGTTCTCTGGCCCTTATGAGCGGGCCGCCTTCATCATCGGAGTCGTTTGGGACCTCCATTTCCAACCACCAGAGGGCTTGTTTCTTCCGTATCGGTCGTATCCATTAGTTTTATTGTGGCTCCCCTGATGAGGGCACTATTTTTCAGCAGGGGAGCAATGTGGAGTACTGTAAGGGTATATAAATCTTTCTCCCAGTTGAGGTCGTTATTCCAGCATAAAATGAATAAACTCGCCTAAATTATTTAGAAAACATAACACCTCCCGCTAATCTTGAGAGTAAAGTTTATAAACCCTTCAGCTCCACATTCGCCGCCCCTCATGGGAGGGGGAGGTGGTCGGTATGTACTACCCGCCCAAGAAGAAGGTCCAGCCCAAATTTGAGGAAGAGGAAGAGGAGTTCGAGCCCCTCGACGCAGTGGAGGAAGCCTACGAGGAGGACTGGGAAGACGAGGAAGAAGAATGGGACGAAGAGGAGGATGAGTGGGAAGACCTCGATGAGGATTGGGATGAAGAAGAAGACTGGGACGAAGACTGGGAAGAGGACGAGGACTGATCCCGCTCCTCTTCCTTTTTGAGGTGCTCCCATGAAGGGCCGGCCGGTAAAGAGGAAGCAGACAACTCTCAAGACCCTTGAAAAGCGCCGCCAGATGCGGCACCGGCCGGACCCTGGCAGATGGTTCTATTCTTTTATCCCGTTTAAGGTCGCCACCGGCGGAGCTGCACCATTGATTCCGCTCCTCACAATGAACGTCGGCGGCGGGCCGGCGGATGTTGGAATAGTTAACGCGGTGGGCAGTACATTCTCAATGCTCGGCGGCCTTTTCTGGGGGAAGCTCAGCGACAGGCTCAACAGGAGAAAGGCATTCCTGCTTCTTGGATTTCTCGGGACTGCAATAATGACCATGGCCTTTGCCCTCGCCCGCACAGTCCACCAGGTTATTGCCATAAACGCTGCCTACACGTTCTTCATCGCCGCTACTATACCCATTCCAATACTCATAATAACGAAGGTCTTCCGCCTTGAGGACTGGGACTACGCGATAGGGAAGTTCAATGAGATCGGTGGCTGGGCCTGGGTTCTCGGCCTCATAGTAGGACTTCTCCTAACGCCCCTGCTGGGTATTAGGGGAACTTTTATAGCACTCGGAATTATCGGGCTTCTCTCGTTCCCATGGGGAAAGAAAACAATACGGGAAGTCCCACTTCACATCGACAGAAAAATCCTTGGCGTTTACGCTGGCTACGTCGTTGAGAAGTTCAGATACCTTCCAAACATGATAACCCACCTGCCGAGATTCTCGACGAAGGGGTTCGGACGGCTCTACTTCTCCTCCTTTCTGTTCTGGGTGGGAGCAATGTTATACTTCACCCAGTTCCCGGTTCTCCTTAAGTCGAGAGGCTTTGGGGCAACTAATCTCTATCTCATGAGCATAGGGAACTCCACCGTTGCGGCCTTCATGTACACCCGGGTCGGCCTGAAACTCAAAAAGAACGGGGGCTACTTCGCCCTCATTCGTGGGCTTTCGGTTAGGGCCTTTGCTTTCTCGCTCCTCGCGGCATCCACGCTAATTGAGGGCCAAGTTTTTGCGCTCCTTGCCTTTGTATCTTACTTCCTGGCCGGCTACACCTGGGCGTACATAGGAATCTCGACGACCTCGATAATCTCGCGCTTCGCTCCCCCCAAGGAGAGGGGTGCACTGATAGGAACTTACAACATGATAAGTTCCCTGGGTGCAATAGCGGGGAACTTCCTCAGCGGCTTTCTGACGGAAGGGCTAGGTTTTACCGTGAACTTCACGGTTGCAGCTGCCCTCCTTCTGGTTTCAATACTTCCGCTCCTCGGCGAGAACGTTAAAAACAAAAGCTCTAACTAACTCCGGTGACGACTATGTTCTGGCTCAAGACAAGGATAATTTATGGTGAGGGCTCACTTGAGAGCCTCAAGAACGAGGCCAAGGGTCACGAGTGGGTTCTTATACTGGCCTCGAGTTCTATGAAGAGGAACGGTTTTCTGAGCGAGGCCGAGGATCACGTTAAGGATACCGGCGCAGATGTCATGAGCATAACGGGCCTTCCCGCTGAGCCAAGCGTTGAGGTAATCGAGGAGTTCTTGCCAAAGGTGAGGGAATTTCAGCCAGACCTTCTCGTTGCTATGGGCGGCGGTAGTGTCATCGACATTACCAAAGCCCTCAAGGTCTTCTACGATGCTCCTGAGCTCGTCTTTGAGGAGATAGCCTTCATTGACCGCTTCTCAAAGCCGAAGCCAGTTCCAAAGCTCAAAACCCCCCTAATAGCTATTCCCTCAACGAGCGGAGCAGGAAGCGAGGTCTCAGCGGCGAGCGTGCTGAAGAAGGGTGAGGTCAAGTACAACATCGTTACCCCAGAGATAGCACCTGAGGTAGCTATCCTTGACCCGAGGCTCCCAAGGACGATGCCGAGGGAAGTTGCGAGGAACTCCGGCCTGGATGTTCTCGTCCACGGGATAGAGGCCTACACGACGAAAGTCGCCGGGCCCTTCAGCGACGCGATGGCGATCAGGGCAATAAAGACAGTCTTCCAATGGCTTCCAAGGTCGGTTGAAGGCGACCCCGAGGCGAGGGCAAGGATGCACTACGCGGCTACGATGGCCGGAATAGCCTTCCTCAACGCGAGGCTTGGTTTGGCCCACGCGATGAGCCACAAGGCGGCATGGATAGGACCTCATGGCTTACTCAACGCGATATTCATACCCTACGTGATGGAGTTCAACGCTGAGAGGAGCGAATATGCGAGGAGACGCTATGCTGAGATAGCGCGCGAACTTGGGTTGAAGAGTGCTGAAGAGCTGATAAAAGCCGTCAGAGAGCTCAACGAGCGCCTCGGAGTTCCAACGCTAAGCGAGCTTGTTGACGAAGAAACCTTTATGGCAAGGCTTGACGAGATGGCGGAGAAGGCCTACCGCGACGGGCTGATAGCATTCAACCCCGTTGAGCCAACGCCCGAGGAGATAAGGGAGCTTTACCTGAAGGCTTTTTACGGGAAATGAATCAAAACAAAAGAAGAAGCGAAAAGGCATTCACTCAACAACTACCTCCTTTTCTCCCCCTTCCTCGACCTCGTGTATCTTTCCGCCCTTCATTACCTCGACAATGGCGAGGGCCAGCAGGGCAAGGAGAAGGTAGACCACCGAAGCTCCTCCGAAGAGCACCTCGTAGGCCTTTTCCGTCGGAATCTTGATCTGAACGAAGGCCGGTGCTCCAGGCGGGTGGAAGAGAACGTAGTAGGTGCTCATTACCGTTCCAGCTATAGCTGGCCCCCAGGTCGAGCCGAAGTTCCTGAAGAGGCTGTTGGAGCCGGTGGCGACACCCATCATTCTCGGCGGCACTGAGAAGACCAGCACGTTGATGAGGGATATGTTCATGAGGTTTATCCCCACTCCAACGATAGCCATCATTGTCACGAATTCCCAGAGCGACATCTTCGTTGCGTAGAGGGACATTACTGCGAGAGCACCGCTCCCAATGAGGGCACCGGCTATTGCTATCGGCTTTGCCCCTATCTTCGGCATGAACTTTCCGGCGAGAGGGGCAACGATAAGCATGACGAAGGCCATTGGGGTCATGAGCAGGCCGCTCTGGAGTATCGTCTTTCCAAAGCCGTAGGGTTCCGGCATCTGGAGGAGGTAGGTGTTAGCCTGGCTCATCATTGAGAGGCCAAAGGCAGCTAACATTATCCCCAGGTTGGCTATGGCCGGGTTCCTTGAGGATATTATGCTGAGCGGCAACAGCGGGTTCTCTACTCTTCTCTCCCAGAGGACAAGGAGTACTGCGCCAATTACGCCAACTCCAAAGAGGATTAAGGTTTCCTTTGCAGTCCAGCCGACGTTTGGTGCCCTTGTGACTGCTACGAGGATAGGCACCACGAAGACCGTAAGGAGAACCGCTCCAACCCAGTCAATCTTTCCGGGGTTTACGTACCTGCTCTCCCGGAGGATTTTCCACGCGAGGAAGAACATGAGCACTGCGAAGGGAGCCGCCGAGTGGTAGGTCCACCTCCACCCGTAGTTCTCCGTGACCCAGGCTCCGAGGGGGAGTGCTATAACCATACCCACCGCGAACATCGCGCTTATCATTCCCTGAACCTGCGGCACCATCCTCGGCGGAAACTCCTCACGGACGAGGGAGAATGCCAGCGGGAATATGGCCATTCCAAAGCCCTGGATGGCTCTCGTCACGAGCAACCATTGAAAGCTCGGCGCGAAGCCGTTGAGAATGACGCCGAGAGTGTAAAAGCCGAGAGCTATGAGGAACATCTTCTTTTTCCCGTACATGTCGCCGAGCTTCCCGAAGAGGGCAACGCTAACTGTTCCAACGAGGAGGTATATTGTGAGAACCCAGCTGACGTCGTTGGGGTTTATCGCGAACTCCTTCTGGATCGTTGGCAGAGCTGGCGTCAGCATCGCCTCAGTGTAATCGCCTTCTTTGCGTAGGTTAAGTCGTAGGTCTCACCCTTCTCGACAACCTGCATTTTTCATCACCGACCTATCGAACGATATATCACTTATAAAGTTGGCGGTTAAACGGCGCTTAATTGGCCGGCCTTACGGCAAGTTGCCCGAAGCGCCGATATAATGAAAAAAGTTAATAGGGTGAAAACTCTACTTTCGAACATGACGGAAGTTGAGGTCGTGATAAAGGTTCCGGAAGGAGTGCCGAGGGAAGTTATCGAGCTGGCTAAGAGGAGCGCGGAGAGAAGGATAAAGGAGTGGCTGGAATTTGCGCGGGCGGCGGAGAAGGTAAAGCTGTCCAAGGATGACCTTTCTATGCTCGAAGAGGCGAGGGAAATGGCATGGAAGGAAAGGAGAAGAGAATTAGGCTTGTAGTGGACACCAACGTCCTCTTCGCGGCGATAATCAACAGCGGGGACGACACCGCGGGGATAATATTCGGGGACAATGTGGAGCTCTACTCTCCGGAATTCTTAGAGGTGGAGATAGCCAAGTACCGAGAGCTTCTGATGAGAAAGGGGAAGTACGAAAAGGCGGAGCTTCTGGAAGAGGCTCTGGAGCACCTTTTGAGGAGAATAACGATAATTCCCTTGGAGCTGTACGTGGATAAGATTCCCGATGCTATAAAAGCAACGCCCGATCCGAAGGATTCCGAGTTTGTGGCACTTTCAATGAAGCTTGGATGCCCTCTCTGGACGCAGGACAAAGAGCTGATTGAAGCCGAAGGCATTCAGACCATTACCACGAAAGAACTGCTAGAAAAGCTTGAAAAAGGCCGATATCGTTCTTAAGAGAGACTCAAGGTAAAGAACCTTCTATCTTTCCCCGTCTAAGTTTTGGAGTTAAGTAAATGACCATTCCATTTCTGATTTCTTGCCTTCCCTACTCCTGAAACCCCAATGCAACGAGAAAAGTTAATAGGGTGAAAATCCTACTCCCAAACATGACGGAAGTTGAGGTCGTGATAAAGATTCCAGGGGGGTTAGACCCGGAGAAGATAGCAAAAAAGGCGAGGGTTCTCGCGGAGTGGGAGTCAATAAGGATCGCAGCGATGAAAGCAGAGCCTGAGAAGAAGGTAAAGCTCTCTCTGAAGGGAACCTCAAGGGAGTTCTATGAGTTCCTGATTCAGGAAGATCGCAAAGGAAAAGGGATTTAGAACAATTTATGACGTGAAGAGAATGCCCGTGGAAGAGCGCGCGGAAATGCTGCTGATGGCGTACGATGCAGTTTGGTCGCTGGTGGTGGAGAAGAGCGTTCATATACTTCAGGAGCACCACGACATTCGAATAATGCAGGAGATCAGCAGGAGGTATGGACTTCTTCCGTCCGATGAGGTAATCGCGGCAACGGCGATGGAGTACGGGGTTGAAAAGCTCGCAACGTTCGATACGGACTTTGTTGCGGTTTCAAAGGTTTTTGACCTCGTCCCAGAAGAATACTGGAAGGAACGACAAAAATGAAAGATGTGAGATACTGTTTTTAACCCCTCATGCTGAGAGGCGCAATTCCCACATGATTCTAGGCCACAGCAAAGTTCAAGAACTCAAAATCATTCCTTAAACCATGAACCCCCTCCTCAAGAAGGTCATCAAAGAACGCTTTGGAAAGCTCAACAGACTCCAGCAGGACGCGTTTAGGGAGGTTAGTTCTGGAAAGAGCGTTCTCGTCATAGCGCCGACTGGCTCGGGTAAGACCGAGGCTGCTGTTTTGCCCGTCTTTAACGAAATCCTTGAGGAGGGGTTGAAGCCGATTTCCGCTCTCTACATAGCCCCGCTGAAGGCCCTCAACAGGGATCTCCTTGA
>JASGLT010000031.1 GCA_030156945.1 Thermococcaceae archaeon
TTTTTCCATTCCCTTTCAAGGATTTCCAGCTCCCTCTCTCGGTCAACAAACTGACTAATCATGATTAGTACTAGTCTCGATTAGTATTTAAGGCTTTCGTAAGGTCGTTGCTTAATCTGCCTCCATTGTCTAGGAACTTTACCGCTCATCAACGTCCCTTTAAGTCCATCAAAGCTCTTCTTTTCTCCGATGCCCGTTTTGGGAAAGCTTATATACGCTCTGACCAAGATTTAAACGGTGAGTGATTGATGACGTTCGACTACTTCTTCAAGCCGAGGGTAATAGCGGTCATCGGGGCATCAAACGACCCGCTCAAGCTGGGCTACGAGGTCTTCAAAAACCTAAAGAAGTACAAAGCCGGGAAGGTCTATCCTGTGAACGTCAAGGACGAGGTTGTTCAGGGGGTTAAGGCCTACAAGAACATCAAGGACATCCCGGGGGAAGTTGATCTCGCTATCATAGTAGTGCCCAAGAGGTTCGTTAAGGGGGCGATAATAGACGCTGGCGAAAAGGGCGTCAAGGGCGCGGTCATCATAACTGCCGGCTTTGGCGAGACTGGCGAGGCGGGCAAGAAGGAAGAGAGGGAGCTCGTAGAGATTGCCCATAAGTACGGCATGAGGATCATCGGGCCGAACTGCGTCGGCGTTATGAACACCCAGGACGACATGAACGCCACCTTCATCATGGACGCCAAGAAGGGTAGCATAGCCTTCATCAGCCAGAGCGGTGCTCTAGGAGCTGGAATAGTCTACAAGACCGTCAAAGAAGGAATCGGTTTCTCCAAGTTCGTCAGCATAGGTAATATGGCTGACGTGGACTTCTCCGAGCTTATGGAGTACCTCGCCGACACGGAAGAGGACAAAGCCATAGCCCTCTACATCGAGGGCCTCAAGGATGGCAGGAAGTTCATAGACGTTGCAAAGAGGGTCACCAAGAAGAAGCCGGTAATAGCGCTCAAGGCAGGAAGGAGCGAGAGCGGTGCGAGGGCAGCATCGTCTCACACTGGCTCGCTCGCCGGAAGCTGGAAGATTTACGAGGCGGCATTCAAGCAGAGCGGGGTTCTGGTTGCTGATACGATTGACGACATGCTCAGCATGGCAAGGGCATTTACCCAGCCACTCCCGAAGGGCAAACGCGTAGCCATAATGACCAACGCCGGTGGTCCAGGAGTTCTCACCGCCGATGCCATAGACAGGAAGGGCCTCAAGCTGGCCAACCTTGAGGAGAAAACTATGGAGGAGCTCCGCTCCTTCCTCCCGCCGATGGCGGCCGTGAAGAACCCCGTTGACATGATAGCCTCTGCCCGTGGAGAGGACTACTACAAGACTGCGAAGCTTCTCCTACAGGATCCGAACGTGGACATGCTGATAGCAATCTGCGTCGTCCCGACCTTCGCGGGAATGACGCCGACTGAGCACGCCGAGGGCGTCATCAAAGCCGTAAAAGAAGTCAACAACGGAAAGCCCGTCCTCGGGCTCTTCATGGCAGGCTACGTCAGCGAGAAGGCGAAGGAACTTCTTGAGGCCAACGGAATCCCGAGCTACGAGAGGCCGGAGGACGTTGCCGCTGGAGCCTATGCCCTCGTCCAGCAGGCGAAGAACGTTGGGGTATTGAGGGAGGAGTGATTATGGAAACCCACGCAAAGCCCGGGAGCAAGGGGACAAAGCTTCCCAAGGTGGCTCCGCCCACTATCAACGACCTCTACGAAAGGATGAGGGAACTCATTGGAGAAGTCGAAAAAGACCCTCACAAACTCCTGAAGGAGATGCGGGATGCTCGTGGTTGATACTTCCGCTTTGTTGGACGCCGTAATACCAGTGAAGGGAAAAGAGCACAGAAATGAACTGGCGAGGCGAGCGATATCCAGCGCCGAGAGTGCTGGAATTCCATTAGCTATGCCACGACTTGGGGTAGTTGAGACTATAAGCCTTGTCAAACGGCTTACTGGGAAGGATGAGGCAGTCGCTCTCATTGAAGAGTACCTATCGAGCAGAGTTCTCCAGGTTTCAGAGGATTGGATATTTGAAGACGCAAAGGATGTTGCAAGAAAAATCCACCCTCGGGCTGCTGATGCATACTTCATCTCTACTACCAAGAAATTTGATGCAATTTTAATCTCCTCAGACAGAGATATGGTTAGCAGGGCCCGAAAAATGGGCGTTAAGGCTTTTTACATTTTGAATGAGTCTGAACTTAAGGATTTCATGAAAGAGATATCTGGAGGTGCAGTTTAGATGGCGAAAGTTACCGACATAGTGTTGTGGGACAAGCCCGGGGAGAGGGTTCTCCTCCTGGGCAACCACGCGATAGCGAGGGGAGCGCTCGAAGCGAACATAGCGGTTTTCGCTGCCTATCCGGGAACGCCGAGTTCGGAGCTTACCGACACGATGGCAGCCGTCGCTAAAAAGGCCGGGGTTTACATGGAGTACTCGACAAACGAGAAGGTTGCCTTCGAGACGGCTTTAGCCGCAGCCTGGAGCGGCCTAAGAGCTATGACTGCAATGAAGCACGTTGGCCTTAACGTCGCGGCCGACACCTTCATGAGCGCCGTCGGAATGGGCGTTGAGGGCGGCTTCGTCATAATGGTTGCAGACGACCCGAGCATGTGGTCTTCCCAGAACGAGCAGGACACGCGCGTTTACGCAAAGTTCGCCAACGTTCCGGTTCTTGAACCGAGTTCACCTCACGAGGCCAAGGAGATGACGAAGTACGCCTTCGAACTGAGCGAGAAGTTCAAGCACTTCGTCATCCTTAGAACCACCACCAGGACGTCCCACGCGAGGGGCGACGTTGTCCTCGGTGAACTACCAGAGGAGATAAAGAAAGCGGAGAGGAAGTTCGGGAAGTTCAAAAAGGACCCAACGAGGTTCGTTGACGTCCCCGCCCACGCGAGGAAGTTCCATCCGCTGATCCTTGAGAAAATTGAGAAGATACGCGAGGAACTCAACAACTGCCCGTTCAACTGGATTGAGGGCAAGGAAGATGCGAAGGTCGGCATCATTGCTCCCGGTTTAAGCTACGCCTACGTAAAGGAGGCCCTTGCATGGCTCGGAGTAGAGGACGTTAAGGTTCTCAAGCTCGGAACGCCGTTCCCCGTCCCCTACGGCCTGCTTGAGAAGTTCTTCGACGGCCTTGAGAAGGTCCTCATCGTTGAGGAGCTTGAGCCGGTGGTTGAGGAGCAGGTCAAGACGTGGGCCTACGACAGGGGCCTGAGAATTCCGATCCACGGAAAGGACCTTGTGCCGAGAGTTTACGAGATGACCACGAGGAGGGCCGTTGAGGCGATAGCCAAGTTCCTCGGCCTTGAAACGCCGATAAACTTCGCCGAGATTGACGAGAAGTACGAGAAGGTCTCCCAGATAGTCCCGCCGAGGCCGCCAAGCCTCTGTCCGGCCTGCCCGCACAGGAACAGCTTCTTCGCCATAAGGAAGGCAGCTGGCCCCAAGGCGATATACCCGAGCGACATAGGCTGTTACACTCTCGGTGTCCTCCCGCCGCTCAGAACGGTTGATACAACGGTCGCCATGGGTGCTTCCATCGGTATCGGCCACGGTCTCAGCATAGCGATGAACGGCTCACTCGCTGAGGAAGAGCACAAGGAGGGCAAGGAGAAGCAGATTATCGTCGCTACCATCGGTGATTCAACGTTCTACCACACAGGCCTGCCGGCCCTTGCCAACGCCATTTACAACCGCTCCAACGTTCTCATAGTGGTTCTCGACAACCTCGTTACGGCAATGACCGGCGACCAGCCAAATCCGGGAACGGGACAGACGCCTCACGGCATGGGTAAGAGGATACCCATTGAGGACGTTGCCAAGGCCATGGGGGCGGACTTCGTTGCGGTCGTTGACCCCTACGACATAAAGGCCACCTACGAGACCATAAAGAAGGCCCTCGAAGTTGAGGGTGTGAGCGTCGTAGTCTCAAGGCAGGTATGCGCCCTCTACAAGGTCGGCCAGATGCGCAGAAGGAGAATGAAGTGGCCAATTTACCAGGTGAACGAGGACAAGTGTACCGGCTGTAAGATCTGTATCAACGCCTACGGCTGTCCGGCGATCTACTGGGATCCTGAGAACAAGAAGGCAAAGGTTGACCCAACGATGTGCTGGGGCTGCGGTGGATGTGCCCAGGTATGTCCGTTCGATGCGTTCGAGCCCATGAAGGAGGGTGAGTGAGATGAAGGAGTACAACATCGTTATCACCGGAGTTGGCGGGCAGGGAATACTCACCGCCGCCAACCTTCTTGGCTGGGCGGCTTTAAGGGCAGGTTACAAGGTTCGGGTCGGCGAGGTTCACGGAATGAGCCAGCGCTTTGGAAGCGTCATAGCCTACGTGAGGTTTGGGGAGGACGTCTACGGTGCTATGGTTCCCGAGGGGAAGGCCGACGTCATACTCTCCTTCGAGCCGGTTGAGGCGCTCCGCTACATCAACTACCTCAAGAAGGGTGGCCTCGTCTTCACCAATGCGAGGCCTATTCCGCCCGTCCAGGTCTCGATGGGGCTCGCGACCTATCCGAGCCTTGACGAGATGAAGAAGATCGTGGAGGAGGACTTCGGCGGTAAGTTCATGGCCTTCGACTCCGAGAAGCTCGCAATGGAGGCCGGCAACATCGTTACCACAAACGTCGTCCTCATAGGCGCCCTCAGCCAGACTCCTGGCTTCCCGCTTTCGGAGGAGGGGATAAAGGAGGTCATCAGGATCAGCGTCCCGCCGAAGACGATAGATGTGAACATGAAGGCCTTCGAGCTGGGAGTCAAAGCCGCCAAAGAGATGCTGGGACTTTGAGGTTCCGTTACTTTCCTCTTTTTTGCTCTGTTAGAACTCCCACCACTCCCTCAGTATTTCCTTGATCCTTTCTACTGTGTTGAGAGTCTCGAAGGACGGATGTACTGGAACCTCAAGCCGCTCACCGCTTAGGTATCCCCTAATGAACGCTGGTAGGCCCTTCTCAAGCCCAACGCTGTAACCTCCTTCCAGCACTACTGTCAGGGGGTATCTTGCCAGCGTTGTCCCGGCGTAGGCGTAGAAGACCTCACTCAGCCGGAGTGTTGCAAGACCATCTCCGTGGAAGCCGTCAAAGCCAGCTGAGATAACTATGACCTTCGGCTTGAACTGGGCAACTACCGGCAGAACAACCTCGTTCCAGGCGTAGATGTAATCATCGTCGCCCGAATAGTGGGGCATTGGTATGTTGACCTTAGTCCCCTCTGCGCCCTTCCCTCCGATCTCGTATTCGTAGCCGCTCACGGGATAGATGTCCCGCTCGTGGAGGTCTATGTGGACTGCATTTGAATCGTTCCAGAGTATCTCCTGCGTTCCATTGCCGTGGTGGGCGTCGAAGTCAATAACCAGGGCTTTTCCGGTGAGTTCTTCGAGGAGCTTTGCAGCATAAGCTGCGTTGTTGAATATGCAGAAGCCTAGGGTAGGCGCGTTGAAGGCCTTCCCCTTCCTGCCGGCGTGGTGGCCCGGTGGCCTGACGAAAGCAAGATAAAGCCCCTTCTCCTCAAGCGCAAGCTCAACAGCCTTCTTAGCTGCCCCAAAGGCGTGGAGCGCTGCTTCAAAAGTTCCGAGGGAAACGTAGGTGTCCGGGTCTAAGTAGGAAAACGAAGTGCTTAGTTCCTTCACGAGCTCCACGTATTCCCTATCGTGCACCCTGAGGAGCTCTTCCTCCGGGATGGGTTCCGGTTCGATAACGTTCTTCCACAGGCCTGCTTTTTTGAGTCCCTCGACTGCCCTCTTCAACCTACCCGGGTTCTCCGGGTGATATCCCTCTGGCCTGTGTTCGAGGAATATTGGGGTGTAGATAACCCCAAACTTCAAATGTATCCCCTCTCGTCCTCCTTGACGGCCTTTTTGAGCTCGGAAAGGAGGGCCTCGGCTTCGTCCTTCTTCATGCCGACCTTCTTCGTCAGGAACTCAACTATCTCCCTCTTGCTGGCGCCGTTCTGCATTCTTTCCATGATCATTAGGGCCAGCCTTTCGAATATCATCTCCTGGAACTCCTGGGTCAGACCGAGGGAGTCCATAAGGACGTTCATTCCCACGAGGAGGGCCGTTAATGCGTCATTGAACTCCTCCTTTCCGAGGCTCTTCTCGTCGAGGTCAACGCGGAGTGTTATCTCGTCGTTCATCCCGCTGAGGGTGAACTTGAGGAGGTTCATGCGCTCGTTCAGGACGAGGAGCGTGTGGTACACCTTCACCTTTTCCTCAAGCCTCATCGCTATTGTCTCGACCCCAGAGGGAACGGCAAGCCTGACGAAGCCGTCCATGAAGAGGACGTTCAAAAGAAACGGTATCTTCGGATGTTCTGCAACGTAGTGCTTCTCCCCCACCTGCTTGACGTTCCAGGGGAGATCAACTATGTCCTCGGCATCGTCGTTACCAGCTTTAAGCCACTCAAGAACCTCACTATACATTGGGGACCACCGAAATTCATAGAGCAAAGAGTTTAAAACAATTTTTGAAAAGAGAAGAACTCACCACTCGTCCTCCTCTTCAATGAGGCCGTACTTCTCAAGCTCTTTCAGGAGCTTCTTAACAGCCTCCCAGGCATCTTCCTGGCTCTTGGCTCCGGAACAGACTATCTTGCCCGAAGAGAACAGCAGTATCACGGCCCGGGGCTCCTTAACGCGGTATATAACGCCGGGGAACTGCTCAGGCTCGTATTCACAGTTGGGGAGGCTGAGGGCAACGGCATCGAGGTTGAACTCCATACCGATATCACCGCTGAAAACCATGTTCTGGATGTCTATCTGGGGCGGCCTGGTGAACTTTGTACCTATCTTTTTCAGCATCTGAATAAGTTTGTTGACGGCACGCTCTATGTCCTCAACGCTCTTAGCTCCAGTGACGACCAGCTTTCCGGAGCTGAATATCAGAAGCGCCACCTTGGGCTCGTCAAACCTGCATATAATCCCCGGAAACTCCTCGGGGTTGTATTTTGAGTGGGGACAGATCTCAATGACCCTCTCAAGGTTCAGCTGGGCGAAAAGATCCACAGAAGCGACTATATTCTCGATCCTGAGCTTAACATTGCTCATGTCTACCAAGGCTTACACCTCCGGGTGGTGGGTTTAAAAACCCTTTATAAATGGCCATATTGGGTTTTTAAAGGTTTAGGTCAGAAGGAAATAAACTGGAGAAAAGGCCTCAGAGGTAGGCCTCGACGAGAACTTTCCCGGCCTCGGTAAGGCTCTTGGTTCCGAGGAAGCCAAGCTCCCTGAGCATTGTCAGGGCCTTCTTTATCTCGTCTTCGCTGAGGCTGAGGTGCTTCCTGATGACGTCAACCTCCTCCATCTTGTAGCCCTTGATCTCGCCCTTCTCCTTCCATATCCTGTTGAAGGTCTCGATGTTGTCGTAGATCACTCTGAGCACGTTGTAGAGGGTCGGCGTGACACTGAACTTGACTTTTACTATCTCCTGGAGCTTGGCGTTCTCAAGGGCTGTCTTGACTTTATCCCCAAGCTCGGTGAGCTTGACCATGCCGTTCTGGAGCTCCACAACGAAGCCCTTGGCCTCTGCCTCGCCAATTGCCCTGATGATCTCCTTCTCGTCTCCGCCGATGTAGTCCTGCACGAGCGTCACTAACTCGTCTCTGTGAATGTACTTCTTCCTCGGGATCTTGGCGAGTATTGCCGCATCGTAGCGGGTTAGGAAGGGCTTCCTCTTTATCTCCCTGCTGAGCCTGAGGTAGAACCTGCCCTTGTCGGTGACGCCGGCCTTTACAACGTTCTCCTCCTGGGCCTTGAGCACCCACTCGGCTATCGGGACGTCACCGCTCTCGGCGTAGGTCACTGCCTTCATGGCATCCGGACTGACCGTTCCAAAGTTGATCGCCTCTTTGCCCCACTCGGTTAGCCAGTAGGCGTCCTTTTCCTTTACGAGCCGCCTCTCGATTAGCTCCTTGCTCTCAAGGAGGTGCAGAACTGCACCGAGGTCATCGACCTCAACACGCTTTTCTATCTCCTTCTCGGTCGGAAGGATATCAGGGTTGGTCTCGTGCTTCTTCTCGATCTCCTGAATGGCCCTGAGAACTGAGAGCTCGTCTTCGAGCAGGTATATCGGAAGGACTTTCTCCTCGACCCTGCCCATCGCCTCGTAGGTGTCCATTATGGCCTTTCCGAACTCGGTGGCGCCCTTCTCGTCGGCGAGGCCCATGCTCTCAAGTTCTGCGTTCCTCCTGCCGGCTTTGAGCATCTCGAAGTCCTCTTTCCTGAGCACGATGGCCCTGGCAAACACGGGGATCATGTTGAGGGCCCTCAGCGCGAGCTTGGCAGCTGGAGTCGTTGCGAAGGCCCTGCCCTTATCGGTCGGCGGTGAGATTAAGAGAAGCCTCATGGCCTGGAGTGCGTTGACTATGTTGTCGCCGTAGAGCTTTGAGTTCTTGTAAGTTACCAGCTCATCGAGGGTTCCAATCTTGGGCATTCCTCTGAGGAATGAGGCAATCTCGGGCGTGAGGTAGACCACGGGGTGTGTCTCGCGGTAGACCTCCAGAAGGGCCTTTCCAAAAGCGGTCAGACCGTTCTCATCGGCGAGCTTTCTCTCCCTGAGCTTCTCCATCCAGCTCTCGGGGATTTTGCCCGTCTCCCCGAGGAGCTCCATCATCTTGATTATCTCGGTGTCAGCGATCACATCCGGGAGCTCCTCAAGGTTAAGGCCATCAGTTATCTCAAGAAGCTTCCTGCCGGCATCGGTCAGCTTTATCTTGCCACCCTCAAGCTCGGCAAAGCCAAGTATGTAGAGCTCTATCGCCCTTATCTGAAAGTCCTCCGGGAGCTTCGCCTCTATCTCCGCCTGGCTCTCGGTGTTCTTCATTTCCCTAAGTATCTCGATGTGCCTCTTCTTCAGATACATTCCACATCCCTCCAGAATTTTTCTGTACGCTTTTATTAACAACAGGTTTTTAAAAGTTTTGGTAAGAAAAATGAAAGGTCACTTCTTCTCCTGCTTCACCGGGTACGGCATGAACTCGACGGTTCCCCTCTGCTTGACCGGCTGTCTGTAGAGCTCCATGAGAGCGTAGACTTCCTCTGGAACGTCGGTCTCTACATTGAGACCAAGCTCTCTCGCGTGGTCAACGGTTATCGGGTAATCGTGCGTCCACCTGCCCTCCGTGAGTATCTGGGCCAGCTCCCTTGCCTTCTCCTCGCCGTACTTGTCCTTGAGGAGGTTGAAGACGAAGTCCTGAACCTGCTTTATGCCCTTCTCGGCGACGTCGGCCAGGATAAGCGTCTGGTCGTCAACCTTCTCCGGGCCTTTCTTCTCAACAGCTCTCAGTATGCTTGGAGCCGGGTACTGTCCGAGTTGAGGGTCAACTGGACCGAGGACTGCGTTTGGATCCATGATTATCTTGTCAGGGGCGAGTGCTATGAGTGTGCCGCCGCTCATGGCGTAGTGGGGGACTATAACACGCGTCTCAGCCGGGTGCTCCTTGAGCGCCCTCGCTATCTGGGTTGCCGCGAGGACAAGACCTCCGGGGGTGTGGATGAGCAGGTCTATCGGCTTGTCCTTCGGCGCAGCCCTTATGGCCCTAAGCACTTCCTCGCTGTCCTCGATGCTGATGAACCTGTACACTGGTATCCCAAAGAGGCCTATGCTCTCCTGCCTGTGAATCATCGTTATTACCGTAGAGTTCCTCTTCCTCGCGAGCTGGGCCATTAGCCTTGCCCTGGCCGCCTGGAGCGCCCTGAACTGGAGCTGGGGCCACATCAGCAGGTAGAGGAAGAAGAGCCACCACAAAAGAGACCCAAAAATCCGCTCAGCGGATCCACAGCCTTCACCTCCAATTATTTTCGTCCCAATCCTTTATAAAGATGAGCCAGCAACTTAGGCCGGTGAGAACATGAGAAACACGATAGTGCTCGTGAGGGCCGACAACTTTCAGAAGGCGAGCGTGGCCTTGGCAGACCTCGTCCGCTACGGCGGGATGAAGATAAGAGGGGATCCCCGGATAATACCGCCGGCCCTCTCAGAGTGGGTCTTTGAGAAGGTTAGCGGCGAGAAGCCGAGGAGGAAGTTTAAAGCCCACGTAGTTGCCCAGATAGACCTTCCGCCGAGGAAGGCCATAGGCAGGCTTATGGACATTCATCCTCCAGCCCACGTCCTCGTAGTCCCGCCGGACAGCGAGGCGTGGGAAGAGCTGATGAGGCTCTGGGGGACTTTCGAGAAGCTCAGGGGCTTCCACCCTCCGAAGAGAACGAAGGCCGAGGAGCTCGAGAGGAAGAGGAAAAAGCGGGAAGACTTGGACTTAGACGAGCTCTAAACCTTCTCCTCCGTTGGAACTATCGGATTAGTTCTGCCTTCACGTATTTTTGGGCCGCCTCAAACTGCCTAACGTCAGAAGTGTAAAACTTAGCTTCTATTTCCTCTGCGAGGGCTATGTACAGGGCGTCGTAAACGGTAATCCTCTCGCTTAACGCTATCTCCAGACCGCGTTCAAAATAATCCCTAGCCTCAAATAGTAGCAGACCCTCGGCGAGATACTTCAGCGCTTCAATTCTCTCTTTCCCATCCCTCTCCTCCAGCCGTCCTCTAACAATAGCCTTCCAGATTGCGTTTAAGCTCTCAACGAGGGCGTAATCCAGCGTTGCCGTTTTGGGAGTCAGAGGGACTTCCTCCCAGCCCTCCTCTTGGAGGATCACCTTGACAAGAGCAGAAGCGTCAATTACTATCACGATCCTCCCTCACAGACTTCGATGAAAAGCCCTTCTCAACGCTCTTCTTTCCCTCAAGTATCTCAAGGGCCTTTTGGATGTTCTTCTTTCTCTCTTCCTCTTCTATGCGGTGGATTATGAACTTCCTTATCTCCTCGCTCCAGTTCACTTTCACCGTCTTCATCTTGGCCCTTATCTCGTCGGGAACCCTAACTGTAATGACGGCCACGCAATACCCCTCCGAAATACGTTATGTAATGCGATGTATAAAAGCTTTTGCCAAAAACTTACTCCAAGAATGCACATAAAAACTCCCTAAGATGTCATTGGAGATACCACTCCTCCTCGTCTATCGAACCAGAGAACTTGCCGAGATACTTTTTAAGGATGTCCTTTTTTAGGCCCTTTTTCTCTTCCTTCCTCAACAGTAGGGATATTTTTTTCTGGATGATCTTCTCAAGGCCCTTCGGAACCACAATGACTACCTCACCCTTGCTTATACCAATAAATTTTGGAAGAAAAATTTGAGATTTCACTTCTTCCTCTTCTTGATCCTTATGTTGGCGATGTCGCCGAGCGTTGGCTCGTAGTCCCTTGGAATCGTCTTCTTCTCCTCAATAAGCTCTTCACTTGCACTTTCGATGAGCTTTATCTTGAAGTATTTCTCAAGCTTTCTCGCCTCTTTTATTGTCGGCTCGCGGTAGCCGTGTGCTATTGCCCTGAGGTCGTTCACGGAAAGCCCAATCTCGTGGGAAAGCTCCTCGTAGCTTTTTCCAGAGCGCTGGATTGCCTTATAAACCCTTTCCGCGAAGTCCTCAACGATTTCCTCTTCAACGAGTGGCTTCGGCCGGTAGGGCCTTGGCTGGGGCTTTGGACGGGATGCCGGTCTTGCACTCCTCCTCGGCTGCCTTCCGGTGGGCATTGGGCTGAAGGTTCCGGGCTTTTTACCGCCGTACTTTTCGTAGCACCTGTCACAGACGAGAACCTCCGCCCTCTCCACCCTTATCCTGTGGCCCGGTCCCCTGATGGGGGCACCGCATATCTCGCAGTACTTTGGCTTGGCCTTTCCCATCTCAACCACCTTCTCCCTGACATAGAGAGTACTGGACAGGCTTTTTAAACCCGACGATTTAATCAACTCCGATGACGGAGGAGAACGAAGAAGTGAAGATAGAGAAACTTCAGAAGCTCGACCAGGAAACTCTTGAGAGGCTCATTGAGATATACATGAGCGCCTACGAGGGCATGAGAGAGTACGGCGGCGAGGGGGAGAGCTACGCGAAGCGCTACCTCCGCTGGTGCTGGGACAAGGCCAGGGACGGCTTTTTCGTCGCCAAGATTGGTGATAGGATAGTCGGCTTTATCGTCTGCGACAAGGACTGGTACAGCAAGTACGAGGGAAAGACCGTTGGAGCTATCCACGAGTTCGCCGTTGACAAGGCCTATCAGGGACACGGCATCGGCCAAAAGCTTATGGACAAGTGCCTCGAATATCTGAAGGAAACGGGCAGGATAGAGCTGTGGGTCGGCGAAAAGAACTACGGGGCAATTAAGTTCTACGAGAAGTACGGCTTCAAAAAAGTCGGTCAGCACGGGATATGGGTTCGAATGGTGAAGGACACCAAAAAGGAGATAAATGTCAGTGATAAGTAGTTCCAATTTGGTGGTGGCTTATGCCGTGCCTAAATCCTCCAAATCCCGAGAAGGTGAAGGAAATGAAGGAAGAGAGTTTTATCCGCGAAGGGAAGGGAAAGCTTAAAGTGACCATTGAGGGCGAGGAGACCCTTGAAACAACGATGAGCGGCTCGCTCAAGAGCGTGGAAGAAGTTGCTGAGATGCTCGGCGTCGAGGCAAAAGAGGGAAAGATAGAAACCGTCGTTGACGGCGTCAAGGTGAAGATGGAGAAGGGAAAGCTCGAGCTTGAGTTTGAGAGCGGGGAGAGGATGAAGATAGAGAAGGCTTAACCCGCCGCTATCAATATTATTCCGGCGGAAGTGAGAGCGAGAGCATATAAAAGTCTTTTAGTGAAGGGCTCCTTCAAAAAGGCAACTGCCATTAGGGATGCCATTATGGGGCTCGATTCAGTGACCGGAGTTGCTACACTCGACCCGGCAACTTTCACCGCCAGGGCAAAGAAGTACTGACCGAGCACCGTGCCGAGAAAGGTTATGGAAAAGACCAGGCCCCATCCCCTTGCATCCAGGGATTTAACATCCTCCAGAACGGTTCTCATAAATACCACAGATGCAAGCGCCCCAAAACCTATTCTAAGGCCTATTATCGAAAATGCACTCCCCGAGCTCATGAGCCAGTCCATCATCAGAACCGCCGCCGTCCAGCAAGTGTCCGCCGCCAGCACGAAACCTATGCCCTTCCAGTCAGTTTTCTTCCCGTCCGACTCAGAGGCCACAATGAGGACAGCCGACACTATAGAAAGGGCCCCGAGAATTATAAACACGTTGAGGGTCCTGTTCAGGAGGTAGTGGGCCAAAAACATCGTCAGAATTGGATGGAGGGTTACAAGTATCGCGGACTTCGAGACTCCCAGGCGATGTATTCCTTCAAGGAAGACCCAATCACCAACCGTGAACCCTATAACGCCCGAAATGAAGAGAATAAACCACTCCTGATGATTTAGAGACGGAAAGCCCGTGAAGGCTATTATCACAAGGTACAGTGCCGCGCTGATGATAAGTCTGATTACGTTCAGGGATAGAGGGCTTATGAGCCTCATTATGACCTTTGACACGACGGAAGTTAGCGCCCAGACGAATGCTGCGGAGAACGCCAGAAATGCTCCGAGTGCAACGTTCATGGGGAGTGCTTCATCTGGGGATATAAAAATTTAACGAAAGGGGAGAAAGGAGAGATTCACTTTATCGGCGGCCTGAACTTGTAGCCGTAGAGGATTATGCCGTCCTCGCCGAACTCCCTGAGCTTTCTCGTGACCATCTCAACTTCCATGCCCTCGTGGATTTCTTCGGGATCAACGTCGGTGAGCTGGGCCAGGACGACCGGCCCCTCCTCGAGCTCGACGAGAGCCAGAGGATACGGCTTGTAGTACTCGAAGCCGCTCGGCGGGTTCCTCACTATGGTCCAGCTGATGACCTTACCCTTTCCACTGAACTGGTACTCCTCAACGTTTCTTGAGCCGCAGACCGGGCAGACGGGCCTCTTCGGGAACATTAAGTGGCCGTTCTCACACTTGCCCCCAATGAGGGCGTACTTCTCACGGAAGTGTCTCCAGTGCCTGGCAACCTGCATCGGCCTCCCCATTTCAGACCCTCCTCAGGACGCTAACGGTTATGTTTGAACCGGTTCCACCTATGTTCTGGGTCAGGCCAACCTCGGCGTCGGGAACCTGTATCCCTTCGGGGGCCTCTCCGCGGAGCTGGAGAACCGCTTCAACCGTCTGGTAAACACCGGTCGCTCCGACCGGGTGTCCCCTGGCCTTTAACCCGCCCATCGTTTGTATCGGGTAGTCACCGTCGATGGCTATCTGTCCCTCCTTCGCGAGCATTGCTCCCTTGCCCTTCTCCGCAACGCCTAAAGCTTCAAGGCTGAGCGCGGCCATCACCGTGAAGGCATCATGGACCTCGAAGAAGTCGATGTCCTTAGCCGTTACGCCTGCCATCTTATAGGCCTTCTCGGCGGCGACCTTAGCCGCTTTGAGTGTCAGGAAGTCCTCTCTGTTTGCAAAGTTTATGGTGTCGATTGCCCTCCAGAAGCCGGCGAGCTCGACCATCTTGTCCTTCGGGACACCGAGTTCCTTCGCCTTCTCCTTTGAGGTTATTATGACAGCCGCCGCTCCGTCGCACATTGGCGCAGCATCGAAGAGCTTTATCGGGTCTGCAACGTACGGGCTCTTGAGGACTGTATCAACGGTTATTGGTTTCTTGAACATAGCGTACGGGTTCTTGGCGCAGTTTGCATGGGCGTTGACTGCGAAGTGGGCCAAGTCCTCCTCGGTGTAGCCGTAGGTCTTCATGTAGAGCCTCATTATGAGAGCGTTCAAAGCGACAAAGCTCGCCCCGTGGAAGAGCTCGTACTCGGCATCGGCCGCGTAGGCCAGATAGCGAGTTCCGTCGCTCGGCCAGGCATCGGTCATCTTCTCGACGCCGACGACGGCAACGACGTCCTCCAAACCGGACATTACGGCCTTAGCCCCCTCCTGAACGGCAGCACCGCCGCTTCCACAGGCTGCCTCAACCTTCACCGCTGGGATGTTTCCAAGGCCTGCCCAGTCGGCTATAAGGGCACCCAGGTTCTCCTGCTCGATGAATGAGCCTGAAGCCATGTTTCCAACGTAGAGCGAATCAACCTTGTCTATTCCAGCGTCTTCCATAGCATTCAGAAGGGCCTCAGTGGCCATATCCCTAAGTGAGACCCTCCAGTGCTCGCCGACGGGAACCATACCAACACCAATTATGACGGGCTTCTCCATTTCAACCACCTCACAGTATGTACTTGCCCCTGTGCTTCGCGTAGAGGGCGTAGTCTATGTACTTCTTCCTGTTCACGTAGTCCATTGTCTTCGGAGCCAGATCCCTCTTCTCCTCTATGGCATCCTGGACGACGAGGCTGAAGGCATCGCTTCCAGCTCCACTTCCAAAGCTCACCCACAGAATCCTGTCGCCGGGCTTGGCTATGTCGAGAACCGCGGACACACCGACGAGGGTCGCACCGCTGTAGGTGTTACCTATTATCCCGCTGAGAAGGCCCGGAAGAACCTTCTCTTTTGGAATTCCAAGTATTTTGGCGGCGGTGAGCGGGAACTTGACGTTCGGCTGGTGGAAGACGGCGTAGTCGAAGTCGTTCGGCGTGTAGCCGAGCTCCTCCATGAGGGTCTTGGCGGCGCTTATTATCTGGTGGAAGTAAGCTGGCTCACCTGTGAAGCGGTTACCGTGCCTCGGGTAGTGCTCATGTTGCCTCCTCCAGAAGTCGGGGGTGTCGGTGACGTATGAGTAGCTCGCCTCAAAGTAAGCCAGGGTCTCGGAGCTCTTCGGAGCAAGGATGTAAGCGGCTCCTCCCGCCGCGGCCGTGAACTCAAGGTGATCGCCTGGCCTACCCTGCGAGGTGTCTGCACCGATGGCCATCGCGTAGTCGGCCATTCCCGAACCAACGAAACCCATAGCGGCCTGTATGGCCTCGGTTCCGGCCTTGCAGGCAAACTCAAAGTCAGCAGCATCCAAATCTGGAGTTGCTCCAATTGCCTCTGCTATGACCGTTCCGCTCGGCTTAACCGCGTAGGGCTTGCTCTCAGTTCCAAGCCAGATTGCCCTTATGAGCTTGGGGTCGATCTGGGCCCTCTTGAGGGCGTTTCTCGCCGCTTCAATACCGATGGTTATCGTGTCCTCGTCAAGACCGGGGACGGATTTTTCCTGGATGGGAAAGCTGTTGACTCCCCAGACCCTTCCTATCTCCTCTGCCTTGATTCTATACATCGGCACGTAGGCGCCGTAGCCGATAATGCCGACCTCCCTCTTGGGCTTCAGGAGTTTGCTCATATGACATCACCCTCAAACTTTGAAAAGTCCCTGGGGACTGTGAGAAAGGGCCTTATAAAAGCCTTTCGGTAAAAGTGAAAGAGTTTTTAGACGATTGACGAGGGGCGGGTATATAAGGGATGGCACTCACTCAGTTTGAGGTGTTTTTATGAGGTATGAGATAATCCACAGGCCGAGCTTCTCCCTGCTCGAAGTGGAGCTTAATGAAGGCGAAGAGATACAGGCCGAGGCTGGGGCCATGGTGCACATGAGCCCGACTATAAAGCTGGAGACCAAGGCTAAGGGGGGCGTTTTTGGAGCGCTTAAACGCTCAATGCTCGGGGGAGAGAGCTTCTTCGTGAACACGTTCAGGGCAGAAGACGGACCTGGGAGCATCGGTCTTGCTCCACCTTACATGGGGGACATTGAGGCTTTTGAGCTTGATGGAACTCTCTACGCCCAGAGCGGTGCCTTCCTGGCAAGCTATGGGGACATCGACATAGATGCCAAATGGGGCGGCGCCAAGACCTTCTTCGGCAGGGAAGGACTGTTCCTCCTTAAGATGAGCGGAAGGGGAACTGTTTTCCTTTCGAGCTTCGGGGCAATCTACAAGAAGGAGCTCCACAACGAGCGCTTCATCATAGACACCGGCCACATGGTGGCCTTCAGCGAGGGGCTTGACTTCAACGTGAAGCGTGTCGGCGGACTTAAGAGTACGCTCTTCAGTGGAGAAGGGTTGGTTGCTGAGTTCTACGGAACTGGAACGCTCTACATCCAGACGAGGAGCATGGACAGCTTCCTGAGCTGGCTCATTCCACACCTGCCGAAGAGGGATTGAGCCTTTTCTCTTCTGTTTTTAGAAGAAGAGAAAGCCAAAAAGAGAAATCAGGGCTTCCTCACGACAAAGAGCGCGTGGTCCTTCTCGTAGGGCTCAAGCGAAAGCCTCTCGATGACCTCGAAGTATGTCGAAAGCTCCTTCTCGACCTCCTTGAAGACCTGCTCCGGCTCTTTGGTGACGTCTATGCTCCTGCTCTTGACGGATATCATGCCGTAGCCGCCGCTCTTGAGGTAGACTTTGGCGTTGTCTATGAGTATCTTTGCCTGCGTCGGCTGGGCAACGTCCTCGAAGATAACGTCCACCTTCGGAACGAGCGCGCGGTAGCCTTCCGGCTTGGTGGCATCGCCGAGGATTGGCACGATGTTTCTCCTCTCCTCAACGAGTGGCACGAGCTCCCTGAGAACCCTCGGGGAGAACTCGACGCCGAAGACCTTGCCCTCCCAGCCCACTATGTCGCTGACGTGGGAAGCGGTGGTACCGCTCGCGACACCGAGGTAGAGTACCGTTGAGCCGGGCTTTATCGGGAAGTTCTTGAGGCCGTTGAGGATGGCCGCTCCAAGCTTGGATCTCGTAGGGTTCCATATCCTGTATTCCTCACCCTCGAACTTGACCACCCTCTCGCCGTAGACCCTCTGGCCCGGAACGAGGTTCTTGGTCGCTATCTTCTCGCTGCCGTCGTCATCAATAACTATGTAAACGCCCGGGAACTTGTGCTTTTTAACCTTCATCTCGATCACCTCTTACCGCCCTTACCCTTCTTCTTTTTCTTCTTGTCCTTCTTGCCCTTTTCTTCCCTCTTTCCGCCGAAGCCCTTGCCCTTCTCGTGTTTTCCTTTTCCTTTGCCCTTGAACTTCTTCTTTTCCTTCTTTTTCTTCTCGGGCTTGGCCTTCCTCTTCGGCGGGTTCGGGTACTTCTCCTTGATCTCCTGAATCCTCCCCTCAAGCTCCTTCTTCAGCTCCTCACCTATGTATTCGCCGGAGAAGTAGTCCACCCTTGCCGCTATCGCGAGCTTTCCTGCCAGAGCGCGAGCTATCTTACCCCTCTGCCACCACGGCGAGCGGTTTATTGCAGGATACTGGAAGATGACGCCGTGCTTGGGTGGTTTGGCACCGCTCCTGAGGTGTCTGAAGAGCGCCTTTTCCGCGCCAAGAACCTGTATGGTTGAAGCGGGCATCATGGCGAGCTCCTTTAATCCACCTGCAAGGCTCATGAGCCTGGCAGCGAGCTTGGCTCCGACGAGCGCCTTGAGGTTCGGAGCAACTTCGTCCATGGCAGTCTCAAGGTAGTCCTCTATCCCCTCCCTCAGCCTGTAGAGGTCGCTTATCTCGCTGGCCAACTTCTGGATTATCGCACTGTCGAACTTGCCGAGCGGGGCGCCCATTGACTTCTCGGCCGCTTCAAGGATTTTCTCTATCTTGCCCTCGGAGAAGCCGAGCTTCTCAAGCTTTTCCCTGGTAGCGTTTTCCCTCGGGCCGATCTCCCTAACAAACGCAACGTACTGCGGGTGCTTCGGGAGGAGTTCATCGAGCTCTGGGAAGTGGAGGCCGTACCACTCCCTCAGCCTCGAAACGAGGAGGTTTATGACCTTGTCAATGTCGTCGAGGGCCTCGATGGCCTGGATGATCATCTTATCGCGAGCGCCGCTCTGCTCCTGTATGCGTAGCCTGGTCAGAGCGACGCCAACGCTGAAGTACTCGTCGAACCAGTTCTCGCCCAGGAACTCCTCGGGACTTGAGCGGAGCTTTTCGCCAGCTATGTTCGGGAACTCGGCTGTGGCGTTGTAGCCGAGCTCCTTGAGGCTTCTGCTCAGCTCGGAGTCCTCGACCACAAACTCGGTGTAGCCTTCCTCCCCAAGTTCGTCGAGGAACTCTATGAGCTCGTCGCTCGGCTCACCTTTGAGGAGCCTGTCAAGGCTTGCCTCAGGCTTCCCGCTGAAAGGCTTGGTCGCAATGAGCTTTCCACTCTCGTCAAAGGCATATACGCCCCTGACGTTCTCGGCTATGTAAGCTTTCATCATTATCCACCCCTATGTTTTTGTTGCCTGGAGTATAAAAGGCATACTCCTTTTAAGCAATACCGTTGAACCAGAAAGAAAAGAGGAAAGTATCAGTCTTCCCAGGGCTCGGTGTACTTGAGCGCCCAGCCGAACTCTTCCTTAAGAATGTCTATTGCAGCATACGGGGGTATTATTCCGCGCTCGGTGATTATGACGTCCACGTACTCCGGTGGGGTAACATCGAACGCCGGGTTCCAGACCTCGATGTTCTTCGGCCAGGTCTTCAGCTCCTCCTCTGGAATTACCTCAGTCGGATCGCGCATCTCTATCTCGACGAGCTGGCCGAGCATCGTCTCAGGGTGGAACTTGTAGGTCTCAGCTGCAATCATCGTCCAAACTCTGTGTTCCTTTGCTGTCAGAGCTATCAGCGCTGTTCCGATCTTGTTTATCACCGCACCGTTCACGGTTATAGTGTCTGCACCCATAACTACCTTGTCGGTCATCTTCATGTAGTGCCTCGCGGCCGAGTCGACCACATAGATAACCGGGATTCCGTAGGAGGCGAGCTCCTTGGCAGTTATCTTGCCCTGCCACTTGGGCCTAGTCTCGGTGACGATGACCTTTATATCCTTGCCCTGCTCCCAGGCGGTCTTCATGACGCTTATAGCGGCTTTGCTGTGGCAGTGGGTCATTATGACGTCGCCGTCCTCGATCCTCTTCGCACCGAACTCCCCGATCCTCTCAAGGGATTTCTCAGAATTGTGGATGAACTCCTTGGCGGCGTTTATTATGACGAACCTGAGCTGTTCAAGGTCTGCACCGCTGGAGTACGCTATCTTCCCCCTGTGCATGACGTAACGGAGAGCGTTTGGCAGGGAAACGGCAGTAGGCCTCGTCTCGTAGAGAATTTTAGCGGCCTGCTTCATCTCTTTCCAAAACTCGTCAACGTTGGTGGCCTTGCTCTTCTCTGCCTGGAGCTGGAGGGCGTAGGCGGCCGACCTGGCTATTTTTCCAGCACCCCTGATTTCCATATTCTTTATCTTCTCGGCTATCTCCCTGACCTCTCTCACGACTTCCATACCCTCACCCCCCATACTCAACACCTACGAAGGAAAGATTTATAGGGGTTTCTATGCACACTAATGTCGTGGAGATTCCCCCAATGTCTCAATTTGAACCAGATATTAGCTTTACAAATGCAAAGCAGCTTTGGGGATGGAGGGAAAGGTTTATAACTTTTTGGCCCATTAACTAAATGTACTAAAATGATGACACGTTCAAATGTATCCATTAGGTGGAGGTGTGAAAATGGAGGAAAAACTTACCAAAAAGCTGGAGGGTCCTTCCCTTAATTTT
>JASGLT010000032.1 GCA_030156945.1 Thermococcaceae archaeon
CGAGAGAGTCCACGTCCTAACGAGGAGGGACTCGATAGGTAGAACTGGCATCTACATCAACGAAGAAGTCCCTGACTGGATGAGCTTTGAGGAGGCTTTAAAAATCATCGCCGACCGCGACCCGAACGTGAGGAGAAAGGTGAGGGAAAGGGGAGGAGTCTAAAGAAGCCAGCGGAGGAGGGGGACGATCTCAATCTTTCTCCCTTTCAGCCCCAGGGTCTCCCTCTGGGCGAAGGTTATGACCTTTAGGGTTCTGGCCCCACAGGAATTAGCGGCTTTGAGGAGCGGTTTAAGCTCCCTTTCCCTGTTGAAGGGATGGATTTCGTAGGTTACCTGAATTGCCTCCTCTCCTGCAATGAAATCGACCTCTCCGCCTTCAGAGGGGAAGTAGAAAAGGTCCTCTCCCGGCGTGAAGCCGCGCCTGATGAGCTCCATGAACACAGTGTTCTCGAGGAGCCTGCCCCTATCCGTAACCCCAAGAATTCTCAACAGCCCGCTGTCAACAAGATACGGCTTGAAGCCGAGCAGTTCCGCCTTCTTGTACGACTTCACGTAAGGGGGGAGGCGGTAGAGGATGAAGGCATCCGAGAGGTACTCCATGTAGTCCGCGAGGGTTCCCTTACCCACGCTCACCCCGAGGCTTTTGAGGGTCGAGTAGGCCTTTGAGAGGGTCAGGTGACTGGAGCGTGCGAGCATCTTGAGGAGGAGCCTTATGGCGGAGACGTTCCTTATACCCCACCGCTCAACGATGTCGCGATAAACCGCGAGATCAAGTATGCTCCGGAGGACTTCCATCCTGAGTTCAGGGTTCAGCACAGCCTCTGGATAGCCTCCCCACTCAAGATACTCCCCCAGAAGAGCCGTCACCTTTGCCTTCTCCTCCGTGGATAGGTATTTTGGGAGCTTTTCCCCCCTTGCTTTCAAAAACTCCCGGAATGAAAACGGAAAAACTCCAACGGAAATCGAACGACCCCTGAGCTGTGTCGCTATCTCCTTTGAGAGGAGCTTTGAGGACGACCCCGATACAAAGACCCGATTGTCAAAGTCGAGTAGGTAGCGGACGAACCTTTCCCAGCCAGGGACGTTCTGAACCTCATCGAGGAAGAAGTACCTCGTCTCTCCTGCATCATCCGGGTGCATCTCGTTGAGGACTTCAAGGAAAACCATGAGGTCATCCAGGGTAACATCGGTAAGGCGGGGGTCTTCGAAGTTGATATAAACGACCCTGCTCTCGGGAATTCCACTCCCAACGAGCTCTCCCATCGTTTGAAGCATTAAGAACGTCTTCCCCGCCCTTCTCGGCCCAACTATTGAAACTGCCAGGGGAGTATTTGGCATGGGGACTTCAATTTCTCTTTTTACCCCCCACCTAAAGAGCCGCCGGTAGTCGAGTATCACCTCCGCCCAGGTTTCTCTCTCTATCATTTTCATCACTTGTACTGTATATAGAACAGGGCTATATAAAGTTTTGGATTACATACAGAACAAACATTCCTCATGGTCAACTTGGAAAGGAACATGAAGATGAGAGTTCAGAAAGGGCTAAATCTTGAAGTGCCAAGTTCCATTTAGGTGAAAGAAGTGGAGACTGTGAAAATTGAAGTCCCCCCGAGCTCGCAGACGATGTCAGGAGATACGTTGAAAGGTTGAAGAGAAGAAAGAAGCTCATAAAGGAGACTTTTGGAATCCTCAAAACAGAGAAGAGCGCCGCAGAGCTCAGGGTGGAGATATATGAGGAGCTTTATGGTTGATTCAAGCGTCATCATCGAGCACTTAAAGGGAACCAAACACAAGGGCTATTCTGGAACTCTTGGCCGAATATAATGAAACGGCCTGCATAAACGATGTAGTTGCCTCCGAGGTTCTTTTCGTATACCTAAAACGCGCCACCGGGAAGAGTTACCTAACGCTTAAAAAGGAGAAGGAATTCGTGAGAAGTGCTGAGAAAAGCCCCGTTTATAGCCTTCTTGAGGAGTTTAAGTTTCTGGACGTAAATGAGTTTGTTTTCAGAGATGCCAGGAATATTATCGACAAACAGGGTCTCCTCCCAAACGATGCCTTCATTCTTGCCACCGCAAAATTTTACCGCTGAAGGGCAATTATAACGCTCGACAGCGACTTCCAGGAAGCCTGCAGGAAAGAGGGCATAAAGGTAATATCATCCTCAGAAGAACTGGAAAAAAGAATTGAAAAAGCTCTAAATCACCCCTCACAGCACCTCTCCTTCATGCTTGCCGGCAGTATCTCCTTGAAGCCGGTGTACTTCCATAGGGCCTTCGGGAGCTTTACTACACCTTCTTCCGTCTGGTGGTTCTCGAGGATGGCAACTATTGCCCTTGAAGTGGCTATGGCGGTCGAGTTGAGCGTGTGGACAAAGCGCGGCTTCTCGTGGGTCTTGTCGCGGTAGCGGATGTTCAGCCTTCTCGCCTGCCAGTCGGTACAGTTGCTCGCGCTCACAACTTCCCTGAACTTGCCCTGGCCGGCCATCCAGGCCTCTATGTCGTACTTTTTGGCGGCCACGTACCCCAGATCACCGGTGCAGATGTTCACGACGCGGTAGGGGATCTCGAGCGCCTGGAAGAGCTCTTCGGCGTTGGCGACGAGCTTTTCATGCCACTCCCAGCTCTCCTCAGGCCTTGAATATACGAACTGCTCGACCTTGTGGAACTGGTGAACGCGGAATATGCCCTTGGTGTCCTTTCCTGCTGTTCCGGCCTCCTTCCTGAAGCAGGGGCTTACGCCCACGTAGAGGAGCGGCAGGTCTTTCCCTTCGAGGATTTCGTTGGCGTGCATGCCAGCTAACGGGTGCTCGGCAGTCGGGATGAGGTAGAGGTCTTCGCCCTCGACCTTGTAGATGACTTCCTCGAAGTCGTCAAAGGTTGTAGCTCCCTCCTCCACAAACCTGCGCACCATGTAGGGCGGAATGACCGGGGTGAAGCCCTTCTCGATGAGTTTATCCAGAGCGAAGCGGATAAGAGCTAAATCGAGGATAACGAGCTCGTTGAGGAGGTAGTAGAAGCGAGCACCGCTCACCTTCGCGGCCCTCTCGAGGTCAGCCCCCTTCAAAAGCTCAAGCATGTCAACGTGGAGCCTCGGCCTCCAGCTGAGAAGCTCGTACTCCATCTTCCCGAGGCTCCCCTCCTTGAAGGCCTCAAGGAAGCCCTCCCAGACCTTGGCCTTACCCCAGAACCTTATCGGGACGTTGTCCTCGTCGCTCTCACCAACGGGAACGCTCTCGTGGGTGATGTTGGGTAAGCGCCAGAGGTAGTAGTCGATCTTTTTCTTCAGCTCCTCGTTCTCCCTCTCCAGCTCTTCAATCTGTTTGACTATCTCGTTGCTCCTCGCGATGAGGTCATCCACAGGTTCTCCGGCCTTCTTCCTCTTTCCTATCTGAACCGCCAGCTGGTTGCGTTCCTTTCTCAGCTGGTTTATTTTCTTCAGGTTCTCACGCCACCTTTTGTCGAGTTCAAGAATTTCATCGATCCACTTCAGCTTTTCGGTTTCACCGCGCTTTATCAAATCCTTCTTTACTATCTCCGGATTTTCTCGGATGAGCTTTATGTCGAGCATGTTCTCCACCTCAACTGAGAAAAACTCACCTCTAAAAAAGGTTTTTGGGTAAAAGTTTGGAGCGGAGACGATCAGCCGAAGAGGGTAACCTCAACCTCCTCGCCGGATTCGAGTATCTCCACCGTTTCTGGAACCTCTATGAAGCCGTCAGCGTCTACGAAGCTTGTCACTGCCCCGCTTCCCTTTAAGATAGGCACTGCCTTCTCCCCTTCTATCCTTACGGGAAGGAACTGCCTCCGCCCTTTGACAGAAAATACTTTGTGGGCGAGCCTCTTCTTGACCTTCCTGACCTCGGTTTCCCTTCCTATAAGCCTCCTGAGGAGGGGAGCAACAAGGAGTGTGAAGTTTGTCAAGCAGCTTGTGGGATAGCCGGGCAGACCAAAGATCGGCTTGCCGTTTATCTCCCCAATTATCGTGGGCTTCCCCGGCTGTATAGCAATTCCATGGATGTAGACTTTACCAAGCTCCTCGATTATTGAGCTCGTTAAATCCCTTATCCCTCCGCTCGCACCGCCACTGATGAGAACAACATCGCAACACTCAAGCCCCCTGAGTATCAGGCTCTTAAGACTCTCGCGGTCGTCCCTCGCTATGCCGAGAAAAGTGGCATCGCCACCGAGTTCTCTTACAGCGTCGGTTATTGCTCTTCCATTGATATCGTAAATTTTTCCAGGCCCAAGCTCTTCCCCTGGAAGAACTACCTCGTTTCCAGTACTTATTACCGCCACCCTGGGCTTTTTGAAGACCAGAACTTCGGAGACACCAACAGCCGAGAGAAGGGCAGTCTCCTTAAAGCCCAGCTTCGTCCCGCTCTTCAGGAGGAGCTTGCCCTTCGGGATGTCCGCTCCAGCCTTCATAACCCCAAGGCCAGGATATGCCGGCTTGTATATGACGACTGTATCGCCCTCCCTATCAACATCCTCGAACTGAATCACGGCATCCGCACCCTCCGGGAGGGGTGCACCCGTCGAGATGTAGAGGGCCTCACCATCTTTCAGCTGAATTGAAGGAGTATCCCCCGCGTTTATCTCACCCACGACCTTCAACCTCACTGGTTCGCTCTCACTCGCCATGAACGTGTCCTGGGCCCGGACCGCGTAGCCGTCAACGGTTGCCCTGTCAAAGGGTGGAACGTCTATCGGGGAGACTATGTCCTCCCCCAGCACCCGGCCTAAAGCCTCCTCCAAGGGCACTTTTTCAACCTTCGGCTCGAGCTTGAAGGATTCGACTATTTTTAGTGCCTCTTCCAGTGGAACCACCTTAAGGAACGCCATTTTCACCACCGAAAAGAAATCTTTTTCGCTTGTATAAATCAATTTGCGTAAAGGGTTCCATTTAACTACTCGATCGGGACGCCATCCTTTGTTCGGGGGGCCAGCCACTTCATGAGCCTCTGAGGGTCCTTCGTTCTGATGATTATCGTTATCGGGCCGAGGGGGCTCTCCTCGTTGAAGTTGACGACCCCTGCGTAAGCGGCCTGCTTGTTTACCTTGATTATGATCTCCTCTCCAAAGTAGCCCTCCTCAAGGAAGGAGCGCGCGGTGTCTAGTATAGCCTGCCCGCGGAAAAGCTCGTAGAGCCTGCTCAAAGCTTTCCTGCTCCTGGTTTTTCCCGTTAGGATTACATATTCCCCTCTATCAAAGGCCTCAAACTCCAAGTCCGGAATAAGGTTGAGCATCGCCTTCCTGACTTTTTCGAGGTCCTCAGTCGGATAAACGTAAGCCTCCACCTCAACTTCCTCGAACAGCTCACTCATGTCTCTCACCCGAGAAAAATTGAAGCCCGAGATTAAAAAGCTTCTCAAATCAGATGCCGGCAAGAATCTTCTCGGCGAGTTCCCTGACTTTCCTATCGTACTCCTCTTTTGAGCCGTCGTTAACGAGCATGTAGTCGGCCATGGCTATGACGTTGCCTATCCCGAACTTGAGCTCCTTCCAGTCCCGCTCCTCAAAGTCTTCCCATCCCTTGGGGTCGTCGTGCCTCCCCCTCCTCCTGAGCCTTTCAAACCTCATCCTCGGCGGCGTGTGCACAGCAACGACGACCATCTTTTCTTCGGGGAAAGCGCTCTTAAAAGTCCCAATTTCATCGAGTGAACGGACGCCTTCCACCACGACAACCCTATTCTCCTTTAGAAGCTCCTTTATCTTATCAACCGCCAGCTTGGCCACAGCGTTGTCCCCAAGTTCCTGCCTGAGCCTTATGCTGACCTTTGCAACGTTCTCCTTCGTGAGTTCAAGGCCCCTTCTTAGGGTCTCCTCCCTCACGATGTCCCCGAGAGAAACGCTCGGAATTCTCCTCCTTTTAAATTCGGCAACGATTCTGCTCTTCCCTGATCCAGGCATGCCTGCGATGATGACTATCATAGCGCCCACCTCACGTAAAATTCTCGGGTTTAAAAATTTTGAGCCGAGGAGCGTCAGTCAAAGAAGGCATCGAGTGTCCTGCGCCTGCGTTTTGAGCCCTTTTTGATGCCCTCTCCATCGACTCTACCCAATTCAACCCCCAGGTGCTTGTAAATGCCCTCAAGTATCTTCAGACCTATTCCCTCTACGCTGAGAAGTTCGCCCGGCTTAGCAGCGAGTATATCGGCCACGCTTTTGAAGCCTGCATTGTAGAGGGCCCTGGCCCTCTTCCTTCCAATGTTGGGGAGCTTAACGAGCTCCAGAAGCTCCTCGCGGACTCCATGACGCAGGCGAAGGTGAAGACCCTTCAGGTACTCCATGACATCCTTCTTTGGATTGAAGAGCTTGTAGATTTCAATTAGAGAGTACATGAGCCAGTCGGCGAGCTCGAGGATCCTGTAGAGGTCTCCAGGTTCTATCCCGTAAGTCTCGTATATTCTCGTCTCCGGAACCTCGTTTATCCAGTCCAAGAGGATTCTGGCTGTTTTTATCTGGCTGAGGAAACCCTGAAAGCGGGAGTCCTCGTAGTAGGGAATTCCCAGATAAAGCATGTCCTCATACTCGTATGCAAAGTCAAGGTAGTCCTCAAGCTCACGCCTCCTCGCATTGATAACCGCCATGTCAGGCGTGGATGCTATAAGCTGGAAGACACCGAGCGGGTTCGGATTCTTTTCAAACTTTGGAAAGGCCTCCTTGAACTTTTTGGCAGTCAGCGGGTCAATGTAGAGCTGGGAAGTCCTCCTTCCGAGCGGGAGGGTTACAAACCTTTCCTCGGAGTCCAGCTCCACGAAACCGTTCTCAATCAGGAAAGATACTATCCCCCTGGCCTTGTACTCAAGGGTCATGGTGTCCTTCCTCTGATAGGCATAGAATGTCCTGCTCAGGAAGTCAAATAACTCTCGAAAGGTCTTCACGCCGAAATTGGCTATCAGGGCAAGAACCTGGCTCCTGAATGCCTGCTCGTTTGCAAGCATTGAGAAGAGCTTTTCTGGCTTTCCGAGTATGTACTTCTCAAAGAGCTTCTTGGGGTCTTCGGTCCTCGCAACGACTATAGCCTCACCCACCTTATCGTACTTGGGCCTCCCTGCCCTCCCCATCATCTGCTGAATCTCAAGGACTGGGATGTCAGTCCATCCGAAGTCGGCGTACCTCTTAGTGTCCCGGATTATAACGCGGAAAGCGGGGAGGTTTATTCCGGCGGAAAGGGTCGGAGTTGCCGTTATTACCTTTATAACACCCTCACGAAAGGCATCTTCAATTAAGGTCCTCTCACTCCGCCCTAAGCCAGCATGGTGGAAGGCGACTCCGCCTTTAAGAGCGCGCTTAAGCTTTTCCGTGGTAGGGTTGTCCTCAATGGAGGAGATCAAGTCCTCAAGCACCCTTTTCTCGGGCTTTGTGAGGAGCCGGCCGATTTTTGAGGAGAGGCTTATTGCCTCCTTCTCCGCCGAGCGCCTGGTGTTTACGAACACGAGCGCCTGTTTGCCCTTCTGGACGGCGTCAACCGCAAGCGCCTCCCAACTGCCGGAAAAGCGTTCAACCCTGCCATCCTCCCAGAAAAGCTCTCCGTGACTGAAAACACCCTTCCTGAGCTCAACGGGACGCCATTCGCTCACAACGAGCTCGGCGTTCAGCCACTCGGCAAGCTCCTCAGCGTTCCCCACGGTGGCACTCAGGGCGAGAATCTGAGCTCTGCCAAGCATGTGGGTCAGGATCATCTCAAGAGTAGCACCCCTGTCGTAGGAGCCTATCAGGTGGACTTCGTCGGCAACTACAAGCCTCACATCCCTTATCCATCCGGAACCGTGCCTTAGGAGGGAGTCGAACTTTTCGGCAGTGGCCACGATTATATCGTACCTCCCAAGCCACTCGTCCGTTGAGTCATAGTCTCCAGTAGTTGCCGCCACCCTGAGGCCAAGAACCTCCCACTCCTTGAACTCCCTGTACTTTTCCTCGGCCAGGGCCTTCAGGGGTACGAGGTAGACCGCCTTGCCGCCCTCTCTCAGGAGCTTGTTCACCATGACTATCTCGCTAACGAGAGTCTTTCCGCTCGCGGTCGGAATCGCCAATACAAGGTTTTTACCCTCAAGAACCCCGCTCTTAAGGGCTTCTGCCTGGGGAGGGTACAGCTCCTCTATGCCCCTCTCACGGATCACCCTCTTTATTCTCTCGTCAACGGGCAGCTCATCCACCTTCATTATCCACACATCCTCAACCATTGAGACCGGCGGTTTTATATGTTTATCCCCGAACAAACAATGGGGAGTGCGATGAGAGTGAGGGTTCCCTACGTTCTCTTCGAAACGAAGACCGGGAGTTACGGCGTTGATGCCTACTTCTCACTGAGAGTCTCAAAGGTAGAGAGGAGGGCAGTTCTGATAAAAAGGGAAGATTCGCTGACCCCAGCCTCGAAAAAGCCCGAGAATGCACTGATAACCACTTCAAACGTGGAAGAATATCTGAAGGAACTTTTTACCACAATCCACCACCTCAGCCATGCAAGGTTCAGAAAAAGAGGCGACCATATGAGGCGCTGGAACATCTGGAGACTCATAGGGATTCCAACGGGTCACAAGAGACACGTTGATGAAGACGAGAGACTCTCAGAGGAAAGCAGGGAAGCTCTGCTCGCCCTGTCAATTCTCCAGAGGGTTCTGGGTGTCAAAAATCCCAGCGAACTTGAAAAGTCCCGCATAGTGCCAAAGGGCTACGCTTTTCTCGAACTCCGGATAGAGGGAGGCAACGTGAGCGACCCCGTTTACGAAGAGCTTCTGAGAATCGACCCCGGGGCCGGAATGACCCTGGGCTGGCTGAAATAAAAGTGGAGAAAATCAGGACTTGGCATAAAGCCAGCAGGCCACGTAGTGATCCTTCTCCACCTCAACCAGAGGCGGCTCCTCCCTTCTGCAAACATCCTTGACGAATGGGCACCTCGGATGGAAGCGACAGCCCGCCGGCGGGTTTATCGGGCTCGGCGGCTCTCCTTCAACCTTCATGCGCTGCTTCTTGAGCTCCCTCGCAAGTTCAGGATCGGGAACCGGTATTGCCGATAGCAGGAACTTTGTGTACGGGTGGAGCGGGTTCTCGAACACTTTATCAGCCGGTCCGACCTCAACGAGCTTTCCAAGGTACATAACTCCCATGCGGTGGCTCATATACTTAACGACACCAAGGTCGTGGCTTATGAATAGGTAAGTGAATCCGTGCTCCCTCTGTAGCTCCTTCATCATGTTGAGTATTGTTGCCTGAACCGAAACGTCGAGGGCAGACGTCGGCTCGTCAAGCACTATGAACTCCGGCTTTAGAGCCAGCAGCCTGGCGAGGGCTATCCTCTGCCTCTGACCTCCAGAGAACTCGTGGGGATAGCGGTAAAGGTGCATCTCGTTGAGTCCAACACTCTCAAGGAGCTTTATGACGAACTCCTCCGGATCATCCACCTCTATCCCGTGGAAGCGAACAGGTTCCATTATGATCTCAAACACCGTCTGCCTCGGGTTGAGAGAGGAGTAGGGGTCCTGGAACATTATCTGCGCCTTTCTGCGGAACCACTTCATCTCTTCACCCTTAAGCCGGGTCACGTCCTTTCCCTCGAAGGTTATATTCCCGTCAGTGGGCTCGATAAGGCGCAGTATAGTCCTTCCGGTAGTTGTCTTTCCACAGCCGCTCTCACCCACGAGGCCGAAGGTCTCTCCCTTGTTTATTTCGAAACTGACCCCGTCAACGGCTTTAACGTAACCCACTGTCCTCAGTAAGCCTCTAATAGGGAAGTACTTCTTCAGGTTCTCAACCTTAAGGATCGGCTCGCTCATGCTCTCACCTCAGTAAAGATGGCATGCCACAAAGTGTCCGGGTTCCATCTCCTTCAGCTTGGGCACCTCTTCCTTGCATATTCCCATGACCCTCGGGCATCTCGGATGGAAGCGGCAACCCGAAGGAGGCGTTATCAGATTCGGCACGGTGCCTGGTATTGTCTCAAGCTTCTCTATCCTTGCGAGCGGATTCGGAACCGCCTTAAGGAGTCCCTGGGTGTACGGGTGGAGCGGGTTCTTGAATATCTGGTCCACCGAGCCAATTTCGACTATCTTCCCCGCGTACATCACCGCCACCCTGTCTGCCATTTCGGCCACGACACCCATGTTGTGGGTTATCAGAATCACCGTGGTTTTGTACTCCTCCTTCAGCTTGTTCATGAGGTCAAGGATCTGGGCCTGCACCGTAACGTCAAGGGCCGTCGTAGGCTCATCGGCTATCAGAATCCTCGGGTTGTTTGACACGCCTATTCCTATGACTACACGCTGCTTCATGCCGCCTGAAAGTTCATGAGGATAGTTCTTAACCCTGCTCTCAGGATCGGGGATTAAAACGCGCCTTAGAATGTCAACGGCCCTCTTGAAGCCTTCCTTCCAGTCCTTAACGGTCCCGTGAACCACCATAGCTTCCGCTATCTGGTACCCTACGGTGTAAAGGGGGTCAAGGGATGCGTGGGGATCCTGGAAGATGTACGCTATCTCCTTACCTCTAATCTCCCTTATCTCCTCCTCCTTAAGCCTAAGGAGATCAACCGTTGAACCGTCGTCACGGTGGTATATTACCTTCCCACCAACTATCCTTCCGGGGCTTTCTATAAGCTGTGTGAGGGCCCTTGAGGTAACGCTCTTTCCGCAGCCCGTTTCCCCCACCAGTGCAAACGTTTCACCCTTGTAAACGTCAAAGGACACTTTTTCTATTGCCTTCACTATACCGGCGTAGGTGTAAAAGTGAACCGTGAGGTCCCTAACCTCGAGGATCGGTTCAGGCATTCTCCTCACCCTCCTCCATCTGTTTAGCCTTCTTCACCTTGAACTCAATGCTCCTTCTGGTCTTGGGGTCGAGTATGTCCCTCAGCGTGTCACCAAGCAGGTTCCATCCCAGGGCCACGAGCATGATCATGAAGCCCGAGAACGTAACCAGCCACCACTTCTCCGGGAAGTACTGGGACCCGTCGTAGACTATTCTTCCCCAATCCGCTATAGGCGGTGTAGCTCCGAGGCCCAAAAAGCTCAGGCCCGCCTCCATGAGAATGACGCCGCCAAAGTCGAGGGTAACGTAGACGAGTATAGGCCCTATTATGTTGGGGAGGATGTGCTTGAACATTATGCTCCAAGAGCTGAGGCCGATAGCTCTCGCCGCCTCAACGTAGAGGTTTTCCTTTTCGGTCAGCGTTGAACCCCTGGTGATTCTCGCGTATGCAGGCCACCAGACGATTATCATCGCAAAGATGACCGCAAGCAGCTTCCCAAGGTTTCCAGCGTCTTGAGGCTTGAGAGCAAATAGCCAGAGTGTAAGCTGCTTTAGAATCTCGTGGGAGGAGATGAACTCCTGGAGTCTCGATGGTAGCACCGCTGAGAAAGCTATGGCGAGTATAAGGGCTGGAAATGCGAGGAACATGTCAGTTATACGCATTATCAGTTCGTCGATTTTTCCACCGTAGTAGCCGGCTATAAGGCCAAGTATGATGCCGAGCGGAACGCCGAGCACGATGACTACTATTGAGATCACGAAGGATACCCTCGCCCCATAGAGGATGAGGCTTACCAGGTCACGCCCGTAGTGGTCGGCGCCCAGCGGGAATTTTATGGTCGTTACGTAGTTGACAAACTGACCGTTTCTGAGTTCCGTCACGTTAAGTGTGAACTCCGATCCAGGTGGGGCCAAGTAGGTGTCGGGGTTGTACAGTGAGGGGAAGAACCTGTAATTCCACGGGGAGAGCATCGGGCCGAATATTCCAAGGAACACGAAGACCAGCACGAGGGCAAGGCCTATGAGGCCTGGTGGTGAGCGGTTCAATGCGTAGAGCATTAGCTTCCACTCTTCCATCTTGGAGCGGTTCCTTCTTTTCCAGTCCTTCTTAAAGAGGGATATGAACGATCCGAGAGCGTCTACAAACTTGTCCGCAAGCCTGTCGAGGATTCCCTTTTTGTATTCCTCCTGCATCTTGATCACCTCAGTACCTCACCCTCGGGTCTATGACTGCGTAGAGTATGTCCACAACAAGGTTCGTGGTTACGAATATTATGGCGTAGATGAACGTCACTGCAACTATGACCGGGAAATCGAGGTTCTGGATCGAGATTATTGCGTACGATCCCATCCCAGGCAACCCAAAGACCGTCTCCGTGATGGGTGTTCCACCGAGAAGTCCGCCGAACTGTAGTCCAAGCACCGTGACTATTGGAACGAGAGCGTTCTTGAGCGCGTGGCGGTATATCTTGAGCTTTGGAACGCCCTTAGCCTTCAAGAAGGCCACGTAGTCGCTGCTGAGGGCCTCAAGGAATGAGTTCCTGACGAACCTTGCAATAACTCCGGCACTCATGAACCCAAGTGTAAAGCCGGGAAGCCACAGCCTTTTCAGGTGCTGAAGGAAGGTCTGGAAGTCTCCCGTAATAAGGGAGTCTATGATGGGCACGTGGAGTATCTCACGGGCAGGCGGTGCCGGGAAACCGGCAAGGGTGATGACGCGCCACTTCACGAAGAATATGAAGATGAGCATGTAGCCGAGCCAGAAGACGGGCGTCGAAACTCCAGTTAGGGCGAAAATCCTAACCACGGTGTCTATCCAGCTGTTTCTCTTTAGAGCGGCCAGGACACCCAGCGGAATCCCAATTATGATTATGAACACGAACGCTATTAAAGCCAGCTCAAAAGTTACGGGAAACCTCTTTCCAACGTCATCGAACACGTAGTTCGACGTTCTCGGGTCGACTATCTTATTCTGCATAAGCCCCGTGACGAGGAACCAGTACTGTTCGTACCATGGATCATCCATGTGGTACTCCTTTCTTACCCTTTCTATGGCATCAGGAGATGCCTTCTCTCCCCCCGCCCAGGCTCTGGCAGGGTCGGCTGGAATTACATATGCAATGAGGAAAACTATCAGGGTGACTCCAATTATTGTGGGGATGAACGTCAGTATTCTCCTTACCAGGAACTTCTTAAGGTTCGCCAAGGCAACCACCTCACGAGTTCTTTTGGACTTACTTCCCGTTATTTTCACGACAATTCAAAAATCAAAAAAGGACTCAAAAAGGAAAGAGGAAGTCAGCTCGTTGTAACTTCTAAGCTCTTGAACTCGGTGGCACCGTATAGGAACGGGCCAACCCAGTTGTCAGAGTCGAGGTAGTCCGGAACCCATCCTACAACGTAGATGTCGTACTCGCCGTGTTCTGTCTTGCTCAGGTAGGTTGGCCAGTTGTAGCTGTTCACAGTCACCTGGAAGCCGAGCTGGCTGAGGGTGTTCTGGAGGTAGGTCATTATCTTCTCACGTGCGGCGTTGCCCTCGTTGTAGATCAGCTCGAGGGAGTATTTGCTCGGGTCGACTCCAGCCTCTTGGAGCATTTGCTGGGCTTTGGCAAGGTTGTACTCGTATTTGATTATGCCCTCCTCAGTGTAGCCCGGCCACGGCTTGGGAATCGGACCGTAGTTCCTCACGAGGAGGTTGTTGTAAACGAGCTGGATTATCTGGTCGTAGGGAATTGCGTAGGCTATGGCCTGCCTGACCTTCGGGTTGTTGAAGGGCTCTTTCTGGGTGTTGAAGACTATGAAGGTCAGTATTGGCTGCAGGAGGTCGGTCTTGACTATTGACTGGAAGCCGCTGAGCTCAAGGTTCTGCACGGATTCCATCTTTTCGGGTGGGATTGCAACCACGTCGGCCGTGCCCGTCTTGAATATCTGAATTCTTGCCATTGCATCGCTGTTGATCACATAGATGACCCTGGTGTGTCCGGGGTTGTCGGTGGCGTTCCAGTAGTGCGGGTTGTACTCGAGGACTATGTAGCTGTTCTCCTGGTAGTCCTTGACGTAGAAGGGTCCGGTTCCGACCGGCTTCTGGTGCATGAGCTGGTGGGTCGGGTCGTCCTGTCCCTCCTGTACGTACTTCTCCCAGGCGCTCGGATTCTTGCCGTTTTGGGCCGCTGCCATTGCCTCCTCGTACTTGTCGCCGAGGATGTATTCAGCTGGAAGTACTGAGAGGAATGGGTCCGCAAGGACACCGAGTATTGGAGCGTACGGGTCTGGAAGGACGAGCTTGTAAACTCCAGCGGTTTCTCCGCTGTAGCCGAAGAACTTCAGGAGGTCATCCATAGACTTGACCTCGATGCTCTTGCCGCGGTAGTCTGCTATGAGTTTCTCGCTTGATAGAACCTGCTTGAACTCATCCTCGGTGAGGGGCTGAGACTTCTCTAAGTCCATGAAGTCGGTCATCCAGCTTACGCTGTGTCCAAGCCTCTTGACACGCCAGAATGAGAACGCAACGTCGGTGGCATCAATCGGGTAGGTCTTGTCGTTCCACGGGTCGTAGGCCTTTACACCGCCCCTGATGACGAAGTACCACTCCGTTCCATCTTCGTTGTGAGCCCAAGCGACGGCGAGATCCGGGCTGACCTCTTCAGTATCCTCTTTCCAGTAGGTCACCAGAGTGTCGCCTATCTCGTGCCATATCTCCCATCCAAAGGTCTCGTAGGTCCAGGCAGGGTCAAAGCTCTCGGGCCATCCGAAGGTGGCTATGACGTAGGTCTTCGGGTCGTTCTTGTAGTCCTTTATACCCACTTCAACGGTTGGGGCGTTCGGGTCCTCACTTAGGAGGTCGTAGCGCTCGGCAAGGGTCGGGTGGTAGTAGCGTCCCTTAACCCAGCTCCAGTAGACACGGAGCTGTTTGTTCTGGCCGAGGATGGCTTCAGGAACGAAGTAGTTTCCAAGGATGTATAGGGCCTTGAAGAGCTCGGTTCTTATTGTTGCATCGGTTTCCTTTCTGGCCGCTATAACAAGTGCATCAACGTGTTCGTCGCGGAAGAATGCCGGGTTAATGGCACCAAAACCCTGACCCTGCTCCATAAGCTCCTTAACCGATGGTGTGTTCTCAGTGTCAACCTCGTATTCCACCTTAATGACTTTCTTCCCGCTCGGGATTTCTGTGGAGGGGCTCTTGCCCTTGGGTCCGACTACGACTACTGCGGTGCCTGTGTTTATTACATAAACGTCTCCCATCTCCACGATTCCGGAGGAAAGCTCCGCCGTAGTTGTGCCCCCTCCAGAGGTTTGGGTGCTGGTTTCTTCACCGCCTCCACCAATGCAGCCGCTGGCCACTACAGAAAAGGCCATTAAAAACACTATCAAAACTGCAGACATTTTTTTCTTCATTTTGCACCACCTGTGCCGTTCGGCATTATTAATGAAGTACAATGCCATAATAAATCTTTCGATGGATATGTCAATGCACCAACGTACATATAAAAGTTCACAAAAAAATTATTCATTCCGGAGTAAATGCATTCAGGCAGAAAATTATACGAGCGTCCTTTGAGATAAACCTGAGAAAAATTCCCAGATTTGCGAAAAGCTTAAATTAAAGGCGGAACTAAATAGCAAACGTAAATATTTGAGGTGGTACACATGGTCAGGGCGTATGTCTTGTTAACGGTGGAGATAGGGAAGGTCGAGAGTGTTATAGAGGCCTTAAAGAGCATACCCGGAGTTACGAAGGCCGATGCGGTGACCGGCCCCTACGATGCAATAGTGCACATAGAGGCCAACGACCTCGGAGAGCTTACGAGGAGGATACTCCACGACATCCACAACATAGACGGTGTTATAGACACTACAACCGCAATAGTTGTAGAGATGGAAGAAGAGTGATCAGCGCCGCCTTTTTCTCTTGTGCCCATGCTTTTTACCAGAGGGTTTATTTCGGTTCTTCCTGATCTCCCTGACCTTCTGGGCTAGAATCCTTAGAGTCTTGGCCTTTCCGTGAGGACTATCCACCCTCAGCATTCCCCTAGTTCTGTACTCCTCCTCCAGGGCACTTAAACGGGGGTTCATCTTTTCCCTCTCAACTTCAACGACCTTAATACCCGCGCTCTCGGCAGCCTCAATTATTTCATCGATGGAGGGGTTATCCACGGCAAGGTCCTTTCTCACGAGCCGCCCATACTTCCTGCCGAGTCTTGAATCGAGCTCACACGGCCAAACAACAAACTTCGCCATCCAACCACCTGAAACTTTAAAAGCAGGGACTCTTAAAAACCCTTCCGGTGAGGGGCATGGAAAACTCTATACTCGAGCAATACCTCTTTGGTGAAGCAGAGCCGGGCGAGGTTATGCTGATAGAATACAGTTCCACAGAGTTTATAGAGCATTTAATCTGGGGAAAAATCCTTCCAGAGCTTTCCGAGAGGGGTGAAGTGGTGGTAATTGATTTTTACGGCATTGGAGACGTTTTCTTCAGGAATTATGAGAAGAAAGCCGGCAGTGAGGACTACCTCAGGATCCTCGACATAATCAACCGCACGAAAGTGATAAAAATAGGAACCGGGATTTCAAGCTTCGGAGAGATTATCGAAACTTTCCCGATCTCCGAGTCCTCCAGGGACTTTCTAAAGAAGTACTACACCGCAATGAACCGGATAAAGAACCTTCCAAGAAAGCCAGAATACGTCCTGGTTTTGGGACTCTCAGAGTACTTCCACCTACACGATGAACCTTCAAAACTCAGGAACTTTCTGCTCGCATTCTCTACGATTCCGGTATACGACTGGAAGATATTGAGCTTTATCAACGTTGAAATCATCAGGCCCGAGATACTATCGCTACTGGAGGAAGTTTCTTCTGCCGTTTTTGTGGTAAGCGGTGACAAAATAACGGCCAAAAAGGTGAGATGGCGTGAGCATAGAAATGGGCAGTAAGGTCCTACTCGTGGACAAGAGAGGAAAAAAATACCTGATAACCGCCAAAAAAGGCGAGTTTCACACGGACCTTGGGATAATAAACCTGGACGAGCTCCTCGAAAAGGACTATGGGGACAGGATAAAAACGCACCTCGGACAGGAATTCCGCATACTCAGGCCCAACATACGCGACTACATCGAGAAAATGAAGAGGGGGCCTCAAATAGTCCATCCAAAGGACGCCGGGATAATAATAGCCTACGCAGGGATTTCTCCCGGGGATATTGTCGTTGAGGCGGGAGTTGGCAGTGGGGCGCTTACCATATACCTTGCAAACGCGGTTGGCAAGGAGGGGAGGGTCATAAGCTACGAGATACGAGAAGACTTTGCCGAGATAGCCAGAAAAAACATTGAGGGCATCGGCTTTTCTGACCGCGTCGAGATAAAAATCAAAGACATCTATGAGGGTATCGACGAAAAAGATGTAGACCACATAGTCCTCGACCTCCCGCAACCCGAAAGAGTACTCCCCCACGCCATAGAGAGTCTAAAACCTGGAGGGTTCTTCGTTGCCTATACGCCATGTGCTACTCAAGTGCACAGATTTTACCAGGCCCTGCAGGGCTACAGGGAGTACTTCTCCCGCCCCCAGACCATAGACGTCTTTGCAATAGAACACGAAGTCAAGAAGGAGTGTTTTAGGCCCAGGACAATGAACATGCTCCACACCGGCTACCTAACTTTTCTCAGAAAGCTCTGAATCCCCGGCTTCTTCATCAAACAGCATGTAAGCCAGAACCCAGGAGGAAATCACCATAAAACTAACTTTGAGGAGAGAACCTTCTCCCAAAACTTCCAAAAGCCCCCTGATGGACGTGGCCAGGAAGGGGATGGCGAGTGAAAAGGCCGCGGTGAGGACTGAGATGTAATAGAGCCACCTTCTTAACTTCATGCTTTTTCCTGAAATTGCCGTTCTTAAAAACATTTTCCCCTTCCTCCCGTCCAAATGTAAAAGATTCGAGCTCCTAAACCTTTGGTTGACAACAAATTTATAAACACTTGAGGTTGTGAACCTTTAGATGTCCAAGTTTGGACTCATGTACGGAGGTGTTCATCATGCCTTACAAGATAATCGACAAGAAGGAGCTGGCCATGAATGAGGTGTGGTACAAAATACACGCTCCCCACGTCGCTAAAAAGGTTCAGCCCGGCCAGTTCGTGGTGGTGAGGGCATTTCCAAACGGGGAAAGAATACCACTCACTCCCGTTACCTGGAACAGGGAGGAGGGATGGATAACCCTTGTGACTTTCATCCGCGGAAAGACGACGATGAGAATGGCCAACGAGCTCAAGCCCGGCGATGAGATCCTCAACATTGCCGGCCCGCTTGGAAAACCTGCTCCAATGAAGAAGTTCGGGAAGATACTGGCTATAGGACTCATAACCGGTATCGTTGAAGTTTTCCCGATAGCCAGGGCCTGGCAGGAGATAGGAAACGAGGTTACCACCCTTCACGTCTCCCCGAATCCAATGGTAATCCTAAAGGAGGAGTTCGAGCAGAGCGTCTCCAGGCACATCGTTGAGGGCTTTGACCTCCAGCCCGGCTGGGGAATGAAAGAGATAGCGCAAGAGCTCGTCAAAAGGGCCGTTGCCAAAGTCAATGAGCTCCTCGACAGCGAGCACTGGGATTTAGTCTTCATAGTCGGCCCAGCTGGCGGTCAGAAGGCAATCTTCAACGTTGTCAAGGAGTACGGCATCCCGATGGAAGCCGACCTTCACCCGATCATGGTTGACGCAACCGGAATGTGCGGAGCATGCCGTGTTACAGTCGGCGGCGAGGTGAAGTTCGCTTGCATCGACGGACCGAGCTTCGATGCCTATAAAGTGAACTGGGACGAGCTGATACACAGGACGGGCTTCTACGCCCCGCTTGAGAGGCTCGCCCTTGAGCACTACCTCAAGCAGCTCCAGGCCCAGGGAGGTGAGCAGTGATGCCGAGGAGGAAGCTCATTAAGGAGAGGGTTCCTACTCCGGAAAGGCCCCCGGAGGAGAGGATTAAGGACTTCAAGGAGGTAAACCTCGGCTACACCTTCGAGCTGGCCGTTAAAGAGGCCGAGCGCTGTTTGCAGTGCCCCTACGAGTACGCGCCCTGTATCAAGGGCTGTCCGGTTCATATCGACATTCCGGGCTTCATAAGCAAGCTCGTCGAGTACCGCGACGATCCCGACAAGGCCGTTAAGGAGGCTCTCAACGTCATCTGGGCCTGCAACTCGCTCCCGGCCACAACCGGTAGGGTCTGCCCGCAGGAGGACCAGTGTGAGATGAACTGCGTTATGGGCAAAGTGGGAGACAAGATAAACATCGGCAAGCTTGAGCGCTTCGTCGCTGACTACGCCCGCGAGAAGGGCATCGACGAGGAGCTTCTCTTCGAGATAATCCCGAAGATCGAGAAGAAGGGTCAGAAGGTCGCTATCATTGGAGCTGGACCGGCCGGTCTCACCGCTGCTGGAGAGCTTGCGAAGCTCGGCTACGACGTCACCATCTTCGAGGCCCTTCACGAGGCCGGTGGCGTTCTCATGTACGGCATTCCAGAGTTCAGACTTCCGAAGGAGGTTGTCAATAAGGAGATAGAAAAGCTCAGGAAGCTCGGCGTCAAGATACTCACCGACCACGTCGTTGGCAGGACAGTTACCATCGAGGAGCTCCTTGAAGAGTACGATGCCGTCTTCATAGGCTCTGGAGCCGGAACTCCAAAGCTTGTAAATGCTCCGGGAGTGAACCTCAACGGAATCTACACCGCCAACGAGTTCCTCACGAGGGTCAACCTCATGAAGGCCTATCTCTTCCCCGAATACGACACACCGGTTTACGTTGGCAAGAAGGTCATCGTCATCGGCGCCGGTAATACAGCGATGGACGCCGCAAGGAGTGCCAGACGCTTCGGGGCAGAGGTTACCATAGCCTACCGCCGCGGTGAGGAGGACGTCTCAGCCAGGGAGGAAGAGGTCGAGCACGCCAGGGAGGAGGGCATAAAGTTCGAGTTCTTCCTCAACCCGGTCGAGTTCATAGGCGACGAGAACGGCAAGGTTAATGCAGTCAAGTTCGAGAAGATGAAACCCCTTGAGGAGACCGATGCACGCGGAAAGAGGAAGATAGTCGGTACCGGCGAGTACATAACCCTCGAAGCTGACACAGTCATCATCGCCATCGGAAAGCACCCGAACAGGCTCATCATCAACACTCCGGGCCTTAAGGTCGAGCGCGGAAAGATCGTCGTTGACGAGAACCTCATGACCAGCATTCCGGGCGTTTTCGCCGGTGGAGATGCCATAAGGGGAGAGGCAACCGTTATCCTGGCGATGGGTGATGGAAGGAAGGCCGCGAAGGCCATCCACGAGTACCTCACGAAGAAGAGGGAATGGCAGAACGCCTGATTTCTTTTTCTTCCATCTTTTTGGTACCGTATGCTTTTTATGTCTGGAAACCTGGCAGTGAAAAGACTTATAATGTCCTATTTTGAGAGCTATTGAGTGATAACCCTAGTTCCCACCACCTGTGAAGTTGTATAATCTGTCCAGATTCACGGCCAGAATCGCCCCTAAAATCCTGACAGCTAACCCCCTCAAACTAACA
>JASGLT010000009.1 GCA_030156945.1 Thermococcaceae archaeon
CTTCCGATCTAAAAATAGGGCATCGGGTACAGAAAACCGAATATCCCAACCTCACGAACCCTTAAAACGGGCTCATAACTCACCTCCTCGGCAATGGGGATGTTCACGAAACTGCCCAAAAGGGCCATAACGAAGAGGGTAAAAGCCACTTCGGGAGGCAGGCCAAGCCTTCCAAAAGCAACGAGCACAGCGCCCGAGAAGAACACGAATATCAAAACGAGCAGTACGCCAAGGATGAGAAGGAGCGGCCACCAGAGGGGAGGGAAGAAAAACCGACGCCTCATTCCTTCACCACCACTTTCGCCCATATCTGAGCTCCCCTGGTCATCTCCACGTCCTTTGGCTTCTTGAACTTTTTACCGTTCCTGAGAACCCAGGCGTAGAGGGGTTTGCCGTTGGAATATTCCCGGAGGAACTCAATGCTGACCCTGTGCTTGTCCTCATGCTCGGCCAGCTCCTCGGGAGTGAAGGGGCCCAGAACCTCCACGAGCTCCGCCTTTCCTATCGCCTTACCGTTGGAGAGTATGAGTATTTCGCCTCTCGTCTTTGTTCTCGACTTCCGTATCTCCCAGACCTTTTTCCCCTCCACTATAAGGCTCGCAAAGGGTTCCCTGACTATTAGACCCTTTTTCTTTTCCCCTGCCATCATGCTAGATTTGGGTCAAACCTTAATAAAACCAACGCCGGAAAATACTTTAAGGAAAAAGCCGAAAAGTCCCTGGAGGTTCGACCGATGAAGATAATATGGTATGGTCATGCATGCTTCTGGATTGAAATGAACGGGGTTAAATTGCTGATAGACCCTTACCCTGAAGTAGACGACGAGAGGATAGGAGAGGTGGACTACATACTAATCACCCACGAGCACACGGACCACTACGGAAAGGTTGAGCTGCTCTCCAGACTCAGGGATGCAACAGTCATAGGGCCAAAGCCGGTCTATCTTATGGCCGTGAGCGATGGTGTGACCAAGGTTAGAGAGATTGAAGCCGGCGAGACTATAGAGCTTGAGAACGGAGTCAGAGTTACTGCCGTTTATGTTGAACATCCATCAAGCCAGTACCCCCTCGGATACCTCATAGAGAACGAGAAGAGGGTCTTTCACGCTGGAGATACCTACTCCACACCCGCCCTCCAGAGACTGAGGGGAAAAGTGGACATCCTCCTAGTCCCCATAAGCGGGCGCTCTACCGCCAACGAAAGGGAAGCGGCACAGATAGTCGAGGACATAAGGCCCCGTGTTGTAATACCCATGCACTACGGCGTCTACGGCGAGGGTGACCCCCAAAAGCTCAGGGAAGAGCTGCAGAGAAGGAGGGTCTGGGCACTCGTCAAGGAGCTCAAGCCCTACGAAGAGCTGACCCTTTAGGTGAACCCCATGCTCTCAACCGGCGTTAATTCTATAGACACTCTCTTAGGCGGGGGATTCGGCAGGGGAGTTATCACCCAGGTATACGGCAGTTTTGCCACCGGAAAAACCACCCTTGCAATGCAAACCGGGCTGTTGAGCGGGGGAAAGGTTGCATACGTAGACACGGAGGGCGGTTTTTTTCCCGAGAGGCTGCAGCAGATGGCGGAAAGCAGGGGGCTCGATCCAGAGGAGTCCCTCCAACGCTTCATAATCTTCACCCCCGGGGACTTCAAAGAGCAGAGACGGACTATAGGCTCACTGAAGAAGCTCATCGACCCCTCGTTCTCCCTCGTGGTCGTGGATTCAATAACCGCCCACTACCGCGCGGAAGAGCAGAGAAAAAACCTAACAAACGAACTCGCAAAACAGCTCCAAGTTCTTCTCTGGATAGCAAGAAAACACAACATCCCCGTCATAGTAACCAACCAGGTTCACTTTGATACGAGAGCGGAAAGGACCAAACCCGTAGCCGAGCACACTCTGGGCTACCGCTGCAAGGACATCATAAGACTCGACAAGCTCAACTCGCCGGGAAGCCGGATTGCAGTCCTCGAAAGGCACAGATTCAGGCCGGAGGGATTGATTGCCTACTTCCGGATAACGGAGAAGGGCATAGAGGACGTTGATTTATTACGTCCTGAAGGTCAACCGCCAAAAAGCCTTCCTCCCTGAGGTCTTCCTTTCCTTCGATGCTCCTTGCGGCAATCCCATACTTCTTCTCGCCCCTCAACGGAACGATGTTGGATTTTCTTTGGAGGTTTTCAAGGATCTTTAGAGCCTCTCTTTCCCTTAGATCTCTCCACTTAACTTCCATTAAGAGAACGTTTTTCCTGTCGTAGGCAACCACATCTATCTCCTCCCCTTTGTGCCACCACCTACCTACTCGGAGCGGTTTGAATCCAAGATCACTCCGTCTCACGAACTCCCTAACGATCTTTTCGTACTCTCTGCCGACGAAGGCCGGGAAGTTCCCCTCAAAATCGTCCCTCAGAGTATCAAAATCTCCTTCCTCAACGTGCTGGTAGTTGTGGTAGACAAAGCGGAACCAGAAGTTGAAGAACTCGTCCCGCAGGGAGTAGGCGACCTTCCTAGTCTTTCCAGGGTTTTCCGTTGCTGGCACCTCTCTTATGAGGTACTCGTAGTGATTTGTCAGTTCACTCAAGTACTTTCCGACGGTGAGAAGCTTTAGCCCAGTCCTGTCGCTTATCTCCTTGGGCGTTACGTGTCCGAGGCTGACGGCCTCCAGGATTGAGAAGTAAGAACGGTAGTACCTTCCGAACTCGAGCTTCAGGACGTTGAACCCCTCTTCCGTTAGTGGAGCAAATTCGTCAAAGAACAGATCGTCCAACGTCTTTCTTGCGTTGCCAGAGTAGTATCGCTTTAGGTAGAGAAGGTATCTCGGCATTCCGCCAAGTGCGGAGTAAAGCTCCACGAAATCTTGAGGAGAAACCCCAGCGAACTCCCTCACGAAACCATAAGCTTTCCAGAAGTCGAAGGGCTTAAGTTTCATGAACTCATCAACGCGCCCAAAGAGAGGTTCCTTCCTGTCCATGAAGAGGCGCTTTATCATCCCCACGTACGAGCCAACGGCGAGGAGGGTAAGGTTTGACTCCTCTTTTTTCAAGTCCCAGAGCTTCTGGAGGGATGAGAAGAACAAGGGCTTAACGAACCTGAAGTTCTGGAACTCGTCAAAGACAACCACTATCTTTTTCTCCCTTGAAAAGTCGAGAATGAACTCAAAGAGCTCCTCAAGGGTGGAAAACTTGAGCTTTAGGTAGCTGGGGAGATACTCGGAGAGGTTCTTCTCAATCTCCTCTTGGAACTCCTCAAGGAGGAGAGCCTCGTCCTTTTCCCCAACGAAGAAATACAGGCCGAGCTTGTCTCTCAGGAACTCTCTCGCGAGGGCCGTCTTCCCGACCCTTCTACGTCCATAGATGACGACGAACGTTGAACCCGGCTGGGAGTGAAGCGAGTTGAGCTTTTCAATCTCCCGCTCCCTGTCGTAGAACATATTACCCACCAAGTATATTACTGATTGGGTAATATTTAAGGGTTGCGGAAAATCAAAGCTTCGGCTCGATCTTCTCAAGCTCTCCAAAAAGCTCTATCGTCCGCTTGAGAATTTCGACGACCTTGTAGATGTGCTCAAGCTCTTCCAGGCTCAGTTTCATTCCCTTCCTGTCCTTCAGGTACTTCTCGACAACCCCCTCCCCTGAGGAAGGGAGCTGAAGAAGCCATGAAAAAGCCAGAGTGAGTAAAATTGACTTTAATAGACCGCCACCTTACGAAACTCGGATTTCGACGCGGAAGCGGGATCTGCTGGTAGGGCTGGAAATGGGTCGTTCCAAGCTTCAAGAAACTGGCAACGCACGAGTAAAGACTGAAAAAGAGGTAGAAAAGGCTGGCATCAGAGCTCTACCCTAAACCTTCTCATAGACCTCTTGGACGATGCGGAGGGCCGTTCTGTACAGCTTTTCTGTGATTATGCCGTCCTCATAGTGCTGGGTCAGCTTTTCTTTGTCCACTATTTCCTTCTTCCCGTCGGGCCACTTTACGATATCCACCTCGAGGTCGACGTAGCGGGCCTTCTCGGGGTAAATCTCAACGGGCGTGTTTATGTTGTAGTACTCCCCCTTCAGGTTGCCGTTTCTGTCGTAGTATCGGTGTACAAACCACCACTTTCCGGCCTCTATCTCAGTTATAGCATAGTCCCCACTCTCTATGGGTATATCAAGTCCGTCGTAAACCTTTCCTGGCTTCAGGCGGCGTTTGAAAGTCACCTTGAGGGGTTCAACCGAGACCTCCATGACCTCCCCCGGCCCAATTCTCATCTTCTGACCGTCGGGCTTCACATGCTCCAGCCCGAAGAGCCAGCCGCGCTTGGGCCCCTTGGTCTCAACGAGGGTTTCCCAGAACCCTTGGCGCACCTTTTCCCTCTGTGAGGGGAGCTTCCTGAGAATGCCCTCCGCTATCTCAACCGCGAAACTGAGCTCTGGGTCGTTTGCCTTTAGCTGGTGGTGTCCCGGGACCGTTGGAACCACCTTGTTCCTAACTTCATCCAGCTTTTTCTTCGCCCCTCCCCCAAATTCAACCTCGTATATGTTCCTCCCTTCGATCACAAGCGACGGGGCAAAGTACGTGTCGGCCTTAGCGAGTCTGTCAGCAAGCTTGGAGAGCTTAACTATCTCGTCTCGGAGGGTGTTCCAGTCCTTGTAGGCTGCGGCAGTCCTCCAAAGAATGCCCCAATCTCCGAGGTCGATGCTGAGACCGAGTATGCGGAGCCTCTCGCGCTCGTTTGGATCCCTTATCTTGCGTGAAATCTTAACGTGCCTCTGCGCCCCAAGGGGTTTTGGGATAAGGACAGCGTAATCCCCCGGAACGGTCAGGGAGAGGCTGAGCCTCGGAAGAAGGTTGTGCTTCTTGACCTGGACAAGTATCTCATCCCCCTCGTTCAGTGAGCCAGCCTCCTCCCTGGTTAGGGTGCCTATGGCGCTTCCAATGTCCACGTAAACGTACTTCTTGTCCTTCTGCACCACTATACCCTTGTAAATAGCGTGAAGCTGGTAGGGCAGCCTCCTGAAGAACACGTCTATGAACTCCTCCTCAATAACCTCCTTCGCCTTCTCAACCTCGGTACCAAACATGACAATGCCGTGCTTATCAGCTTTGTCGTATACGTCGACCTGGAACTCATCGTACGTCTTCTCAAAATTAAAGCGCTCTGCTATCCTGGAACTCGGCTGGGAGATTTTAAAGCCCCTGTCGAGGAAAATCTTGGTCAGCGCCGTGCTGTAGATTCCCCTAATCCGAACTGAAACTCCTGTGTCTGTAGACACCTTCACCACCTCTCATCCTCTTTTCCACAACCCCGATGAGCGTGAGCCCTTCCAGGATTTCCTCAGCTCCGGAAACCCCGCTCAGTTTTTCAACGTTCCTCGCCTCGACCCAGAGGAGTCCCTGGGAGTGCCAGGTCTTAAGCGCCCACTCAACCTTGTGGACATCGCCTGGATGAGTGTAGAGGCGATAAACAAACCGCCTCAGCGCCTCAAGCTCCCCCTCGATTTCATCTATTTTCCTCAGCTTGTCGAGTATACCAGCGGGCACCTTTTTCTTATTTTCGGCGTCGGCTATAAGCTCGAGACCCTCAACTTCACTTGCCAGCGTGCTCAGGGCCTTCCTAACCCCGTAGTCATAAACCCTGTGGAACTGAATAAGCCTATCGAGAAGGCCCTTAACCTTCAGCCTCGCCTCGTAATCCAGCTCCTGGACGAGTGCAGACATGAGCTCCTCAAGCCTGAACTTCATCTGATGCTCGTTCTTGTAGAGATCCTTGGCGAGCTCCCCGATCCTACCCCCCATCTGGGAAAGCTCTTTGTAGAGTTCCGTGGATATTTCAAGCTTTTCCTGGGAAATAGCGTGCAGACCCTTCAGTTTGGTGAAAAGCGCTTCCCTCTCAGTTTCACCGTAGAGACCCGGGAAGGCCTTTTCAAAGTCCGAGTGAAGCTTCTCAAGGCGGGATATCCTAGACTTAATTTCTTGAACCTTCATCCGCACCCCCTAAAAAATCCTAAGCCCTCCCCCTACTTTTACTTTTCGATGGATTTTTGTTAAGCTTTTTAGTTTACCCAAAACGCTTTTTTAAGCTATAACATTACCCACCAGTGGTGAATGGGATGGTCCTCTACGACCGCTTCGGAAGGCCAGTAACGAACCTCAGGATTTCGCTCACGCAGGAGTGCAACTACCGCTGCTTCTTCTGTCACAGGGAGGGGCAGAGGTTTCCCACAAGAAACGAAATAACCCCCGATGAAATAGAGCGCCTCGTTAGAATCGCATCACGGCTTGGAATAAGAAAGGTAAAGCTCACTGGCGGAGAGCCTACTGTGAGAGAGGACATAATCGAAATAGTGAGGCGGATAAAGCCATACGTTATCGACCTCAGCATGACGACCAACGGAAGTAGGCTGAAGGAGCTGGCGAAGCCGCTGGCTAAAGCGGGCCTCGACAGGGTAAACGTATCACTCCACAGTCTGAAGACAGAAGTCTATAAGCAAATAACCGGCGTTGATGGGCTTGAGGATGTTCTTGAGGGCATTGAGGAAGCGGTGAAATACCTTTCGCCTGTGAAGCTCAACATGACCGTCATGAGAGGACTAAACGACGGCGAAATCTGGGATATGGTTGAATTCGCAGCTAAAACTAGGACGATCCTCCAGCTGATAGAGCTTGAGGCTCCCAGGGAGATGACCGAGGCGGCCTTTTTCAGAAAGTACTTCTACCCGCTCAAGCCCGTTGAGGAGAAACTAGAAAAGCTTGCCGTTGAAACACGGGAGAGGCAGATGCACCGGAGGAAAAAGTACTTCATCCCGACGGACTACGGCACTGCCGAGGTTGAGGTCGTTCGGGCCATGCACAACACTGTCTTCTGCGCTAACTGCACGAGGCTGAGGGTTACCTCAGATGGCAAGTTCAAGACTTGCCTCCTGAGGAACGACGATTTCATTGACTTCCTTTCTGCTATGAGAAATGGGGCGAGCGATGAGGAGATAGTCGAAATACTGAAAAAGGCCGTGTTCATGAGGGAGCCGTACTGGAGATAACTGAGGAAACGCTTTAATACCCGGTTCACGTATATAGATGGGGAGGGGCTAAAATGGTAAACTATCCAGGAGTACTCGCAGGGGCTGTTTTGGCAGGGGCCACGTTGATAGCCCTCTACAGGGCATGGTACTATTATCACCGGATTTACGGCCTCTGGAAGACCCTGGCAAGGAGAACTGTAATCTCACTGATGTTCTTTCTTTTAGGTGCTATTTCCACAGAGATTGATTCCCTCCTCGAAGTAGACCTGTGGGAGTTTATGGCCACATTTTATACCCTCTCCTATGCAACCCTGCTTTCAACGGTTTTCCTCGCCTTAAGGGCCGCCCACAAAGCGAAAAAAAGTGAAAGGAAGGAGGAAACTCCCAGGCCCTCAATCTCGGGGGGATACATACTCCGTGAGGACCCATCCATCGGGCTCATGAGAGCTTTAAAGCGGGCCTCAAACGGCCTCATGGTCATCAGCAGAAAACCCCTTGAAGAATGGGTTGAAAAGTACGGCGTTGAGCCGGAAAAGTTCCTGTGGCTTAGCAGAGTGTCAGCCAGAGGGACGGTTGACCCCTCAAAGCTCCACGTTATTCAGGGAGAGGTGCTGCAGTTCATAGAAGGAAGGGAAAATGCAGTCATATACCTGGAGGGAGTTGAATACCTCCTCCTGTACAACGAGTTCCCATCAGTGGCGAAGTTCCTCTTCTCCCTGAAGGACAGCGCGCTCCTCAAGGGTGCGCTCCTGCTACTCTATCTGCCCGAGGGGGTCATGGATGAGAAAGGCGAAGCAGTCATCCTAAGGGAGTTCGAGCCCATAACCGAAAAAGAGCTCCTCAAAAAGCTCTCAACCCTCGCTCCGGAACTCAATTTTGATGAGTTGGCCCTCTTTGGTGCCCTCCCTCCCACCACAAAAAAGCAGGAGAGTGAAAATGCCGGCTCTAAAAGTACCAAGAGAGAAGGCGGAAACGGTAAAAAGGAAGCTTAAAAAGCTCGGCCTCTACGACGGGAAGAGGAGACCTGGAAGGGATTCAAATTTCATCCTGCTGCCTGTTTTAGACGATCCAAGAGTTCATAAAATGGGATACGAGGTTCTACCCATTGAACTCCTGCTGAGGCCCGAGAGACAGATATACAAGAACCTTGAGAGCGTTCTGGCAGAGAGGTTCACGGAGGAGGAGCTCCAACACCTCCGGCGCTACGACGTGATCGGGGATATAGCGGTTATCCAAATTCCCCCAGAGCTGGAGCACAGAGTCAAGGATATTGTCTGGGGTCTGAGGAAAGTCCACCCCTTCATCAAGGTAGTCGCCAAAAAGGGCTTCCACGAGGGGGCATTCAGGATACGCGATTATTCGATAATCTGGGGCGAGAATAGGCTGACAACAGTCCACAAAGAGAACGGTGTCGAGATAAAGGTGGACTTAAGTAAGGTATTTTTCAACCCGAGGATGAAGGGCGAGCGGTACAGGCTGGCCCAGCTCGTAAAGGACGGCGAACGGATTCTGATACCCTTCGCTGGAGTCCTGCCTTACGCTCTCGTGATAGCACGATACAGGAACGTCAAAATCACCGCCGTGGAGCTGAACGAAGAAGCTTACAGGCTGGGGCTGGAGAACATTGAGCTGAACAGGAAGAGGCTCAAGGGGGGGATAGAGTTCATACAAGGAGACGCCTTCAAGGTCCTGCCAGAACTGCCGACCTTCGACAGGGTGATAAGTCCAACGCCGAGGGGAGTCGATGCCCTGGCCTTAACGCTGGACAAAGCCCAGAAGTGGCTCCACTACTATGACTTTGTCCATGAGAGGAAGATAGGAGAGTTTGGGGGGAGAATCCTCGAAGAATGCAAGAGGCAGGGAAAAGATTGCAGGGTGAAAATAAAGAAGGTCAGCGACTTCAAGCCGCACGTGTTCAAGGTGTGCGCCGACGTTGAGATTTTTTGAGAGTCCAAAACCAAAATTTCAGAATAAGGTAAGTTATTTATAGTTCCACGGCCAACATTAAGGTGGGCTTCATGATGGGGAGAATCTCAACCGGGGTGGAAGGACTCGATGAAATGCTCCAAGGAGGGCTCATCCCCGGAAGAACGTACCTCGTAAAGGGTGGCCCTGGTAGCGGTAAAACCACTCTGGCAGTTCAGTTCATAATGGAAGGCGTTAAAAACGGCGAAAAATGCCTTTACATGACCCTAGAGGAGTCCCCAAAATCCCTGAAAGAAAACGTTGCCAAGTTCGGTTTCTATCTAGACCACCCCAACGTCATGCTCATTGACGCCAGACCAGGCGTCACGGACATGGGCGACCTCTTTCTTGACGATTTCCACGCCAAGCTGACTCAGAACTTCGAGGGCATGATAAAAAGTGTAGAGGAACTCCTCCAGTCATGGGAGTACTCCAGAGTAGCTATCGACCCGATAACCATGATGAAGATAACCCTCAAGGATGAACTGGACTACAGAAGGCTGTTCCTGCGTTTCCTGGAAGTCCTCGACCGCTACAATGTCACTGCACTCTTTACCGCAGAACTTATTTCAACGGACATTGAGGAATACATGGCCAGCGGTGTTATAGAGCTCAGAACCATTGAAACCAGCACGGGCAGAACTCTCAGGGGAATCAAGATAACCAAGTTCCGTGGAAGTGGTTTTGACGACGAGATGAGGCCCTATTCCATAACAGAACGCGGCATGGAAGTCTATTCACGCATCGGATTCAGGGAGACTTCTGTCTGAGTACCCATCAAAGAAAACCCAACCTCAACCATCCTCAGAGAGGAGAGAATTCCTTTAAAGCCCGAGGCCATTTAGGTCTTAACACCCGAGGGGCTTGTTGAGATTGCAAAGGAAAGTATGGGGAGGAGTATCTAAGCCCCTTGTTAAAAGAGATGTTCTTCCGTGAATTATTCACGCGAGCATAGTTTCGAGTGAAAGTTTTATTAGCTTAGCCGCATAATAACTTACGTATGATGAGCGCGGAGGAGATAGTTGAGGTTCTCAGAAAGCATCGGGACGAGATAAAAAGGTTCGGGGTTAGGGAACTCTGGCTCTTTGGCTCCTACGTCAGGGGCGAAGCTGGGGAGGACAGCGATGTTGACATCCTGGTCGAGTTCGAACCTGGGAAGAAGACCTTCGACAACTACATGGGACTCAAGCTCTACATCGAAGACCTTCTCGGGGTTGAGGTGGATCTCATAACGGTGGAGGCTCTCAAACCCGGGGTGAGAAAATACATTTGGAAAGAGGCGGTGGCCATTGAGGGACTATAGGCTCTACATCGAGGACGTCCTTGAGGCCATTGAGCGGATAGAACAGTACACCGAGGGGTTAGACCTTGAAGAGTTCAGGAGAAACCCGATGGTAGTTGACGCCGTCGTCAGGAACCTTGAGATTATTGGGGAAGTGTGTAGAGCTATTCCAGAAGAGGTGAGGGAGAACCATCCCGAAATCGAGTGGAGGAAGATAGTGGGGCTTAGAAACATCCTGATCCACCAGTACTTTGGGATCGATGTTGAGATAGTCTGGGACTTGGTGAGGAACAAGCTTCCAGAGCTAAGGGAGAAAGTGGAGAAGCTCCTTGAGGAGCTGTAGTCTGCCGTCTCTTACTAGGAGCCTTTAAGCTCGGTTCTCGTGAAAGAACCCGACGACCTTTCCATTCTCCATCGTCTTCCTCAGCATCTCGGCGGCTTTCTCACTTCTTCTGTGTTCCTCATTCTCGTTTATCCCGTACCTCTCTGGGTTTTCGACCATCTCCCTCGTCAGCTTCAGGGCCTCGGCTATGCTGACCTCTTCCATAGCCAGCTCGTAGACGAGGTTGTCCCTGCGGTAGGATTGGAGCCTTTTGAGCCTCTCACGGGAATCCACGAGAACCGTTTGAGGAAGAAGGCCTATTTTGCACCCGATGGAAGAATTAAAGCCCGGAAAGGATAAAAGTTTTCATTTCAAGAGAGCAGGAACCTCCACAGCGGGAGGCATCTGACGTTTATCCCCTTCACCCTATCCTCGCAGGACTTCCAGCCCGTCACCACAGTTCCTTCGCTTAAGCCAAACTGTTTCGCCGCCTCGACAAGGCCCTCCACCTCCCGCTCCCAGCTCTCGTCAACGTCCCAGCTCACCTGAACGAGCCTCGATACCCTCAGATTGGCCCTCACCACGAAGTCAACCTCGTGGCCATTCCTGTAGTAGAAGACGTTCTCCCTCCCGTACCTCTGTACGAGGTGCCTCGCCACTGCATTTTCCGCCAATCTCCCTATGTTCTCTGTGAACCGCGTTATCATGACGTTGGCCAGCCCGGTGTCAACGGCGTAGAGCTTCTTCGGATACCTCCTGACGTCCTTCACCTTTGGCGAGAGGATTGGAACCCTGTGGATAAGGTAAGCCTCCTCCATTGCGTCGAGGACTGAATCTACAAGGTTGGGGGAGACCTTCCTTCCGACTATACCAGAGACCTCGTTCCTCAGCCTTGATGCGCTAACGAGGGAGGAGAACCTGCTCAGGGCCAGCTCGGCGACGAGCTTGACGAGCCTCGCGTCCCTGAAGCCGTGGCGGTAGGCAACGTCCCTAAGGATTATTCCCTCGAACAGTTCCCTCAAAAGCTCCCTCTTTAATCCCTCGTCATCGGTTAGAACAACCTGCGGGAACCCGCCGAACTCAAGGTACTCCCTTAAGGCCCTCTCAACCTCCCCCCTCCTTCCGAGAAGGGCAGGGAGCTCGGTGGGGAGCCCCTTGAAGGAGAGAAACTCTCTGAATGAGAGGGGGTAAACCTCTGTTACTAAAACGCGTCCGGTTAAGAGGGTTGCAAGCTCGGAGCGGAGGAGGGAAGAGCTCGACCCGGTTACTATGACCTCGGCTTCACCCAAATCCAGAACCTTCCTGACCCACCGCTCCCAGCCCTCGACGTTCTGGACCTCGTCGAGAACCACCACGGGTCTAGCTCCCCTTGAAACGTAGGTCTTAAACGCCGAGAAGATCTCTTCCAGAAGCTCCAAGCTCAGGTGTGGATAGAACCTCGGCTCCTCAAGGTTCACGTAGAGCGTCTCCTCCGGCGGAAGGCCCTTCTCTATCAGGACCCTCAGGTACTGCCGGGCTAACGTGGTCTTGCCCGCCCTCCTAACCCCCACGAGAGCCAGGGCGTTCCCCGTGGAGAGCTTTCGTCTTATGTCCTTAAGATAATCCCCTCTCGTGATGCCTGTATCCTGCTCTCTACCCCAAAAGTTGTAGGGGGCAAGCACCTCAATAAGCTCTTCCCGGCTCAGCATTTTATATCACAGAAAATATAAGAAAGGTGGGTTTTTATATTTTTCGCAGTATAACTTACTTCTTCCCCAAAAACTCAAAAAGCGTCGCCTGCTTGCCCTTCTTGGACTTATCTTTTTCAGACTTTTTGATGGGTTCAACCTCCCTCTCTGCCTCCTCAAGCTCCTCCTCGGTTAGCTCCTCTGCCTCTTCTTCGGCTTCCTCGACTCCAGTGGTCTCTTTTTCCCCAATTTCCCCCTCTTCAAGCTCTTCCTCAACTTCCTCCACCTTTGCTTGGGCCTCCCGAGCTCTCGCCTCGAGCTCTCCTTCGCGCTTGAGCTTCTTCTCGATGTTCATGCTCTTGGCCCAGATTTTTATTGCCTTTTCCTTGTCGCCGGCTATGAACTCAACCTCCTTCTCGCTTAGGTCGAGGAACACCACGAAGTGGGCCGCCAAATCGGGGTTGTTCTCGAAGATAACCCTAAGGTAGCGGAGGGTCTCTATTGCCTCAAGCTTCGCCATGTGCATTTCGCTCATTATCTTCTTGATTACCGAGTCCCTGAGCGAGCGCTCCTCCTTGCTCTCAGTGAGGAGCTTTATCGTCTTCGGCGGGTAGATTTTAACGAAGCCCTTCTTTTTAACGCCTGCAACAGCCACTCCCGCGGTCATCATGTCGGTTGCGTACTTCCAGAGGCCATAGTTTCCAGTCATCTGAGCTCTTCCAAGGTATATATCAGCCCTGCTGATGGCTTCATACGCCCTGGCTATATCTTCAGGCTTGTAGTAGACGTAAGGGACGTTCTCGTCTATCCACTGGAGGAGCTCGTTAGGCATCATGTCAACCCCAAGAACGGCCAGCTTTGCTCTCCTGGCATTGTCTGTCGCAAAAAGCTGAGCAAGTGCCTGAAAGACGCTCTTCTCCGTATCGCGGTAGGCCAGAACTTCAACTGCATCCTCGACCCCACCGGTAACGACTGTCTGGAGGTCGTTTATAGCCGCCCTTAAATCGCCGTTCGCCCTTTTGGCTATCTCATAGAGGATTTCTTTGGGAACTTCGACACCCTCGCGCTTCAGGATTCTCACAAGGGCCTTTATGATGTCCCTCTGCGTCAGTCTCTTGTACTCCACTATCTGGGCTTTGTTTCGTATTTCCCTTGGGACCTCCCAGTAGTGGTTGGCGCTCATTATTATCGGGTTTCTTGCCTTGTCAATGAGCTTCGCTATCTCCCTAGCTCCAGAGGACTCTATATTGTCCGCTTCATCAAGGAATATCAGCTTCCTCCTCTTTCCGAGTATGTCCATGGTGTATGCAGCCTGTACATAGCGCTCTATCTTTTCATAGGTTCTCTCGTCACTCGCATTGAGCTCGATGACCTCGAAGCCGTACTCATTGGCCAGAGCATAAACCGTCGTCGTCTTGCCTGTACCGGGTGGTCCCGCTAATATGAGGGCTTTCTTCTTCGGCGGGTTTCCGTGGAGCCAGGCCTCAATCCACGCCCTAACCTGCTCCAATGCCTTATCCTGGTTCACTATCTCGCTGAGCTTCCTAGGCCTGTATTTTTCAACCCAAGGAACTGCCGCCATAGGGATCACTTACCCATAATCGTGAACTGGGCAAGGAGGGCCTCGAGCTGTATCATCTCGTTGGCACCTTCAACTAGCCTGAAGTTGTACTCGCCTATCTTGTCAGCTAAAGCCACCTTCTTGTCCTCCGGAATCGGGAGGTTGAAGACCTCCTTGTGCATCTGGATGAGCACGTCCTCACCGCTGAGGCCCTGCTTCAGGAGTATGTCCCTCAGCTTCTCCCTGGCCTTCAGGAAGTTGCCCTCCAGTGCAAGCTTCATCATCTCTCTTACGTCCTCGGGCCTCGCTCTGCTGGCAACTAGGAAGACGTTCTCGTCGGTTATCTTCGTGTCTAGGGCAGCGGCCGCCTGAAGGACGTTTATGGCCCTTCTAAGGTCGCCCTCAGCGACGTAGAGGAGCGCTTGGAGACCTTCCTCGGTGAGCTCGAGACCCTCGTTTTCGGCTATGTACTTGATGCGCTTCGCTATGTCTTCGTCGCGGAGCGGCCTGAAGCGGAAGATGGCACAGCGGCTCTGGATCGGCTCGATGATCTTGGACGAATAATTACAGGACAGGATAAAGCGGACGTTGTTCGAGAACATCTCCATCGTCCTTCTGAGGGCCTGCTGAGCGTCCTGTGTGAGGGCATCCGCCTCGTCAAGGAAGATTATCTTGAAGCTCGCGCCGCCTATCGGCTTCGTCCTCGCGAACTCCTTCACCTTCTCCCTGATGACGTTTATGCCCCTCTCATCGCTCGCGTTAAGTTCAAGGAAGTTGTGCCTCCAGTTCTCGCCGAAGAGCTCCCTAGCGAGTGCCAGGGCGGCCGTCGTCTTCCCGACACCGGGCGGCCCTGCAAAGAGAAGGTGCGGCATCGAGCCCGTTTTAACGTAGTGCTTAAGCCTCTTGACTATGTGATCCTGACCCACTATGTCGTCGAGCCTTGCTGGACGGTACTTTTCAACCCACGGCTTTTCGAGAATTTTAACTTCCTTCACTTCCTCCGGCATGGATTTTCACCTAACCCTTCTTATGTGCTTAAGGAGTTTAAGGCTTTTGCCATAGATGCGCTAGAGCATGCTCCATACCAGAATATCCAAACTGGAAAAGTGGACAAAAACTCTATATTGAGAGGAGTTGGAGTATGAGCTTCCGGCCCTTTTAGTTCCCTTTTCAGGCTGCACTGACCTGCCCACTGCAAAACTTTTATACTTCGATGCCCAAAAAACACCGGTGGTTCTCATGGGGAAGCTTGACTGGATTAGGGAAGAGCTCCAGGAGCTCAAGGAAAAGGGCCTCTACGTCACCATCAGAAAGCTTCAGAGCGCCCAGGGCCCTTGGGTTATAGTTGACGGAAAGAAGGTTCTCAACATGTGCTCCAACAACTACCTCGGCTTGGCCGCCCACCCGGAGATAAGGTACGCGGCCATAAGGGCAATTCTCGACTACGGCGTCGGTGCAGGCGCAGTCAGAACCATAGCCGGAACAATGGACCTTCACGTCGAGCTCGAGGAAAAGCTGGCCAAGTTCAAGAAGAGGGAAGCGGCCATACTCTTCCAGAGCGGCTACAACGCCAACCTCGGAGCAATAAGCGCGCTCCTCAAGAAGGGCGAGGACGGAGTTTTCATCAGCGAGGAGCTCAACCACGCAAGCATCATAGACGGAATGCGCCTTAGCGGCGCTCCCAAGGTCATCTACAAGCACCTCGACATGGAAGACCTCAAGAAGCGCCTCGAGGAGAACAAGGACAAGAAAAAGAAAATCATCGTAAGCGACGGCGTCTTCTCGATGGACGGCGATTTAGCACCGCTCCCGGAGATGGCCGAGCTGGCCGAGCAGTACGACGCAATCCTCTACATTGACGACGCCCACGGTGAAGGAGTTTTAGGTGACAGTGGAAGGGGTATCGTCGACCACTTCAAGCTCCACGACAGGGTTGACTTTGAGATGGGTACGCTCAGCAAGGCCTTCGGTGTCATAGGCGGCTACGTTGCAGGACCGGAGGAGGCCATTGACTACCTCCGCCAGAGGGCGAGGCCGTTCCTCTTCTCGAGCGCCCCGAACCCGCCTGACGTCGCGGCAGCCATAGCGGCCGTTGAAATACTCCAGAGGAGCGATGAGCTCGTTAGGAAGCTCTGGGACAACACCCACTTCCTCCAGAAGGGCCTCAGAGACCTCGGCTACGACCTCGGCAACACCAAGCACCCGATTACGCCGGTCATGCTCTACGACGAGAAGCTCGCCCAGGAGTTCTCAAGAAGGCTGTACGACGAGTACAACATCTTCGCGCAGGCGATCGTCTATCCGACCGTCCCGCTCGGAACAGCCCGTATAAGGCTCGAGCCCTCAGCCGCCCACAGCAAGGAAGACCTGCAGTACGTCATAGACGCATTCGAAGACCTCGGAAAGAAGACGGGCTTTTTGAAGTAAGAGCAATTATTTTACATCATTATTTTTTAAAATTTTACAAAAAAGAAAAGGTCTAACAATCAAGACAATCAAGATATAGGTTCAACGCTCTTTTTAATAGTTCGGCATGCCTACGCTTAAAGGAATGTTTATTCCAAACTGGATAGTTTCTAAGCATTGCAGTAATGGCAAAGGGAGTGCGAGTGACGTCAAAGTATCGCTCAAGTTTCTTCTTGAACCCATAATTAGATGCCCGAGAGTTTTTCCTGCGGTTCAAAAGTGCAAGATTGCCCAACTTATTAACGATAGCCTTTGCATCATCTTCACTGAAGAACTTAAGCCACTCCTCACTTAGAGTTCTGGGTAGTATGTGCTCCACTGTGATTGTCCCAATATTCGCATAACCGGGAAAGTTTTCCTCCTGCAGTTCCATATCCAATCTCAGAAGGAGATATCTCGCTAGTTTTCCACCCTTAAGACTGTAAAACTGGGGATCATCAAGTTTTGATAGCAATATAGCCTTAACTTCCTCAGGGTTTTCAAAACTTATAACTCGTCCTTTTCGACCACGTCTGAAGTCACCCGTATCAGAGAACATAGTATTGAAAACGTCATCGGGAGAGTTGGCCATTTTTATCAGCCGTATAAGGTTCACAGCACTTGTAACCCTCTCAGTAGCCGTGAAATCGGCACACCACTCCACAAAGAGTTTTTTCTCAAGTTTGAAAGCAAAAGTATATAGCGACTCATCATCCTTGAACTTTTTGTGGAAAAACATAAGCGGAGCAACCCATTCGGAAAACGGCAGAAACCTATTCATTAGGTCCATAAGTGTTGTGTATTTGATCATTTGGTAGGCATTTACCCCTGAAAGTTCTGGATCAAGAACTTTATCTCGGTAAATCTCTCCATACTTGATTACCACCTCAAAGAACTCTTCCCCACGCCTGATGTAGCCAGATTTAAACAGTGATTCAAATTCATCAACGAGATTTCTCTTAGCCTTTTCCTCTGCATAAATGGTTCTTATCCAGTTCAGGAGTATTTCAAGCTTTTCTCTGCCAATATCCTCCTCCAAATCAAACCACATCCTGAAATAGCGGTCTCTTCTATCCTCTGGTATGGGTTCGAGGTTCATACTCTTCAAGACGTCGGCAGCTGAGAGCGGCAAACCCCTAGTGTTTATAACGTTAAAAAGTCTGAAGGCTGAGCTACGGTCAGTAGTCACGATACGAACAAAATAAACACTTGTGAATAAGTAGTTCAGGAACCTCTTGGCTGTGTTAGGATCAATGTCTCTTGAAAATTCTTCAAATGTTTTTATCGCTTCGTATAAGTGATACGCTGGAGAATCTTTATCGCTAAGGGGAATCCTACCTGCTTCAAAATCCTCAAGGAACCTCTTCGTTCCTCCAGGTGTGTAGATATACTCTGAGAAAAATTCTCTAAGGTCATCCCAAACCCTGATACGCTCTCGAGAAGGAATGCCAGCATACTCATCCCCCTCTTCCATGACCCATTTGTGAAGACTCCTGTCAAGATTATCTCTAAGAACGGCAAGTAGAACGACAAGGGAGGTAAGCCTCTGTTGCCCATCTACAATCTCATACGTAAGCCCGTCGGATTCCTCCTTCAGTATTAAAGAACCCAAAAAGTAGCTAGGTTGCTCGCCCTCTATAGCATCCATTATATCATCCACAAGTTCCTGAAAGTTGTCTTCACCCCAACTAAATGGTCTCTGATAAATTGGAATCTTGTAGAACTTATTTTTCAAAAGGTCTCGAACGTTGAACTCCTTAGCTTCGATTATAGGCTTGTCCTGTGACATAAATAATCACCTTACAGAAGTCAAACACTAGGCATTAAATAGTTTTCCATAATCTAATCAAAACTTCACCCACTCGACCTTGTAGTAGGTCACATCGGCGTCCTCGTCAATTATCGCCATTATCATGTTCTTCCTCACGCCGTGGGCGACCCTAACCCTCGCCGTTATGTCGTTCGGGCTTAACCTGGAGTTCTCGGGAACTACCCAGACGAGCCACTCGGAGTGCTCCTCCATTCCCCTCCGGTAAACCCTGAAGTGGGAGCCGAACTTCAGGCCCGACTTCACGGTGTAGCCCCTGTCCCTCAGGTCTTTGTAGACGAGGTACTTGGCATCAAAGAGCTCGTCCCTAGCCCTTCCGAGGTTCATTATCTCCTCAAGCGAGAGCTCCCTCTTGCCTTCTCTGACCTCTATTTTGCCGCGTTCGACGAGGTATGCCGCCTCAAGGAGCGACAGGAACAGCTTACCCTCAACGACCTTTCCAAAGTATCGCTTGTTGTAGAGTCCGTTTATCGCGTTCTGATCCGTTGAAAAGACCCTGTCCCCGCTCAGGTAGAAGATTATCATCAGCTCCCCCTCCACTCTTCCACGGGCAGGAGCATGTAGTACGCATCTTCGCCGTCGGAATAGTAGCCTATGATCCGCTTGACCTTCTTAAATCCAAGCCGCTCATAGAGGGCTATTGCCCCAAGGTTGCTCACCCTGACCTCAAGGCCGATGTATCGGGCGCCCTTCCTTATGAGCCTCTCTATTACCTCCTTCAAAAGGGCTGAACCAATGCCATTACCCCGATAATCCTTATCAACGGCTATGCTCATGATGTGCCCCTCAAGATCGGGCCTAAGGTAACCCATCACGTAGCCCACTACCCTCCCGTTGTACTCCGCCACGAGAAAAGTATCCGGGTTGTTCTCAAGGAAGGTGAGAAAGAGACCCCTCGGGTAGGCCTCGCGAAAGGCCTCAGCCTCTATCCTCATCACTTCAGGTATGTCAAAGAGCTTTGCAGGCCTTATGATAACCATTGCGAGGGGAATCCTTCTGCTGGCCTCTCTCGCCGATGTGCTCATATTATAAACTCCTCCCGAAGCCTTAAAAGGATTGAGGAGAGTCTCCGATGGGTGGCCACCCAGCGTGATGAGCACTCTCGAACCTGACGGGCAGGATGATGACCGGATTCCTGGCTGATTTTTCTCCTTTTGTAGTAAGAAGGGGCAAGCAGCAAAGTTTAAGACTTTAAAGCTGGAAGCTAATCGATAGGTGGAGGTTATGAAGATAGCCCAAGACATCAACAAGCCCGTTGGAATCGTGACTGGGGAGGCAACGGTTAGCTCGTTCCAGTTCTACGCTCATCCCGACACAGATCTGAAGTTTGGGGACTTCGTGGTGGCGAGGCTCTGCAAAGAAGCCAAAGATCGGAACTGCCGCTGGGGAGAGGATGGAGAGGGTGTTGAGTGGGTTATCGGCACAATAAGAGGGCTTAAGAACATAAACTGGCTCCTGAGCGAGGGCAAGAGCACATACACCTCCCTTGAGCTCGACATAAGGGAGTACGGAGAGAGTATAGGCGAGAACGAGGCGCTGATAGTTACCGTCCACGTCCTCGGGAAAGTTCAGCTCAACGGCGAGAAGGCTGAAGTAGTCCCGACCAGAGTTCCCGTCCCAAACGGGAACAGGGTTTATTTAGCCAGCTCAGACCTTCTAAGGGCAATATACTACGGCGGAAACGGTTACATAGAGCTTGGAAGGCTGATAATCAGGGAAGACGTCCCGGTTTACCTCAACGTGAACGAGCTTGTGTCAAGGCACTTCGCAATTTTAGCTGTGACGGGTGCAGGAAAGAGCAACACCGTCTCGGTAATGCTCTGGAAGCTTGTGGAAGAATTGGGAGGAACTGTGATAGTCCTCGACCCCCACGGCGACTATACGAAGCTGAGCCTGCCTGGGACGGGAAGAGAATATGTGAACCTGATAGAGGCCAAGATAAGGCCCGAGGCGATGGACGGCGAGGAGCTGGCAGATTTAATGGAGATCCAGAGCAACGCAAGCATACAGCGATCCTACCTGCTCAGGGCCTGGGACACTGTTCTCCACGAGAACCAGGGAATTGGCGGAAGGGAAGCCGTCAAGCTCGTTCATGACCTGCTCCAGAGGTGGGCTAGCGAGGGCGGAGGAACATACTGGGATCCACATGCCGGCCAGTACAGAGACCTCGGAGAGATAAAATCGGCGGAGAAGGAGACGATAATGAGGCTTACCATGAAGGTCTCCCGCTTCCTGAGGAACTACGGTCATCTGCTCTCGAGCGAGGACATAGTTGCCCTCATAGAGCCCGGCAAGGTGAACGTTATAGACCTCGGCCCGCTCGATGAGGGGCAGATGAAATTGGTAGTCGCCAAGTTCCTCGAAAAGGTCTTCGAGACGAGGATGGATTATGAAAAAGCTAGAAAGAGGCTCGACTACCTCAGAACTGCCTACTCAGGAAACATATCAGCCGTTTCAGATGAGATAAACGAGCTGGAAGAGTTCCTGAAGGGAGTTGAGAAGAACTATCCCGCCCTTGCTGAACCTGTTATGGTCATCGTGGAAGAGGCCCACATCTTCGCGCCCCACGGCGAGAAGGGAGGGGCCGTCAGGATCCTTGGAAGGATAGCGAGGGAGGGAAGGAAGTTCGGCGTCGGCCTCGGTCTGGTCTCCCAGAGGCCGAGCAGGCTCAGCGAAGACGTCCTGAGCCAGACTAACACCAAGATCATCATGCGCATCGTCAACCCGAACGACCAGCAGTACGTGGTAAGGGCCAGCGAGCAGGTGAGCGGGGAGCTCATGAGCGACATCGCTGGACTGGGCAAGGGCGAAGCTGTGATAGTCGGTCAGGCGATAAGCCTTCCGGCTTTGGTTAAGATATACAACTTCAAGGCCCTCGGCGGGAACTACGGAGGAGAGGACATAGGCGCGGTCGAGAGGTGGCTTGAAAGGAAGAGGCGCGAGCTTGAGGAGAAGGAGAAGGAAGAGCTCTACGAGGAAGAAGGCATCGAGGTTGACTTTTGAGGAGGTGTGTATATTGGAAGACGTTCACAAGTTGTTTGAGATGCTCCCAGACGATCTAAAGAGAGAAGTAGTCGAGTACATAGAATTCCTTATTGAAAATCGTGGGATTAGGGGGAGAAAACCAACCCTCTCATGGAAGGGAGCTCTCAAGGACATCAAAGAAAAGTACACCTCAGTTGAGCTTCAGCACAAAGCATTAGAGTGGTGGGGATGAATGTTTCTGGTTGATACCAACATTTTCCTTGAGGTTCTTCTCGGGCAGGAACGCGCAGAGGAAGCAGAAACGTTCCTGCTTGAAATTCCAGGAGAATTTCTTTACATTTCAGACTTTTCACTTTATTCAATAGGCATAATCCTTTCAAAGGTAAAAAGGGCCGATGTGTATCCAGCTTTTGTTGAGGACATAATACTCAGAGCAGGTATGCGCCTCAGCAGGCTCACAATATTTGACTTTAGAGAGCTTGTCGAGGTAATAGAAAGATTCAATTTAGACTTTGACGATGCATACCAATATACACTTGCGAAAAAACACAACCTCAGGATAGTTAGCTTTGATTCAGATTTTGAAAAGACGGATCTTGGAAAAATCTCCCCAAAGGAAGCCTTGGAAGCCTTGGTCCTCTTCAAGGGGTGGTCTGGACGATGAAGTTCGCACACATAGCGGATGTCCACCTGGGCTTCGAGCAGTACCGCCTGCCGTACAGGGCCGACGAGTTCGCGGAGGCATTCAGGCGAGCGATTGAGATAGCCGTAGAGGAGAAGGTTGACTTCATACTCATAGCCGGAGACCTCTTCCACTCCAGCAGACCCAGCCCTGAAACGCTGAAGCAGGCGATGGAAATACTCTCCCTGCCGAAGGAGAGGGACATACCGGTTTTTGGAATCGAGGGCAACCACGACAGGACGCAGAGGAGGGTTTCTGCTTACCATCTCCTCGAAAAGCTCGGCCTTCTCTACCTAATCGGCCTCAGGGAGGAGAGGGTTGAGAGCGAGCACCAGACGAGTGAGAAGACCGATAGGGGCTGGCTCGTTAAAGGGGTTTTTGAGAAGGGCAACAAAAGCGTCGAGATACACGGTATGAAGTACATGAGCGCGGCGTGGCTCGAAAAGAACCCGCCGAAGGAGATATTCAGGCCGGAGGGGGACTCCATACTTATGCTCCACCAGGGGGTTAGGGAGCTCGTCGAGGAGATGATGGGCAAGCTGCCCGAGAGCCAGCGCGACTACTACGAGCTCAGGCTCGGCGACCTGCCAAAGGGCTACCTCTACTACGCCCTCGGCCACATTCACAGGGCGTTCCTGACGAGCTACGACATCGGAAAGCTCGCTTATCCGGGCTCGCTCCAGAGGTGGGACTTCGGGGACTACGAGCTACGCTACCGCTGGGACGGGAATGCTTTCAAGCCGACCGCTGGGAACCCTAAGGGCTTCTACATCGTCGAGGACTGGGAGCCGAGGTTCGTGGAGCTGAAGGTCAGGCCCTTCATAGATATCAACATCAAGGCCGACGAAGAAACCGCAAAGAGGGAACTGAAGCGCCTCTCCACCAAGATTCCAGAGGAAGCTTTTGTGAGGCTTGACGTCCGCTGGCTGAGGCCTTATGACGTTTCAAAGCTCACCGAGCTGATAAAGGCGCGCTATGTTTACGTGAGGACGAGGTTCGAGAGGAAGCTGACCGGAAGAACCCCCTCGGGAGAAGTTCCAAAGCCGGAGGAGTACTTCATTCCCGTCGAGCTGAAGGCGATAAACCTCACGGGCGAAAGGACCATCGAGTCCATTGACGAGGTCGTTGAGCTCTTCCTCGGTGAGGGATGGGACGAGAAGCTTCCTAAAAAGTCTGAAGAGCCCGAAAGGAAAGAAGATGCTCCTGCCAGGAAAGAAGAGGTCAGACCCGAAAAGGAAAAGACAAACAAAGCCCAAGAGAAAGAGCACAAGGATTCTGAAAAGAAGGTCGTTAAAAAGCCTTCCAAAGGTTCAAACCTCCTTGACTGGCTCGGTGGTGGGAGATGAAGATTGAAAAGCTCATAATCAAGGACTTCCGCTCTCACGCCCTCACGAAGGTGAACTTCTCGAGCGGGATAAACCTGATAATCGGCCAGAACGGGAGCGGGAAGAGCTCGCTCCTCGATGCCCTCCTTGTGGGGCTCTACTGGCCGTCAAAGCCGAAAGACCTGAAAAAGGACGACTTCGAGAGGATAAATGGGAGCGGGACGGAAATTACCGTGTTCTTCGAAAAGGGGAACGTGAAGTACCAGATACACAGGAACATCGGCAGGGGACTGGCCTTTGTGAAGTACTACGACGGAAGCTCCTGGAAGACGCTTGAGACGGGTCAGAAGCCCGTGAGGGAGTGGATGGAGAAGCTGGTTCCCTACGATGTCTTCCTCAACGCGATCTACATTCGCCAGGGCGAGATAGACGCCATCCTCGAGAGCGACGAGAGCAGGGAAAAAGTAGTCAGGCAGGTTCTCGGCCTCGACCGATACGAAAACTCCTACAAGAACCTTCTAGATGTTAGAAAGGAGATTGATGCACGGATAAAGGCCATCGAAGACTACCTGAAGAGCACCGAGAACATAGACGAGCTGATAGGAAACCTCGAAAAGGAGCTCACTTCCGTCCTCAGGGAAATAAACGAAATCTCGCCGAAACTCCCGGAGCTGAGGGGGAAGCTTGAGGGGCTTGAGAGGGAGCTGAAGGAACTTGAAAAAACCGCTGAGGAACTCGCAAAGGCAAGGGTCGAGCTGAAAAGCGAGGAAGGAAACCTGAGGGAGCTGGGGGCCAAGAAGAGCGGAATCCAGAGCATGATCAGGGAAACCGAGAAGAGGGTTGAAGAACTGAAGGAGAAGGTAAAGGAGCTTGAGAGCCTGGAGGAAAAGGCAGAGGAGTACGAAAGGCTCTCCGACTTCCTCAAGGAGTTCAACGAGAGGATGAGCAGGGTTGAGAAGCTAATAGCCACTTACTACCAGCAGGTCGAGAACATCGGGGAGAGGCTTGAGGAGCTGAAGGACAAGGAGCAGAGGTTGAAGGAACTGGCTGGTGAGAGGGAGGAACTCCAGAAAGAGTTGGGAGCCCTTGAAGAAGAAGTCAAAGCATACCAGAGGGCCAAGGAGCTTACGGCCAACCTCGAGAGGCTGAGGAAGAGGCTCACGATGAGCGAAGAGGAGATAGAGAAGCTCGAAGAGGAAATCCAGAAGGCCAGGGAGAGAAAGGAGGACATCAACAGGGAACTCGAGGAAGTAGGTGCAAGGAGGGGCGAGCTGAGGAGCATTGCTGGTGAGAGGAACAAGGCTATAATGGAGCTGAAGAAGGCGAAGGGCAGATGCCCGGTCTGCGGCGCAAAGCTCACGGAGGAACACCGGAAGGAGCTCCTCGAGAAGTACACGGTCGAACTAAAAGAGATATCGACTGAGATGAAAGAGCTCGAAAAGAGGGAAAAGAAGCTCAGGGCCGAGCTCGTGGAGGTCGAGAAGACACTGAAGAAGGAGAGGGAGCTTTTTGCCCTCAAGGAAGTCCTTGAGCAGATCAGGGAAATTGAGGAGAAGCTCAAGGAATACGACCTCGAAAAGCTCGAAGAGGCCAACGAGAAAGCCGAAGAGCTGAAGAAAAAGCTCGCAGGGATTGAGGGCGAGATAAAAAGCCTGGACGAGGAGATTAAGAAAGGGGAGCTCCTCAAGAAGAAGCTCGCCCTTGTGGAAAAGAAGCTGAGGGAGCTTGAGGAGGAGAGGGCTTCCCTGCTCGGCGAGCTGAAAAAGCTCGGATTTGGGGACGTTAAGGAGCTTGAAGAGAGGTTGAAGGAGCTCGAGCCTGCTTACAAGCGCTACATCGAGCTTAGGCCCGCGAGGGACGAACTCAAGCGGGAGGAAGACCTTCTGAAGAGCCTCAAGCTTGATCTCACGGCCATTCTTAAGGAAATCGAGGAGACCTCGAAGAGGGTCGAGGAGCTGAGGAAGAGAATTGAAGAGCTCGAAAAGTCCTACGATAAGGACAGACACGAGGAGCTGAAGGAGAAGACGAGGGAGCTTTCAAAGGAGCTTGCTGGCCTTGAGGCCCGCCTGAAGTCGCTCGAAGAGCGCAGGGACGAGGTAAAGGCCAACCTTGAGAAGCTGAGGGAAGAGAAGGAAACCAGAAAGGAGAAGTCGAAGGAGCTTGAGAAGCTCAAGAAAGCGAGAGAGCGCGTGCAGAGGCTCAGGGAAAAGGTTAAGGCCTACAAGAACCTGCTCAAGGAAGGGGCCCTGGCCAAGGTTGGCGAGATGGCGAGTGAGATATTTGAGGAGCTTACCGAGGAAAAATATTCGGGGGTAACCGTGAAGGCCGAGGAGAACAAGGTGAGGCTCGGCGTGTTCTACAACGGAAAGGAATACGGACTCGGCTTCCTCAGCGGCGGCGAGAGGATAGCCCTCGGTCTGGCCTTTAGGCTTGCCCTGTCCCTTTATCTAGCAGGAGAGATAAGCCTGCTCATCCTCGACGAGCCGACGCCGTACCTCGACGAGGAGAGGAGGAGAAGGCTCGTGGACATAATGCAGCGCTACCTCAGGAAGATACCGCAGGTCATCGTTGTTTCCCACGACGAAGAGCTGAAGGACGCGGCCGACAGGGTGATAAGGGTGAGCCTTGAGAACGGCGTTTCAGTCGTCAGGGAAGCGGAGGTGGGCTGATGTACAGGCTCATCGACAGGAGGAGCGTGGACAGGATAAAGGCCCTCTTGGAGAGGGGCTACCGCGAGGCTGAGAGCAAGCTGGCCGAGATAGAGTGGAGACCTCTGCCGAAGGAGAGGAAGCAGACGAGGGTCTACGCCGTTGACGGAAGCCAGGGGAAGCAGAGGCTGAGCGGTACGATATTCTACGCCGTCTCAAGCTACGCCTTCGGCAACGGGCCATCTTATAGACTCGTCTACACAAACGCGATGCTCTACAACCAGGGTATTTCTGATCAGATAATCCGCCTCCAGATGGAAACCCTTGAGAACAAGCTGGGCTACCTGTCGGCGAAGCTCGGGGAAGTTGACTACGTCATGATGGATGGAACCCTGACGGGCTCCCTGACGAGGCCGCCCGTCTATCCGGAGAGCGTGAAGGGTTTAACCACGATAGAGAACGCCCTCGGGAAAGACAAGCTTAAAGAACTCGTCAAGAAGTTTGTGGGCCTCTTAGATGAGCACTATAAGGAGCTTGAGGACGGGCTGAGGGATAAGGGCAAGATAAATGGAAAAGTGATCCTCGCCGACGAGAAGCTTGAGGAGTTCGAGGAGTTCTACAAAGCCATGGAAGGCTATCCCGTAAGGGACTTCGCGGGGACGACGCCGCGTGGGGTAAAGATATCCAGGGCAACGATAGACGAGTACCTGAAGGGGAGAAAGAGTGCCGAGGAGATTTTCCAGGAACTCTTGAACGAATACGGCGAGGAGAGAGAGCTTTCCCTCGACGACGCGAGGAATGCAGTCCACGTCGTTCTGGGCTACCTTGAGTACCTCTACTCCCTCGAAAAGCTCCTCAGGCTCAACCTCGTCTACGTCGCCAAGAGCTTCTACAACAGGAAGCTGACCCAGAAGCTCGGGATAGACATCGTTGACGTGCCCTACCTCGATGCATATCTAAGGAAACGCTTCGGCGAGGAGATTCCGGGGTACTTCGTCATAACGCAGGGAGTAAAGGCGATAAGCCACAGGATGCCCAAGGTTCTGAGGGAGGCCTTCCCGCTCGTCGAGCACTACATTGAGCACGGCGTGCCCATGGCCTACGTAAGGACTATGAAAGGCGGGGTAATCTACCTGCTCCAGAGCAACCGCGACATAGACGATGAGCTTTTGAGCGAGATTCTATGGCACGAGAGCAGCGGCTACTTCAGGCCGCTCCAGAGGGCTCACGAGGGCGTCAAGATCGAGAAGAAGGCCTTTGAGGCCGAACTGAAGGCTCTGCTCAACATAATAAAGGCCGAGAGCCCCGAGCTGAGGGTGTTCCTGAAGTACGGAAGAAGTCCACTGGAGTAGCGAAAGGTTTAAACGGCTGGACAAAAAGTCCAGCACATGCGGAAGATTATCCCAGCGCTCATCGTGCTCTCGCTGGTCTCGATGTTCCTCGGGGTCTACATAGGCCCGGTCAACCTGAGCCCCTCTGACGTAACGAGCGGCATAGCCTATGGGATCAAACTGACTCTCTCCAGGTTCTTCTCGCTGAACCTCGGTGAGCCACCAAAGTACTTCTCGATAATCTGGAAAATCCGCCTTCCTGAGGTTCTTCTTGCCTATCTTGTGGGCCTATCCCTCGCGTCGGCGGGCGTTACTTCTCAAGCTCTCTTCAGAAACCCGCTCGCAGACCCTTACATAATCGGAATAAGCTCTGGTGCGGCGTTCGGCGCGGCGCTTTCCCTGCTGGTAGGGATAACCTACATGCCGTACCTGTCGCTGGCCTTCTCTTTCCTCTCGGTTTTCATCGTGTACTCCCTGGCCAAGACAAACGGGAAGGTGCCCGTTGACACACTCCTCTTAGCTGGAATAGCCTACGGCTTCCTCGCGAACGCCGCCACATGGTACATCTACGTCACCCACCCGCACAACGCCTACATCACCTGGACGTGGCTTCTGGGAAGCTTCAACGGGGCGGAGTGGAAGGAAGTTCTGATAATGCTCGTGGTTTCCTCGCTAGGGACGGGCTTTCTCATCTGGAAGTGGCGCGAGCTGAACCTGATTTTGCTCGGCGAGGAGAGCATAGCCCTCGGTTTAGATCTCCACCTGTACAGGAAAGTTTTCCTCGGCGTTATCGCCACGCTGACGGCCTTTTCAGTTTATACCTCTGGTATCATCGGCTTTGTTGGTCTCGTTAGTCCACACATAATGCGCATCATTCTAGGGCCGAACCACAGGGAGCTTACTCCATCAACTGCCCTCTTCGGGGGAATCCTTCTCGTCATCGCAGACCTCCTAGCGAGAACCGTTGCAAAGCCCCAAGTAATTCCCGTCGGCATAATCACGGCCTTCATGGGCGCGCCCTTCTTCTTGTATTTACTCATGAAGCACAAGAGGGGTGAGCTGATGAGATGAGGCTCTTCGCGAGGGTTTCATACTCCTACGGGCAGAGGGAAGTGCTGAAAGATGTGGAGATAGAGGCCAGCAGGGGTGAGCTGTTGGCCATAATAGGACCAAACGGGGCCGGTAAATCAACCCTCCTCAAGTCCCTCGTTGGTATTTTGAAGCCAATCGGAAAGGCCGAGCTGGACGGGAGGGACCTTCTCTCTCTCAAACCGGCCGAGAGGGCCAGACTGATAACGTACGTCCCCCAGAGCTCCTTCCCGGAGTTTGCCTTCACCGTTGAGGAGTTCGTGGAGATGGGGAGCTACATGACAGGTGGAAGCGTGGAGAAGGCTTTGAAAAAGGTCGGCCTCTGGGAGAGGAGGAGGGACAGAATAACGGCCCTCAGTGGAGGAGAGTTCCAGCTCGCTCTGATAGCTAGGGCTCTGGCACAGGGGAGCAGGGCGGTGCTCCTCGACGAACCCACGAGCCACCTCGATGTTAACCACGCGCTCACCGTGATGGAACTTCTCCGCGAGCTGAAGACGGAAAGGATAATCATAGCTGTTCTCCACGACGTAAACCTGGCCCTCGAGTACGCCGACAGGCTCGTCGTGATGAAAGATGGAGAGAAGTTCTGGGAGGGAAAGCCAGGGGAGATAACGCCCGATGTCCTTGAAAGGGTTTACGGGATTAGGGCAAAGATAGTAGAAGTCGATTCCCGCAGGGTCTTCATCCCAGAGCTGGCAAAGGTTTAAAACGAACGTGCGTTTCTTAGGTTAGGGGTGAGAGAAAATGGAGAAGAAGACAGGTACGACAACTGTGGGAATCAGGACAAATGAAGGGGTAATCCTCGCGGCCGACACACAGGCCTCACTCGATCACATGGTCGAGACCCTGAACATAAAGAAAATCCTCCCAATCACCGACAGGATAGCGATAACAACAGCTGGAAGCGTGGGCGATATCCAGGCACTTGCGAGGATGCTTGAGGCGGAAGCGCGCTACTACCAGTTCACCTGGGGCAGGCCGATGACGGCCAAAGCGATGGCCCACCTGCTAAGCAACCTCCTCAACGAGAACAAGTGGTTCCCGTACATGGTTCAGATTATCATCGGCGGCTACGTTGAGGAACCCACACTGGCCAACCTCGATGCCCTTGGCGGACTGGTCTTCGACAACTACACTGCAACTGGCTCGGGAAGCCCATTCGCCATAGCGATCCTCGAAGACGGCTACAGAGAGAACATGAGCATAGAAGAAGCCAAAGAGCTGGCCATAAGGGCTGTCCGGACGGCAGGGAAGCGCGATGTCTACACAGGGGACAGAAAAGTCCAGGTCGTTGTAATAACCAGGGACGGCATGAAGGAGGAGTTCGTCGAGTTCAAGGAGTGAACCAATCTTTTTTAACCCCTTTTCCGGACTCTTTACCATGTTAAAGGCCGGAAGCAAAACTTTGACACTCATTTTAACGGCACTCCTGATACTTTCCCTCTATTCAGCCGTTAGGTTAAGTGAGGGGCCGGATTTCATACTGAAAGAGGCCGATGAAATTCTGACCCAGGTCGAGGAGATAAGGGGGCTGGAGTTCAAGGAAAAGCCAAAGATCGTTGTCATAAGCAAAGCCACTGCGCTCGAGATGTGGAAGCCTGGGAAACCAGACCTTGAAAGGCTCCGCAGGGAGGAGCTGGTCTACAAGATGACCCTTCTTCTCCCGCCGGACTATGAGTACATCAAAGAGGAGAGCGAGAGAAGCGCTGGCTGGATAGCGGCGACCGTCGGGGATACAATCTACATCATCGAGGAGAACTTCATGGCGAATCCTGACACTGCCCGAAGGACGATAGCCCACGAGAGCGTCCACGTGCTCCAGAAACAGTGTTTCAACGCCAGATACAGCGCAGACACCTTTGACGGAACCCTTGCAGTTCAGGCGCTGGTGGAAGGTGATGCAGACCTCGTCGCTGACACCTACTGCGAGAGGAACGGGATTCCTATCCACAAGATACGCTCGCTGAGCGGGGATCCCCTAACTGATATCCACATATTTCCCTACGTCTTCGGAGACTCCTTCGTCAGATACCTCTACGAAAAGGGCAACTGGACGCTCGTGAATCGGGCCTACGAACGCTATCCAGAGACAACCCTTCAGGTGATGGTCCCCGAATACTACCTTGAAAACAGGAAGCCAGAGAACGTGACGGTGGAAGTTCCCGAGAACTGGAGCGTCCTTATAAACGACAGAATGGGCGCGTTCTACATCTACATCCTCATGAGGGACGTCGCAAAGCTCGAAAACGATACGGCGTGGAACGTCTCAACGAGCTGGCTGGGGGACAGGCTTATCCTGGCCAACAACGGCACCGACTACGTTCTCCTCTGGAAAGTTGAGTTTGAAGACGGGAAAGCCGCCGAAGTCTTCGCGGAAACTCTAAAGAAGCTCGCCGATGGAAACCCATATGCGACCTTCGAGATAATTCGGGATGATAATTTCGTTACCTTAAAAGCCGTTAGGAGGGTTAGAGTTGAAGCTTAGATGCCCAATATGCGGGAAAACTTACGATGAGCCCGTCCAGAGGTGCGAGTGCGGTGAGCCCGTGGAGTTTGAAGCCTTCAAGGCAGAACCGTACCTCGGAAAGACCGTCTGGGAGAGGTTTTGGGAATTCTGGCCGGTAGAGCCAGCGATGGAGCTCTCACTCGGCGAAGGAGATACACCGCTCGTGAAATCAAAGCTTGGAAAAGAACTCGGAGTGAGGCTCTACCTGAAAAACGAGACCGTAAACCCGACCTGGAGCTTCAAGGACAGGGGGACGTTTCTGGCGGTGAGCTACGCGGCCAGAGCGGGATACAAGGCCATTGGAACGGTTTCCACGGGCAACATGGCGGCAAGTGTCGCTGCTTACGCCGCGAGAGCCGGTTTAAAGGCCAAAATCCTGGTATCGGAGAGCACTAGCGAGGAGAAGCTAAAGGCTGTGAGCGTTTACGGCGCGGACGTGATAAGGGTCAGGGGAGATTACGGGAGGCTCTACTTCGAGAGCCTGAAGCTGGGGGAAAAGCTCGGTATCTACTTCATCAACTCGGACAACCCGTTTCGCGTCGAGGGCTACAAGGGGATAGCCTTCGAGATAGCAGAAGAGCTGACTCCGGACTACGTTTTAATCCCAACGAGCTCAGGCGGCCTCTTCAGAGGAATTGCCAAGGGATTAATCGAGCTGAAGGAGAGTGGGCTGATAGAGGAACTCCCGACGCTGGTAGCGGTCCAAGCAGAGGGATGTTCGCCGATATGCAGGGCCTTCAAGGAAGGAAGGGAAAGGATAGAGCGCTTTGAAAACCCAAAAACGGTAGCAAAGGCCATAGCAAATCCCTATCCCCCGAGCGGGAACGCCGTCCTTAAGCTGCTCCGCGAGTTCGGCTGGAAGTGCACCTCCGTTAGCGACGAAGAAATCCTCGAAGCGCAGGGAGAGCTTGCAAAGGAAGGCCTCTTCGTCCAGCCCGCAAGTGCAACTGGTATAGCGGCCCTCAAAAAACTCATGGAAAGGGGAGAAACCGAAGAAGGGGCAAAGGTCGTGTCGATACTCACGGGCTCGGGTTTGAAAACTCTCCACACTGTTCAAACAAGAGGGATAAAAGAGTACCCCCCGGAAAAACTTGGAGAAGTCACCATCTAAACGTCTTGAAAAACTGCCTTCCCCTTTCCCTGTATTTTTCAGTTGAATCCTCATAAAGCTTCGGATCCTCCCCAAATAGGAAACGTAGGCCTTCCAGACCACCCCCACAGCTAGACCGTACATGCCGAGTATTGGCGCCGCAAAACCGTTTGTGAAGTAAGACCAGAAGGCTACGATTCCAGCAATAAAACCGAATGTAAAAGCTATCATGAAGCCCAAAAAGGATCCTATATCCGTATCGCTCCATGAATAGAGCAAAATCCACCATTGATCACCAAACATTTACAACGGTGTAAATGTTTATAAGTTTTACTCCACATCAAACCAAAGAACTCCCCACTTTGAGATAAAACTGGTAAAGAAATGGGCGCCATGTAACTTGGGGCAAGCCCTACAAAGAGAAAACTAAAGGCTCAAAATGTCAATCGCTCCTTCCGGCTACGTAGAGGCTCCCGTAGGGCCTCTTGCTCTTCGGTATAACCTTCACGAAGTCCCCTTCCATTAGCTCAGACTTCGAAACCCCGAACTCAGAGGAATACCTCTCGGCAACCTCCTCGATGAACTCCAGGTCTTTCTCATCCACTTCAGCCACCATGGCCTCCTTAGCAACCTGGTAAGGGGAAACCCTCCCCCTTATGTAGATGGCCCCACCGTGCATGCCGGTTCCAACGTAGCGCATCCTGTGCCTCTCAACCCCGAGGCCGAAGAGGACAACCTTTCCCCCGGCCATGTACTCGCCGAGGAAGTCCTGGGCCGTTGAGCCGACCACGAGTAGGGGCTCCTTGCCGTCGATGCCCTTCATGTGAATCGCTCCGCGGTAGCCTATTGAATCCCTGATTAAAATAGCCCCCCCGCGCATGCTCATCGCAACCACATCGCCGGCCCTTCCGTGAACCACTATCTCACCGCCGTCCATCGTGTTCCCAACCCCGTCCTGGGCGTTCCCGTAAACGACTATCCTGTGGCCGCTCAGGAACGCCCCGAGGTCGTTGCCGGGGTAGCCCCTCACCTCCAGCTCAACCTTCACGCCCTCCCTGAAGAACAGCCTCGTGCCTATGAACCTCTGGCCGTATATGTTTTCAAGTACTACCTTCCTCGCCCCCCTCAGGACGAGCTCCCTTACGAGGTCGTTTATCTCCTTGTGGGTAAGGCTGGAGGCGTCTATCCAGGCCGTTTTCCCCTCCACCCTGACCCTATCCATCAGCTCGTTAGGATTCCTAACCCCCAAAAAGTAGGGGTTGACAACATCGGCGCGCATCATACTTCATTCCCCCGCTCCCTTGACTCCCAAAACCTCAAGCTCCCACCTTTCAAGACCCACGCCCCTGAGGTGCTCCCTATTGCCGCGCAGGCTCTCTATAGCGTTTATTCCCATTGCCCCCAGCATCTCCTTTATCTCCATGCTCCAGGCCCTCAGGAGGTTCAAGAGGCGCCTCTTTGCGAGGTTGGGTTGGAGGCGCCTCTCAAGAACCGGATCCTGGGTCGCTATGCCCCAGGGGCACTTGCCCGTGTGGCACATCTGGCACATGGTACAGCCCATCGCTATGAGCGCGGCGGTTCCAATGTAGACCGCATCCGCCCCCAGAGCTATCGCCTTAACGACGTCCGCCGAGTTCCTTATCCCGCCCGATGCTATTATCGACACTTTGTGCCTTATTCCCTCCTCACGGAGCCTCCTATCAACGGCCGAAAGCGCCAGCTCTATCGGGATTCCAACGTTGTCTCGGATTATCTTTGGGCTGGCCCCGGTTCCGCCGCGGTAGCCGTCGATTACTATTGCGTCAGCCCCAGCCCTCGCTATGCCGCTCGCTATTGCCGCTATGTTGTGAACGGCCGCAACCTTCACGAAGACCGGCTTCTCGTAGTTAGTAGCTTCTTTTATCGCATGGATCAGCGTGGAGAGGTCCTCGATGGAGTATATGTCGTGGTGGGGAGCGGGCGAAAGTGCGTCCGTTCCCTCCGGAATCATTCTCGTCCTCGCTATCCTGTCGGTTACCTTCTCGCCCGGGAGGTGACCTCCAATCCCCGGTTTTGCCCCCTGGCCGATCTTTATCTCTATCGCGGCAGAGTAGTTAAGGTACTCTGAATCGACGCCGAACCTCCCGCTCGCGACCTGAACCACCGCCACGTCACCAAACTCCTCCCTCAGCTCCTTTGGAATACCTCCTTCTCCCGTGCTGAAGAGCGTTCCCGCTTCCTTCGCCGCCATGGCCAGGGCCTTGAAGGCGTTGTAGCTGATAGACCCGAATGACATTCCCGCGAACATTATGGGCGTCTCTATCGAGACGTTGGGGGGGAGATCGGTCTTTATCTCGACCTCCTCGGGATCGACCTCAAGGAAGTCTGGCTTGGAGCCTATGAATGTCCTCAGCTCTATGGGCTCCCTTAGGGGGTCTATTGGAGGATTCGTAACCTGGGAGGCGTTCAGGAGGAGGTGGTCGAAGTAAACCCTGTGGGGCCTGTCGTTGCCCATCCCCGTGAGCAGGACGCCCCCTCCTTCGGCCTGCCTGATCACATCGCTTATCGTGGACTTAGTCCAGTAGGCGTTGGGCCTGTAGGAGCCCTCGTAGGGCTTCACTGTTAGGGCGTTCTCGGGACAGAAAATTACGCAGCGCTGGCAGCCTACGCACTTGGTTGAGTCTATTATTATTCTTTTGTGCTCCTTGTCCCACTGGTGGACGCCGAAGGGGCACTGGAAGACGCAGGCTCCGCAGTTGGTGCACCTATCGTCGTCCCTGATGACCTGGAACTCCGGAAGGAGGAACGAGACCATCTTTACTCACCCAGAACCTTTTTGAGGGCCCTCTCTTCAAGCAGGGCTACCACGGGCTCCCCTCCGTAGGGAGTGTAAACCCTGTCGAGGTTCGGCGAAACGGCTCGTATTGCGGCTTCCTCGGAGGAGATGTAGAACTTGTCCCCGCGCTCTGCAGTTGTGAGCGGGCGGAGCCTTATCCTGTCGGTTAGGCCGACCATCATGCCGTGCCTGGCTACGATTATGGCCCAGGGGCCGTTCAGGAGTAGGGGGGAATAGACCATCCTGAGAGCCCTGTAGAAGTTCCTCTCCTTTTCCTCCATCTCGTCTATCTCATCCCAAGTCGGTGGCGCCAGTATCTTTGCCACGACCTCGATCGGGAGCCCCTGCTTCCTCATGAGGAGGTCGAAGGCGTAAGTCAGAACCTCTGTGTCAGTCTTTAAGGTACTGTAGTATCCGAACATCTCAAGGTAGCGCTTGTTGGTGCCGTAGGAGCTTATCTCACCGTTGTGAACGACGCTCCAGTCAAGGAGGCCGAAGGGGTGCGCTCCACCCCACCAGCCCGGGGTGTTGGTCGGGAATCTCGTGTGGGCCGTCCAAATGTAGCCCTTGTATTCGTTGAGCATGAAGAAATCGGCTATCTGCTCGGGGAAGCCAACGCCTTTGAATATTCCCATGTTCCTGCCTGAGGATATAACGAAGGCGCCATCTATTGCGGTGTTTATTTTCATAACATGCTTGACAACGTAATCCTCATCAGATAGAGCATTTTCTTGCCCCTTCTTCTTTGGGGCGACGAAATAGCGCCAGAACAGGGGCGGGTTAGGCAGACCGACCGAATCATCAGTCGGAATCGCATCCTCGTGCACAACGTCAAAGCGAGAATGCAGAAACTCATCAACCTTTCTTTTGGCTTCCTTGGAGTCGAATATCAGGTGCAGGGCATAGTAGGGCTTGTACTGCTTATAAAGACCGTATACTGCAAAACCTGCTCCGAGGCCGTTCCCCCTTACCCTCATGTTCTCCATGGCCCTGACTATTTTCCGAGCCCTGAACCTGCTTCCACTCCTGTCCATGACTCCAAAGATTCCGCATGCGGAAAAGTCCTTGTCGTCCTTAACATAGGGGGCCAGCATTTAGTATCACCCTTCGGGATATATTGCCCTAGGAAATGCAGACAAAAATCTCTTATATTTTTCGCATAATTTGTAAAATTTTCGACAATCTTGGGGTTAAATCCGAAGAAATTTTCAACACTTTTTCTAATCACTCGCAGTGATACATTGAAAATGACAAAAGAAAAGCGGGTGAGAAGGGGTAAGTAGTGGTCACGACGTCAAAGCTCGAGAACCCGTGGCGAGTACCGGGGGAAAATTAGACAAAAATCTGTAAAATAATCCTTGCTAAATATCCAAAAAAATCTGTAATATAGCAAATTATTGTTAAAATCTTGTCTCATTTACAAACAAAATTGCGATAAACATATATACCTCCGCGCCATCCGCCTATTCACTGAGGGCGATACAATGGTGCCAAACCTCCAGAGCGGCATGGAAAACGTTTACGTTGACACCTCAGCGATATGCTACATAGACGGAAAGAGGGGAGAGCTCTACTACAGGGGATACAGCATAGATGAGCTCTCCAGGATGAGCACCTACGAGGAAGTAGCCTATCTCCTGTGGTACGGTCGGCTCCCGAGGAGAAGCGAGCTCAGGGAGTTCAGGAAGAGCCTCTCCCTGGAGAGGGAGCTTCAGGAGGAAGTTTACTCTATAATGGAGCTTCTTCCTAAGTCTGTCAACCCGATGGGGGCCCTGAGAACGATCGTGTCCTATCTCGGAAACCTTGACGGAGAGCCGAGTGTCACGGTTGAGGACGTCTACAGGAAAGGTGTCAGCGTCACAGCCAAGATCCCCACGATCGTGGCCAGCCTGTGGAACATCAAAAACGGGAGAGAGCCGATAAGGCCAAGGAAAGACCTGAGCCACGCAGCCAACTTCCTCTACATGCTCCACGGGGAAAAGCCCTCGAAGGACGAGGAAAGGGCAATGGACGTTGCCCTGATCCTCTACGCGGAGCACGAAATAAACGCCTCAGCCTTCGCCGTCATGACCGTCGGCTCAACCCTGAGCGACTACTATTCGGCCCTTGTGGCCGGGATAGGGGCTTTGAAGGGGCCGCTCCACGGGGGTGCGGTTGAAGAGGCCCTAAGACAGTTCATGGAGATAGGCTCGCCCGAGAGGGTTGAGGAGTGGTTCTGGAGGAAGCTCGAGAGGGGAGAGAGGATAATGGGCGCCGGCCACAGGGTCTACAAGACCTACGACCCGAGGGCCCTAATATTCAAGGAGTACGCTAGGGCCCTGGGAGAGCCGGAGCTCTACGCCGTTGCAGAAAAGCTGGAAGAGCTCGTTGAGAGTCATCTCGCAAAGAAGGGCGTCCACATAAACGTCGACTACTGGGCAGGCATAGTTTTCCACGCCCTCGGAATTCCACCGGAGCTGTACACTACGATCTTCGCGATGGGAAGGGTTGCTGGCTGGACCGCCCATCTGGCCGAATACCTGAGCCACAACCGGCTCATAAGACCCCGCCTGAAGTACGTGGGCGAAATAGGCAGGAGATACGTTCCAATAGAGGAGAGGGGGTAGAGGAATGGGCATAGTTGAAATCCTAAAGGGAAGGCTGAAGGTTCCAGGGGAGGTTGAAATAGGCTACATAGAGGGAGACGGCATAGGGGCCGAGGTCATACCACAGGCCATAAGGGTAGTTGACAGAGCCGTAGAGCTCACCTACGAGGACAAGAGCATCGAGTGGGTGGAGTTAAAGGCGGGAAAAAAGGCGCTTAAGGAGAGGGGAAGCCTTTTACCAGAGGAAACGATCGAGAGGATAGCCGAGCTCAAAGTGGCCTTGAAAGGGCCCCTCGAAACGCCCGTTGGGAGCGGGCACAGGAGTTTGAACGTGGCCCTCAGGAAGACCCTCGACCTCTACGCCAACGTCAGGCCGGTTCAGTACTATGGTGCCCCAACTCCCTTCGAGTACGCCGATAAGGTGGACTTTATCATCTTCCGCGAGAACACCGAGGACGTATATTCCGGAATAGAGTGGAAAGCCTGGAGTGAAGGGGCGGGAAAGGTGAGGGAGTTCCTCAGGAGGGAGTTCGGAATCGAGGTTAGGGAGGATTCCGGGATAGGGGTAAAGCCCATCTCCAAGTTCGCAACCCAGAGGCTCATGAGGAAGGCCCTTCAGTGGGCGGTGGAGAAGGGGAGGAAGAGAGTAACTGTGATGCACAAGGGGAACATCATGAAGTTCACCGAGGGAGCCTTCAGGGAGTGGGCTTACGAGGTTGCCGAGAGGGAGTTCTCCGAGTTCGTGAGCATCGGGGAGAGGAAGCCGGGGAAGATCCTCGTCGATGATAGAATAGCGGACAACATGTTCCAGCAGATAATAATACGCCCCTGGGAGTACGATGTCATAGTCACCCCAAACCTCAACGGAGACTACATAAGCGACGCTGCAGCTGCCCTCGTTGGCGGCGTTGGAATGGCTGCTGGGCTCAACGTGGGCGATACCGTTGCCCTGGCGGAGCCTGTCCACGGTACCGCTCCAGACATAGCCGGAAAGAGAATAGCGAACCCATCAGCTGCCATCCTCAGCGGCGCCCTGCTTTTGGAGTACATAGGATGGTCCAAAGGGGCGGAGCTCATAAGGAAAGCTCTAAGGGAGACCATCTCGGCAGGAAAGGTAACCGCTGACCTTTCGAAGGGTGGGAAGGCCCTCTCAACGGAAGAATTCACGGCCGAGGTCATCAAAGCAATGGAGGTGCTCGGATGAGGCCCGTCGAGAGGGAGGGGATAAAGTTCTACGACATCACCTCGCTTGAGAAGGAGGGTTACGACGTCCATTCCCTCCCCTACTCCCTCAGGATAATCCTTGAAAACCTTTTGAGGCACGGTGAGGACGTTTCTCCCCTGTTCGAGGGGAAGGGCGAGATCAACTTCTACCCGGCGAGGATAATAATGCAGGACTACACCGGGGTCCCTGCGGTTGTCGATCTGGCTGCGATGAGAGACTACGTGGCCGAAAAAGGTGGCGATCCGGAGAGGGTGAACCCAGAGATACCCGTCGAGCTCGTCATCGATCATTCTCTCATAGTCCTCTACCACGGGACGGATTACTCGCTGGAGGAAAACATGAAGGCAGAGCTCGAGGCCAACAGGGAGAGGTACTCGCTCCTGAGGTGGGCATCCTCAGCATTCAGGAACTTCCGCGTTGTGCCGCCGGGAAGGGGGATAATCCACCAGGTAAACGTTGAGAGGCTCGCCAGGATAGTCTTTGAGGAAAACGGTCTGGTCTACCCAGACACCGTTCTTGGAACGGACAGCCACACGCCGATGGTCAACGGCATAAGCGTTCTTGGCTGGGGTGTTGGTGGAATAGAGGCAGAAGCTGCTCTCCTTGGGCTTCCATATCCCATGCCGGTTCCCGAGGTCGTTGGAGTCTTTCTGGAGGGAGAGCCCTCTCCGGAGGTAACGCCGACTGACATTGCCCTTACAATCACCGAAAAGCTCAGAAAGGAGAACGTCGTCGGAAAGTTCCTCGAGTACACAGGCAACGTTTCGGCTTTATCAGCTTTCGACAGAGCGGTTATAGCCAACATGACGCCCGAGAACGGCGCGACCGTTGGCTACTTCCCGATAGACGAGGAAACAATAAGGTTCGTGGAGCTCACGCGCGGGAAGGAGAAGGCCGAGCTGGTTGAGAGGTACGCGAGGCTGAACGGCCTCTTCGCAGGCGATGACGTGAAGTACTCCAAGACCCTCAAAATAGATCTCTCGAAGGTAGAGCCTTCCGTTGCCGGTCCAGACCATCCAGAGGACAGGGTGCCGCTGAAGAAGCTGAAAGAGAGCGTAACGTGGAAGGGAAAAGGGAGGTACAGGGTGAACATCGAGGGCACCCACGAGCTTGAGGATGGGAGCGTCGTTTTGGCTGCCATAGCGAGCTGCACCAACACGAGCAACCCCTACAACATCCTTTCAGCGGCTTTAGTAGCAAAAAAGGCGGTCGAACTCGGATTAAAGCCGAAGCCCTGGGTTAAGACGAGCTTCACACCGGGGAGCAGGGTCGTCGTCGAATACCTGGAAAGGCTCGGTCTCTTGGAATACCTAAAGGCCCTCGGCTTCCACGTGAACGGCTTTGCCTGCGCCTCCTGCATAGGTAACAGCGGGCCGCTCCTACCCGAGGTAGAGAGGGCAATCGGGGAGGGTATGAAGGGTGTGGCTGTGATAAGCGGCAACAGGAACTTCAGGAGGAGGGTCAACCCGCTGGTAGAGCACACATATCTTGCAAGCCCTCCCCTAGTAGTTGCCTTCGCCATAGCAGGGAGGATTGACATAAGCCCCGAGGAACCACTGGCCCTCGACCCCAACGGGAGGCCGGTTTACCTGAGGGACCTCATGCCGAGCATGGAAGAGGTTAAGGCCTTGGAGGGAGCCATAGGGAGGGAGCTCTTCGAGGAGAAGTACAGGGACCTCTTCAGCGGTTGGGGAGAGGAAAACGGGGGTAAGCTGTTCAGCTGGGGAAATTCTACCTACATAAGGAAGCCACCCTTCTTCGAGCTCGAGCCAGTGGGCGAGAGCATCAAAGGCGCGAGAGCCCTCATCGTCCTCGGTGACAGGATAAGCACCGACGACATAAGTCCAGCAAACGCGATATCCCCTGAAAGCCCAGCGGGGAGGTATCTAACCTTCCTGGGGGTCAATAACCTCCACACCTACGGGGCCAGAAGGGGCAACCACGAGGTCATGATGCGGGGAACCTTTGCGCGCTTCAAAACTACCTACTGGCCAACAGGAGAAGAGATGAGCGTCTACGAGGCAGCCATGAGATACAGAAATGACGAAACCCCTCTGATAATCATAGCGGGCAGGCAGTACGGAGTCGGGAGCAGCAGGGACTGGGCGGCGAAGGGGCCCGCTTTGCTCGGCGTTAAGGCCGTTTTAGCCGAATCCTTCGAGAGGATCCACAGGAGCAACCTCGTTGGCGTGGGAATACTCCCGCTGACCTTCACCAACCCCGAAGACAGGAAGAGGCTAAGGGGCGACGAGACCTTCGACATCGAGATCGGGGAGCTCAAACCCGAGAAGCTCCTGAAGGTCGTCGCCAGGAGAGATGGCGAGGAGTTCGAGTTCAGGGCAAGGGCAGAAGTCAAGAGCTCGGCCGAGGTCGAGTACCTGAAAGCCGGGGGAATACTCAAATACGCTGCCGAGAGAATTCTGAGGGGCTCTTAATTTTAAATTTTAAAAAACATGAAGGAAACCCCTCAGCTCCCCCACTCGAGGGGCACCTCGTAATAATTGCCCCTGCTACTGTACTTGGCGTAGTATAACCTCGAGCCCCGCCAGTTATTTATGATTATCTGGAAGGCTATTCTACTCGCCGCTCCCTCCGATTTGCGGTAGGAGTCGACGGAGCCCGTAAAGCACACGTTGACCCCCTCTCCAATGCAGAAGGACAGAGACGGTGTGGAGAGATAAACACCGCCATCGTCGCTGAGGTCGTGGAAGAACACCCTGAAACTCTCGCCGGCAGTTTTTAGATGGGCTTCCTTTATCAACCCGGAGGGGATTTTGCCAGGATCACTCAGAGTCTCTATCTTGGAAAAACCAACTATCTCTTCCGGGACAAGCTCGTAGATAGGCCGGCAGAGGAGATAGCCGCAAACGTAATAGCGGTCCAGTCTGTACCTGACCCTGCCATAAACTACCTTCATCTCCCCGTTGGAGGCCCCCAAATTGTCCGGGGCGTAGCCAAATGGGACGTTCACCGAGCCAGAGCGCTCCCACCCATTGGGGTCAACTTCCTCACTCCAAGCGTTGCCAGCCTGTGAGAAGGAGTCAATTGCCATCTTGTCGTTTTCATCTATTATGACTTTTTGGGTCACGCCCGGAACGCTGTGGAGCTTGAAAAGCTTAATGTTGTCAACTATCTTGGTTCCTAAAGACACCACAGAGGCGCTAACTCTACCTCCAGAATAAGATGTAACCCCACTCCCCTCCTCTTTCAAGGGCACCCGTACTTCAAGCTTGCTCAGGGGCTTTTCGGGGGAGAATTCAACGAATCTCGCACCCCAGTAACCTTTGGCGGAAACTATGACGAGAAGCTTGTTTTCCCTGAAGCGTGTTTTAAGAACCTCCTTAGCCTCCCCGTCCACCACCTCCCTCTCAGTGTAAGTTCCAACCGGTATCCTCGCAACCTTTACCAACGGAGCTGTGGAAGTCCCGACGTAGAGAATCTTGGGCTCCCCTTCAGAATAGTCCACAACTACAACCACCATGTCCTCCAAAGACCTATCTATCTGAACAGAAACGGAAGCAAGACCCACGGGCTTACCCTGAAGCCAGTCAAGGTAGGTGCTGTAGAGAACATCGGAATCCGCTGGACTCACACCGTAAGCCAGAGGGACAGCCACAAAAACTACCAAAACTACGCCCAAAAGTGGAATCATGAGTTTCTCCCACTTGCGCATAAAAATCCCTCCAAATTAGCACTAATCTGAAGTTGTATATAAAGTTTCCTGTAGGTATTAGTACGTTATATGATGCAAAGATTTAGCAAATTTAGAAGAATTCGGCATAGTATTTGATACCCTAAAACTCCCGTGATCTCACAAAGCTTTATACGTCTCCACCCAACTTTCCTTGGTGGTACCATGCTAGCCGGAATAGCCCTCATGCCGCACGGAAACCCGGTTTTAGACCCGCCCGACGATGAAACGAAAAAGCTGGCCGAGGTTTTAAGGGATATCGGAAGGGAGTTGGGCGGTGTCGATGCATACGTCCTCATAAGCCCTCACAACGTCAGGATGAGCGACCACCTCGGGGTTGTGATGGCCCAGCATCTAATTTCCTGGCTCGGCTTTGAGGGCGTTGAACTGCCCGGAGAGTGGGAGACGGATAGAGAGCTTGCTGAAGAAATCCACAACGGCTGGAAAGGAGCCAAAATCCCGACCGTTGACCTGCACTTCGCAAGCAGGAGCGGGATCTATTCCCGCTGGCCCCTAACATGGGGAGAACTTATACCGCTTCAGTTCCTTGAGAAAAAGCCGCTCGTTCTGCTAACTCCAGCTAGAAGTCTGAGCAGGGAGACACTTATAAAAGCCGGAGAAGTCCTCGGCGAAGTTCTTGAGAGGAGCGAGAAGAAAATCGCGCTCATAGTCAGCGCAGACCACGGGCACGCTCACGACGAGAACGGCCCATACGGCTACGCCAAGGAGAGCGAGGAGTACGACAGGCTGATCATTGAGCTGATAAACGAGAACCGCCTTGAGGAGCTTCCAGAAATCCCGGACGAGCTGATAGAGAAGGCCCTACCCGACAGCTACTGGCAGATGCTCATAATGCTTGGGGTGATGCACAGAGTTCCAATCAAGCTCGTCGAGAGCGCCTACGCCTGCCCGACGTACTTCGGCATGGCGGGAGCGCTGTGGGTGAGGAAGTAGTGTGTAGTTGAAATACACACTTTCTTGCTATTTTGTGTATTTCTAATACACAAGCTTTAAATACTATCGTGTATTATTTTTACACATGGTGGGGCTGAAGGAGATAACCCTTGAGTACATAGGCGCTCTTGAGTACGTCGAGGAAATCCCGCGGGAAGTTGAGATACCGTACGTAGATGACATAAAGGCCATAATCGGACCGAGGAGGGTTGGAAAAACTTTCCTCATGCTGAAAAAGGCAAAGAGTATGCTGGAAAACGGCAATAACGTTCTCTACCTTCCGCTCGACGAGCCCGAGCTGGCAAGAATGGACGCAAGGGAGCTCGCCGAAGAAGTCAGGAAGGAGTATCCAAGCGGAAAGGTCACCCTGTTTCTCGACGAAGTTCAGGAGTGGAGGGACTGGGACAGAAAACTCCGCTGGCTCCACGACGTTAAAGACTTTGACTTATACGTCTCAGGCTCCTCGTCAGCACTCCTCTCCTCTGAGATACCCACGAGGCTCAGGGGAAGGCACGTCTCACGGCTCGTACTTCCCCTGTCGTTTAGAGAGATTACCGGAACCATCAAAGCCGAGACGTTCAGGGAGAGGGGAAGGCTGAAAGCCCTTTTGGAGGACTACCTGAAATGGGGGGGCTTTCCCGAGGTTTGGAAGACCAGGTCAAGGGAAAAGGTCATCTCGATCCTGGAAACGGTTCTTTACAGGGACATAATAGAAAGGTTCTCCTTCCGGGACGTCGGAGAGTTCAAGGAGGTCTTCTACCACGTCCTATCTCTTTACGGGAGCTATTTCACATACCGCTCACTCCAGAGGAGCCTGAAGGCCCTGGGGCTGGAGCTAAATTTGAAGACCTTGATAAACTACCTCAGCGCCATGGAAAGCGCTTTCCTGATATTTCAGCTCCCCCTCTTCAGTCCCTCCCATAGAAAGACGCTCGTGAATCCGAGGAAGCTCTATCTTGTGGACACCTCATTCACGAACCTGTTCTTTAAGGGAGAAGATGTAGGCAGAAAAATCGAAAACATTGTTTTCCTCGAACTCCTGAGAGAAAAGAGCTACTTCAACCCAATGATTGACCTTTCTTACTATTCCGACGGAGAGAGTGAAGTTGACTTTGTCGTGAGGGAAGGAAACGCCGTAAAAAAACTGATACAGGTAACCTACGAGCTCAACGCATCAAACTACGAGAGGGAGGTTTTAGGCCTTGTTAAAGTTGGGAAAAAGCTCAAGTGCGACGATTTGACGCTTGTAACGATGGATACCGAGGACAAGATAAAGGAAAGGGGTAAAGAAGTCAAAGTAGTTCCGCTGTACAAGTTTTTACTTGAAAAGAGACAGAAAAAAGCATAAAACAAAACTCTCTCAGCGCCTTATGTCCACGATTCTGCCCTCGCTTATGACCACCGTGACGTTGTCCCCCTGCTTAATGGACAGCAGCTTGAGGATAAGCTCGTCGCTCAGGTCAGCCGCGCTTATGTAGAGCGTCCTGTTGCCAACTACAAGTATCCAGTGGGTGTTGCCGTCCTTGATGTAGGAGTAGAGGGCCTTCACTTCACCCGCTATCTCCTCCGCCTGAACGACTTCTCCCCTGAGAAGGAACTCCCTAACTTCCCTCTCGTCTTCGAATATCTTTACCTCCTTTGTCTCTGCGTTGACGAATGCTATCTTGGCAACACCCGAGCCGCTCCGCGGAATGATAGCTAAGCGCCACCAGAGCGTCCCGTCGATGAAAACGGGTATCGGCTCAACGGCCATGAACTGGCTCCAGTCAAAGGTCGGGAGGGCCTTCTTCACGTAGTCTATTGCCTTGACCGGGCCCGTTAAGGGGGTTTCAAACTTCACCTGACTCATCTCGCCAGTGCGGGCGTCCATGAGGTAGATGGCAGCCAGACCGTGAGCCTTTCCGTAGGGCTCGACCGCCGTCATCCAGTACTTCCTGCCGTCGTTTGCCACAACCAAAAAAGGCTGCCTGTTACCCTGGTTGCTGACATCGATGAGCTCTATCTGGTTCTCGTGGTGGAGCCAGAGGTTCTTTATGTTGGCAAAGACGCTATCCTTCCAGTAGTTCTGGGCCTCCACAACGCTCCTCACAAGTTTTTCAGGAAAGATAGGGAAGTCCTTGAGACGCTCGTCATTGATGGCTTCCTCGGGACTTAGATCCTCAACGTTGCCGTCCTCATCAACGATGAAAACTCCTCCCCACTTTGGAACCGTGTAGAAAACTTTGAAATCGTAGGAGATGTAAGGGACGACTATGTATAGCTTTCCGTTGTAGTATAGGGCCCTCGGAAGGTCGAGGTCGACGAGGTAGTGCTTCTTGTAGAGAACCCAGTTTAGGTTGTCGAAGAACTGCATCCCCGGGCCAACCTGAAGTTCTTCCTCGATGCGTTGCATCTTGGCCTGAGTCGTGCCCATATCCACGAACAGGACGCCCTTATCCTTGAGCCTGATAGAGTTCCAGGCGCCGTCGGGAACTATGTAGAAGCCCCACACAGGGGTGCCGTTCAGCATCGTCAGATGCCCGTCGCTGAGGGTGTAGCGCGCGTACTCGATCGTGTCTATGGCGTAGCGATAAGCGGTAAATTTGGGAAGGATTCTGATGTAGCTCGTGGAGAGATTGAGCTCTCCCGTTACGAGCGACGGATGGTACTCCCTGTAAAGCTCGGTGTTAGCAAAGGGAGACGATAGGATAATGGCAACTATCGAAAGGAAGAACAGACCGCCGAGGATCAGCGGGAGTGTGTAATTTTTCTCCAAGACGTAGCGCCTTGGTTTGATGGCCATCAACGCTCCCAGGGCGAGGAACATGTAGAGAAGCGCAGGGTTTCTGTAGAAGCCCATCACAAGCCCGTGGAACCATGGCCTGAAGAACCAGCCTATGAGGATCAATGGTAGGATACCAACCAATCCGGTGTAATCCCTGTAGTCACGCTCCATGGTCACCACTCCCTGCTTTACTACACGGAATAGTTTATTAACCTTTGCACTGGACGACTCAAAGAACCTCAAAGCTTACCTCTAGGAGCTCCTTGTTCGGCCTGAAGCGGACCTTTCTGATCCTTATTTCTCCAACTTCCCCCGTCGTCCCCGCGTGCTCCTCCTTGCACGCGTTAACGTTCCAGCCCTCAATAACAACGACCCTGAGGGTTCTGACATCCGGGGGGATCGGAAAAAGGTCGTACATGTCCTCCCCGAACCGTTTCTCGGCCTCCTCTCGGGGGAGCTCGTAGACCTCTATTGGGACGTCTTCTTCCACCTTTTCGTTCGCCAGGCGCTCTATTCCAGCAACCTCCTCCGCGGTCGGCTTCCTGCTGAACTTAACTATAAGAACGCCCCTGTTCTCCTTAACGTACGTTGATGCCGTCCATTTTGCTTCTTCTCCGAGAACCTTAACTACGGCGCCCTTAACCACGTGGAGAGCCGTGTGGGTTCTAACTTCAATTGGAATCCCCTGCATGAATCAAAATTGGAGGGAGGATTATTAACCCTTACCCCGGCAGTGCACCACCAACTGAAAGATGTCCGCTTTGATTGAAAATTTTTCATGACCTTTTTTCCAAGGCCGAACGAAAAACGGAGAAAGCTTTCCTCTTTAAACAAAAACGGTTATAAATGCCAAAAACTATCCACAAACGAACAGAAAATTTTGGAGGGACAAAAAATGACGGAGAAGAAAAAGAAGAGGGTTCTGATTTTGGGCGCCGCTGGAAGGGACTTCCACAACTTCAACGTGTTCTTCAGGGACAACCCCGAGTACGAGGTAGTCGCTTTCACCGCCACCCAGATCCCTGACATCGAGGGCAGGATTTATCCGCCAGAGCTCGCCGGTGAGCTCTACCCGAACGGAATCCCCATCTGGAGCGAGGACGACATGGAGAAGATCATCAAGGAGCACGACATTGACGTCGTCGTGTTCGCTTACTCCGACGTCTCCCACGAGCACGTAATGCACCTCGCCAGCAGGGCTCACTCAGCCGGAGCCGACTTCTGGCTTCTCGGCCCGAAGAGCACCATGCTCAAGTCAAGCAAGCCTGTCGTAGCGGTTACCGCCGTAAGAACCGGCTGTGGAAAGAGCCAGACTTCAAGGAAGGTCGCCCAGCTCCTCCAGGAGATGGGCTACAAGGTCGTCGCCATAAGGCACCCGATGCCCTACGGCGACCTCAGGAAGCAGGTCGTTCAGAGGTTTGCCACCTTCGAAGACCTCGAAAAGTACGAGTGCACCATCGAGGAGAGGGAGGAGTACGAGCCCTACATCGAGCGCGGCATGGTGGTTTACGCTGGCGTTGACTACGAGAAGATTCTGAGAGAGGCCGAGAAGGAAGCCGACATAATCCTCTGGGACGGCGGAAACAACGACTTCCCGTTCTACGAGCCGGACCTCTGGATAGTCGTCACCGACCCGCACAGGCCTGGCCACGAGCTCAAGTACCACCCAGGTGAGACCAACTTCAGGAGCGCTGACGTCATAATCATCAACAAGATCGACACTGCCAACCGCGAGGACATCCAGAAGGTCCGCGAGAGCATTGAGAAGGTCAACCCGAACGCAACCGTCATCGAGGCTGCTTCACCGATCTTCGTTGACAAGCCGGAGCTCATCAAGGGTAAGCGCGTTCTGGTTGTTGAGGACGGTCCGACCCTCACCCACGGCGGCATGAAGTACGGAGCGGGTTACGTTGCTGCCAAGAAGTTCGGAGCTGCTGAGATCATCGACCCGAGGCCCTACGCCGTCGGTTCAATCGTCGAGACCTACAAGAAGTACCCGCACCTGGACGTCATCCTCCCGGCTATGGGCTACGGCAAGAAGCAGATCAAGGAGCTTGAGGAGACCATCAACCGCGCCGATGCCGACGTCGTCATCATGGGTACCCCAGTTGACCTCCGCAGGTTCATGAACCTCAACAAGCCGGCCGTTAGGGTCAAGTACGAGCTTGAGGAGATCGGCCAGCCCAAGCTCAAGGACGTCCTTGAGGAGTGGGCCAAGAACTGCGAGAAGCTCAAGAAGTAAGCTTTTTAAGCCCCTTTTCTTTCTTATATTCGGTGGTAGCTTGATGTACGCCGCCGAGCTGAAGAAGGTATTTGAAGTCCAGAGGAAAATATCGGACATCCATCCAATTTTAAAGAGAACCTATCCGATCGTGGTCGTAAAGGGCGACGAACTGTGGATTTTTGAGCCGGAAGAATCCAAGCAGACCTACAAACTCGCCAAGACGGCCAAATCCAAAACTCCCCTGCCAGAAGGCATCAGAGCCGCTTTTCCCGTTGAAGAGTACGACTACAAAATGGCCTGTGTTGTCTCCGATGACGTCTTTGAGTCCCTGAGAGGCTACGCCTTAATATTCCACGAGTTCGTGCACTGCTACCAGTTCGAGTGCTGCGAGCTCGAGCTTAAAAAGTCCCTCGAAGTGTTCCTGGAGGAGCAGGCCAAAGGCAACTACTCCTGGGAGCTGAACTATCCGTTCCCCTACGAGAAAGGGGAGTTCCAAAGGGCCTACGCCGAATTTCTCTCGGCCCTCGAAAGGGGAGACGCTGAGGGCGTAAAGAAGAGCCGCAGAGAGCTCAGAGAGCACCTCACAAAGAAGGAGTACGAATACATGGTCTGGCAGGAGTGGAAGGAAGGGCTGGCGAGGTTCATAGAGAACAGGATACTCAGGAGGCTCGGACTGCCAGAGAACCACTACGGCCTCGAAAAGCCCTGGGATCGAACATTGTTCTACGAAGGAGGTGCGAGGTTCATAGAATTCCTCACGGGAGGCTCCCCCACCGACCTGAGGGGGCTCTTCAAGAGCATGATGGAGTTTTAGTTCATTTTCCCTCAAATTCTTAAAAACCTCCAGCCCCCCTGGTGGACTTCAATCCCTTCTGTCTTCACGTTAAGGCGCTTTATCAGCTCCACAAGCTCCTTCAGGAGCCTCGCGAACTTCTCACCGCTGGTCATCACGCTGTAGCTCTCCGGGAAGTTTTCCTTCAGCAGCTCCTCAAACTCCCTTCCAGCCCCGCGCAGGTTCAGAACCTCAAACCCGAAGTAGTCAACGAAGTCCCGTGTTTCCCTTACAACGGCCTCGACATCGGTGATCCCCGGGATTATCGGGCTGATAAAGGCGTAAGTCCTTATGCCCTCTTCACTAAGCTCCTTCAGGGCGTTTATCCTGGCCTTTTGAACCGGGGAAAAGGGTTCTATCAGCTCTTTCTCTCTCCCCTCAAAGGTGTTAACTGTTAGGCCCACTTCAACGTGGTCAAACAGCTTGAAAAGGTCTATGTCCCTGACCACGAGGGGCGACTTCGTGAGAACGTCGAGTCTGTTCCTCTTGTCCATGAACTGCAGAACGCGCCTCGTGAGCTTGAGCTCCTTCTCAATCGGCTGATAAGGGTCAGAAACGCTCGACATGAAGACCGTGCCGTCCACCCGCCTCCTCGCGAGTTCCGGGGCGTTCGTCTTGACCTCCACCCAGCTGCCCCACTCACCGTAGGGCTTCCACTTGCAGACGAACTTGGCGTAGCAGTACCTGCAGGCAAACTGACAGCCAACGTACTGGTTTATTGCATAATCCGCCCCAGGGATGCCGCTTTTTGTGTAAATACTCCTCGCCTTCGTTTTTATTATCCTGACCAACGTCCTCCCCCGCAAAAATAAATAAATCTTCGGGTTTATATCCATTGGGTTCGAGCACGAACTCCTCACGGGGGCGGTTTCAGAATGAGGAAGGCCTGGAGAAATGCCCTGAAGCTCTTTGCACTGCTGGCGGATGAGATAGTGGTGGGAGTTTTCCTCCTGATAATCCTTCCGGGAATCGGGGTAAATGTGCCCCTCATCCCCAGCCTTGGAGTTCTGGGGTTCCTTATTTTCAAGGACGTGGTCGCCGTTAAATTCTTATGGGAGGTCTTCGACAAGAGGATCGAAGTTGGCCCGGAAGCTCTAATCGGTGTGGAGGGAGTTGTGGTTGAAGATTTAGATCCCTATGGCCTTGTGAAGGTAAAAAACGAACTGTGGAGCGCGGAATGTGTCAACGGCCGCGCCAAGAAGGGAGAGAAAGTAGTTGTGGTGGACGTCAGGGGGACAAGGCTCATAGTTAAAACGTCGAAAAGGCACGGTGGTCAAAATTACTCGATATGAAGTAAATTTTATAAACCATTTGTATAACCCAATGCGATGCCACTGGAGGTGAGAAAATGTTCGTTATGTTCGCCGGATTTTTCATTGTGCTGGGCCTCATAGGACTCGCGGCAATGATATGGGTGATATACGATGTCCTTGTAAATCAAACGAGGATGCCAGACGTCGAGAAGATAATCTGGATTCTCGTCGCACTTCTGCTGGGCCTCATCGGGGCGATAATCTACTACGTGATCGTTAAAGCTCCAAGAAAGTACGAGAAGCCCAAAGATAAAAACGAAGAGGGAGAAATTCGAGTCTATTAGCTCGACCCAAAACCTTTTAGGGATTAAAGCCTAGTACTACCTGCCCGGGGAGTGCCGCCGAAGGCGGAGCCGATGAACTTGGGCGGGTTATTACCCCCTTTATTCTGCCCTATGTCCCCGTATTAAATTCCACCGACTCGTTCTCCCAGTATTATACCCTCCGGGAGGAGGGAAATCTATACCTAGCTCAAGAAGAGCGACAAGGCCGAGATATCGATAAAAATCTAAACCTCTCCCACCTCTCTCAAAACTTTTTCATAAAGCTCCTCACTTAAGCAGAAGCCCGTGGCCCTCAGCCTTTCGAGTTCTTCCCTCAGGCTTTCGATTTTCCCCTGAAACTTCGCCCTAAGGAGAATACAGTGGTTCCGGCAACCTTAAGCCCCAACGCCCTCGCCACTTCCCGGCCATCGTAGTCATCAATCAGAACCAGCTCGGCGTTCCTTTCGAGGGCAAGAACTATCGCCTCGCTCTCACCTTCGTCCAGCTCGAGCATAAGGGTACGCTTCAGCCTCTCGTCAGATATCTTCTCAACTTTTATCCATCCGGCGTTCTTAATCGCCAGTGCGTCTTCGCTCTCACCGCCTTCGATAACGCACTCTTTGTAAACTGCTTCGGGTATCACAATCTCCCCAAATAACTCCCTAAGAAGTTCGAGCCTCTCAATCTTGGCAAGGTGGATGAGTGGAGTAGAGTCACTCACCGCGGGCAAAGGCCAGATCCTCCTCAAGCTCCTTCTCAGTGTAGTGCCTTGGGACTTCCCTCTTGGCCAGCTCCTCAAGGAACTCCCGCTTGGTAAGTCCTGCAAGCTTAGCCGACTTCCCTAGAGGGAGAATGCCCCGCTGGTAGAGGATAACAGCTAAGTCAATCCTCAGCTCCCTCTCAACTTCTCCCCTCGGAAGCTTCATGGCTGTGATGACGTCCTCGGGAATTACTATCTCCATTCTCGCCACCATTGGAAAATAGCTCCAGCAATATTTAATCCTTCCGTCTTTTAGTTCTCGTGGATTAATGCCATACTTGTGAGAACTCTCGCTTCTCAACCCTTATAAACCCTTGAGAACTATGAGTTCTCAGGTGTTGGCATGAGGCTCGGTGATTTAACATACATGAACCCATGGTGGGAGGGGAAGAAAGACTACCACGTGAGGCGCTGGAAGGAGCAGAAAATTCGCTGGTTCCCTGGATGGATAGAGAAAATCTCACTAAAGCCCTTCTCCCTCAACTTCGTTCTTGGTCCCAGGCAGGTCGGAAAGACAACGGGAATAAAACTCCTCATCAACGAAATCCTGAAGGAAAATCCCCCCGAGTCCGTTCTTTACATTAACGTTGAAGTCCTGCCGAGCTATAAAGAGCTCTCCAAGCTTATCCGTGAGTTTCAGGAGCTGAAGAGGGAAGAGGGAATAAAAACCGGCTACATCTTCCTGGACGAGGCCTCATCACTTGAAGGCTGGTGGAGAGGAGTTAAACCGCTCATTGATGCTGGCCTTCTGGAGAACGACGTTGTAACTGTTACAGGCTCAAGCTCACTCCGGGTTAAGAGGGATATCGAGCTCTTTCCTGGAAGGAGAGGCAACGGGAAGACGATTGAGGTCATGACGCTTTCATTTCCAGAGTACGCAAAGGTCATGGGGCTTAAAAATCCCAGACTGGAAAGTGAGGGAGTCATCAAGCTCTTTGAGGAGTACCTACAAACCGGCGGTTTTCCAGGTTCAATAAACGGACTTCCAATGGACGAGCTCCTCGGGGCATACATCGGAGAGTTCGTCCGCTTTGGAAAGAGCCTTGAGATAGCGAAGGAGACCTTCGCAGCGCTGATAAGGAGCGCGCCCTCGGCAACGAGCTTCAGGGCGCTCTCAGAGATGACATCGGGGTACTCCTACAAGGTCGTTCAGGACTACATCGAGTTTTTCAGGGAGTTATACATCCTCGGAATAGCTTACCTCAAGCAGGGCAACCAGGTGCTTTACAAAAGAGAGAAGAAGTTCTTCTTCAGAGACCCGCTACTCGCGAGACTGTTTTCAACATGGAGCGGGACGGAGCTTAGGGAGGATGCCCTCTACGAATGGATTGTTCAGGAGCATGTTTTCAGAAAGTTCGGAGAGGTTTACTACTTCAGAAACGCTTACGAGGTGGACGTCGTTGCAGACAATCTGAAAATCAAGGTAAAAGCTGGGAAAGCCCACAGGAAATATCCAAGGGACGTAAAGGTTCTGGAAAAAGAGGAAGTGCCATTCTTCCTCCTGGAACTCACTCCCCCATAACCTGCACCACAACTCTCCTGTACCTCGGCCTAACGTCGAGCTCTACGAAGAATATCTGCTGCCACGTCCCCCTTACGAGCCTCCCATCCACCACGGGGAAGCATTCACTCGCTCCGAGAAGGCTCGCCCTCAGATGACTGTGGGCGTTATCATCGATCCTGTCGTGGAGGTAGCCCGCACCCTTCGGGATCAGCTCCTTGAGAGCCCTCTTGAAGTCCTCAAGGAGACCGCTCTCGTGCTCTATCGTGATTATAGCACCGGTTGCACCGGGCACGAAGACGAGAACCTGACCGTTCCCTATTCCGCTCTCCTCTACGACCCTTTCAACCTCGCTGGTTATGTCCACCAGGTCTATCTCACCCTTCGTTGAAAAGCGCAGTTCCTCGGTGTGAACCTTCATGCCACCACCCGAGTAAAACTCCCGCAGCAAAGCCTATTAGGTTTGCGGCCAAGTCCCCGGGAGAAAACGTTCTTCCAGGGACGAAGAACTGGAACACCTCAAGGAGAACTGTGAATGGAGCCGTGTAAGGCCACAACCTCCGCGAGAGGACTCCCAGGACTGCAAACTCAAGAAAATGAGCGACCTTATCCCCTCCCTCCACAGAAGTTCCCGGCGGCGAGGGATAGAGGTTGAGGAAAAAGAGCGGAGGGAGGTAGAGCCACAGCAAGCGCGAAGCCTTCATAGGAACCTCTCCAGCTCCTTAAGCTTCCTCAGAACTTCAAGGGGATCCTTTCCGAATATATAAACGAGGGGCTCAACGCCCTCTCCACCCCCATCAATAACAGCATCATACTCCCCCCTTTCAAAGGGAGAAGCTATGACCTTAACGGCATCCTCTTCGCTGAACCCACCCGTTTTTACCCGAGTATAGCTTATTCCCGCCTTTTCAAGCGCCATTTCAACGTCCTTTCCGTATCTTATGTTCAGGACACTCCTTATCTCGGGTCTGATCTTCCCCAGCTCAACTAGAATCCCGGCCGTGAACCTGCTTGCCCCGAACTCCGGGGGAAGTGCGTAAGGATGTCCCTTAACGGTAGTTATCCTCCCGGGGACTGCCGCAACGTCTTCGGGACTCCGCGGCCTTTCAAGTGCAAAGGCAAAATTGCTCCTGACCTCTGGGATGAGCGTTGAGAACTTTTCGTCGCTCAGAAGGTCTTTAAGCGCCAGGGAAAGAAGGTCGAGTATCTCCTTCCTCGAAGGCTCCGGAGAGAATATTCTACCGCACACTTCAGGAGAAACTCCCGCGTATTCCGCGTAGAGTCTGCAAAGGGAACCCCTTCTGAAGAGCTCAAGGAGCCTTCTGGAGACAAAAACTATAAGCTCCTCCTCGGTCGCGCCAATAAGAATTAGGTTTGAAGCATCCTCGGCAATCTTTTCAAGCTCCGGCAAAACTTCCTCGGGAGCCCTCTTGTACCTACCGGCAAGGTACTTGCTGACCATTGCCTGGGTTATCCCAAGATGACGGGCTATCTGCCCCTGGGTCATTCCCCTATCGTAGAGCCTCTTGGATATTTCAGCGCGCAAAAAGGGCAGAATTTCCTCGGCTATGTAAAGGCTCGGAAGCCTCATGAAATCACCCTCGCGTGTGGTCATTGCGATTTAATCCCCAGTGTGAACCTTCAACTCCACAAATTTCTGTTAAAAAACCTTTAAAAACCCTTCGTTTTTTACACCGGAAGGGCTTCTATGGAATGGAAGGGACGAGATGTGATAAGCATAAGGGATTTCTCGAAGGAAGAGATCGAGTTCGTTTTGAGGGTTGCAGAACGGCTTGAAGAGGAGCTAAACGAGAAGGGTTCCCTCGACTATGCGCGGGGAAAAATTCTCGCGACACTGTTCTTTGAACCGTCAACGAGGACAAGATTGAGCTTTGAGAGCGCAATGCACAGACTCGGCGGCTCTGTGATAGGCTTCGCCTCTGCCTCGAGCACGAGCGTTAAGAAGGGGGAGAGCTTAGCTGACACGATAAAGACCGTCGAACAGTACAGCGACGTCATTGTGATAAGACATCCCATGGAGGGGGCGGCAAGATTGGCCGCCGAGGTCGCAGAGATACCGGTCATCAACGCCGGAGACGGCAGCAACCAGCATCCCACCCAAACTCTCCTCGACTTATACACCATCAAGAAGGCTTTTGGAAAAATAGACGGGCTCACCATCGGGCTTCTGGGAGACCTGAAGTACGGAAGAACAGTGCACAGCCTCGCTGAAGCCTTAGCATTCTACGAAGTTGAGCTTTACCTGATTTCGCCGGAGCTTTTGAGGATGCCGAAGCACATAATAGAGGAGCTGAGGGATAGAGGGGTCAAAGTTTACGAGAGCACGAGCCTCGAAGAAACCATTCCCGAGCTTGACCTCCTATACGTGACGAGGATACAGCGCGAGCGCTTCCCTGATGAACAGGAGTATCTCAAGGTCAAGGGGAGCTACCAGGTAAACCTCGAAGTTCTGAAGAACGCTAAGGAAACTCTCAAGGTCATGCACCCGCTTCCAAGGGTAGATGAGATTCACCCTGAAGTAGACAAGACGAAGCATGCGCTCTACTTCCGCCAGGTGTTCTCCGGCGTGCCGGTCAGAATGGCCCTGCTCGGACTGACTCTGGGAGTTTTGGGAGAGTGATAACATGGCCGAGCTGAAGGTTAGTGCGATTAGAGAGGGAACCGTTATTGACCACATCCCGGCCGGCAAGGGGCTCGAAGTTATCAAGATACTCGGCCTCAACAGAGTTAACGGGGGCATTTTGCTCCTGGCCGCCCACGTGCCGAGCAAGAAGCTTGGGAGGAAGGACATCGTTAAGGTTGAAGGCAAGTTTCTGAGCGAGGAGGAAGTCAACAAGATAGCCCTCATAGCCCCAAACGCCACGGTGAACATTGTGAGAGACTACAAAGTCACTGAAAAGTTCAAGGTTGATGTTCCCGAGGAGATAACCGGAATACTCCGCTGCGCCAACCCCAACTGCGTCAGCAACCACGAATACACAACCTCACGCTTCTACGTTGTTTCCAAAGACCCCCTCAAGGTGCGCTGCCACTACTGTGAGAGGACAATGGAGGGGGAGGAGATCCTGAGGAACCTCTGAGGAGGGGCGAAAAACTTAAAATCCTCCCTCCTACATTTTGATCGTGAGTGGTATGAAACAAAACTCAGCAGTGTTAGTTGTCATCCTACTCATCACGATTCTTTTAGTCGGGATAATGTTGCACTCCCATCTCCCCGGTAGGAGGAGCCCAGACTCGATGAGTGTTAGAGTTTACGTCATGATACTGGAGAAGAATGCTGCCTTTGAGATGGCCGACTTCTCTGTGAGGGTTGGAAATGCCCTCCTAACCGAAACCAACAAGCCGGTTTTGGCCTATCGAGGAGGGCCTGGAGAAATTAGGCTAAACGTCCAAGGCACCACACAAAACTGGAATGGTGTCAAATTCGAGGTAAAGGGCAACATAACGCTCAAGGCTCTGAGGGAAGGGGACTATCTGGTGGCTCTCGAAGCGTTTCATGAGCCTGGAGTCTTCCTTCTGAAGCAGAGTCCAGATATAAGTGGGGTCCTTGGAAGAGACCTCCCAGAAACATTGCTTCATGAGGATGAACCCATAGTCGAAGATGTGCTAAGAGAAGCCGGAGCCTCGGAGGAACTAAAGAAAAACCTGGAGTTAAGGGAAAAGTACCTGAAGTTATGGAAGGAGACTGGCAATCTGAGCTATCTCCTCGCTTATAGGGACCTGAGCTATCACACAAGAACCCTCGCACTCCTTAAGAAGCTTGGAAAGCTGGACGCCGTTGGGGTAAAGACCTACGTAATGGGCATGATTGCGACGGACTATTACTACAGCCACTTTAATGAGCCAGGAAAAAAGGACATGACGCTCGTCTTTGATAACAGCTCCCCGTATTACGGGACAATTAAAGCCACCGATGGACCGCTCAAGAGCAGCCTGCCCTTCGTGTATTACCCCGCACGCGGCTTCAACCTCTACCCTGTGTCCGCGAGCCACTGGGCACACAGCTACTTCCTCATGGGAAGGCGTGACCTTTCTATGAGGATACTCGACCAGCTCATGCCCTTCATCGAATACCGAGATTACAATGGAGAAACCTGCGCAATTCTCCCGGTGTACTTCCATTTCCAGAACGCAAGCATCCCGTGGGTTTCAGGCTACGCTCAAGGGATGGCCGCTGGCCTCTATGCTCTTGCCTACAACATGACAGGAAACGAGAGCTACCTCACCATTGCAAAGCTCTTTCTGAACTCCTTTGACCTCCCTCTCAGTGAGAACGGGTTTGTGACTAAGACAAAGTACGGGGTATGGTACCTTGAGTACAACTACTACCCAGAACAGCTCGTTCTGAACGGTCACATAATAACGCTCCAGGGCCTCTACTATTACTGGAAGGTTACGGGGGACGAGAAAGCCTATGAGCTCTTCATCAAAGGGGGAGAAAGCGTCAAACGGGCACTTCCCGACTTCGACACAGGAAACTGGAGCAGATACGCGAGCATATACAACTCATCGAGCGAGTTCTACCACCGGCTCCACATAAGACTCCTCCTGTGGCTCTATGCAAAAACGGGCGACGAGACATTCATGGAGTACGCAGAGAAGTGGAACAGCTACTTGGCTGAGAGAGGACTGAAAAAAGAGGATATAGAAAAACTACTCCAAGAGGTGCGGAACTCTCCTTAGCACGGGTATGGTAACCAGCAGGCTGATAAAGACGTCTATGGCACTCTGGATGGCGTTAGGGAAGGTTATCGCAAACCAGAAGGGGACGCCCGTCAACCTCTCAACCGTCGGAATCACGTGCTCGCGTGACGTGCCAAGAAAAATCGGGAGTGCAACGTAGTAGTTGAGGGCTATCATCAGGGGTGCCCTAATAAGAATCCCCACAATGTATGCAACCACTCCAAACAGTGCAAGCTTCTTCTTATTGGAATGGTCAAGTCCAATCCCCCTCCTTGCGATTTCAAGGCCAATGAGGACGCCAAAAGTCGCCGTGGTCTTCATCATAGCCCCAAGCCAGCCAGCGGAAGAGACAACGCTCAGACCGAGGAATAGCATGGCGAGGGCCGTCAATCCGCCCCAGAAGCCCAGAATGAAGTAGGCAACGACGATCGGAACTGCAACGAGGTCTATTTTCATGCCCCACACTGTCGGCATCTCAACGGGCATCACCTCGAGAACAAGTGCAAGGGCCAGCATCAAACCTATTACGGCAATTTCCTTCGATCTCATCATCCCAACCACCGTTCCAATTTTTTGAATAGTTTTTTAAATATTTGTTCCAAATTTAGAACAATCTACTTATAAGCTCCGGCCCCCATAAAAAGGCCGATGAACGTCAGAGAGATAGAAAGGCTTGTAAGGGAAATAAGACGCGAACACAGGCTCCCAGACAGCCCGTTCAGGATAGATGAGGTAAGGTACGACGAAAAAAACGACAAACTGTTCATAATCGCCCACGACAGGACGGACAAGAGCGTTATCATCGGCAACAGCCTTGTAATAGGAAAACTAAGGGAGAGGCTCGGGGTCGGACAGGTAACTGTTTATTCAAACATCGACCTTGAAATAAAGCGGAGAAAGCTGGAACTGGCTGAAAAAGCTATCAATGAGACGAAGCTTGAGTTCCTTCTCCCCATAATAGAGGCCGAGAAAAGGTTCCCTCCAAGGGAGTGGCCTGATGTAAGAGGGGAACTAAACACACTCGTATTCCTCAGCTTCAACGCGAGGGCCCTTGTTGGCTTCTCCAAAAAGCTGGAATTACCTTACAAAGCCGTTGGGCTGAAGTACTCGTTTCCCAAGCTCAGCTATGAACCCATTGAGGGAGAACCCAGAGAATTGTTCTTTCCAGACGAAGAGAAGCTCGTTAAAATTGCCAAGGAGAAGGGAGCAGAGCTGGTTCTTGCAGACTTCCCGTTCGGGCTCAAGTGGGCGGATGAAATTGCACTCCTGAACCCGTTCCGCTTTCTCCACATTGGCTTCTTCGAGCTGAAGTACCTCTTCGGCTTCGACTGGCCGACCATCGTGGATAAAAACGCCCTTATCGAATTCGTTGTTGGGCTGACGTATGAGGGCCTCATGGAGTCAACGGATGGTGCAAACCTTATATGGCGCGCATGGAGGCGGGGAAGATGATAATAGGCGTCGTTGGAAAGATAGCCGCTGGAAAAACGACGGTGGCAAAGTTCTTCGAGGAGAAGGGCTTCTGCCGCGTGAGCTGCAGCGACCCGCTGATAGACCTTCTCACCCACAACGTTTCAGACTATTCCTGGATTCCAGAGCTCCCCGAAAAGGCAGAACCAACCCGAGACAGGCTCATCGAGTTTGGAAAGTATCTGAAGGACAAGTACGGCGGCGACATCCTCATCCGGCTGGCCGTGGACAAGAAGAGGCACTGCAAAAACATCGTCATCGACGGTGTCCGCTCAATAGAAGAGGTCGAGACTATCAAACGCCTCGGCGGGAAGGTCATATACGTGGAGGCAAGGCCGGAGGTAAGGTACGAAAGGTTAAGGAAAAGAGGGGCAGAGAAGGACAAGGTCATCCAGAGCTTCGAGGACTTCCTTAGAATGGACGAAGAAGAGGAGAAGCTGTACCACACGACGAAACTGAAAGAAGTTGCCGACTACGTAATCGTGAACGAGGGGACGCTGGAGGATCTGAGGGAGAAGGTTGAAAAGATAATTTTGGAGGTAGTGGGATGAAGCTCCTCGTCATAGCCCCCTGCCTGCTCAGCCCCTTCTACGTCTACCGCGGGCCGAAGGAGAAGGAGTACGAGACGGCCAGAAGGTTAAGGGAGCTCATAGGGGAGCTCGGCGAAGAGTGGCAGGTTTTGGCATATCCCTGTCCCGAGTACGAGCTGATAAGCTGGCCGAGGGCACCTGCCAGCAGGGAAGTCTACGAGAGGCTCGGCATGAGGGCGAGGGCTAAGATAATAGCGGACTTCATAGGAAGGGTTCTGACCGAGGAGAAACCCGAAAAAGTTGTTTTCGTCGGCGTTAAGGGCTCACCCACCTGCGGCGTCTTCCACACGAGCTCCAGCAACCCGGAAAGCTATCCGTACAGAGCAATGGGGGAGTTCTTCTACCTGAGGAAGGATGAGCGGATAGAACGCTCAAAGGAACTGGTAAGAGAGCAGAACTTCGAGCTGAAGCCCATGCCAGGAATACTCTTTGAAATCCTTATGGCGAGTTTCCCTGAGGGTATTTATATCGAGTTTGACAAAGAGGACATTGAGAGGAGCCTCAAACGGTTGGAGGTGTTGCTGTGAGGGCCCTCATAGCCTACGTTTCCGTCCACCACGGGAACACGGAGAAGGTTGCAAAAGCCATCGCTGAAGTTCTCGGCGCGGAGATGAGGAAAGCGTGGGAGGTAAGGCCGGAGGAGCTTCTTAGCTACGACCTCCTCGGCTTCGGCTCGGGCATCTACTACTGGAAGCACCACAGGGCGCTATTCAAGCTCCTCGATTCCCTTCCCAACGTTGAAGGCAAGAAGGCATTTATCTTCTCCACCGCCGGGATAAACGTCCCGTTCATCAACCACAGAAAGCTGAGAAAAGCCCTCAAGGAGAAGGGCTTCGAGATAGTTGGCGAGTTCTCCTGCCGGGGCTGGGACACCAACGGCTGGCTTGAGAAGATTGGCGGGCTGAACAAGGGGCATCCGGATGAGAGAGACCTTGAGAGGGCAAGGAAGTTCGCGGAGGGGCTAAAGAAGATTTTAGAGAGATAAAAAGCATCACAGCGACACCAGCAGCGCGCCAACAACTATCAGCACTGCCCCAACGACTGTTTTGAAGTCCATCTTCTCTCCGAGGACAAGCCAGGCTAAAATTATCGCAAGTGCAACGCTGATCTTGTCTATCGCTATCACTGCAGTCGTTCTCCCATTCTTTATAGCCATGAAGTAGAAGAGCCAGGAGAGCGCCCCTGCAACGCCCGATAGGGTTACAAGGAGCAGGGCGCGGTGGTCAAAGCCGACCGTGTTTGTTTTTCCGGTGGCGAGGGCAACGAGAAGGAGAAAGGCGAACATTATGAAGGCCCTGATCACAGTTGCCACGGTGGAATCAACGTCCCTGAGGCCGAGCTTTCCAAAGATTGGGACGAGGGCGGCGAAAAAAGCAGCGAGGAGGGCGTAGATGATGTAGAGGGGGATTCTCAAGTTCAGGCCTCCGAGATGGCTTTCTTCACGAGCCTCTTCGCCTTCTCCATCAGCTCCTTAGCCTTCTCCTCCGTGTGGGCCTCGAGGGTTATCCTCATTATCGGCTCCGTCCCGCTCGGGCGGAAGAGAATCCACCAGTCGGAGTTCTCTATCCTGATTCCGTCAATGTCTATCAGCCCCTCGTAGTCGAACGTCTTTAGGGCCTCGCGCGCTATTATCTCCATGGCTTTCGCCTTCTTCTCGTTCGGGCAGGGGATTTTGGCGCGAAGCGTTACGTAGCGCGGGACTTCTTTGGCAAGCTCGCTTATCGGCCCGAGTCTGTCGATCATCTCCAGAACCAAAGCCCCAGCAAAGATTCCGTCGGGGGTGAGGTTCCACTGCGGGATTATCCAGGTCCCGCTCGGCTCGCCGCCGAAGATGCCGCCGTACCTGGCGAGCTCCTCGGCAACGGCCACATCCCCAACGCGCGTCCTTATAACCTCTCCGCCGAGGGGTTTAACGTAGTCATCGAGGGCAAAGCCAGCATCTACCGTTGTCACAATCTTCCCCTTCCCGAACTTCCTCAGCATGTAGCCAGATATGAGGCTCAACATTACCTCGTACTCAACGAAGTTGCCCTCATCGTCAACGACGCCAATCCTGTCGGCGTCGCCGTCGTGTGCTATGCCGACGTCGGCTTTCATCGCCTTGACGGTCTTCGCCAAAGCGGAAAGACTCTTTGCGTTCGGCTCGAGCTCCCTCACGAAGAAGCCGCTCGGGTGGGAGTTGAGCGAGATTACCCTATTTCCCATCTCGCGCTGGAGGTAGGGAGAAACTATCGAGCCCGCGCCGTTTCCAGAATCGAGGACGACTGTGTAGGAGTTCTCAAGCTTGACGAATTTTAGAGCCTCGTTTATGTACTCCTCGCGCGGGTCAGCCCTTCTAAGCGTCCCGATCTCGTTCCAGGGCGCTTTTTTGAAGTTCCCGGAGTCCATTATGGCCTCGAGCTCGATCTCCATCTCCGGGGTGTAGGCCATTCCGTTTGCCTGCCACACCTTTATGCCGTTGTACTCCGGCGGATTATGGGAGGCTGTGATGGTAACGCCAGCGTCGGCACCGTAGAGCTTTATCGCAAAGCCCGTGAGAGGAGTAGGTGCCATGCCGATGTCGATCACGTCAACGCCCGTTGAGAGAAGTCCGCTTATAACCGCTGATTTGATTACGTCTCCGCTCGTCCTCGTGTCCTTCCCTATAACTACGGTTCCGCCATCGAGGTACGTTCCAAGAGCCTTCCCAACACTCAGGGCCAGATCCGGCGTCAGCTTCTCGTTGAAAATCTCTCTGATTCCGCTGGTTCCGAAGTACTTCCCCATGCTCCTACCTCCGGAAGGCGTATATATGAGACATGCATAAAACCCTTTGGGTGGTAGCATGGGGAACGACAACCCCTCAACCAGGGACAACATGCCCTACGTCAACGGGGCAGTCCTCTTTGCCCTCGTGGTTCTGGCCGTTCTCACCTTTGCTGGGCTCTATGCGAACTCAGCGTTGGGCTTCGCAACAATCCCCGTGTTCGTCTTCCTCGTGGTTCTTTTCATGGGCTGGAGCAACAACCGCGCCCTCGACAGGGGAGAGATGAGGAGGGCAATGACGGCCTCCCTTCTGACAGCCTTCTTGGTGATGGTACTCGGAGACGGCCATCTCCTAATCCCCTCAGAGCTAAGAGACTACTTCCTCGGCGTGCTTTCCACAATAATAGGCTTTTACTTCGGCTACCGCGGAAGGGAGAGCGAGGAAGAGAGGTTCAACAGACTGGTGCACACAATAAAGTCTGGAGGAGAAATTAAAAACGAGGGAAAAGGTAGGAAGAATACAAACGGCTAACCTTCAAAAACCGCCACCTCTTTCCCATCGGGGTCGAGGACGTGGACAACGACGTCTCCGTTCAGCCTCTCCTCAAGGCCCGAAACCAGCTCCATGTAAGTATCTTTGGCCGAGTTTGCCTCTTCAGCCGTCTTGAAGGAGCTCATGGCCCTGACGTGGTAGGTGGAGCCGTTCTTCTCGAGGATTACGTCCCACGGCCCGCTTCCCGCGAAGTCGAGCAGGTAGTTCAGGACTTTCTGGGCCTCTTCCTCGCTCGCCTCAGTGTACCAGACGTTGATGTCGTTCAAGGAAACGTAGCGGTACCTGCTCTCCACCTGGTAGAGGACGTTCTTTTCGTCATCGAGAACCTGGAGAAGCACTTTATGACTGTTGAAAACGTCCTGCGACATCTTTGACGCCAGAAAGATTAGGTAGAACTTCAGAGAATCCTCCATTTCGCTGGAACTCTTGTAAGTGCTTGTCAATCCCACGGTGTAGCCGTTATCTTTCTTTACGTAAACGTCTATCTCATCGGGGTTCAATTCGGCGTTTATGAGGTTAATAAGCGCCTTTGCCTGATCAGTGGATACCTCTCCCGAATAGTGGACTGTAACCCCGTTTATACCGAGGGTTTTTTCACTCTCGACGTTAACGTCTGGGCTCTCGACACAGCCGCCCGCGAGCACAAACATCGCGAGGAGCAGAGCCGAGAGCGCGTAAACCTTCCTCATATTCCCACCTCACTTCTTCACGAGCCTGTATATTCCAACCTTTGCAGTGTAGCTTTCGTCGGGGTTCGGTGGCGCGTAGTCAACTCTGACCACAAAGGGCTTCGACGAGCCGTAGATCATACTTGAGGTATCCTCGTAGGAAGAGACAACCTCGTTTGTGTCAGGATCAAGTATCTTGATGCCCTTAACGACCCCAGTTCCTCCGGCCTCAATCTTGTACTTCCCAGGTTCAAGGATGTGCGAAAGGTAAAAGACGTCACCACTTACCGTGTCGCTCTTCACTTCCACGGGAACCTTCTCGTAGAAGGTCTCGTAATAGTACTGCATGCCGAACGCCGCCACGATGCCGAGCACTATCAGCACGAAAAACCCCAGGATCAGTTTCTTAAAGAATCCCATCCTTCTCACCCCCTCACCCCTAAAACCCGAAGAGGCCTCCTCCCTTGACCTTAACGCCGAGGTCGGAGAGCTTCTTCTTTATCTCCCGCTGGTTCATGTTTCCCGAGAACTTGTTCTTCTCCTTCCACTTTATCTCCATCTCATCATTTTTGCCCTCGTCAACGTTGCCCCCCTTGAGCTTGACCTCCTTTATCTCGCGGAGGGGAATCGAGAAGTTCTCAGGGGCCTCGTTGGCTATATCCTCCGGGGACATATCGTAGTAGCGCTCGTGCATCGTCCAGCCAGATGCGAGCCTCTTGAAGAAGCCGTCCCCCCTCTCCTTGGCCCCCTCCCTGGCCTTCTGAATCATCTCCTTCTTCACGTGGGCCACTATTATCCTCTGATCAGTCACGACCAGGTTCACAAGGGCGTTCTTTAGAAAACCCTTGTGGTACTCCAGGTTGGGGATTACATAAGCCACTTTCTCCGTCTCAAACACCTCCAAACTCCGATTTTCTTTCCAATCTCATCAAACAAGCCTCCTGATGAGCATTAGGGCTAGCTTTGCAAACAAAAGAAGGAGAGCTAAAGCTACCAAAAGCAGGAAAAGGCCCAGAAGCGGGCCCAAAACATGGAATCCGGTCAGGGGTTCCGTTTCAGCCCCCTCCAAGGTTTGCATACCTTATCGTTATCCTGTGGGAGCAGTCGCCGGTCTTCTCGTGTGAGACGAGCTCGAAGGCTGTAAGCGTTCCATCGGAGTTGAGGTTGACATAGACGTGACCCATCTTGATCTCTTCGGCAATCTCACCCGTTGGATAGCCCGAGGTCGGCACCTCGCTTGGGTCTAAGGTATCGAGGTTCCCCTCCCCAATCTTAATCCAGTGGCCGAGTAAAGCAGGGTAATCAACGCACCACGGCTCTGCCACGAGATCAACGTCGTCCCATACGTTCTCACTTATCTCATCGTAGCCCTTCAGCTCGCCCGTGGAGAACTTTATCGCCATTGTTCCTTCCGTATCGAGGGTAACGGTGTTGATTTCCCCCATCTCCCCGCTGGAGGCAGCTGAGGTCGTTGTGGTAAGGAAGGACTCGTAGCAGGCCCTGGCCTTCTGGTATTTGGCATATGCCTCCTGAATCTCCTCATCGCTCGCTCCGGAAGATTGAAGGGAAGTGACGTTGTTGTAAGCCTGGACGAAGAGCCTGTACGCTTCCTCCTTGTTGTCCGGGCAGAGGAAAGTCCCCGACGTCCCGTTCGCGCTCTCCGGTGGGTAGAGGGTAACGTTCTTCTCGAACTCGTCAAAGACCCCGTCGAAGTCGTAGTCGTGAAGGTCGGGGTTCCCGTCGTAATCAACGTCGCGCTCGTCTATTATTCCGTCGGAGTTTATGTCCCATGCATCCACCTTCCCGTCCCCGTTGGAGTCGTAGACATCCGGAATCCCGTCACCTGTTACATCCCACGCGTAGCTCTCCACACCGTTGAAGGTCGTCCTCCAGGTGTCCGTCTTTCCGTTGTAGTCCTCGTCGAGGTATGCAGTATCGTAGTTCCCGTCGCCGGTCGTGTCGAGATAGATCGCATCAACCTTTCCATCTTCGTTCCTGTCAAAGAAGATTATTGAGCCGTTTTTCACGGGAACCTCGGCGTAGTCGTCCCCTATGTAAACGTCTCTACTCCCGTCGCCGTCGGAATCAACCCAACCCTTTTCAACGGAATCCCCAAAGAAACCCCCCGAACTTGAGGTGTTCCCTCCAGGGTTCATGCCATTGGGGAAGTTGTCCCTCACCCTCGTAAGGTCTTCTATTATGTGAGGATTCACGTAGTAAATGTAAGCTGCCCCAAGGAGTAGCAGAATAAGAAGCAGGCCCGTTAGCTTACCCATTTTCCTTCACCTCTACGAAAACAGGGTCGCTAAACCAGCCCCCCGAAACGCGCTTGAACTTCTTGCCCGTCTCGTAGTCCTCGTAGATGCCGGGCTTTGCCGTCTCGTGGAGTACGTAGCCGTTCCAGGTAAACCAGCCCTGGTTCCTCTCCTCTATCTTCTTTCGGAGGTTAATCAGGGAGCCGAGGGTAGCGTCTGCCATGTTCCCAAAGTAGCCACTCCTGTCGAGGAGCTTCCCTATCTTTGCCGCTCCGTCGAGGACTATTATTGCCACCTTGGTGCTCTCGGGCAGGTTCATCTTCTTGAGCTCCTCCGCCTGCTTCATGAGCGCTCTCGCGTCCTGTGCAACGATGAAAATGTTTGCGGGCGTCCTGAGCATCTTAACCGTCTCCGTTCCCTTCAGCTTGACGGTGTCTCCAACTGTTTCAAAGTTACTCGCCACGAAGTTCGCCCAGTCGAGGGCTCCGCCCGAGCCATACTGTCCTCCAACGAGCCACTTGGGCGGCTCAAGGATTCCCGTTAGAATAGCGTTCATCGTGGCTTCCCTCTCGGCCTCGGTCTGCGAGTTCTCATAGATGAAGCGCCTCATAGCTATCCTCCGCTGTATGGGATCGTAGCGGTACTTCTCGGCTATCTGTCTGAGCTGGTAGCGCTTCTCTGGATCGTCCGCGAATATTGAGATGTACCGGTTGATCTCCTGGTTCCTGTAGACCTTCTCCTCCATGTAGGCGTTCATCTCCTTGACCATTCTGTCGGGGTCGTCCTTGTACTGCTCGTGAAGCTCGCGGAGGTGCTCGATGTAGAGATCGTAAACGCTCTTCATGCTTGGAGTGGTCTCTATCATCTTGTTTATGTAGGCTATGTGCCTCTCCATCAGCGACTCCGCCCATTCGAGCTTTTTCTGAAGGATACAAGCGTCGCAGGTCGCTATGTCGGGGTCTTCGCAGTCAACGAGGCCGTCCATGTCGTTGTCTATCTCGTCTCCAGGCACTTCAACACTCGCAAGGGTTACGTGGACGCTTCTCTTTGCCAAGAGCTTCTCCTCGCCGTTCACCTTCCCGTAAAGGCTCACGGTGAGCGCTCCCTCCTTCACGGCCGGGTCACTCATGTAGAGGACGTCAAGTATCTCGTTGTCCTCAACGGGCAGCCTCTCGTAGCTCCCGTCTGGAAGGGTAACGATAGCGTAGAGATCCTCGGCGCCGCTCCCCCTGACTTCCGCGTAGAGGGGTAGGGAGAAGAGGCCGTCGATTACCTGCTTCAGGTGGGCGCCGTCCTTGGGGGTGAGTACTTTGAGAGAGTAATCCGTAAAGTTTCCCTCGAACACGAAGTCCCACGATATTTCCTTGGAATCGCCCCCGCTGCCGTCGCTGACTGTGAAAACCACCCTTACCTTTCCCTCCTTCAACTGCCCGGGCTTTATTGCCACATCGAGGACAACGGGTATGGTTGTGCTCGACCCGTTCATCCAAGCGTAGGCCACGGTGCTGTTCTTCGGGGTCCCCATGTAGGTGTAGAACTCCTGGGCGGAGTGAAGCTTTATCGCCTCTCCCCCGTACTGTCCGCTCGGGTCTATGTAGTACGCCTGAATTCCCGAGACGTCGCTGTTCCTGTCGAAAACGGCCGTCGTGAACATAAGCCTCGCGCCGTTTTCTATATCTGTCTCGTTGAACGTTAGGGTTCCAAGGTAGCCCGGGGAGAGTTTGGCGCATCCTGAGCCGGGGATGCAGAGCTGAAAGTCGCTAAGGAGCTTCGCGGGATAGGGCTGAGCCTTCAGGGACGCTAAAACTGTATTCTTCACGCTTTTTCCCAGAGAGCTCGCCTGAGAGTAGGCGTAGGCCTTCATCGCGAGCATTGAGGAAAGGTAGGAGTCGTACTCATCCCACATGAACTCCGTTTGGCACTCCGTCTGGTTGTTCTCGTTAAGGTGGCAGGTCGTGGAGAGGAAGGAATCAAAATTGCGCTGGAAGTTAATGTATTCCCCGGAAATCTGGATTGAGATTCTGAGATCCCCAAAGGGGAACTCATGGGAGTAGAAGGAACGCAGACCTGTCCTAAAATCAACTGTGATGTTCTCTCCAACGGGCTCTCCATCCAGAGTTTCGGGATAAAAAGCGGTTTTGTAAAAGCTGTAGCCCAAGAGAAAACTTATATCTTCGCCGTTTTCTGATTCTCCTGAGTTTTGAAGGGTCTCGTCCATGGATGGGGCAATGCTAATGCCCGGTGTGGGGACGTCCCCTATCTCCACGGCCATCAGATCTTCGCTCGTTTTAACGGGGTACTCCGTTATGGTAACGAGGACGGTGTAGTTAACGCCATCACGCACTGTCTCGCCGAGCAGGACGACGCTGTTTGCACCGTTCTCCTGAACGTGGGAGGTTTTTACAACGTTTATTCCAAGCCCCCGAAGCGCTCCAGTTGGGGGACTTACTGCTCCAGCCGTTAGGGGGGCGAGGAAAAGGAGTACCAGCACCACACCTGCCAGAGTACGTGTGTTCACACAACATCCCTCCTGCTTGAAAAACCTCCAAAAGGGAGGAAAACAAAATATTGCCCAATACGGGGAGTAGCATAGGCCAACGCGGGTTAGATACATTGATTCTGGCCAGCTGCACCTATTATTTCCCTGAAAAACCCATCTCGCGGAAAAAGAAAAGCGGGACAGGTTTCTTATTCTACAAGTTACATACTTATGGGTGATAAACCTTTCGCAAAAAGAAATTCGATTAAGGGCAACTTCAGAGGGAAGTTTGTCGAAGTTTATTCGCAAGCTCAACCAGCTTCCTCGCCCTCTCCAAAGAGATCTCGTTCTCGACCATTCCCTCGCGCTTTATCCACGTGCCCACTATGAAGCTGTCGGCGTGGGGCCAGAGAAGCGGAAGGGTGTCGTAGCTCGTTCCCGAGCCAACTATCACCGGCACGGGAGAAATCTTTTTGGCCAGGGCCAGTTTTTCAACATCCACGGGCTTTCCCGTCGCTTTTCCGTTCACCACAACGGCATCAGCTAAACCCCTTTCAACCGTGTCAAGAAGGGCGTCCTCAAAATCGGAAAAGTGTACGGCGTGCTTTACGTGTACATCGGCGAAGACCTTTATCTTTGAAGGCAATCTCTTCCTCAGCATCGCCAGCTCGTGGGCGATACCTTCTATTATCCCCTGGTCGGTGTATGCAGCCCCGCTCAGAACGTTAACCCTGATGAAGTCTGCTTTTACGGCGTAGGCTATGGAGTAAGCGGCTATCCCGTCGTTTCTGAGGACGTTTATCCCGAGGGGGAGGGAGACTTCATCGCGTATCGCCTTCGCCACGACCGCGAGGGAAGCGACGGTAGCTTTGTCGGCGTACTTGGGAAAGGGGACGTCGCCGAAGTTCTCGACCATTACCGCGTCGAAACCCGCCTCCTCGAGCGTTTTAGCGTCCCTCAAAGCAGCCTCCATCACCTTCTCAAAGTTTCCGTCGTAGAGGTATGAACCCGGGAGAGGCTTGAGGTGAACCATTCCGATGAGCGGCTTTTTCTCGAAGTCCATGCTACCACCAAAGGAAATTCCCTCCAGAATAATTAAACCTGCCGGAAGATAGATATAGGTGAAGCATGAAAACCCTCAACGGTGAGATATATGGGAGTTGAAGAAAATCCCGAACTGCCGAAGTCCGTTTTGAGACACCTCGAGCCGGGAGAACAGGTGTTTTTCTCAATCAGGAAGAAGATAAGCCTTGAAAAGCCAAAATGGCTTCTTGTAACAGACCGAAGGATAATCTACCTTGACGAGAAGGTTCTCGGAAGGTACGAACTAAAGGCCATCCCCTATCAGAAACTGGAGCAGGTAACGGTCAAGCTCGGGGTTATGAGCTCCGAGTTCGTCATAGAGGGTGAGGAGAACATAACCCTCAAGCTCGGCTGGATGAACAAAGAAGAGGCCAGAAAGGCCATAAATGCCATAAAAGACGCCCTAAATGCCATAGCCCTGGAGCCAGTTTCAATAGACGTCAACAAGAAGCTCACAAGCGAAACCTGGATTCTGAAGAAGCCGCGCGAACTCGTAACAAGAACCGCACCTGCTGGAGCCGTGATAACCCACCCGCCAGCGACGACTGAAGACCCCTACGAAGAAATGAAAAAGCTGAAGGAACTCTATGAGATGGGAGTCATAAGTGCAGAGGAGTACGAGGAGAAAAGGAAAAAGCTTTTGGAGAGGATTTAAGCCCAATCGGAGTCAAACTATCTTCGCATCGACCCTAACTCTTGGAGACATGAAGGAGGATATTCTCCTCGTTTCTTTTCCTGGTTCGGCGGTTTTCAGAAGGTCAAAGATGTTGCCGACGAGCATGTTGTCCTTGAAGGGGTGAAGCTCCCCGTTTTTCACCACGTAGCCAAGGGCAACCGGAAGGGAGAAGTCCCCGCTGACCGGGTTTGCAGTGTGTTCCCCGAAGACGTTCTTAATGACAACTCCCTCAAAGTCCTCCAAACTCTCTTCTCCCGGTTCAACTATCAAATTGCTCGGCCCTATTGATGGGATTGTCCTGAAGCTCCGGACGGCGTTTCCTGTGCTCTCCAACTCCAGCAAAGCCGCATAGGTGTGGTCGAGGAGGAAGCCTTTCAGGACACCTTTTTCAATCAGCGTGGTTCTCTGTCCCGGAGTGCCCTCTCCATCGAAGGGGTAGCTCCCTGGAAGACCTTCAAGGGTTGAATCATCCACGAGTGTGAAGCTCCCGGAAGCTACGAACTCACCAAACCGTGAAAACCTGCTCCTCCCGTAGTAGACCTCGTCTCCGTAGAGGTTCTCCACGAGAATACCAACTATGGAAGATACCGCTTCAGGTTCAAGTACGAGCTCCCCACTGTAAGGATCGAGCTTGTCTGCCATGGCGCTCAGCTCTGCATCTTTCTTTGCTTTCCTTATGGCTTCCTCAAGGACTTCGACACCCTGAAGGGAACGGTAGCTCTGGTAGAAGGAGCCGTTTCCGGGCCTGTCCTTCCTAACGGCGTAGGCTGAAACGGCCATGTACGTAGATGCCCCATCAAACTCGATCCCATTCGAATTGACGACACCATACCTCTCGAATTCAAGAGCAAGGGCTCCGGAAATGGTCTCTTTTTCCCTCAGCTCCCTCATCCTCTCGGCGTACTGGAGCGCGAGAGCATGGGCCTCCTCAAAGGGAATCTCCTCGATTTTCCTGTCGTATATCCCCCTAACTTCTGGAACGCTGGATGGGGCAGGGAAGCCCTTGAACTGCACCCTACTAACTTTTGCAAGCTTTATTGTCCTCTCCACGAACCTCTCAAGCTCTGAAGTGGGATGATGGAGGCCGGTTATGTACGAAAAGCCCATCTTTCCATCAATTCCCACCCTAAGGCCTATTCCGGAGTAGAACTTCCTCTGAGAACGCTCGAGGGTCTCCCTTTCTATCTTGAAGGAGCCCCTCCTCCCGCTCTCCCAGTAGATTTCCCATTCAACGTCCTTTGAGTTCAGGATTTCAGCGAGGCTCTCAATGACATCGATCATTTCAATCCCCCCACGAGGGCCTTCGTGAGTATGTGCGGGCCACCATCATCCACGGGAACCGACTGCCCCTTGCCGCAGTATCCGGGGTACTCAATCCTGACGTCCTTTCCAATGGCGCGGATGCTCTTGAGAACGTCAAGGATTTTTCCCGAGAGGGCAACGTCGCGCACCATCTCCCTAAGCTCGCCGTTCTCGATTATGTAGCCTTCCCTCGCACCAAAGGTGAAGGTTCCGTTGGCGGTATCCACCTGCCCACCTTTGTCGCCTATCATGTACAGCCCGTATTTGACCTCCTCAAGCATCTCCTCGAAAGACCAGTCGCCGGCCTCGACGTACGTGTTGCCCATCCTCACGAGGGGCTGGTGGGCATAGCTCTGCGCCCTCCCGTGGCCGTTCGGCTCAAGGCCGAAGTACTGGGCCGTCTCGCGGTCGTTGAGGTAGTTCACCAGAACGCCGTCACGGATAATCTCCACCCTCTTCGCTTTTATCCCCTCGTCGTCGTAGATGTAGGAGCCGAACTTGCCCGGAAGCGTCGGGTCATCAACGACTGTGAGCCCATCAACCGCTATCTTCTGCCCGAGCTTGCCAGCCAAGATACTGTCCCCGTTCTTCACGAGGTCTGCCTCGACTGCGTGTCCCAGCGCCTCGTGGATGAATAGACCCGCAAGTTCCGGGTCGGCTATCACCGGGAACTCGCCCGAGGGGGGAGAACTGGCTCTTAACAGCTCCTTGGCCTTTTCAACCACCGTGGAAGTCCAGTGGGGGAGGTCAACGTCCTCAACCATTTCCCAGCCAAGCGTTCCGCCGAAGCTCTTCCAGTACTGCTGCATCTCCCCGTTCTCCTTAGCCGTTACGGAAAAGCCAAAGCGTATCCTCGGAACCACGGTTCTTATCTCGCTCCCCAGGGAGTTGAAATAGAATGTCTCAACAAGCCAGTCAGAGTAGTAGACGTTTCTGTTCACGATGTTATCCGCAAGAAGCATGGAATCTGTTTCCTCAAGGATACGGAGCTTCTCCTCGACATCAACTTCCGTGAAGGGCTTTTTAACCCCTATTTCGGCATCGTCAACGACGGGGTCGCCGGTGTGTATCCTGGAGTCCCCCTTTGAAAGCTTGGCTATTTTCATGGCCGTCTCTATGGCCTTCTCAAACCTTTCAACGTCGTTTGCACTTGAGAATCCCCAGATACCGTTGAAGGCTCTCGCACCTATTCCCCTCTCCGAGTTCATGGAAAGCCTCTTCAGCTGGCCGTTGCTCATCGATAGTTCGGTAGACCTAAAACTCACGAGCCTGATTTCATAGTACTCAACGCCATGCTTTCTCGCGAGCTCTTCACTGATTCGCATTAGCCTCTCGATATCCATACCATCCCCACCCAAAGCCACTCTGGAGAGAGGTTTATATCATTTTGCTGTTTATATCATTTTGCTCAGGTATCCACCGAAGAACTTATACGGCCAAAGGGCATCAACTTTCCCGGTGGTGATTATGAAGCGAGCGTTATCAATCCTGCTCACAGTGTTCCTCATAGCATCGTTTCTAACCCCAGTGAAGGCGCAATGCCCCTCAGAAGGGAACACAGTCGTCCTGAAGGCACCTGCCGTCTCAAAGACAGCGGATGGACGGCTCGTTGGAGTTGCAACGGACTTCGTCATAACGGTCGCTCCGGGAAGCGGGCACGTCTACGTTGAAACCTGGCCGCTCTCAGAGGTTGACATGCAGGCCAGCGCGAGGCTTGCGGCCCAGATAGCTGGAAAGGTGACAGGAAAGGACATGAACAAGTACGACGTATTCATACAGGTGAGAACCGAGTCGCCCATAATAGGAGGCCCCTCAGCGGGCGGCACGATGACGGTCGGCATAATAGCTGCACTCATGGGATGGGAGGTTAACCCCAACGTGATGATGACCGGGATGATAAACCCCGACGGAACCATAGGCCCGGTGGGCGGAATTCTCGAAAAGGCTGCAGCGGCGGCATCCGTAGGTGCAAAGCTCTTTTTGATCCCGAAAGGCCAGAGGATTCAGGTCGTACAGGAGACCCCGCAGAAGACAATAGGCGGAATAATTCAGGTGACTAGCACAGGGGAGAAGGTGGATGTCGTGGAGTACGCAAAGGAGCGCTGGGGCCTCGAGGTAAAAGAGGTGAGCGACATCTACGAGGCGGTGTACTACTTCACGGGCAAAACCCTCCCAAGGCCAAAGGCACCGGCCAACGTCTTCATTGACACCTCATTCCTTAAGGAAGACGCCAACAGAGATTACCAGAACACAAGCCAGTATTATGAGCAGGTTCTTGAGAAACTTAAAAAGAGCAACGCTGACTACACAACCTATGCCGTCCTTAAGGATGCAATGGACCAGGCAAAAACCCTTTTAGACGGAGCAAAAGAAGCCATAGATGCCGGAAAGTACTACACAGCCCTAAGCAGGGCTTTTCAGGCAAGAATCGTCATTAGGTACGTTGACTGGTCTCTCAGCGTCGAAACCCCCGAGGACGTTGCAAATCTTCTCTCCAAAGTAAGCTCCTACATAAACCAGACGGAGGGCTTCATTTCCTCGAAGGAGATAAAGGGGATGACTATGCTTCAGGCCGTTGCTGCGGCCGAGGAAAGAATAGAGGACGCAAAGACAAACCTCCAGGAGGGCTGGAAGTACTACTACACCGGCGAATACTGGGAAGCCATTGACAGAGCCGCCTACGCCTACGAGAGAACTAAAACCGCCGAGTTCTGGACAGAACTTGGCGAGCGCTTTGCCAAGGGAGAGACAATAAACAGGGAGGAGCTTAAAGACACCGCAAGAAACTACATCGACGAATCGAGCCTGATAGTGACGTACATAGAGTCGATGTACGGCGACGTGATAGGCAACGATCTCACTGAAACAATTCAGGAAGCTGAACAGTACTACGGGGACGGAAAGTATTCAGCAGCAATCTTCACGGCAATGGAGGCGAGAGTTCGCGGGGAGGTCTTCCTCGACACCCTAGGGATAGACAACGAGACAATACTCCGCGAGAAGCTCCAGGATATGAAGGAAGCCGCCAAGACCGCCATAGGCGTGGCCCAGATGAACGGCTTCCATCCGATCCTCTCGATAGCCTACTACGAGTTTGCCGAGAGCTACGAAATGGAGAACACCGTCGATGCCATCGTTAACGCAATGATTTTCTACCAGTATGCCAGAGAGAGCGCGGGCGTGTTCATGGTAAAGATGAAGGAAGGCGTTCCCCCACTCCCAGAAACGGGGACAAAAATACCTACTTTGCCAACAAACACCGGAAACAGCTCCACAACCGGCGGAAACTCAACGACCTCAAGCCCTGAAAAGAACTCAGTGTGCGGCCCGGCATTTATCGTGGCCTTAGCAATTCTCCCGCTCCTGAGGAGGCGCAGGTGAGAGGAGCATCTTTCTTCCACTCTTTTCAAAATCGGAGTGAAAGCAAGAGGCCTGCTAAAGCTCTGAGCTTAATCTGCGTCAAAATGAGAGAGACTATTTTCCCAAAAGCCTGAATCTGGAAATTCACTGACTTTTGGCTCGTGTACGTGAAATCCCCCGCAGAAGGGCAATTTCCGAAGGAACCACAAACTTTGATGAAACTTTTCTAGCAAGCTTTTAGAAAAAGCTTGACCAAGGAAACTTTTCTGGCGAAAAGTTTCATCAAAAGGTATTTTTCCTTTGAAATGCCTGGGTGTTAATCGTGCACTCTCCTTATCCTCACCCCTAAGAAGGGTTCAATCTTAAAAGCAATTTTTTAAGAAGTTTGTTTTTTGTTCTGGCGTCCTCCCGACGCCTTGTGGATAGCAGACACTTCTATAAGAGTAAATGGGGAGTGAACCCTTCCCAAGTTTGTATTTCCAGAAAAGCATGCACTTTTCCGCCATCCGTCAAGGACGCTTGAACGAGAGTGAAAGCGGCGCTAAAGCTTTTAGAAAAAGCTTCACCAAGGAAACTTTTATTGCGAAAAGTTTCATCAAAGTTTGTGGTTCTTGTTCACGAGGTTCATTTTGAAGGATTTTTCCCTTTTGAATGCCGTCCCGGGTTGTGAATTCCACTTTTATTCGCTTGCTATTTATGAGTTTGCTTTTTAATCGACGCCCAAGGGGCGTTATACTATGAGTAACCCCCTGAAAATTGCTAATTGATGATTAAGAATCACTGAAAAGCAGGGCACTCAAAAGGACATTTCCCTTCTTTTTGAACTCGCCTGTTGATGAGCGTATGCTCGCTCAAAAAGCAACTTTGCGTGGGTTTAACTCCAAAATCTCCCAGCCAATTGTGATTTCGACTTTCTTTTTAGTGCTCTCCGAGCGCTATACTGAGGGGAAATCCTGTATATCTAGCGACTCAAGGGTAAACCCACTCAAAAGCCAGCTCGCTAAAAACGCATACTAGCTTTCCGCCAGCGCTTTCGTAAGAAAGGGCTGAATGGTGGACCGGGCGGGATTTGAACCCGCGGCCTCCGCCTTGCGAGGGCGGCGCTCATACCAGGCTGAGCTACCGGCCCACACCCGGTATTAGTGGGCAGGGGCAGCTTTAAAAAGTTTTGGTATTGGGGGGAGGTAAAGAGCGCTTGAGGGAAGGGAGGCATCCGTTGCACAGAAGTGAGTTTATTTTCCGACTGGAAACGTAGGGTTTTTAACATCTTCACTGCCACGGACTCAGGTGGTAAAATGGACCCCCTCGAATTCCACAGGAAGAACTTTCCGGGCAACGGAAAGATAGAGGTCATACCGAAAGTTCCCGTTAACAGAGAGACCCTGAGCCTCGCCTACACCCCGGGAGTAGCTGAACCTTCAAAGGCGATAGCCAACGGCGCCGATCCAGACGAGTACACTGTCATACCGAACACAGTGGCGGTTGTTACCGACGGTTCGGCCGTCCTCGGACTCGGGGACATAGGACCAGTCGCCGGAATGCCCGTCATGGAGGGAAAAGCTGTTCTCTTCAAGGCACTCGCGGGCGTGGATGCTTTCCCAATCCTCATCAACACGAAGGACATCGACGAAATCGTCAGGACTGTTGAGCTGATAAGCCCTGGCTTCGGCGGGATAAACCTGGAGGACATCTCCGCCCCAAGATGCTTTGAGATAGAGGAGAGGCTGAAGGAGAGGCTCGACATACCAGTTTTTCACGACGACCAGCACGGGACGGCGGTCGTGACCCTCGCCGGGCTGATAAACGCCCTGAAGCTCGTCGGCAAAAAGTTCAGTGAGATAAAGGTCGCGATCAGCGGTGCTGGAGCGGCTGGAATAGCTATAGCGAAGACACTCCACAGCGTTGGTGTCAAGGAGATAGTCACCGTTGACAGAAGGGGAATAATAAACGAGGGCAGGGAAGACCTCAACCCGTACAAGCGCGAGATCGCTGAATACAACGTCCAAGGAATAGAAGGCGGCCTGAAGGAGGCGATGGAAGGGGCCGACGTCTTCATTGGAGTCAGCGCTGGCGGGATAGTAACTCCGGACATGGTTAGGGCTATGGCCGACGATGCTGTAGTCTTCGCGATGGCCAACCCTATCCCTGAGATAATGCCGGAAGAAGCGAAGAGGGCTGGGGCCAGGATAGTTGCCACTGGAAGGAGCGACTTTCC
>JASGLT010000033.1 GCA_030156945.1 Thermococcaceae archaeon
CAAGTACTACGCTACTAGAGACTACAGGGAAGCTATTCTAAACTCTGACGTCACCTTCATCGCTGTGGGAACCCCCTCGCGGGAAGACGGTTCGATTGATCTTAAGTATGTTAAAGAAGCGAGCAAATCAATTGGGGAAGCCCTCAAAGAAAAGAAAGACTATCACGTTGTTGTGGTTAAGAGCACCGTCTTGCCGGGAACAACTGAAGAAATCGTAAAACCCATCCTCGAAGAATATTCGGGAAAGAAAGCTTTTGAGGACTTTGGTCTCGCAATGAACCCGGAATTCCTCCGGGAGGGCGTGGCCTTGAAGGACTTTCTAAATTCGGATAGGATTGTTATTGGAGTACAAGATGAGCGAACTAAAAAGGTCCTCGAAGAGCTTTACGCTCCAATTGATGCACCAAAACTGTTCACTGACATTAAGACTGCGGAAATGATAAAGTACGCTTCCAACGCCTTCCTTGCGACAAAAATCAGCTTTGCGAACGAGATTGGAAAAATCTGCAAGAAGCTTAGAATCGACTCATGGAAAGTTTTTGAGGGAGTTGGCTTGGATCACAGGATAAGCCCGCACTTCTTCAAGACTGGAATTGGTTGGGGCGGTTCCTGCTTCCCCAAGGACACTAGAGCCCTCATCAGGAAAGCTGAAGAACTGGGAGAAGATCCAATAATCCTCAAGGCTGTTGTAGAAGTCAACGAGAGACAGCCCCTCAAGCTGATTGAACTCCTCAAGAAACACGTGCCAGAGCTCAAAGGAAAGACCATTGGAGTTTTAGGCTTGGCCTTCAAGCCGAACACTGACGACGTGAGGGAGACAAGGGCTTACATCGTTATCAAAAGGCTCCTGGATGAGGGAGCTCGCGTCCTTGCTTATGATCCTCAAGCCATGGAGAACTTTAAGAGGTTTTACCCGAACGTTGGTGAAAGAGTAGAATATGCTAATTCGGCCGAAGAGGTCTTGAAGAGGAGTGACGTCATCCTGATAGTTACTGAATGGAGCGAGTTCGAGGAACTGGACTATTCTGGAAAAATCGTCATTGATGGTAGAAGGATAAAAGCCGCCGAGAGGACAGCAAGGATTTACGAGGGGGTGTGCTGGTGAAAATCAGGAAAGCCGTGATTCCAGCGGCGGGCCTTGGCACGAGAATGTTGCCAATCACAAAATCAATGCCAAAGGAAATGCTTCCAATCGTTGATAAACCAGTCATTCATTACGTCGTCGAGGAAGCGATAAGAGCTGGCATTGATGATATTCTTATAATTACTGGAAAGGGAAAGCGGGCGATTGAGGATTACTTTGACAGGAGTTTTGAGCTTGAATATTACCTCAGGGAGAAGGGCAAGCTTGAGGAGCTAAAGCAGGTTGAGGAAATTGGGGAAATGGTTGACATTTATTATGTCAGACAGAAGAAACCGCTCGGTCTTGGAGATGCTATTCTCCACGCGGAAAAACACGTTAATGGAGAGCCTTTTGCCGTACTGCTGGGTGATGATATAATAGTGAGTGAAAAACCAGGAATCCAGCAGCTGATTGAAGTTGCAAACAAGTACTCCTCTCCAGTTATTGGCGTAGAAAAAGTCCCCTGGGAAATTGTTAACAGATACGGCATCGTTGATGGAACTCAGATAGATAACGACCTCTATGAAGTGAGGGATCTTATAGAAAAACCCTCATTGGAAGAAGCTCCAAGCAACATAGCCATAATTGGGAGATACGTTTTGCCCCCGGAGATTTTCGGTATACTGAAGAAAACACCACCCGGAAAGGGAGGGGAGCTTCAGCTAACCGATGCTCTTAGGATATTAGTCAGCGAAAGAAAAATTTTTGCAAAGAGGATATCAGGAAAACGGTACGATGTCGGCACCAGACTTGGATTCATTAGGGCAAACATTGAGCTTGGACTTTTGCGACAAGACCTCAAAGAACAGATAAATGCCCTACTCAAAGAGCTCGTTAGGGAGGTATGACATGAGCCGACCAGCTGTCTCAGTAATAATACCAACACACAACAGAGCCAATCTGCTGGAGAGGGCAATAAGGAGTGTCCTTGCCCAGACGTTTGAAGATTTTGAATTGCTTGTAGTTGATGACGCCTCAACAGACAACACTCCCGAAGTCGTCGAAAGTATAGAAGATGGTCGGCTCAGATACATCCGCTTAAAAGAAAACTCAGGCGCCCCCGTTGCAAGAAACACCGGGATAAAGAAGAGCCGAGGAAAGTTCATAGCGTTTCTTGACGATGACGATGAGTGGCTCCCACTGAGGCTCGAGGTTCAAATTAAGAAATTTGAAGAGCTTGACAGGAGCTTTGGAGTCGTCTACGGTGGCTTCTATTATGTATCTCAGGAAGGCGGTAAGATCCTAGGGAAAAACATTCCGAAGTTTAGAGGGGATGTTTATTTGCATCTCTTGAGGGAGAACTTTGTCGGGAGTCCCACGCTGTTGATTAGGAGGGAGTGCTTTAAGAAAGCAGGCCTCTTTGACCCATTTTTGACCAGCTCACAGGACTGGGACATGTGGCTCAGGATAGCGAAGTACTACAAGTTTGACTATGTTAAAGAGATTGTTGCAAAGTACTACGTCCACGGGCGCCAGATATCCTTTAACTTGAACAAATACATACCCGGAAGGGAGAGGTTTATCAAAAAACACCTCGACATCAGAATGAATCCAAAAATAATGAGCATACACTTAAGTCAGATGGGGGTTCTCCTCCTTTTAGGTGGAAGCGCAGAGAAGGGCCTAAAATACATTGCCCGCTCCATTGCAATGGCTCCGTTTAACATAGAGAGTTATACAAAGCTCTTGGAACTAGCTTTAGATTCCCGTTCCGTTGAGTACATAAAGAAGATACTGCATTTTGGGAGAGACTGATTGTCCTCTGGGGTTCTGAAGAGCTGCAATGAATCCATGTTCATTTTTAATTTCTGGAAAGAAACCTTTATAAGCCTTAATTAAATTTAATTAAATGTCATTAAATATCATTAAAGTCCGGAGGTGTTTGAGATGGCTGAGGAAAAGAAGTACACGACAGTTTCCATACCGAAGCCCCTCTACGACAAGATAAAGGCCAGGATAGAGGGCACTGGCTTCACCTCGGTTTCGGATTATGTGACCTACGTCCTCCGAGAGGTTCTTGCAAGTCTTGAAGAGGAGGAGAAGGAGGAAGTCTTCACAGAGGAGGAAGAGGAGAAGGTCAAGGAGAGGCTCAGAGCCCTTGGCTACCTCGACTGAGCAATTCTCCCTTTTACTTTGAGGTGATACCATGGTTTCCAAACCCCACGGCGGAAAGCTCGTGAGGAGGATAGCTGCCCCAAAGACCAGGGAGAGGATCCTAAGCGAGCAGCAGGAGTACCCGAGGGTACAAATTGACCACGGGCGCGCAATTGACCTTGAGAACATCGCCCACGGCGTTTATTCCCCGCTCAAGGGCTTCCTAACGAGTGATGACTTCGGGAGCGTCCTCGACCACATGCGCCTGAGCGACGATACGCCATGGACAATCCCGATAATTCTCGACGTTAAAAATCCGGACTTCGAGGAGGGCGATGCAATACTCCTCTACCACGACAGTCTTCCGATAGCCAGGATGCACGTCGAGGAAATTTACACCTACAATAAGAAGGAGTTCGCTGTGAAGGTCTTCAAGACCGACGACCCTGCCCACCCCGGCGTTGCCAGGGTCATGAACATGGGCGACCACCTCGTCGGCGGCGAGATAGAGCTCCTCAACGAGCTGCCGAACCCCTTCGCGAAGTACACACTCAGACCTGTCGAGACGAGGGTTCTCTTCAAGGAGCTCGGCTGGAAGACGGTAGTTGCATTCCAGACGAGGAACGCTCCCCACGTCGGCCACGAATATGTTCAGAAAGCAGCACTAACTTTCGTCGACGGCCTCTTCATCAATCCCGTCCTCGGAAGGAAGAAAAAGGGTGACTACAAGGACGAGGTCATAATCAAGGCCTATGAAACCCTCTTCAAGCACTACTATCCAAAGGACGCCGCAACCCTCGCAACCGTCCGCTACGAGATGCGCTATGCTGGCCCCAGGGAGGCCATTCACCACGCCATCATGAGGAAGAACATGGGCGCGACCCACTTCATCGTTGGGAGAGACCACGCTGGTGTCGGCGACTACTATGGCCCCTACGAGGCCTGGGACATGTTCGACAGCTTTCCCGACCTCGGAATAACCCCGATGTTCATCAGGGAGGCCTTCTACTGCAAGAAGTGCGGGGGTATGGTCAACGCCAAGATATGCCCGCACGACAAGGAGTTCCACGTCCACATAAGCGGCACCAAGCTCAGGAAGATGATAATGGCCGGGGAGCAGCCACCGGAGTATATGCTGAGGCCGGAGGTCTTCGAGGTCATCAGGAGCTTCGAGAACCCCTTCGTGGAATGATCTCTTTCAAATTTTATTCGGAGGAATGAGCATGCACCTCATAATCCACCACTGGGATACGGACGGGGTGACCTCAGCGGCCCTTCTAGTGAGAGCGCTTAACCTGGAGGAGTTCATGAACCTAACCGCACCCATCGGCGAGTTCCGATTTGACGGGAGGATATGGGGCGCTATTGAGAGGGCGGAGAAGCTCTACGTTTTGGACTTCAACGTCCCCCACGAGGTGGAGAAAGTAAATGTACCCACGCTCTTCATCGACCACCACACCCAGCCAAAGATCAACAACCCGCTCGTTGAGCAGGTGAATCCCTCGCTGGAGGGCGAATATTGCCCCTCAAATTCCCTTGTCCTCTCGGAGCACTTCGGGATATGGAACGCCTGGAGCGCCCTTGGCGCCGTCGGTGACATTGGCGAGAAGGCCTTTGAGATTGAAGCCGTTGACAAACTCCTCCGGAAGGCGAACCTCTCGCGGGCGGAATCCTTAAGGCTGGTTGAACTAATTGACTCCAACTACATCGCGATGGAGAGGGAAGCCGTTGAGGAAGCCGTTAGGGTTCTCCTCGAAAACAGCGTTAGAGACCTCCTCGAATACGAGCCGTGGGTCAGAAAAGCGGAGGCCATAAGAGAGGCGATAGAAAATGCAGTTTCAAGCGTCGAGGAGAGGAATGGCTTCGCCTTCGTCGAGTTCGAGAGCCCTTTCAACATAATCTCCAAGGTTGCGAGAAAGCTCGTCTGGGAGCACGGGCATAAAGGCGCGGTTGTTGTTAATAAGAACTTCCACGGGAAGGCCCAGGTCTACTTCCGCATCTCCCGTGAAGAGACGGAAAGGATAGAGATGGGAGAAGTCATAGCCCGCCTCAAGGAGTTAGGCACTAACACAGGCGGCAAGAGGGAGGTTTTAGGCTGCATATGCGAGAGGGGTAAAATCGGAGACGTTCTCACAATCATCAACGAATACCTGGGGTGAGGAATATGGAGTTTGAAAGGAAAGTTAGGGAAGGGATGGCCGAGACCAAGAAGGTCTTCGTCATAGGCCTCGATTCCGCTCCACCGGAACTCCTGTTCAACCGCTTCATTGAAGATATGCCCAACGTCAAGAAGCTCCTCGAGAAGTCCGTCCACGGCCCGATGCAGACAGGGATTCCGGCGATAACAATTCCCATGTGGATGGTGATGGTCACCGGGAAAACGCCGGGAGAGCTCGGGCTCTACGGCTTCAGGCACAGGACTGGTTACTCCTACACGGACTACTGGATAGCCCACAGCAAAAAGTTGAAGGAGCCAACGGTGTGGGACTACCTCGGCGAGCGCGGGAAGGAGTCGATAATAGTCGGCGTCCCGCCTACATACCCGCCGAAGCCGATAAGGGGCCACCTCGTGAGCTGCTTCATAACGCCCGATGCCAGCGTCGACTACACCTATCCAAGGGAGCTCAAGGGCGAGATAGAGCGCCTGGTCGGGGAGTACATCTTCGACGTCCCCTTCAGGAGGGAAGCCAAGGACGAGGTGAAAGAGGGCATATGGGAGATGACGGAGAAACGCTTCGAAGTCATAAGGTACCTGCTCCAGGAGAAGGAGTGGGACTACTTCCACTTCGTCGAGATAGGCCTCGACAGGCTCCATCATGCTTTCTGGCGCTACTTCGATGAAAACCACCACCTCTACCCGGGGAAGGGCAACAAGTACGAGAACGTCATCCCGGACTACTACAGGCTCCTGGATAGAGAGATAGGAAAAACGTTAGAGCTCATAGACCTCGACGAGACGGCTGTTTTCATAGTTTCCGACCACGGAATAAAGGCGATGCACGGCAACTTCGCGGTCAACCAGTGGCTGGCCGAGGAGGGCCTCCTCAAGGTCAGGAACCCGGAGGTTCTCCACGACGGGAAGGTCAAGCGCTTCGAGAGCCTCGACGTTGACTGGAAGGAAACCACCGCCTGGGGCTGGGGCGGCTACTACTCCCGCGTCTTCCTGAACGTCCTCGGAAGGGAGAAGGAAGGAAAGGTGCCGCTCTCGAAGTTCGACAAAGTTAGGGACGAGGTGGCGGAGCAGATAAAGGCAATCCGCGGGCCGAACGGCGAGAAGTGGGACACTAAGGTCTTCTATCCGGAGGACATCTACCCGGTGGCGAAGGCAAGCAAGCCTGACATAATGGTCTACTTCGACAACCTCAACTGGAGGGCAGCGGGAACGGTGGGACATCCGAGCAATTATTTACCGGAGAACGACACCGGACCGGACGATGCCAACCACTCCGAGTTCGGAGTGTTCTCTATGTACTTACCGGGCTTCGACGAGAGCAAGGCAACCCAGCTGACCATCTACGACTTCGCGCCGACGATACTGCGGCTCTTCGGCATAGAGGAGCCGCTGAAGGGGATGCACGGGAGGAGCATCCTCTGACTTCTCGTCTTTCCCTTCACCCGAATCAGACCGATGAAACCGGAGGCAGCTGAAATGACCGGACTTCAAAACCTCGAAAGGGGATTCACAATCTGGCTCACCGGGCCGAGCGGGGCCGGGAAGACGACCTTAGCGGTTAAGCTTGCCAAGAGGCTAAGGGAGATGGGCTACCGCGTCGAGATACTCGATGGGGATACGATAAGGAAGAGCCTCTACCCGGAGCTCGGCTTCTCCAAGGAAGCTAGGGAGATGCACAACCGCATAGTTATTCACATGGCCAAGCTCCTCAGCAGGAACGGTGTCATAGCGATAGTCTCGCTGATCTCGCCCTACAGGGCCGTCCGCGAGTACGCCAGGAGGGAGATAGGAGACTTCATAGAGGTCTACGTCTACGCTCCCTTGGAGGTTAGAATACAGCGCGACCCCAAGGGGCTCTACGCGAAAGCCCTGAGGGGCGAAATAAAAGGATTGACGGGCTACGATGGAGTTTACGAAGAACCAGAGAACCCCGAGGTAAAGGTGGATTCTTCGAAGATGACTCCCGAGGAAGAGGTTGAAGCAGTAATTCAGAAAGCTAAAGAGATGGGCTACCTGCCCTAATGCTCGAATGGGGGGAGGGCGTTGGAGCTGACCTTTGTTGGGCTCGGCTTTTTGGTGGGCTTCCTCGTCGGCCTAACAGGGGTCGGAGGGGGAGCGTTAATGACGCCCTCCCTCATATTCCTCGGCGTTGAACCTCTAACCGCTGTTGGAACTGACCTCCTCTACGCGACAATCACGAGGGTTTTTGGAATATTCTTCCAGGGGAGAAAAGGAAAGATAAGGATAGACATTGCTTCGAGGCTCATAGCCGGAGGGATCCCCGCGGTAATCCTCGGAGCCGTTGTGCTTGAGAAACTAAAGGCCTATCCGATAGACGAGTACCTCACGCTCCTCCTCGGCATAATTTTGGTCGTTACAGCTCTTTTAAGCCTCTTTAAGGGGAGCTCCACCTTCCTGTGAAGAGGGAGTGGAAGTACGTCTACCTCCTCGGGTTCATCACCGGGTTAATAATTCAGTTCACGTCGGTTGGGGCGGGCGTTATAGTGAGCTTCGCCCTCATGAACGTTGCGAGGGTGAACCCGAGAGAAGTTGTAGGCGTTTCCCTCCTTTACGGTCTTGCCCTATCCCTGATGGGCTTTCTCAATCATGCTGCCTTCGGCAGCGTTGACTACCGGCTGGCCCTTCTTCTAGTGGTTGGAACCCTTCCCGGAGTTTACTTGGGCACGCATGTTAACTCCACAGTTGACCGTGAAAGGCTCAAGCGGGTAATAAACGCTGTGATTCTGGTTATAGGAGTGATAACCCTGCTCACTTGAGCCTTCGAAAAAGTTTATAGCTCCCAAGGGGCTACTTTCTACGGTGTGGTGTAATGAAAGCTCTAATTTTATCCGGAGGGCATGGTACTCGGCTGAGACCGCTCACGTATTCCCAGCAGAAGCAGCTAATCCCAGTTGCCAACAAGCCGGTGCTGTTCTACGCTATTGAGGACGTCATCGAGGCAGGCATCCATAACATTGGGATCATAGTGGGGCCAAATGCCGAGCAGGTTAAGGAGACCGTCATGAGCAGGGAATGGGACGCCAAAATTGAGTTCATCTACCAGGGCGAGCCCAAGGGCTTAGCTCACGCAATCCTCGTTGCCAGGGAGTTTCTGGGCGATGAAGACTTCGTAATGTACCTCGGCGACAACATTCTCCGCGAGGGGATAGTGAGGCACAAAAAACACTTCGAGGAGAACGATTTTGATGCCAGCATACTCCTCCAGGAGGTTCCTAATCCCCAGCAGTTCGGAGTTGCGGAGCTGAGCGAGGACGGCAAGACCATCAAACGCCTGATTGAGAAGCCTAAAGTCCCTCCAAGCAATCTTGCTTTAGTGGGCATATACTTCTTCAAACCCATCATACACGAAGCTGTGAGGAATATAAATCCCTCCTGGAGGAACGAGCTTGAGATTACAGACGCCATCCAGTGGCTCATCGACCACGGTTATAAAGTCGGATGGACAAAGGTCACCGGCTGGTGGAAGGACACAGGAAAGCCAGAGGACCTCTTAGACGCCAACCGGCTCATACTTGATGATATAGAGACAGATATCAAAGTCATAACGAAGGCCAGAATCCATGGGAGGGTCGTAATCGAGGGAGGCACTGAAATTGACGAGAACACCGTAATCAAGGGACCGGTCGTTATAGGGAAGAACTGCAGGATAAAAAACGCCTACATTGGACCCTACACCAGCATTGGGGACAACGTTATCATCGAGAACACGGAGATCGAGGACTCAATAGTCCTCGAGGGAAGCGAGATAAGGAACGCGGGAAGGATAGTTGAGAGCCTGATAGGACGGGGTGTGAAGATAATTAACGGTACTTCCCATCCGTTTGGCAGGAAACTTGTCATCGGCGACAATTCCAGGCTAATCCTCTGAGGTGAAACCATGAGGTTGTTGGTAACGGGGGGAATGGGCTTCATAGGAAGCAACTTCATTCGCTACATTCTGGAAAATCATAAAGACTGGGAAGTTATAAACCTCGACAAGCTCGGCTACGGCTCCAACCCGGCGAACCTGAAAGACCTCGAAGGGGACGAGAGGTACACCTTCGTTAAGGGGGACATAACAGACTACGAACTTGTGAGCGAGCTCGTTAAGAAAGTTGATGGAATAGTGCACTTCGCTGCTGAGAGCCACGTGGACAGGAGCATCTCAAGTCCAGAGCATTTTCTGAAGAGCAACGTTATTGGGACTTACACTCTCCTGGAGGCCGTTAGAAAAGAAAATCCTGAGGTCAGGTTCGTCCATATAAGTAGTGTAACTGGAGATACTCCCGTGTTACTAAGGAGCAAAAAGACTGGTGAAATCTTTTTAACGAGGATAGATTTCCTTAATGAGGATAATTATCATCTATACGAGGCGCTTACAATTGACAAAAACCTTAAAGCCACTTTTATGCCCATATCAGGCATAGTTAAGCATCCCACCGATGAAATATACGAAATAGAGTATGAGGGAGGGGGGAAGATTAGAGCTACGGGTTCTCACTCTGTGTTTGTATTCACGGAGGAGGGAATAAAAGAGAAGTATGTTACCGAGCTAAAAGAAGGGGAATATTTGGTAACCTTATTAGCTTTCAACGAGAATAATTTTGAATCGGATTACGTTCTTAGAATAAGGAATTATGTAGATAAAAACAAAATCAAGACAAGTAGACGCATTAAGAAGAGCTTAAAAATTAGAGAGATAGTTCTGAAACTTCTGGAAGATGGGCCTAAAACTTGGAAAGAGCTTGTGGAGAGATTAGGGAGGCCCATTTCTCAATCCCTTAAACATATGATGAAAGAGGGACTAATCGAGGTTGTGGATGGAAAATACAAGATAACATACAAGGGGTTAAGTGAGTTAAGAAACGGGTTTGAGGATACAGCTTATGTGCTTTACAGAAGACAGCTTAATATTCCACAGGAAATCGAGGAGATACCGGTTACTCCTGAATTAATGTGGCTCTTTGGTCTGTATTTGGCAGAAGGACACGCATCAAATACGGAAAAAGAATTCAGGAGAAATCTAAAAAAAGTGACAATAACTACAAAAGACCTTGAGTCGTTAAAAAAAGCAAAAAGGCTGCTAGAAAAGTATTTTGGATACAAAAAAGCAGCTATTAAGGAGAAGAAACGTGGAGAGGCCTATCAACTGGAGATTAATGGAGAAATTTTGCATTCTATTTTCTTAGAGTGGGGAAGTACTTCCGAAAACAAACGTATCCCCCCATGGGTGTGGAAACTCTCAAGGGAGCACATAGTTAAGATGCTCGAAGGCTACGAAGGAGATGCCCACATCAGAAAAGATGGCAGTAGAACATTCACGTCAAAAAACCAACCCTTAATATTTAGTTTGATATGGCTGACTCGACTCAAAGGGATAAACTCAAGGTATGTTAAGAGAGTGTGCAAAAATATGAAAGGAGAGTTCCAAAAAAGAAAGGAATATGACCTAGTTATGCATGATTTAATAATCTCTTCTGAAAATTATGAGAACAATAAGCTAGTGAGGACACCACATTCCAAGTGCATTCCAATAGAATTGATAAAACACCAGCTACCTAAGAGCATTGTAGCAAAGTATAATCTCAAAAAGAACAAGTTAATTGGAAAAGACGTCGCAAAAAGCTTGATGAAAGGAAAAAAGAACAAATATGTTGAATCAGATGTAGGCGTTGCGAAGGTCAAAAAGATTACGCGGATTAACGAAAATGTAATGGTGTATGATATTGTAATAGACGGAAACCACAAATTCTTTGGTGGTAATGTGCCAATTCTGCTTCATAACACTGACGAAGTCTACGGCGACATCCTAAAAGGTGCTTTTACCGAAAACGACCGTCTGATGCCGTCTTCGCCATATTCCGCCACAAAAGCTGCCAGCGACATGCTAGTCTCGGGATGGGCGAGAACTTACAACTTAAACGCTTCCATAACGAGGTGCACCAACAACTACGGCCCCTATCAGTTCCCTGAAAAGCTCATCCCTAAGACGATAATAAGGGCAAGCATGGGGCTCAAGATCCCGATATACGGCATGGGTCAAAACGTGAGAGACTGGCTCTACGTGGAGGATCATGTTAGGGCCGTTGAAGAGGTTTTACTCAAGGGAGAACCAAGGGAGGTATACAACATCTCCGCCGGCGAGGAGAAGAGGAACATAGAAGTTGTCAAGACTATCTTGAGACTCATGGGTAAAGATGATAGCCTAATCGAGTTCGTAGAGGACAGGCCCGGCCACGACCTTCGCTACTCCCTCGACTCATGGAAGATAATCCGCGACCTTAAGTGGAGGCCAAAATACAGCTTCGAAGAGGGTATCAAGAAGACCGTCGAATGGTACCTTGAACACGAGTGGTGGTGGAGGCCTTTGGTCAACGAGAAAGTTCTCCATCCCACGCCCTGGAAGCTGGGATGGTAGCAACAATTAAATATGTGCACGCACATAATTTATTAAGGTGATGCTATGCCCACAATGACCCTTTCCATACCCCCAGAGCTCTACCGCAGGATGAAAAAGCATCCTGAAATCAAATGGAGCGAGATAGCAAGGAGGGCAATAGAAGAGTACCTCCAGGAACTGGAAAGTTCAAAGACGGAGATGTCCATGGACGAGTTCAGGAATATTCTTGGGAAAGAGATACTGAAAGATATGGAATCTACCCCCGATGAAGCTTACGAAGAATACTACGAAAAAGCGAGGGAGCTGGAATGGAAGCGAACAAGAGGCTCTACGACACGAACGTCCTGATAGATGCCTTAAGAAACAGATACAGCCTAGGAGAAGGATCCACAACAGTACTTAACATAGTTGAGTATCCCAAAGGAGCCCTACTTGACCTGAACCTTTTGATACCCACTGTAAAGGAGTACGCACTCGCGGTTGAGCTCTCGGAAAAGCTTGTGAAAGAAGGCACTCCTGTTCCCGCAGTTGACATCGTAATAGCCGCTGTTTCAATATCCCGCGGGCTAACTCTGATAACAAAAGATCGGCATTTTGAAAGGATAAAGAAGGTCGCCCCAGAGCTTCAGGTTGAGTTCCTTGAATGAGGAGGTAATAAAAATGCCATTCGAGTTTAAACGGCTGGAGATTCCGGACGTCGTCCTGATAAAGCCCAAGGTGTTTGAGGACGAGAGGGGCTTCTTCATGGAGACCTACAAGAAGCCCGACTTTAAGAAGGCTGGCATTAAGGGGGAGTTCGTGCAAGACAACCATTCCCGCTCAAAATACGGCGTTCTTAGGGGCCTGCACTTTCAGAGGGAACCGTATGCGCAGGCGAAGATAGTAAGGTGCGTGAGGGGAGTTATCTACGATGTTGCGGTAGATTTGAGAAAAGACTCACCGAGCTTCGGGAAGTATGTTGGCGTCATTCTCTCGGAGTTCAACAAGTATCAGCTCTACATTCCGAGGGGCTTTGCCCACGGGTTCGTTGTTTTGAGCGATGTTGCAGAGGTCGTTTACAAGATGGATAACGTCTACGCTCCCGACTATGAGGGGGGCTTGATATGGAACGACCCAGATGTAGGAATTAGGTGGCCGGTTGAAGACCCAATAATTTCGCCGAAAGATCAGAAGTGGCCGACTCTGAGAGAGCTGATTGAGAGAGGATGGGTGTTCTAAGGAACGTTCATAAAATTAATAAGGACAAAGAGATGTGGGGGCATTATAGGAGGGTAACAAAAATGGGGAATAAAGGGCTTTTAAAAAGATCAATAGAGATAATCAAGACAGAAGGCATCGGAACATTTGCCAAGAAGTCAACATTCTACGTATATCGTAAAACAGTTTTGCCAATTCTGGTACCTGTTATAAGTTATAAATTAAAAAAAGAAGTTGAAAATATTAAAGATGTCGAGGATGTTGTAAGGTTTACTTTCACTTTCAAATATCTAGGATTTAACATAAAACCGCTTCAGATATTTGAGGAAATACTGGAACTAGCTAAACTTGTTAGTGGACTGGAACCAAAAGTCGTCCTAGAAATTGGTACTGCCAATGGTGGCACTCTTTTTTTCTGGTCGAGACTTGCCAGCGATGATGCTACACTGATTAGCATAGATTTGCCAGGGGGGCTATTTGGTGGCGGATATCCTCTCTGGAAAGTGCCACTTTACAGGTCGTTTGCTAAGCCTCACCAAAAAATGTATCTCTTAAGGGCAAACTCTCATGACCCCACCACACTTGAAAAGGTCAAGGAACTCCTAAGGGGTAAACAAGTGGACTTTCTTTTCATAGACGGGGACCACACCTACAAAGGAGTAAAAAGAGATTTTGAAATGTATGCCCCACTCGTTAGAAAAGGGGGCATAATTGCATTCCATGATATTGTTTTACATCCACCCGAAACGGGATGCGAGGTTAACAAATTCTGGAATGAGATAAAGCACAATTTTAGACATGAGGAAATCGTCAAAGATTGGGACCAAAAATGGGCAGGTATAGGCGTTCTTTATATATAGCGGAACTTTGGCCCTCTTATCAATATTCCGGGTGATCCCTAATGAAGGTTGCAATAATTGGCGCGAATGGTCAGCTCGGGACAGACTTGTTTGAGGTCTTTAGTAGAGACCCCGAATTTGAAGTTATTCCTCTAACCCACAAAGACCTGGATGTGACGGTTTTAGACAGCTTGGAAATTTTTAAAGAGATTAAACCTGACGTCATTATCAACACGGCCGCGTACGTCAGGGTTGACGATGCCGAGCTTTATCCAGAGAAAGCCTTTGCCGTGAATGCGATAGGTGCCCTAAACGTTGCAAAGGTCGCCAATGAAATCGGGGCGATCAACGTCTACATCAGCACTGACTACCTTTTCGACGGCGAAAAGGGAGAGCCCTACACCGAAGAAGATATCCCCAATCCAATAAACGTCTACGGGGCGAGCAAATACACTGGAGAGATCTTCACTAGAAATTATTCTCCAAAACACTACATCATCAGGGTGGCGAGCCTCTATGGACAGGCTGGGGCAAGCGGTAAGGGCGGAAACTTTGTTGAGTGGGTCATCGAGAAGGTAAAAAGAGGAGAAGAGCTTAGGATCGTGGAAGACCAGTTTATGAGCCCGACGTACACAAAGGACGTCGCCAGGACTTTGAAGGAGTTCTTAGAGCTGGGGCCGGAGTTTGGGGTTTATCACATGGTTAACGAGGGCTTTTGTTCGTGGTATGAGTTCACAAGGGCAATATTTGAAATCTTAGGATGGGAAGTCCAAGTAAAGCCCATAAAGTCGAATGAGCTTAACAGGCTGGCAAAGAGGCCGAGGTTCTCTGCATTGGAGAATAAGAAGCTGGAGAAATTGGGTTTAAAAATGAGGCCCTGGAAAGAAGCTTTGAGGGATTATTTGAAAGAGAAAGGATACTTATAGGTCCAACATGTCCACAACAACATGGTGAAATTCCATGAACGAAGCAAGCCAAGCGTTGCAGAAGATAGGGACGGGGATCAATAAGCCAGAAACCTACTGAGTATAATATAATACAAAGGAGAAGAGCTATAAGATGCAATGGCTCCCGAAAGGGTTAAAAAGATTGAATCCACATAGGGTATTGGAAAGCAGTGATCAACATCAGAATTTTCACCCGCTCCCCTGTGAAGCCCGTCCGATGATAAGAGGGGGCGGATGAGCGGGTGTGTTCTGGCTTCTTTTTAATGTTTTAGTCCTCTCCTCCTGAGATTGACGTAATTGTCAGCTATTGTTATGAGTATTTTCCTCTGCAGGCAATAATCTAACTCCCTTTCAGTTTCTACCTGCTTTATGATATCTTTTTCTTTCTGTGCTTTCCATAGCTTCTGTTTTAGCTCTGCTATGGCCGAAGCGATGTCTCTCTCCTTTACGATTGAAATTTGCATGTCCCCAAATTTGTCCACAACTGCCCTCCAGAGCTTGTCATCAGCTATAATCTCCAGTCCAAATTGGGCATAATACTCAACATCTTCCCAGAAATAGTGGCTGATTTTGGGATAGTACCTGAGTTCGAGATAGTACTTTCTCACGGCCGTTTCCAATTTCGGCTTAAACTCCTCCTTTAGATACCGATTCCTGTTCCTTTTAACCTCCCTAAAGTGCCGTATTCTCCTGAAATCTTTTTGTAAGCCTGGGCAGATCTTCGTAATTAACGACCACCATTGCCGGGGCGTTATTGCTTTCATCAATGGCTATTACAACCGGCATGCATTGTCCCAAGTTCTATCCTAGGGTTAGATTTATAATAATTTTCGTGGGATTTTCACGGAATAAGACAATCTTAAAAATCTAACGTTAATAATATAATTTGAATAAATCTAGCCATGTTTGGTTTAGGTGAAACCCACAAGATAAACAGGGAGTAGGTGAGCTGGTTAAATTGGGAATCTTCGAGCATGTTGAAAAAGGCAAGTACAAGCTGAAGACTCATCGTGAGTCAAATATGAGTCAAAGGTGAACCCTATGAGCGAGGCAAGTCAGGCTTTGCAGAAGATTGCAAGGGGAACAGGAATCGTCTTCGCCGGGACCGTTATTTCAATGTTTTTCGGGTTTTTGAGCAGGGCCGTGATAGCGAGGTACTTTTCTGTCGGCGAATATGGAGTGTTTAACTTGACTTTAACGATTTTGAGCATCGCCCTCGTCATTGCCACGTTGGGCTTTCAGAACTCCCTCCCCAGGGAGGTGGCTTTTTACCGGGAGAAAGAACCCTCCAAAGTTGAGAGCCTAATTTCGACGGCTTTGATTACCGTTTCATTGACCAGTTCAGCAATTATGTTGCTCATTATTTTTGGCTCTGAATTTGTTGCTCAAGCGTTCAACGAGGAAAGATTAACTTCCGCTCTAAAAGTAGTTGCCCTTGCCCTACCGTTTTCAGCATTGGTTGGGGTAACCATCTCAATTACACGCGGATTTGGAAGGGTTCGGGAGCAGGTGTACTTCCAGAACATTGTTTATCCAACAGTTTTTCTGATTCTTGTGTTAATAGGAGTTTTTCTTAAGTTGCAATTCTCATATGTATTTCTCGCCTATGTTGTTGCCCAAGCCCTCACTTTTTCAGCCTTGGTTTTTGACGTGTGGAAGATAAAGCTCTTTGAGCTCAGACCCTCTCTCGACTTCAGGATTGGTAGGGAGCTGGTGGCTTTTTCCCTCCCCCTGTTGTTTACGGGAATTTTGGTCTTTGTAATGACGTGGGCCGATACGTTAATGCTTGGTTATTACAAAAACTCTGATTTCGTGGGACTTTACAGCTCCGCCTCAACGCTAGCAAAGCTGCTCCCGATATTCTTAAACTCTGCTTCCATTCTCTATGTCCCCATCGCTTCACAGCTTTATGCTCAGGGGAAGATTAGAGAAATGGGCAGGGTCTATCAAATATTAACCAAGTGGGTTTTCCTGTTAACACTACCCCTTTTCAGCCTGATGTTCCTCTTTCCCGAAGCTACAATAGGATTCTTCTTTGGGAAGAAATACCTCCTAGCCAGTACAGCGCTTCAGATTTTAGTTCTGGGATTTATGTTCCACACGTTTCTGGGATTGAATGGGTTGAGCCTGGTTGTAATTGGGGAGCCAAAATTAAACCTAATTGGAAATTCCTTTGCAGCCCTCTTTAATGTTGTTTTGAACGCCCTCTTAATACCTCCGTATGGAATAGTTGGAGCCGCCATTGCCACTGCAGTTTCGTATTTTGTAGCCAACGTGTTCAGGTCTTTCTGGCTGTATAAGAAGACCAAAATCCATCCCTTCAGCTGGAATTACGTGAAGCCTTTAGTTATCAGCTTCGTTCTGCTTGGAGTTTTTAAGGGCATGCACTTGAAAGTGCCGAATATATGGTATGCGTTCCCTGTTCTTACAGCATTCTTAGGAGTGTACTTCTTCTGTGTTTTGCTCAGTAGGAGCATTGACAAAGAGGACATTGAATTGTTCCTAGCGATAGAGAATAAATTAGGAGTTGATTTAAAGGCAATAAAGAAAATTTTAAGGAGGTTTGTTTAGAAGGAGGGCTTCCAATTTTTCAAAGTATCATAGTCTGGTTCTGGAGCTTCGGTATAAAAATCTAATCCAAACCAGTGGACAACTTTTAATATGTTTTCAACTTGACGCTCTGATAACTTTTTCTTCCATTTCAAAAGTTGTTTGGGAGTGCCCAGGTAGGATTTATCATGGGTAGTTTTGCTTGGCTTTTTAAATTTCTCATAAACCTCATCCGGAACTTCTTCGTGGATATAATCAAAAACTCTTCTAATCTCTTTATCAAAGTCAGTGATTAAACCCTAGTTCCCATTAGATCGTTAGAGTTATAAGCACTTAAGTCTTTTGATTGATTGGTGGTTGTATTGAGCTTTCAGAGGAAAATCCTGATCATAAAATCCGAAATCTACCCGATAATCAGCAAACACTACCCGAAAAACACTCGCAGGGAAATAATCAGCCTCTACGACCTGATAACCTTCGCAATACTAGCACACTTGCACTTTAACGGAGTTTACAAGCACGCTTACAGAGTCCTAATCGAGGAAATGAAGCTGTTCCCAAAAATCAGGTACAACAAACTAACAGAACGCTTGAACAGGCACGAAAAACTTCTGCTCCTAGCGCAGGAAGAATTATTCAAAAAA
>JASGLT010000034.1 GCA_030156945.1 Thermococcaceae archaeon
TAAGTAAATAATGGTTTCAGTCCTCATTTCTCTCCCCTTTTCTGAAGAGGTATCAGAAACTTAAACCTAACGTCCCACTGCTTATCCTGACAGTGTCGCCCTCGACAACCTCCTGTACTTTGCCAAGTTCTACAGAATTCCCAGAAATGAGGCCCAGAAAAGGGCCATGGAACTCCTTGAGCTCGTTGGACTTAAGGAAGCCGCCCGAAAGAAAGTGGGAGAGTTCTCAACCGGAATGAAGCAGAGGCTTTTGTTTGCCCAGGCTTTGATCAACGACCCCGAGGTTCTCTTCCTCGACGAGCCCACCAACGGACTCGACCCAAAGGGTGTTGTTGAGCTCAGGGATGTTATAAGGGACTTGAAGAAGGAGGGCAAGACAGTTTTTTTCTCAAGCCATATCCTGCCCGAGGTCGAGGCTGTGAGCGATGAAATCGGCATAATCTCCCAGGGGAAGCTCCTGATAAGCGGAAGCCAGGCGGAGATAAAGAAGAAGTTCATAGAGGGGCGCTACCTCATAACCGTGGAGACCAAAGAGCCCCTTAAGATAACCTCAATCAACGCGGATGCAATTGAATGGAGAATAGAAGGTCCAAATCGCCTAATAGTTTATTCTGAGAGCGATGTGAGAGAAGAACTCCTAAAAGAGCTCGAGAATTCCGGTTATACAGTTATTGACGTACACCTCCAGGAGCCAACCCTGGAAGACGTGTTTATGGAGCTGGTCTACGGGGGGAGAGGAATATGATCCTGGCAATTTCGGAAAAGGAGTTTAAAGATTACCTGACGAGCAGGCGGTTCCTGATACTCTTCGGATTCCTGCTCGCCGTCGTGGTCCTCTCACTGATTCAGGTTAAACTCCAGATGCAGAGCTGGAACGTTGACAGTTCGGAAGCGCCCAAAGTGTACGATGTCCTCCAGGGATTGAACTTCTATCTAACCGCAGCAGGCGCCATCTTCGCTATATCCCTCGGATTTGACGCAGTCACAAAGGAGAGGGAAGGCAAAACCTTAAACGTCCTCATGGGGCACCCCGTCTTCAGGGACCAGATAATACTCGGAAAGATGCTCGGAGGGGCAATAACAATAGCCGTGGCCGTTCTTATCACCGGCCTGATAATGATAGGAACCCTCCTGGGCATCGGAATCACCATAGAAAGCTATCCAAGGCTCCTAACGTACTTCCTCACCCTCTACCTGTATCTAATGGTCTTCTTCACGATGGGAGTTGCTTTCTCCGCCCATGCTAAGAGCAGCGGAAACGCCCTTATGTACGCCCTAGTTGTGTACCTGGCCCTTACCGTACTCCTTATGCCCGTCTCGGGAATCCTAGCTCACTACGTTGTCGGCCCCCAGCCCGAAAAACCACCGGAGCTCAAGGAGATGGAGGAGAGGATGAGGGCAATATACGAGAGCAGCAACGGCAACCTTACGGATGAGCAGATCCAGGAGCTCATGGAACTTTCAGAGAAGATGTCGGCAATTTCGGACGAGTACTACAACAAAACCCACGAATGGATGAGGGAATACTGGGGGTTCATAGAGAAAATACAGGTTGTCTCGCCGGAGCAGGACTTCAGGACAATCTCAAACTACGTCCTCAATCCACACATAAAGAAAGAAAACCCCTTTGATTACGAAGTTTACACCCCAGAATACGGGACGTTCGAGCCTCCGGAGTACAGCCTGAGCGAGAGCCTGTCCTTTGTAAGGAACGAGTTTATAGCCCTATTCGCCTACCTCGTGCTCTGGTTCGTGGTAGCCTACCTCGGCTTCGTCAGGGCAGAAATCCGGTGAGAGTCATGAAAAAGCTCTCAGCTCTCTTTATTTTTCTCCTAATTCTCCCCCTCGCTCATGGAGACACAGTAAGCGTCATTCTCCATCCGGGAGAGACGATAATCGTCAACGGCGTGGAGGTTACACTCATAGACATTTCAAGCACAGGTGAGGCCATGTTCTCAATAGACGGGCGCAATAGACTCCTAACTTTCGGAGAGGGTGTTGAGATCAAGGAAAAGAACATCACAATACTCCTTGGGAGAGTTTTCCTCAACGAGGCAAAGGTAAGGGTTATCATCGACGGGCCCAGCATCTTCGTGAACCCGTCCAGTGGGAAGCTTGAGATGTACTCTCCGTTTCCCAGCAAAACCACCGTACCCCTGGGCACCGTAACTTTCACTGTGACGATTCAAAATCTCGGCTCAGCTGGCTTCTATCCGATAAACGTTAAAGCCCCCATCGGATGGGATGTCAGGCTTACCGCAGAAGGTTCTGAGGTCGATGGAGTTTATCTGAAGGAGGGAGAGAGCACCACGCTGACCGTCATTGCGAAGGTGGGTGAAAAGCCCGGCCAGTATACAATCACCCTAACCTCCGGCGGAAGTTCACTAAGACTTTCGGTCAGGGTGGAGGAACCCAAGCTCTCGGCCTTCGTACAGTATCCAGAAAAGGAGACGGAGGCAGGTGAAACCCTGACCTTCACACTCCATCTTTCCTCTGATGAACCCATATTAGTTCCACTCAGCGCAAGCGCTCCGGAAGGGTGGGAAGTGAAGTTCTTAGCAGGTGATGAGGGCGTAAGGAGCGTCTATCTGACCGGCGACCTTGATTTGGCCGTTAGAGTTTACGTCCCAAGTGACGCTCCAGTAGGGAGGCACGAAGTCAGGATAAAAGCCGGGGGAGCTGAGCAGGTTTTATACGTCTACGTGACCAAAACTCACGCCGGAGAGAACGGAACTCTCTCCGTTAAAGTCATCGACACCACCTCAGGTTCCTATCTTGCCGGCGCAAAGGTGGCCCTGTACAATGGGAGTGCCGAAATAGCTTCCTCGACAACCCTCTCCGATGGAACGGCAACGCTTCAAGCTCCTGAGGGGATTTACCTCCTCAGAGTAGCCAAGGAGGCCTACAAGACTGTTGAAAAGACCGTGGAGCTCGAGGCAGGGGATGAAAAAAGCCTAACAGTAAACCTCATGAAACTCCCCTATTGCTTCAGCGTTGATGTCCAATCGCCCTCCAAGAGTGGCACTTTGGGCGAGACCTTCACGTATCCCGTCAGAATCGCGAACCTCGGTGAAAACGACGACTCCTATTCCCTGAAACTCTCCGTGCCGGAGGGATGGGCTGGGCTTATAACGGAGTCGCCGGGTACAAAACAGGGGATAACGAGCGTATACGTGGAGGCTGGAAGCGAACGGCAGCTCTACGTAGTTCTCATACCCCCTAACACTGCCGAGCTGGGAACCTACGAGAGCATCCTCGAGGTAACCTCTGATAACACGGGAGAGAAAAAAGTATTCTATCTCTCTTCATCCATAACGGGGAACTATGACCTCACAGTATCTCTAGAAAAATACAGTCTAACTGTTGATGCCGGAAAGACGGCCACCCTGAAAGTAAAAGTTTACAACACGGGGACAAGTCCCATTACAAACGTTGAAGTGAAGGCAGAGGCCCCAGAGAACTGGAAAGTCAAAATCACCCCCGAAAGAATTGTAGAGCTCAAGAAAAACGACGTTGCTGTGTTCAACCTTGAAATAACTGTTCCCGCAAAAGTTGACGCCGGCGACTATGTGGTGAGCCTTAAGGCCTTGAGCGACCAGAAGCAGAGCACTGAGAGGATAAGGGTTACCGTGAAGAAGGGCAGGGGAGGAACCTACGTCGGCCTCGGGATAATCCTGGGCGCTCTTATAGTCCTCGCCATCCTCCTGAAGAAGTACGGCCGTCGCTGAGAACAGAGGAGCCCTATTTTTCCCCTTTTATTTTCCCGGCCTCGCTCTCAGCGTCTGAGGGGGTGTGAAATTAGCAACAAAGATGCAGAAAAATTTTAAGTCGGGAAGAACTGGGTCTGGATGCTCGGACTTGGGCTCACATTCATAACCCTTGGAGTTGCCGGGCTGATGGTTCTGCCCCTTCTCAGCATAACCAGTGTGGCGCTGTTTGGAGCGTTCATGGTCGTCGGAATTCTCCAGATGATTCAGGGTATCACAAAGGCCAAGGAGTGGAAGAGAAGAACCCTGCACATCGTAATGGGACTTATCTACGTCCTCGGCGGAATCTTCGCAATGATAAACCCCGTCCTCGCGACTGCAATATACACGCTCATTCTCGGCATGTCCCTGATGTTTATAGGCTTTCTCAGGATTGCCATTGCCTTCCAGGACAAGGACGTCTCCCAGTGGACACTCATGAGCCTCTCAGGAGTTTTAACGGCCTTTCTAGGCCATAGGTCTGTTCATATCCGTAGACCTTATAATGGCCGGCGCCAACTACATAGCTATAGCCCTCGCTGCCAAGGTCGAGCATGAGGCGGAGGCAAAAGCTGCGGAAGGGTAATGTGAAAAGTGTTCGCCCTCATCTCTTTCCTTCTTGTAATCGTCCTCTCCGTAATAATCGTCAGGATAGGCGCAATAGCCCTCTAGCTGACCGGTCTATCCAAGGATGTGGCCTCTTTTCAGGCCCAGTCTGCCTATTCTGGTACGGGGTTCACAACGAGTGAAAGCGAATACGTGGTCTCCCATCCTGTCAGGAGAAAGATTATCAGGCTTCTGATATTCCTTGGGAGCGCTGGAATAACCTCTGCGATAGCGACTCTGGTTCTTAAGTTCGTCGGAAAGAGCAGAGGAGAAGCCCTGAATTCCCTTGTAATACTCGTTTTTAGCCTCGTCTTCCTATACGTCTTCTTCACCTCAAAGAGGGTCGAGAGGTGGATGAGGAGGGTCATAAAGAGGTTCCTTAAAAAGAGATTTCCAGAGCTCAAAGTTTACGACTACAACCAGCTCCTTGGACTCTCAAGGGGATATTCGATCTCAAGGATACAGGTTAAAAGAAACAGCTGGCTGGCAAACAAGACATTCAGGGAGCTCTAGCTGGACAAAGAGGGAGTTTTAGTGCTTGGAATATTTAGGAAGACCCCCGGAGGGCGAGAAGTACTTAGGGGCGCCTAAGGGGGACACTCAAATCCTTCCAGGTGACTTTTTGATCTGCTACGGTCCCGAAGAGGCGCTCTTAAATCTGTCAAAGCGTGTCAGGGGCATAAAGGGCGATAAAGAGCATGAAGAGGCCGTTAAAAAAGCAGGACTGAAAAGATTGGAAGAGGAGATGCTTTTTGGTAGTTAAGTGTTCAGGTGCGCGTCGAACTCTTTGCTCTTCTTGTACTCCGCGTAGCTCTTGTCAAGCCTCTTCGCCACGTAGGGTCCGTTCTTTCTGTAGCCGAACTTTCTGTAGTACTCCCTCACGCCGACGCCGCTGATGACCAGCATCTTCTTTACGTCGAACTCCTCGCGAGCAATTCTCTCGGCCTCAGCTAAAAGCTCCCTTCCATACCCCCTGTGCTGCCACTCGTACTTCGGCTTTCCGCCTATGGGCACGAGAGGGCCGTATACGTGGAGCTCTCTGACTATGGCAGACGGACAGCAGTTTATCTCCTTTCGGTGGGCCTTCTCGCTCGGGATTCTGAGGCGGATAAAGCCTATCAGGATGTCGTTCTTTACATCCTCGAAGCTGAGGAATATCTCCTTTCCTCCGGCAGCCTCGTAGTCCTCGCGGAGGAGTTTTATGTGTTCAACTTCCGGCTGGACTCCGAACTTCTGCATCATGTGGCCGACTTCCCTAAAGCGTATCTCCCTCGGCCTTATTCCCCTCTTTATCAGTTCGTTGAAGACGAGCTGGCCGAGGTTTGAGTGCTTGACTCCCGCGAGGATGAGCTTGGCAGGTATGTCTCTCTGTATCCTCATCACGCGAACCCACTTTGGGAAGAGCTTGTAGGCCTCAACGAGGAGCTCAACGGCCTCCTCCGTCGTGTACGGCCTGTACTTGCCAGCCTTGTACAGGGCGTAGAGAGGGGCATCTGCGGTAACGAGGGTTGGATAGATCTTCAGCATGTCCGGGCGGAAGCGGGGGTCTTCGAATATCTTCCTGAAGGTGTACAGATCCCTCTCGAAGTTGCTTCCGGGAAGACCTGGCATTATGTGGTAGTTTATCTTTAAGCCAGCGTCCCTAAGGAGCTGGGTAGCCTTGATTATCTCTTCAACGCCGTGTCCCCTCTTGGTTCTCTCGTGGATGAAGTTGAACACCGTCTGAACTCCGAGCTCGACCCTCGTCGTCCCCAGTTTGAGCATCCTGTCTATCTGCCTCTCGAAGGCCCAGTCGGGACGGGTCTCTATGGTTAGACCGACCATTCTAACTTTAGCCTTCTCGTTCTTCCTCTGCTCGTCTTCGAGGTAGTAGTAGGGCTTCCTGTGGGTCAGCTCCCAGGCCCTCTTAAACTCAGGGTCTTCCTCGAAAACTGACTTGTCGCCCTCCACTATGAGCCTGACGAGCTTCTCCTCAAGATCTTCGATGTCCTTGAAGTATGGAAAGTCGTTCATGGCCTTGAAGGCGCACTTAACGTACCATTCCTGATAGTCGAGGTCAACGGCTGGAAAGGTTCCTCCCTGGATTATGACCTCCACTTTGTCAACGTCGTGGCCTATGTCTGTGAGCTGCTTTAAGCGGCGCATCATGATGATGTAGGGATGGTAGGCGCTCTGGACCGCCCTAAGTGCTGAAGGCTCCTTTCCGGTGTAGCTCTGCGGTGAACCAACGGAAGGCCCGCCCGGGCAGTAAATACACCTGCCGTGGGGGCAAGGGAAGGGCTTAGTCATCATGGCCACAACGGCAACTCCGCTTATTGTCCTCGTCGGCTTCCTCTTGAGGAGTTCCCTAAATCTGTCCCGCTCCTCCTCCGGAAGGGCCTTCAGGATGTCAGAGTTGCCTGGAATCTTTGAAAGGTGGTACTTCCGCGACACGATGATCTTGTAGCGATTGAGCTCATTTCTATCCTTTATCTCGCCCACTAACACAGCTCTCGCTATCTCCTCAACTGCCCTCCCAAATTTCTCACCGTCTCCCATCTCGCCCATACCAACACCTCTCGGCCCAAGTTGAGGCGCGGTTTTAAAAGGGTTTGGAGACAAAATTGGGGAAAAGCTTATATTCAGTTAGTGAATAATTCAGTTGGTGAATATAATGCGGTTCATCGACCGCGAGAAGGAGCTTGAAGTCTTGCGTAAAGCGCGGGAAAGGAGCAGAAAAAAGCTCTACACCTTAGCCATTTACGGCCTGAGAAGGGTTGGCAAAACGCGGCTCTTGAGAGAATTTTTAGGGGAGAAAGACCTTTATTTCTTCGTTAATCGGGAGAAGGGAAGCACAGGGTTGCTCAGGGAATACGAAAACATCCTCCGGGAAAAGAGTGTGATAACGAAGAGGGAGAGAATAGAAAGCTGGGACGATTTTTTTGAGGTTCTCTTTGAGAGGTTTGAAGGAGTGGTCGCCTTCGACGAGTTCCAGGACTTCAGGTTTGTAGAGCCCTCGGTTTACCCTATCCTTCAGAGGCTCATCGATGAGAACGAGGAGAGGAAAAACCTTCTCTTGATCTTCACAGGTTCAACTATCGGGATGATCGAAAAGCTGTTCAGGGATTCAAAGGAGCCCCTGTACGGGAGAATAAAGCGTGAGATTCACCTTAAGCCGCTGGACCTCCGTGGGAGCTACGAAATGGCGAGAGAACTCGATATTGTAAAGCTGGACGATTTCTTTAAGGTTCACTCAGTATTCGGTGGCTTTCCGCGCTACTGGGTGGCCATCGAGGATGAAGGTCTGGAAGGGAGAAGCGCAGAGGAAATCCTGAGGGAGCTGTTTTTCGAGGAATACGCCCTTCTCGCCGAGGAAGTGCCCACGATGCTCTCCCTTGAGTTCGGAAAGAGATCTGGGGTTTATTACGACATCTTGGAGGCCATAGCCAACGGGACCACCTCGATAAGCGGAATAGCCGGCTACCTCAACAGGGACGAAACTTCCCTGACCAGACAGCTCAGGGAGCTCGTTTACTATTTCAGACTTGTTGACTACGACAGGGCAGTTCTTGGGAAAAGGAGCATCCTCTACATAAGCCACCCGCTGATAGCTTTCTGGTTCAGATTCGTTCAGCCAAAGCTGAGCATGTACGAGTTCGAGAGAAGGAAAGTATGGAGAGAAGTGAAAAAGGGGCTGGGCGATTACATGGGCAAGAGGTTTGACTTCGCCTGCAGGGAGCTGGTTCTCCTTGAGGAACTGCCCTTTAGGCCAGCGACCATCGGAAGACACTGGGGACATTACAGGGAAGACGGAGTTAAGAAGGTGTACGAAATAGACGTTGTCGCCCTTGACGAGACCGGAAAGCGCGCAATATTCGGGGAGTGCAAATGGAGAAACCGCGCCCAGAATGGGAAGAAACTCGTGGAAGAGCTCAGAAAGAAGGTAGAGCTGACTGGCTGGAAGGGGGAAGCCCACTATCTCCTGATTGGCAAGAGTTTCAAGCACGTCCCAGAGGGGGTTAAGGTTATAGACGAGGACAGGATTAGAGAACTCCTGGAGGGATCAGAATGAACCGCGATGAACTCGTCTCTTTCCTCGACGAGTACCTAAACGTCCCTGCATATCCAGACAAGTCGAGCAACGGCCTCCAGGTGGAGGGGAAAGAAGAAGTTGAGAAAATAGCTTTTACAGTTGATACAACGCTGAGAACCATAGAACGTGCAGTTAAAGCCGGTGCCGACATGATGGTCGTCCACCACGGCATGATATGGGGCGGGTTAGAGTACGTAACAGGGGTGCACTACAGGCGCCTGAAAGCTCTCATAGAGAACGGTCTGAACCTCTACGTTGCCCACCTGCCCCTCGATGCCCACCCAGAGGTGGGGAACAACGTGGAGCTGCTGAAGCTTTTGGGCTTGGAGCCGAAGGGGCCCTTTGGTGAGTACAAGGGGCTGACCATAGGCTTCTGGGGAGAATTCGAGGAGCCTCAGCCCATAGAGAAGATCGCGCAGATAGTCGCGGAGAAGCTCGACACGACTGTTAGGGCCTACGAGTTCGGGAAGAGGGAGATAAAGACCGTTGGAGCAATCAGCGGGGCTGGGGCGTTTGCCCTTGAAGAGGCCTGGAGAAAGGGAATCGACCTGCTCATAACAGGGGAGTTTGGGCACGCGGACTACCTAACCGCCGTTGACCTGCCCCAGAGCGTTCTCGTTGCGGGCCACTACAAAACGGAGACCCTCGGCGTTAGGGCCCTGATGCAGGTGGTTAAGGAGAAGTTCAACGCTGATGTCCTCTTTATAGACGAGCCAACCGGGCTTTGAGTCTCTCTATAACTTCCTTTTCCTTTAAAATCCTGAGTTCAATCCCGAGTTCAAGGGCATAGCTCATTATCCAGCCCGGATTGGATTTAAAGTTCGAAACAACCCAGACTTCAGGAAATCCTGCGCGGTAAGCTTTGACGACGTCATAGAGCAGTCGCTGGGGAAACCACTTAAAGGATGCTTCAAGTTCTATTGCAAGGACTTTTTCGTCGAACTTCAGTACCGCAATGTCAACCCTGGTGCCGTCGGGAGTTCGGTATTCAGGAACCGCCTCAAACCCCATCTGCTCCGTTAGGGACACTATTTCCCTGGTAAGTCCCTTTACCCTTATTTGTAACACCCAAATTTTTTTGTGACTTCACTTCAAAACCCTTACGATCCCTCGAAACCTTAATATAACCCCCGTCAAAGCCACCCTCTGGTGAAAAAATGGAGGCCGGAAGCAAGTACAGAACCCTGATGTTTTTCATGGCATGGTTCTTTATCCTCAGCTTAATGTCGGCCGCAGGTCTCGCCGATGAGAGAGATTCCTCCTTTTGGGTCGCCGTTTTGACTGCGATCGTGTCGCTTGTAGCAGTAATTTTTATTGCCTACAAAGCAAGAAAAGAAATCTTAAAAGAGATCGAGAGGGAAAGAGGGCTCACCGAGCGGTGATTGCATTCACATCGGCAAGGTGTTCCAGCTCTTCGGGTATTTCCTTCCGCGTGGCTATCTCCCTGAAGACGAGCGCGCTCGGTCTCAAGTAGCGCTTCTTCGTCTCGAAGTCCACCATCACCAGCCCAAAGCGCATCCTGAAGCCCTGCGCCCACTCGTAGTTGTCCGTCAGAGACCAGTGGAGGTATCCCCTAACGTCGGCACCCTTCCCCATCGCCCTGTGAATGGCAGCAAGGTGGCTCACGAGGTAGTAAGGCCTGTACCTGTCGACAGCATCAGCCATACCGTTCTCCGTGATGAGGAGCGGAAGCTCGTACCTGTAATTCAGCTCAACCAGGAGCTTTTCGAGGCCCTCAGGATAAATCTCCCAGCCAAAGTCGCTCGCGGGCCTTCCGGATTTTGCGTAGCCTCCCCTTGGAGAGACAAAACCGTAGCCCTCAAGTAATCTCACTGAATCCCCGAACGTTACAAAGAGCAGGCGGGAGTAGTAGTTGACGCCAACCCAGTCGACCCTGCCTTTGAAGTCCTTTCTCTCACCAGCAGTTAGGGATTTGCCTGAGTAGAGGCCATCAACGAAGTCGTAATCCCTCCTGCGGAGTTCCAGAACGGCTTTCTCTGCAGCTTCATCCTCCGCATCAATCCACTTATATGCGTAGATAACTCCAACTGGCTTGTCCGAGTGCTCCTTTATCGCATCGTAAGCTCTAGCGTGAGCCTGCATGAGGTTGAGCTTCGCTTTTTCAGCGGCCTCGTGGCTGAGGTAACCCGGTGGAAAGCCCGACTGGGGCCTCGTGTAGCCCTGCTCGTAAACGACATTGGGCTCGTTCATCGTGCTCCACATGTCAACGAGGTCATCCAGGTGGTAGGCGATGAATGCGGCGAACTTGGTGAACTCCACCACGCTCCTCTCGTCCAGCCAGCCTGAGGGAGCCCTATCAGGACCGAGTTTCCTAACGGCTATCGGGTCGTGGAGCCAGAGGGGAAGGGGCCAGTGGTAGAGGTTCAATATGAAGGTCTTGCCCCTCTCCTTCCAGTCCGAGTAGATTTCGCGGTAGTGGTTGAGGGCATCCATGTTGGCAAGCTTTTCTAACTCCTCTATCGCCCTCTCCGGGACGTCAATGGAAATTATGTTCCCGTTCTCGTCCTTTTCCACGTCAACCTTCACGTCAAAGGTGGGTTTTGGAAAAATCCTCGCCCATTCGATTCCACCTCTCATAGCATCCATGCCAAGGCTTTCAGCTATATCGTGGTCTTTCTTGTAGAGGTGCCAGTAGGCAGGCCCGTTCTCTGGCAGGTCACCGCTAACTAGGCCCGAGAAGATGTTCTCCTTATCGTGAACCCACACCCACCAGTCGCTCTCCACCTCGCTCCCAGGTAACCCCATTTCAAACTGGAAGCCCGACCAGGAGTAGCCGAAAAGAAAATCCGAAGGAAACTTCATCCTCACACCTCCTCAAGTCTTTACCAGCTTTTCTGACTCCTATGCTCTCCCCGGTTCTGGGTCATTCTATCGAACATTAGCACGGGGAGAGCTAATTATAACTGCTCCACAACTTCTTATAAATTTTGCCCAAGAATTACAAATTTTGTGGAGCATATGTAAATTCAAAAAGGCTTATATACTCCCCAACGAATACAACAAATGCCTACCGAAAAGGTATGGTTGTCGAAGTTTGAGAATCCACAATCAACATAGCAAGGTGTGGACCATGAAAGTGGCCGTTATAACAGGTGCCTCAAAGGGGATTGGGGAGGCAATGGCGAGGGCCTTGGCCAAAGAGGGCTACGGCCTCGCCCTTGGAGCCAGGAGCGTCGACCTGCTCGAAAGGCTTGGGGGAGAACTGAAGGAAAGATACGGCGTTGATGTCCTCCACGCTTTTCTAGACGTTACAAAGCCGGAGAGCGTTGAAGAATTTGCCAAGGAGGTGCTGGAACACTTTGGGGGCGTGGACGTTTTGGTAGCCAACGCTGGGATTGGAATGGGGGGAAGGCTCGATGAACTGACCGAGGAGGAAATGGAGCGGGTCTTTCAGGTCAACACCCTCGGAGTTTGGAGAACGGTAAAGGCCTTTCTCCCATCCATCCGAGAGAGAAAGGGTACCGTGGCGGTTGTTACCTCGGACGTCTCGGCCAGGCTTATACCCGGCGCAGGGGCCTACGTTGCCACCAAGTGGGCGGCGAGGGCGCTCGTCAGGACTTTTCAGATGGAAAACCCGGAAGTCAGGTTCATGGAGCTAAGGCCTGGGGCCGTGGATACGCACTTCTACGGAAAGCCCGGGAGGAGGATCGAGGAGGGGTTTATGAAGCCTGAAGACGTCGCCAAGCTCTTCGTTTACCTGCTAAAGCTCCCGCCCCACGTCCGCGTTGAAGAAGTCATGTTCCGCTCTGTCTACCAAAAGCCAGAGTACTGAGGTGATGGGAATGTTTGAGATAAGGAGCTACCTTCCGACCGAGATAGTTTTTGGGCCGGGAAAGCTTGAGAGGCTCCCCGAGCTTTTAGAAAGACACGGGCTTTCAGGAAAGGCCCTGATAGTCACGGGAAGGAGCAGCACTAAGAAAACTGGCCTCCTCTACAGGGTTCAGGAGCTTCTCAAGAAGGCGGGCGTTGAGAGCATCGTCTTCGACAAGGTCATTCCGAATCCGATTTCAACCCACGTGGATGAAGCCGCTGAGCTCGCGAGGAGGGAGAATGTGGACTTCGTCGTGGGACTTGGCGGCGGAAGCGCGATAGACAGCGCCAAGGCAATAGCCATGACCGCCAAGAGCGGGGGCAAGTACTGGGACTACGTTCCGGCCGTCGGCGGAGGAAAAAAGCCGAGCGGGGCGCTGCCTATAGTGGCGATCCCCACGACCCACGGGACTGGCACAGAGGCGGACCCCTACGCGGTCATAACCAATCCTGAAACGAAGGAGAAGCAGGGGATAGGGTACGATGTCCTCTTTCCGAAGTTCTCAATAGTCGACCCTGAGGTCATGGTAACCCTGCCACAGAACCAGACCGTCTACACATCGATGGACGCTTTCTACCACTCCATCGAAGCGTTCCTCAACGTCAGGGCCCAGCCATACTCCGACGTCCTGGCCCTAGACTCGATGAGACGCGTTGTCACCTACCTCCCGATAGCATACGAGAACCTCCAAGACCTGGAGGCAAGAACCCAGCTCGCCTGGGCGAGCACCGAGGCGGGAATAACCGAGACCCTAACGGGAGTTATAGCGAACCACGCTCTCGAACACGGGCTCAGCGGGTTCTACCCCGAAGTGCCCCACGGGCTGGGACTGTGCATCCTGGGGCCATACCTGTTCGAGTACATTCTCGACCACGCCTACGAGCGCCTTGCAATCGTTGGCAGGGAGGTTTTCGGGGTCTACGAGAGCAACGACAGAAAGGCTGCGGAGCTCGCGGTCAAGAAGCTCCGCGACTTCCAGAGCCTCTTTGGGGTCAACAAGAAGCTCAGGGAGCTCGGCGTGAAGGAGGAGGACATTCCGAAGATGGCAGAGACAGCCTACAGGATGATGAAGGGGGTTATAGACGTCACGCCGGGGAATCTGAGCGTTGAGGATCTGGAGGAGATTTACAGGAGGGCATACTGAAGCCTGCCCACTGAAGAAAATTAGCCGGCAACCTTTTTTCATTTCTTCCAAATTGACGTTTCAACGCGATGGCCTTAGAGTGCATTTTTTGGCAGACTAAAATGCCAAGAAACTCGAAACAAAATTTTAAAAATTAAGAACGCCAGAACTCAGCCAAGTCTCTTCTTGACCTCTGCAATAGCATCCTCGGCCTTGAGCGGGTTCTTTATCCTGCCCTGGGCGAGCTCCTTCCTTCCACCGCCACCGCCGCCGGCTACGCTCGTTACCACCTTCGCCAGCTCGCCGGCCTTGATATCGAGGTTGTCCCCAACGGCAACCACGAAGTGGCCTTCCCTGGTCATCAGCACGACGACGCGGTTCTCCTTCCTTAGCCTGTTGGCAGCCTCCCTGAGGTCGTCTATTGTTCCCTCAACAACTGCTCCGATGAACTCGACGTTGCCCACTTTCTCTACCTTCTCCTGAAGTTCGTAGACGAGGAGCTTTGCAAGCTCTTTCCTGAGCTTCTCGACTTCCTTCCTGGCCTCCTTCCACTCGTTGAAGAACCTCTCGGCAGTTTCTGGCACCTTCTCGGGCGGGACGCGGAATATCTCTGCCGTCCTCTTGAGGAGCCTCTCGGTTTCCTGCATCCAGTTGATAGCGGCCTCTCCAGCCGCGAATATGATGCGCTCGACACCGTCCTGTATCCTCTCTGTCCTGAGTATCTTGATCGGACCGATTAGACCTGTGTTCGGCAGGTGGGTCCCACCGCAGGCCTGGACGTCCCAGTCCTTGATGTTCAGAATGCGAATTATTCTTCCCGGGACGACACCGCCTTGGTAAAGGCGGAATCCGTACTTCATCTCCGCCTCGGTCCTCGGGAGCCACTCCCACTTAACCGGCCTGTTCTCCATGACGACCCTGTTGGCGAGCCTCTCAATCTCTCTTAGCTCCTCCTCGGTTATGCGCTTGTAGTGGCTGATGTCGAGCCTGGCCCAGTCGGTGCTGAGCTGGGAGCCAGCCTGCCAGACGTGCTTTCCTAATACGCGAACTAACGCTCCCATGAGGACGTGGGTTCCCGTGTGGTGGCGCATGTGCTGTATTCTCCTGTCCCAGTCGAGCCTTCCGTGGACTTCTGTTCCTTCCTTGAAGAGCTCCGGCTTCTCAACCTTATGGAGAATGACCTTTCCGACCTTCTGGACGTTCGTGACCTTAACTTCCTCACCGTTCACTTCCAAAACGCCTGTGTCGTAGGGCTGACCGCCGCCCTCCGGGTAGAAGGCAGTCTGATCGAGGACGACCCAGTCGTCTATGACCTTCAGGACTTTCGCGTCGAATTCCTTCATGAACGGGTCTTCGTAGTACAGAGTTCTCGTGTCTGGGAGATCCTTCACGAGCTCGAAGTCCACGACGTATTCCGCTACATCCTTCTTCTCGGTCTGCTTTTCGGCTTCCTTCGCCACCAGGGTGTAGAAGTTGTCAGGGATGTGGACCTTTATGCCCTCCTTTTCAGCTACCTCCGCAACTATCTCGGGGGTGAGGCCGTGGCTCTCGTAGAACAGTATGAGCTTCTCAAGCGGGAGCTCGTTGATGCCCTTCTTCTTAAGTTTGGCTACCTCCCTCTTCACGAGGTCGCTTCCGCGCCTGAGGGTCTCGGCGTAGCGCTTCTCCTCGACGTTGATTATGTCGAGGATGACACCCTCCATCTCCTTGAACTCGGGGAAGGTGGGCGAGAGCTCATTGATGTGCATGGCGACGATCTCAGCGAGCGGAATCTCGAGGCCGAGCTCGCGGAGGTGCCTTATGCTCTTCCTTATCAGCAGGCGCGCCAGGTAGCCTGCCTTCACGTTGGAGGGGATAACTCCGTCGGCGAGCATGAAAGTTAGGGCCTTGGTGTGGTCGGCTATGGCGTAGATCAGCTCGTAGGGCCTAACGGCCTTCTCAAGCTCCTCAACGCTTATGCCGACGCGCTTGGCAACCTGCTCCCTCAGATAGCGCAGGTCGCCCATGTCCTCGATGTCGAACATTCCAGCTAAGCGGGAGTTCTCCATCAGTATTCTTTCGTCTATCCTCTCTATCCCCGCCATCTTCTTGAGCGGCTCGACGACGTAGCCCAGAACCGCGTCGTAGGCTGTGGGAGTCCCGTGACTCATCCAGACGAGCCTCTCAAGACCGTAGCCGGTGTCAACTACCTTCGTCTCCATTGGCACATAATAGTCTCCCTTTATCTCAACGACCTGGCTCGGGTCAGCATCGGCCGGGGCCTTCTTGTACTGCATGAAGACGAGCGTTGCCACCTCAAGGCCGCGGTAGAGAACCTCGAATGCCGGCCCAGCGTTTCCTCCTCCGGCCCACGGGTTCTCCTTGAATGTTATGTCCTCGGGCTTCATCTTCAGCTCCTTGGTGAAGAACTCGAAGGCCAGCTCGACCGTCTCGTCCATCCAGTATATCGGCTTGCCCGGGTAGTTGAAGGCGTGGTGGGCCATCATCTCGAATATCGTGAAGTGCCTCCCCGTTATTCCGACGTTGTCAATGTCTGTGAACCTTATTGACGGCTGGCTTATCGTTAGCGGGTTCGCCGGTGGATCTGCCTCGCCGCTTATGACCCAGGGCTGGAAGTCCATGATGGAGGCACCAACGAGTAGCACATCGTCCCTCCAGCGTGGAAGAACGGGGTAGCGCTTTACCCTGCCGTGGCCTTTCCTCTCAAAGAAGCTCAGGAACTTCTCGCGCATCTCGTCGAGGGTGTACTTCTTCGGGATTCCGGGCTTTCCTATGAACTGGTACTCGTCACACGGTGGGTCTCCGCAGGTCTCCCTATCTGGATCGAGAGTCCAGAAGTACTTACCGCACTTCGGACACTGCTTCCTCATCCATCCCTCTTCTTTGAACATCCGAGTTGTCATGTCCATGCTCATGAGCATCACCCGTTCATTTAGCTGAACCTAAAAAAGAGGGGGAGTTAATTAAGGTTTCCGTTCTGATAGACTACAACTCAAAGTTTGTGAGCGGACAGAGCATGACAATGCATGGAAACAAAAACAGAAAGGGGGCTCTTTCAGCCGCCTTCCTGGTTCATGCCGGTTACTGGATTGCAAGCCCCCTGAGATTTCCCGTCCGTCACCGTCACCAGGAACATCGGCACCTTCACCTTTTTGTAGCCTTCAAAAACGTTCAAGCCCTGATGATACCAAATTACACAGAAGTCCTCCATCGGAGTTCCCCGGAGTGTGTAAATCAGGTCTGATGATTGAGCTGATGGACTGTGGAACCCCAGGGTTAATGACATGCTGTTTAGGACTTCAAGGACTCTTGGATATTCTGCCAGGACTCCCTCCCTTTCTAAAGCTTGTGCGGCTCCAGGCCCAATTGGCACTGAAAAGCTGGACTCCCTCAAAAATTGCCGGCCATTGGTAAGCCACTTATCCACTATGAGCCTCCTACCATCTTCACGACCCATCCAAGTTGCATTCAAATTCGCGGACTCTGGTATGGTGAGGTAGCGGGGCTCTTCGGTTATGCTCGGAACGTAGAAAGTTGAGCCCGGATTAAACTCAACGTACTTCCGACCGCCATCGGGGGTCTCGTAGATTGTATAGCTCCCCGTGGTGAGGATTTCGAGGGGGTACGTGAGGACTAAAGGCATTTCAGTGTACTCGCCGGTAG
>JASGLT010000035.1 GCA_030156945.1 Thermococcaceae archaeon
AGTGTTAGTTTGAGGGGGTTAGCTGTCAGGATTTTAGGGGCGATTCTGGCCGTGAATCTGGACAGATTATACAACTTCACAGATGGTGGGAACTAGGGTAGAGTGAGGTTTAGAACCAACCTCTTGCGGGAAAGCATTGTTTTATTTGGTCTTTCTTTCCTTTTTGGGACGTTAGACAGTCCAGACGTGGTGCTTGTGGCCATTATCTCATGGGCGATGTCTACTCTAATATAGGTGGTATATAACGCATATAGATGCGATGAGTTGTCTAAACGAGTGGAATGTAGGCCGTTGTGTGGTCTCATTTTAAAGAAATCCCTTGTGGATTCTGCTGGTGTTGGGATAATACTTCCAGCGAGTTTGGTTAGCAAGTATTTAAACCAAAACTATGCTATTTTGGTTATACTGGCTGTTGGGTGGGCATTGACATCGGCAAAAATATTGAGCAATATTGATTACCCATACGAATGGGCGTCCTCGGAAAGGGTTAGACGAGCAAAGGAAAAATGTAGGTAGTCTCTCACGGCTCAAAGTTATTATGTTATTCTTTCCCTCCTTGGTGGACATGGACATAAATAGCGAAATTTATTAGTTCTCACTTCCATAATTCACCGGGTGTATCTCATGATCCTCGATGCTGACTACGTAACCGAAGATGGAAAGCCCGTCATCAGAATTTTCAAGAAGGAAAACGGTGAGTTCAAGATAGACTACGACAGGACTTTTGAGCCCTACTTCTACGTCCTCCTGAAGGACGATTCTGCAATCGAGGAGGTCAAAAAGATAACCACCGAGAGGCACGGGACGGTTGTGACGGTAAAGCGCGCTGAGAAAGTACAGAAAAAGTTCCTCGGAAGGCCTCTGGAGGTATGGAAGCTCTACTTCACACACCCGCAGGACGTCCCAGCGATAAGGGACAAGATAAGGAAGCATCCAGCCGTCGTTGACATCTACGAGTACGACATACCCTTCGCCAAGCGCTACCTGATAGACAAGGGATTGATCCCGATGGAAGGGGATGAAGAGCTGAAGATGCTCGCCTTCGACATCGAGACCCTCTACCACGAGGGCGAGGAGTTCGCCGAGGGGCCGATCCTCATGATAAGCTACGCCGACGAAGAAGGGGCCAGGGTGATAACGTGGAAGAAAATCGACCTCCCCTACGTTGACATCGTCTCGACGGAGAGGGAGATGATAAAGCGCTTCCTGAAGGTTGTCAAAGAGAAAGATCCGGACGTACTGATAACATACAACGGCGACAACTTCGACTTCGCCTACCTAAAAAAGCGCTGTGAAAAGCTTGGAATAAACTTCACGCTCGGAAGGGATGGAAGTGAACCGAAGATTCAGAGGATGGGTGACCGCTTCGCTGTCGAGGTGAAGGGGAGGATACACTTCGACCTTTATCCCGTTATAAGAAGAACGATAAACCTGCCCACTTACACGCTTGAAGCGGTCTACGAGGCCGTGTTTGGCCAATCGAAGGAGAAGGTCTACGCCGAGGAGATAGCCACCGCCTGGGAGAGCGGCGAGGGGCTTGAGAGGGTCGCTCGTTACTCAATGGAGGATGCCAAGGTAACTTTTGAGCTTGGGCGGGAGTTCCTCCCTATGGAAGCCCAGCTTTCTCGTCTGGTCGGGCAGCCCCTCTGGGACGTCTCGCGCTCCAGCACCGGCAACCTTGTCGAGTGGTTCCTCCTTAGGAAATCCTACGAGAGGAACGAATTGGCTCCAAACAAACCCGATGAGAAGGAACTCGCGAGCAGAAGGGAAAGATACGCTGGGGCCTACGTTAAGGAGCCTGAAAAGGGCCTCTGGCAGAACATAGTGTATTTAGATTTTAGATGTCATCCTGCCGATACAAAGGTTGTCGTCAAGGGAAAGGGGATTATAAACCTCAGTGAAGTCCAGGAAGGAGACCATGTCCTCGGAATTGATGGCTGGCAGAGAGTTAGAAAAGTATGGGAATATGACTACAAAGGGGAGCTTGTAAACATAAACGGGTTAAAGTGTACACCCAACCATAAGCTTCCCGTTGTTATAAAGAATGAACGACAAACGAGAATAAGAGACAGTCTTGCCAAGTCGTTCCTTACTAAAAAAGTTAAGGGTAAGATAATAACTACTCCCCTTTTCTATGAAATAGGCAGGAAGGCCAGTGAGAATATTCCCGAGGAAGAGGTCCTCAAAGGGGAACTCGCTGGCATAATATTGGCCGAAGGAATACTCTTGAGGAAAGACATTGAGTACTTTGATTCTTCTCGCAAAAAACGGAGGATTTCGCATCAGTACCGTGTTGAGATAACAATCGGAAAGGACGAGGAGGATTTTAGAAACCGCATTATATACATTTTCGAGCGTCTGTTTGGGATTACTCCAAGCATCTCGGAGAAGAAAGTAACTAACGCAGTAACACTCAAAGTTGCTAAGAAGGATGTTTATCTTAAAGTCAAGGAAATTATGGACAACATAGAGTCCCTACATGCTCCCTCGGTTCTCAGAGGATTCTTCGAAGGAGATGGTTCAGTAAACAGGGTTAGGAGGAGCATTGTTGCAAATCAGGGGACAAAGAACGAGTGGAAGATCAAACTGGTGTCAAAACTGCTCTCCAAGCTGGGTATCCCCCATCAGACGTACACGTATCAATATCAGGAAAATGGAAAAGACCTGAGCAGATATATACTGGAGATAACTGGAAGGGACGGATTGATACTGTTCCAAACACTCATTGGATTCATCAGTGAAAGAAAGAACGCACTGCTCAATAAGGCAATATCTCAGAGAGAAATGAACAATCTGGAGAGCAATGAATTTTACAGGCTTAGTGAATTCAATGTCAGCACAGAATACTACGAGGGCAAGGTCTATGACTTGACTCTCGAAGGAACTCCCTACTACTTTGCCAACGGCATATTGACTCATAACTCCCTGTACCCATCAATAATTATCACCCACAACATCTCCCCGGATACTCTCAACCGAGAAGATTGCAGAGAGCAGGATGTGGCCCCTGAGGTGGGTCATAGGTTCTGCAAAGACTTTCCGGGCTTTATCCCGAGCCTTTTGGGAAGCCTCCTCGAGGAGAGGCAGAAAATAAAGAGGAAGATGAAGGCCACGATTGATCCAATCGAGAAGAAGCTCCTCGACTACAGGCAAAAAGCCATTAAAATCCTTGCAAATAGCTTTTACGGCTACTACGGCTACGCTAGGGCTCGCTGGTATTGTAAAGAGTGCGCCGAGAGCGTCACGGCCTGGGGAAGGGAGTACATAACGATGACTATAAGAGAAATCGAGGAAAAATACGGATTTAAAGTGCTGTACGCAGACACTGACGGTTTCTTCGCGACAATACCCGGAGCTGACGCTGAAACAGTCAAAAAGAGAGCGATGGAGTTCCTCAGATACATCAACTCCAAGCTTCCGGGTGTGCTCGAACTTGAGTACGAGGGCTTTTACAGGCGCGGCTTCTTCGTCACCAAGAAGAAGTACGCGGTTATTGACGAGGAGGGCAAGATAACGACGCGCGGGCTTGAGATCGTCAGGCGCGACTGGAGCGAGATAGCCAAGGAGACTCAGGCGAGGGTTCTGGAGGCCCTCCTCAGGGATGGTGACGTTGAGAAGGCTGTAAAAATTGTGAAAGAAGTGACTGAAAAGCTGAGCAAGTACGAGGTCCCGCCGGAGAAGCTCGTGATACACGAGCAGATAACGAGGGATTTGAGGGACTACAAGGCCACCGGCCCACACGTAGCAATAGCGAAGCGTCTTGCGGCGAGGGGGATTAAAATCCGCCCGGGAACGGTTATAAGCTACATCGTGCTCAAGGGGAGTGGGAGGATAGGCGATAGGGCGATACCATTCGACGAGTTCGACCCTACGAAGCACAAGTACGACGCTGACTACTACATAGAGAACCAGGTTCTTCCGGCGGTTGAGAGGATTCTGAAGGCCTTTGGTTACCGCAAGGAAGACCTGCGCTACCAGAAGACGAAGCAGGTTGGGCTCGGGGCTTGGCTGAAGCCAAAGGGGAAGGGGTGAGTGTACTTCTCCTTATTTTTCATGGGTTCCCTTTGAGAGCCTCAAAGTTTCTTGAGCTCCTCAGCCCTCTCGAAGTTGTTCCGCTTTATCAGCTCGGCCGCGTAGGCGTAGAGGCCGAGCTTCAGGAGGTTCTCGAGCGTTAGCTTCTCGGCGGAGACTTCTCTTATCCTTGCGGAGAGCCTCTCGATGGCCTTTCTTTTTGCCTCCTCAGAAAAGCCCGCAAATTCGAGGCCGTTGAGGATGGAGAGGATTTCGACTTTTAAGTTGGGGTCGAGGGACGGTGAGGTTTTTCTTTCATCTTCGTGTTCTGCTACCTTTTCCTCTTCTCTCAGATCCTCCTTCAATTTTTCTGCCAGTTCTTCTATTGCCATGTAGAGCCTCGGATTGAGTTGTTTGATATCCCGTTCTACATCTGGTATGTCCGGAATTTTCACTATCTTGTCATAGAATGATGGATCATCAGGGTAAGCATCTGTAATTTTCTTAATGTACGGGATATACTCTTTTATCATCTGCTTTATTTCCTCTAAGCTTACATTTTGCTCTGTGCTGCTAGCAATTTGTGTTGCAATAATGTCAAGTACGTCCTCTGAGTTTATTATGTCCTCGAGGGTAATGGGTTTTTTTACCTCGCTCTTTCAGCTTTTTTCCCTGTATTTCTTATCGCGTTCAAGATGGATGTCTTCTCCTGTTGTGAACAGGCGTATTTGTACAGGAACCACATCTTCTACTCTTGCACGACTGCCGAACTTTTTTTTGCTACCGATGTGATTATGCCTAGGAACATAAGGATTTTTGCCAACTCTATGTCGTCCTTGGCAACGAGGTATATCGGTTCCCTTCCCGAATGGCCGCGTATAATTGTTTGCAGCTCTACGGGAATATTTTTCTTTTTCATAAAGTGTACGGTTAAGGCACTAGCCAGCGTCGAGTGTACAATCTTGGGACCTCTTTTTATCTTACTCTAATGTGCAATCCACAGGGCCGGCATTATCGAAAGGAAAATCACTTGCAGAATATGTGGCATGTGAAGGGGGAGAGAATCCATCACCAAGAGCATCACATCACCCTCCATTCTTCAGCATCAAGGGAAATAAGCTTTTCCCATCTTCCTCTCGCAGGTTTCCAAAGGGTCCCAAGCTTTTGGGGCTCGCCTTTTCCCCGCCAGCAACCATTAACCCCCGGAGATGGGTCACTGTTAAGACCGTAAAACCAAAAAGGTTAACGATAGCGTAAAAGCGTAAGTTTCACGGGGTTTATATGGTTAACGGTAGTGAGGGAAGTCCCCTAAATCCCATACTAACCAACCCTCCGCTCTAAGCCCTTCCTTTCCCTCGACCCCCTTCGCTACAAGCCCGTAACGCTTCTCCCACCCCTCCAGTCCAACGAGCTGGGCCTTCCTCTCCAAGTCCTTCAAAATCCCCTGCGCTTCCCTCTCACTCAAATCCTTCCACTTAACCTCAACGAAGAGAGTCTTCCTCTCGCGCTCGTTGAGGGCAACGAGGTCAATCTCCTCCCCCTTGTGCCACCAGCGGCCGAAGCGGTGGTAGGAGCTGGGAAGGTGCCCCTTGGCCGAGAGCATTATCAGAAACTCCCTCGCGACCTTTTCGAAGGTAGTCCCCAGATAGGTGTTGAAGTTCTTCCTGAAGTCCTCTATGGCAGGCTCCGGATTGAGGCCCTCAATGTCCTCGTAGTGGGGGCTGACGAAGCGGTGGTAGAAGCGGAAGTACTCGTCCTCGATTGTGTAGACCCCCCTCTTCGAGACCTTTTTGGTGACCGGGACCTCGCGCTTGACCATTCCAAGCTCCTGTAGAACCCGGAGATAGGCCGGGAGATCCTTAGCCTCCATCATCGCGTACTGGGCGATCTCGGTGAGCCTCGTCTTCCCCAGAGCTATGGCCTCGATGATCTGGGCGTAGGTCGTCGGGTTTCTAAGCTCCTCCATCAGCAGAAGCCTCGCCTCGTTGAAGAGGAAAGCCGTTGGCTCGAAGAAGTTCGCGATTATCTCCTCGTCGCTTCCGTCCCTTAAGAGCTCCATGTACCTCGGAACTCCCCAGGTGACGCCGTAGAGTCGGACGAGCTTCTCAAAATCGCTCCCATACCACTCAACCATGTCAAAGAACCTGAAGGGCTTCAGCTTCATTATGCCCCTGGCCCTGCCGTAGAGGGGAGCCTTGTAGCCCAGAACCTCTCGCTCCATCATCCCCACACTTGAGCCCGAGAGGATGAGGGTGACCTGGGAGTCCTTGATTATGAGGTCTACTATCTCCTGGAACACTGAAACTATGGGCTTGTAGGCCTCTATGAGATAGGGGAACTCATCTATTACCACCACGAGCTTTCCCTGCTTTGCAAGGAACCTAAAAGCGTCCTCAAAGCTCCCGAACTTTACCGGCATGCCAAGGGACTCGCCCACTACCTCTGAGAACCGTTCGAGGTCCTTTTCATACCCCCTCTGGGAGCAGAGGAAGTAAATCCCCCTCTTGCTCTCAAGGAACTTTCTAAGGAGTGTTGTTTTCCCAACTCTCCTTCGTCCGTACACTACAATCAGGTTCGCTCCTCTGCTGTAGAGCTCCTCCAGCACCTCAAGCTCCCGTTTTCTGTTCACGAATTTACGGACCATGATTATAATAATCGTGATTCGAATATTTAAACCTTTCCCAGCTTGGAAATAAATGGAAACCCTTCAGTCCACGAACGCCAGCCCGTTCCACAGCTCCCGGATTTCCCTCGTCGCGTCCGGATAGACCCGCTTGAAGGTTATCCTCCAGTAGCCGTTCTTCAGATCTTCGATATCCTCAATATGTATCTTAACCCCGAGCCGCTCAAAGTGGGTCACCATCTTGTGCGCTGTTGTGATGTTCTTGACGCGGACTGTGAAGGTCTCGTCAACCTCGCCGCCGTTCGCGACATCGTGAATGCTCTCGACGAAGGGTCTCAACAGTGCCTTTCCGAGGGCCTTTGCATAGTTTTCGAACTCCTCTCCCCTGACGTGGTTTTCGGCGAGATAGAAGGCGAGCCTCTTTATCCTCCCCATGAAGTAGCCGTGGGGGAGGTCGAAGAATATGTGCGAGCCTATCTTTATGTCATTGATGTTGGCGTAGGGAGTGACGTACTTCGCGATCCTCTTCATGTCGGGGCTTTTCATAACTATGCCCTCTCTTTTCTCCTCGCTGAGCCACTCGATAAGCTCTTTCAGCTCCCCAACCTTGGAAGAGTCGTGGAGGCCGAAGCGCTCCACCTGCGGGATTCCGTACTCCTCAGCCATCCTGTACCTTTCCTCCGTTGGAAGACTCCCCCCGGTCCCCTTCTCTTGAATATCGAAGAGGAAGAACTCAATGTCCTCCTTGACATAGGGTGGCCCCTCAACGAGGTAGGGGCTCTCTGGCCCAGCCATCTCACCGACCAGGATGAGGTTTGGATAGTCCTTGAAGAAGTCGAAGTTCACAAAGTCCTCAATCCTCTCGGTCGTGAAGGGGCAGACGAAGCCGCCCCTCGTTATCGCAAGAATCTTATCCTTTACCTTGACGACGCGGACATTGTACCCATCAACCTTCTCCTCCACGTAGAAAGGTCTGTTCTTGAAAACGCGCCTTATTCCGTTCTCGAGCTGAACGACGCGCTTTATGTGCGGAAACCCAAGAACAGCTTCCCCAGTTTCGAATACCACCGTTCCCCTCCGGAAGTTCCTCGCTGAATCCCTGAAGCGAACGTACCTAATCCCTTCAAACTCGTCCTCGGCTAAGGCCCCCTTTCCTTCAAGGGCTTCCAGCCTCTCCTCTGGAAGGCCAAGCTTGAGGAGCAGGTTCCTGAAGTACGAGCTTACCATCCTCTCACCAACAGAAGTTAGGGCGACATCGTTAATAACAATTATTATGAATCCATGCCAAATTCAACCAAAAACAGCAGTTTGAAGTCATCTAAAATTCACCAGAAGAGAAAGGAAAATCAAGAAAGGCCTTCAGAGCTTCATCGTGGAGAGAACCTTGGTGGTAACGTCGTTGCCTTCCTTGTCGTAGATCCTGTAGTAAGCGCTGTACGGAAGCTTCATCTTGGCCCTGTGCATTGCACCGAGGGCGAACTTGAGGTGCTGGCCGTTCACCCAGACGGTGATTATCTTCTGGTCTTTCCTAACGCGAGCAGCTAATCCGATCGGCTTTCCGAAGGGCCTGCGCATACCGTTTCCGTAACGGTCGGCCTTCCTTCCGGTAGCCATCGGGTTCTCACGGAGAACCTGGAACGGGTAAACCCTGATCTTGAAGTGGTAGTTGCTCCTACCGACGTTCTTCTGGAGGTACCTATTGACCTGGATACGGATGGCCTCGAGGGCGTTCTGCCTGATCTGCATGGCCTGCTCGGCGTGAAGGCTCACCTCGTACTCGAACTCGGCCGAGAGGTTGCCCATGTCGAAGATCGTTATCTTCGGACCGGGGGCACCGCGTATGTATTCCCTCCTCGTGTAAGCGGGCTTGTCAACGTCCCTATCAATCTTTGCTGGCCTAAGTCCCATACTCTCACCTCCAAATGAGCGTAAGTTAAAGCCTAAACTTAGCTGGCCATCGCTTTTATAAAAGTTTTGGATGGTGAAATCTCAACAGAGTCCTTACTCCATCCAACCTTTAAGCTTAACGGCCTGAATTAGCAGGGCCAGCGAGACCGGCGTAAACGCCAGGAGCGCCCCGTTCAAGGTAACCCCAACGTGGATTTCCCCTATTGAATACGCAAGGCCAAAGAAAACCCCTCCGATGAAAGTCGATAGGTTCTGGACACCGTTAACCCCGCCTATGGCCAGGGAAGAGCGATGGTAGCTGGCGAGCAGCTTTCTGGATATGGGCATGAAGCTCTGGAAGGCGAAGAGAGCCAGAAATATCCCAAAGAAAACGGTGAACGATGTTTTAACGGCCGCGAGGAGCGGCGAAATCCCTGCAAGTACGGCCGTCAGCTTTACCATCCCAACCTCGCTGACCTTATCCGCAAACCAAGAGGAGAAGTAGCTGAGGAAAGATGCGAAGAACTCAACCCACCCCAGCAGGGTCGCGGTAGTTGCTTTTTCCAGCCCAAGTTCCTCGGAGACGTAGACGTAGGTTATCTCTCCAGAGGTAAACGCCACTATAACTGCCATCAGGGAAGCTATCAAGAGGACTTTTCTTGGGTCAAGGGAAGGCCTTTGGGAGCCCTTTTTCTCCCTTCTCGGTACTATCCAGTCGTTCAGGAGGATGTAAGCGATTATCATTATCACCCCCGTCAGGACGAAGAAAACTGAGGAAATCCGCATCTGGCCAGAAAGTCCCAAATCTATCGTGTAGGCATAAGCGTAGTTGCCAAGGAGGGAAGCGATGCTGCCGAAGAAGAAGTAAACTGCCGTAACCCTCGCCCTTATATCCTTAGGAGTGGTCACGGCAACGACGAACTGCGCCATCGGCCAGCTGAGACCGTTGAGAAAGCCGTTGAGGAGCTTTATTCCAGCCACCTGAATCCAGTTCGAGGTGAGGGGATAGAGGTGCACAGCCAGGGCGTTCCCCATCATGGCGATTCCGCCGATGTGGAGGAGTGACTTCCTCTTCTCAAGGAGGAGGCCACCGAACACCGAGGAAAATGCCCTGGCCAGAACAAAGGACATGGAAACTATTGAAACCGCCAGCATGCTCGCGCTGAGCGTGTCCCTCGTGTAGAAGGCTATGGCGGGTGTGGCGAGGCGAAAGGCGAGGGTCCCTGTGAATGCTGAGACCACGAGCAGGGCAATGCCTACGAGTCTTCTCCGCTCCATGAGCAGACAATCAAGAAACGGATATAAAAACTTCACGAAAGCAGCGTTATTTAACGGTGCTTTCCTTTGCCCCCGATTTCTTTTTCTTTATCTCCTCCCTCGCCAGCTCGCTTACTTCCTCAAAGAACTTCTCAAGGCCCACGCAGTCGAGTCCGTACTTTTTGAGGGGCTTGAACCTCTCTGGTTCCGTGGAAACCAGGAGGGCCTCGGCCATTATCGCGGAAACACCCGTTAATAGGTCCTCGAGAGACATGAAAACTCCCTCTTTTATGAGGGAAGCCTCTATACTCACAAGTTTTATCAAAAGCTCCCTATCGGGATATACAGTCCGATAAATCTCCTCAAACTTAGAAAGAGCTTCATCAACGTTCTGGCCCAGATAGGCCTTTCCTAGAAAATAGGCGTGGAGGGAGGGAAAAGGCACGAAAACTTCGAACTCGGCCAGTATGAATTCCAGGATATCCCTGTTTCGCCTCCTGTTTATTTCGATGAGGGCAGGCGGATCAAAGACCACCCTCTTGGGAAGCCTTCTCATGGCCATCTCCTCTTGATACCGCTCTCTCCCTGTCCTTTATAAGGTTAATCATGAGTTCGGCCTCATCGTCGTCCAGGACGACCTTTTCCGTCTTTAGGTCGAACTCCACGAGGTGCCATGCCTCGATGAGCCTCCTGAGTACCTCGTCGTATGACCTAGCATCCAGTTTGGCCTTTAGCTTCTTTATCGTCTCCCAGGTGTCCTCATCAACGGCTATGGTCTTCATTTCTCCTCACCCTTCAGGAACTCCTCTTTGATATCCTTAGGAACACCGTTTGACTGTACTATCCTCCGATATATCTCAACGCTTCTCTCCCTCGGGATCCTCTCCTTGGAGATGAGGTCGACCTTGTAGAGGCCGAACCTCATGCTGAAGCCGAGGGCCCACTCGTAGTTATCCGTAAGCGCCCAGTACATGTAGCCTTTTACGGGGTATCCATTCTCAATGGCTTCCTCTATCTTTGAGACGTGGCTGACTATGTAGTATGGCCTCAGAGTGTCCGCGGAATCCGCAACGCCGTTCTCGGTGACGTAAACCGGGACGCCGTACTTGGTGGCCTCGACTATCGAGTCGTAGATGCCCTGGGGATAGACTTCCCAGCCGATATCGCTGACGGGCATGCCATCGGCGGAGGTCGTGCCCGGCCTGCAGGAGTAGCCGTAGTTGGGAACGCCCTTGAAGGATATGAGGGGTATACTTGGGAACTTGGGCTCCGAATATCTGACAACCTCGCGGGTGTAGTAGTTGAGGCCTATCCAGTCGTTGCCCTTTAGGTGCCTAACTTTTACAAAGTTTTCGCCGTCGAACTCTATGTTGAGCTTACCCTTGTGGATGGCATCAAAGAACAGTCCGCTGTGGAAGTAGTTGTCGTTTTCAGCGGCTTTAACGTCCTTGGGATCGTTGGGGTCCTTGGGGTAGGCAACACCGATGTTGTTGTAGATTATGCCAACGTCCGCAGGGGACTTGCTATCCTCATCGGCCTTCTTGGTGTCGAACCTCTTTATCATCTTATATGCCAAGGCGTGGGCGTTTATCATGTTGAGGATCGCCAGCTTCGCGGCCTCGGGGTTCATGACTCCCGGGGGAAATCCTGAGTAGGGGGCGAGGTAGCCGAGCTCCACAACCACCATCGGTTCGTTGAAGGTGCTCCATGTGTCCACGAGGTCTCCGAGCGCATGGGCGATGTAAGCGGCATACTTGGCAAACTCAACAACAGTTCTCTGGGAGACCCAGCCAATCCTGTCGTTTGTAAGGGCCTTCTCCCTTGCCACTATCGGGTCGTGGAGCCATATTGGAAGCGTGAAGTGGTTGAGGTTTACAAAAACCTTGAATCCGAGCTCCCTTAAGTTCTGAATAATGCGTCTGTAGTACAGGACTTCCTCCTTGTTGGCCAGCCTGTCGAGTTCAGCAAGGGTGGACTTGTCTATCTTAACGTCCTTTACTAAACCGTAAGTGTCGAACTCGACCTCGGTATCGACCGTCCACGTCGGCCAGGGAAAGATTCTGCTCCACTCTATTCCAATCCTGTAGGCGTTGAGGCCGAGACCCTTGGCGAGCTTGTGGTCATTTTCAAAAAGTTCGTAGTTGTTGATTCCGTCCTCGGGGAGGTCTCCACTCACAAGCTCCTTTTTTATGTTAAAAGGATCCCGAACCCACTTCCACCAGTCGGTGTTCGGATCGATGTGCCTCCTGAGCTTGTCGCCCATTTCGAACTGAAAGCCTGACTGCCCAACGCCCCATAGGAATTCTTCTGATACCATCATAATCAACCTCCAGCTTCATTACATTGCTAGTGGATAGTTAGGGATTTCAATTTTATAAATGTTTGGGCCAGTTTTATAAAACTTGGGTCAGAATATTATAAAATCAGGGGAAAATTTATAGAATGATTAGCGCACATTACACTACAGGCCCCCACCATTATGAACGGGGGTCGGGGTGGTGTCTATGAAGAAACTGTTGGGTGCTATAATAGCCCTGGTAGTGTTTGCAAACGTTTTGAGCTCCGGATACGTCAGCGCCGAAGAGCTACCGAGGGACGAAACCCTGTACGTGGGTGGTGGCCTTTGGAGCCAGCCAAACAACTTCAACCCGCTGACCCCGTGGGCCGCAGTTACCGGAACGATAGGACTTCTCTACGAGACGATGTTTCTCTACGACCCGCTGAACGACAAGCTTGAACCGTGGCTTGCCGAATCCGGCCAGTGGGTAAGCGACAACACCTACGAGGTGAAGCTCAAAGAGGGCCTGAAGTGGCAGGATGGAAAGCCCCTGACCGCTGAGGACGTGAAGTTCACCTTTGACATTGCCAAGGAAAACGGCGGTGTTGGATGGGCCCCAATCTGGGACTGGCTCAGCGAAGTGAAGGTCGTTGATGACAGAACAGTCCAGTTCATCTTCAGCCAGCCCCACTACGAGGAGTGGACCTACTGGCTATACAACATTCCGATAGTTCCAAAGCACGTATGGGAGAGCATTGAAGACCCGATTTCCTACGCCAACACCGACAACCCAGTGGGTTCTGGTATGTACAAGCTCTACAAGACCGACGAGATGAGGGCCATCTGGATTAGGAACGATGACTGGTGGGGAACCAAGGTCTTTGGAAAGCCCGCTCCGAAGTACATCGTTTACGTCATAGTCTACAGCAACAACGTCGCTCTCTCGATGCTTGTTAAGGGCGACCTCGACTGGAGCAACTTCTTCATCCCCGGTGTTCCGGATGTCAAGAGCACTTACAACATAGTGACCTGGTACGATGACAAGCCCTATCACCTTCCAGCCAACACCGCGTTCCTCTTCCTGAACACTCAGAAGGAACCCCTCAACAACCCCGACTTTAGAAGGGCACTTGCCTATGCTATAAACCCGGATGAGATCGCTGCAAGAGCATTCCAGAACCAGGTTCTGCCCGCTAAGCCCTCTGGGCTCCTCCCTGTTCCGGTGTTTGAAAAGATAAAGGCAAAGGACCTTGAGGAGAAGTACGGCTGGAAGTACGACCCTGAGAAAGCTATCCAGATACTCGATAGCCTCGGTTTCAAGGATGTGAACGGCGACGGTTATAGAGAGTTCCCGGACGGAAGTCCAATGAAGTTCGAGATAATAGTCCCCTACGGATGGACAGACTGGATGGAGATGATCAGGATCATCAGCGAGCAGCTTGCATCAGTTGGAATACGCGCGGAGCCCAAGTTCCCTGACTACAGCAAGTACTGGGAGGACCTGACCAAGGGCACTTTTGACATGGCGATCAACAACTTCGGAAGCCAGGTTTACGCCACGCCCTGGCAGTGGTTCAACTGGGTCCTCTACCCGGACGTTACCCCGGTTGGAGAGCCCTCATACTCAGGAAACTGGGGCAGGTACAAGAACGACAGGGTAATCGAGCTCCTCGAGCTCATAAACACCGAGAAGGATGAGAACAAGAAGCTCCAGTACTACAGGGAGCTCCAGGAGATAATGCTCAAGGAAGTGCCGGCTATCCCGATAGTCTACAACGGTGCATGGTTCGAGGCCAGCCCCGCTCACTGGACAAACTGGCCCACCGAAAAGAACCCGTACGCTTACCCGATAAGCTGGAACAACTACTGGCAGATGGGCGGATTAAAGGTCCTCCTTGGCATAAAACCCGTTAAGAGCACAACATCCCCAGCCGAAACAGGCACCGCAACTACCAGCCAACCTGCAGAGACCTCTCAGACAACTACTTCATCCGGCGAGGGTGGAGGCATCTGCGGTCCGGCAGCGCTCGTGGGACTTGCAGTCGTCCCGCTTCTCCTCAGAAAGAGGAAGAGGTGACTTTTGGCATTCCGGCATTTTTATTTTTTCTTGGGGCGCATAAAATAATACCACTGAGCTCAAACTGACGGAGGGGAGAGATGTGAGCGGAATAAAGAGGTACCTCACCAGAAAGATTGTGATTTACATACTCACGTTTTTCTTCGCGGTCACCATAGACTGGGCCATCCCAAGGTTCATGCCAGGGGATCCAGTGGCAGTGCTTTTGTCGAGGTTCGCAACCCTGCCGAACGTTGCCGAACACCTTCACTCCTACTTCATTCAGGCCTTTGGTCTTGATAAGCCCCTTTGGGAGCAGTACATTTCGTTCTGGAACGCCCTTCTACACGGTGATTTGGGTATAAGCATTTACTATTACCCAAAACCCGTTGCTGAAATCATAAAGAGTGCCCTTCCCTATGATATTGCCCTTCTCGTGCCGTCAATCGTCCTCAGCTGGATAGTTGGAAACTGGTTGGGTGCCCTGGCCGGCAAGAACAGGAAGCTGGACTCCTACTTAATGCCGGTCTTCTACTTCCTGACTGCTTCACCCTACTTCTGGTTTGCTATAGTCTTGGCTTACCTCCTGGGCGTTAAGCTGGATTTATTCCCGGTTTCGGGGGCTTACAGCTACGGAATAATACCCTCACTGAGCTGGGCGTTTATCAAGGACTTCCTGCACCACTGGACGCTGCCGTTCCTGAGCCTATTCCTCGTCCAGCTTGGAGGATGGGCGATAGGAATGAGGAACATGATAATCTACGAGATAGAGGCAGACTACGCGCACTACCTTGAGGCCCTGGGTTCCTCGGAGAGGCTTATACTCAAGCACGCCTTCAGAAATGCAATGCTCCCACAGGTCACTGGACTCGCGCTTCAGCTCGGTCTCATCGTTGCAGGTGCACTAACCACGGAGATTGTCTTCTCGTATCCCGGAATTGGTTACGTGCTGATGCAGGGCATACTCAACCAGGACTACTTCCTCATACAGGGCTGCTTCCTGATGATAATCCTGAACGTTCTCGTTGCCAACTTCTTGATCGACCTGCTGTACGTTGTCATAGACCCGAGGGTCAAGTACTCCTACACGGGGGGAGAGTGAATGAAGGGGAACACTCTGCGGATCGCACTAAAAAACAACAAGTTCAAGATAGGGGTTGCCATAGTGGGGTTCTTCATTATTTTCGCTCTGATAGGTCCTATGTTCTCCAAATTTGACCCCCTCGGCTATTACGTTATTAAAATCGGGGAGAGGTCTGCAACCAAAGCCTCAATCGCCAACCTTCCGCCCGGGGAGATGGGGGAGATATTCACCCCCCAGGGAGTCATTAAGGTCAAGCACTACCTTGGAACTGACAGCTTTGGAAGGGACCTTTACAGCCAGCTCGTCCACGGTCTGAGGAGCTCACTGTTCGTGGGCCTCGTCGGAGGCGGCCTTGCCACGCTAATCGGCCTCCTCATCGGATTCGTGGCGGGTTACAAAGGCGGCTGGGTGGACGAGATACTCATGATGTTGACCAACATACTGCTCGTCATCCCAACCCTGGCCCTGCTCATCATCATAGCAGCTTACGTGACCTACAGAGGAGTCCTAATAGAGAGCATCATCATTGGTCTGACCGCCTGGCCCTGGACAGCAAGGGCTGTGAGGGCACAGACCCTCTCGCTCAAGGAAAGGGAGTTCGTGGCGCTGGCCAAGATAGCGGGGATGAGGGACCTGGCCATAATCTTCGGGGAGATAATGCCCAACATGGTCTCCTACGTCTTCATGGTCTTCATCCTCCAGTTCGGTGGTGCCATACTGGCAGCCGTTGGCCTTGACTTCATAGGTCTCGGCCCAACGAGGGGAATATCCCTCGGAATCATCCTCCAGAACGCAGTGCTGTGGAACGCAATACAGCTTGGCTACTGGTGGTGGGCAATACCGCCCGGACTTGTCATAGCACTCCTGATAACAGGTCTCTACTTCATAAACACGGGACTCGACGAGGTCTTCAACCCGAGGCTCAGGAGGGAGGAGTAATGAGTTTGCTGAGTGTTAGGGATCTTAAAATCTACTACAGGACTCCCGTTGGTTACGTTAAGGCTGTTGATGGAGTCTCCTTTGACGTTAGGGAGGGTGAGGTCTTCGGAATAGCTGGGGAGAGCGGGTGTGGTAAATCCACCCTCGTCCACTCCCTCATCCTTCGCAAGCCCCCAATGACTCACATGGGTGGGGAAGCAATGTTCAAGGGAAAAGACCTCATGAAGCTGAGCAAGGAAGAAGAACGCAAGATAAAGTACACTGAACTCTCAATAATCCCGCAGTATGCCATGAACGCCCTAAACCCAACTAAGAAGATCAAGGACATTGTCTGGGATTTGGCCAGAGAACATGGAGCAGAAGACAGGGAGGAGGTTGAGAAACTCCTCAGGGAAAGGCTCAGAATGGTCAAACTC
>JASGLT010000010.1 GCA_030156945.1 Thermococcaceae archaeon
GACTGGAGTTCAGACGTGTGCTCTTCCGATCTAAGGGACCCGTTCGAGTTGGAGACATAGTCATTCTCAGAGAGACAGAGCGTGAGGCAAGGGAGATTAGGGCAAGGAGGTAGTGAAAATGGCCAGATGGAACGTCTGCTCCTACTGCGGGAAGGAGTTCGAGCCTGGAACTGGCAAGATGTACGTCAGAAACGATGGCAGAGTACTGTTCTTCTGCTCCAGCAAGTGCGAGAAGTACTACTTCATGGGGCGCAACCCCAGAAAGCTCAAGTGGACCAAGGCCTTCCAGGAGGCCAGACTCCAGAGGGCCAAGAGGCAGTGATTTTCTCTTCTCTCATCTTCTACATCTTTAGGGAGGTTCTTTTTTAGAGCTCAACTTCCGAGGTTCATGGTTTACTATTGCCAAGCCAAATACTATTACAAGCAGGGCAACCGTTATAAACATGGCCTCCCATAATCCCGCGGGCGAGTGAGATGATAGAGACTGGAATTCGAAGGCTAGATGAAATACTGGGCGGCGGTCTCTTACCAGGTTCGAGTACGGCCTTCCTGGGTTCAGTTGAGAGAGACAACATTATTTTTATGCATCAGATAGTCCAGAATCTCCTGAGGAAAGGATACAGAGTGCTTTTAGTGGAATTCAGGCAGCCAATGGAGGTTCTAACGGCGGAGCTCAAACACTATGGCATCCAATACGACGAATTCACGTCCTCGGGCAGGTTACTAATCCTTGACGGTTTTTCAAACCTCTACGGGCCAACATCAAAGCAGGGGCCCAACGTTATACCCAACCCCCTCGACCTAGGAATCACATCTGCGATAATACGAGACACCGCCATCAAGGGAAAATATGACCTCCTGGTTATAGACGACCTGACCTCCCAATACGCCCTCCAAAGTGACAAAAAGCTTTACATAAGGGCCATTATCAAACTCATAAACTCCATAAAAAATGCCGGAATTAGTGTTTTTGGTGCAGTTCTTGGAGATGTTTTTGAAAAAAGTGAGCTTGCAATGTCCCTCCTACCCTGGGACTACATATTCGAGGTCTCCAACGGTTTTATATCCATAAAGAGAACCATCCAGCCTATAAGGGTGCCATTCGCGAGAATGCCCTATGTGAAATCAGAGGATGGGATACAGCTAGCTTGGGAAAGCTACGAAGACCTTGAGACTATAAAGCGCAACCTTACATTAGACGAAGAGGGTAACCTGTGGTTTGAAGGGGAAAGGATTCAGCTTATAGGGGAAGAAAGCGAAGCGTCCCTTATAGAATTCGCCTACAGGTACCTTGGCCCTAAAGAAGGTAAGCGCTTCCTTTATCTCTGGGGGAGATACGAATTCCGTGGCGTGGGAAAAGCGTATAGGAACTTCCACCGCTCCCTGAGAGATGCCCTCGACTACTTCTCTAAAGCCACGAAAGCCAGCGGAGGCGGAATTCTGGAGCCCATTGAGCTCAGAGATGATTTCATAGTGATAAGGGGAAAGAACCTCTTCCCCTTGAAAAAAGGCTCCCAATACCCCCTCCACGTTAACTACGCCGGCGAGATTGCCCAGCTGATAAGCGAATTCACAGGAGAGGAATGGGAGGGAGACGAGGTTAAATGCCAGGCCACGGGCGCTGAGTACTGCGAGTTCGTCTTCAGGAAGAAGAGCACTGGAAACCGTTCTTCTGAGTGAGGAGTATCGGGATTTTGCGCTGACGTCAGCAGATGGACGAGAGAGGTCGTTAGGGGGTCCAAACACCCCGAATCTTTTGTATCTCTTTTAGTAATTTAGATACACACAAGATTTCGCAACATCCCAGTACAGAATAAACGAAAAGCTTAAGTACTATGACTCAGTTGGTTATTATTGACAATCCCGTTGGGGAAGGGGCAAATGCGACAGAAGATGGTATGGTTCATACTTGGAGTTTTGGTTGGAAGCCTGTTTGTTGTTTCGGCGTACCCAACAGGAAGGGAGGTTCAGTACGGTGTTCCAACCGTTCAGAAGATTGCCGGAAACAACTACACCGCCTACATCCTCTATAGCAAAGAGGGCCTGCCCCTCGATCCGAAGGTACTCAAAAACAGGGTTCAGCAACTTGTTGAAGAAAGCGCTCCAAAAGCCAAGTGGCACGTCTACGCGGTTCCAGAGCTTCCAAAAGGCTCATTCATAACCGGTTACGGGATAAAAGTGACGCAAGAGGGAAGGGTTGATATCCTAATCACCGCAAGGAGTGCCACTACGCCCACCAAGGTTAAGGTTGAAACCCTTCGGAACGAGCTCCTGGAATGGAGCAAGAAGGCACCCAAATTCAAACCGGACGTTATTCCAAAGGGAAGGATAGGTGTTCCCAGGGGATGGGAAGTTAAAACCGTTGACAGCAACGGAAACGTAAAAGTCTACAGCGGTGAAAGTGAGCCATACTGGCACAACTTCGGAAGACAAGAACTTAGGTACGATGATCCACCCTATGGAAAGCTGTATGCCCAGTTCTTTATGTGGGGACTCTGGAATGATAACAACCCATCAACTGAGACATTTGCCTGCACCAAAGATGAGGATGGTCGAGGCACGTACAGAGCAACTCCAGGAATTTTACTAAAGAACAGTGGAAATAGTGACTATGGAAAGTACTGGATAAGAAAGATGAAAATAATTCACAATTGGAGAGTTGACCCTGCCCTAAATGGACACTTGGGGTTAATGGGGCCAGCGGGGATTATTGACAAGCATTCAAGTGTAACAGTGAGCGTGGGTCCTATCTCGTATCCCTTGAATGTAGGGGGATACAAGATTTATGGGGATGATGCTGATCCCAAAGCAATATGGACAGTAGACACCATGGGGACAGCGAGATTGTACACTGAAGCTTCCGAACACACCGTCGAGGTCATGGTGTCCTCTGAAGGAGAAGTCAAAGAAAGCGCTCTCCATGATGGGAAGTGGCATCCAGTAGTTAATGTCAAACTCTCCGCTGAGTTGTCGGGCAATAGGAACATACTACCCACGGACATTCACAACATTTGGACCGCACTCACATGGTACGTGAAAGTTGGCTGACCGCCTATCTTCTTTTTGTTTGCTTATTACTCCAAAAACCCTTTTAACCTCCGGGCCTATTAACCCTGGTGTTGCCGATGGCCGAGAAAAATGTAGAGCGTACGCTGGTCATTCTGAAACCGGATGCCGTTGTTAGGGGACTTGTAGGCGAAATAATATCTCGCTTCGAGAAGCGTGGTCTCAAGATCGTCGGAATGAAGATGATATGGATCGACCGGGAGCTGGCGGAGAAGCACTACGAAGAGCACAGGGGCAAGCCTTTCTTTGAGCCTCTGATCGACTACATCACAAAGGCTCCGAGTGTCGTCATGGTAGTTGAGGGACGTTATGCTATAAGCGTCGTCAGGAAGATGGCAGGAGCTACTGACCCGAAGGACGCAGAGCCCGGAAGTATACGCGGCGATTACGGTCTCGACGTTGGTGATGCAATCTACAACGTGGTCCATGCATCCGACAGCCCGGAGAGCGCGGAGAGGGAGATAAGCCTATACTTCAAGCCAGAGGAGCTCTTTGAATACTGCAAGGCCGCCGACTGGTTCTACCACACCCACGCAAAGGGAAAGAAGGAGTGGCTTGACAGCATGAACTGCCTGGAACGCTAGTTAACCCCTTTGCCTTTAAAACCATCAATTTTCCCTACCAACTCCTTAATTTTTGGAAAATTATAAAAGGGGGGCATTTCCATGGCAAGGTGGTGAATAACATGTCCCAGAAGAAAGCCCTGATAGCGCTCCTCCTGGTGTTTACCCTCCTATCAGCTATGTGCTTGGGCTCTAACTCCCAGAACGAAACCAAGAATCCAACTGCCTCCGAAACCCCCACAAACACTCAAACACATTATACTGAGTCTTCGAGTCAAGCTTCCACATCTACTACTAACGCTTCATGCAATTCCTGCCAAGTTTCCCCCTCCAAAAACGATAGCACAGCGTCTTCAAGTACTGATACTGGCTCTCAGAAAAGTTCCTCAACTTCAACCTCTACCTCGCAAACTTCCACACCAGTAGAGAATAACGAGAGCTCCTCCCAAACTCCGAGCGGTGAAAACACAACAGAGACATCAACGGAAACTCCATCCAACCCTCCTGAGGAGTCTGGCAAGGTAACCCTTCCCCACGACTTCCCACCCTACAAGCTACCCCTGAACAGGTCTCTTATAAAGTTCTACATATACGGAAGCAGTGAATGCTGCAAATGCAGGCGCCTCGTGGAGTACCTCACCGAAGAATATGGAAGCGACAGTATTGTGTTCTACGAGATAAATGAAGGGAACAACCGCACCATAGTCCTGGAGGGCCTTCTTAATGAGTACTCAACACTTACCAGCCTCCCCATAACGGGCATATCCTACAACGGAACCCTCGTTGCAGTTATCAGCGGATTTAACGAGCCCTACGATGTAGAAGGCCCAATAAAAACTGCCCTAAAGTATCGGGTCGTCTTCATCAGGGATTCCGAGGGGAACACAATGTACACTGGGAGCAAAACAAAGAGGGCAGTCTTGGAGGCAGTTTTCCTGTATAACATGCTTCCAGAGGATGCAGGATGAGTTTCCTTTCAGTTTTTATCTTCCCACAAGGAAGTAGAGGTTCAACTTCATAAAGCGATTTTGGACTTTAAAACTCTTTTATCCCCCTTAAAACCCTGGAAATTCACTTATCACCCAAAATATTCTCCCGAGTTTTCTACGTCCTCCAGTCAGATACTTTTCAACGAAATAGGGATACAAACTGGTACAGCAACGCCACCGGAGGCATGCATGGTGAATATGCTATCCTCACCTCGTTCACGCCAGCAAAATTCTCGCAGACGGGCAAAGAAGGAATACCTAAGACGGTATTGGCTATCCGAAACACGGATCTAACCCGCCGCGTCCTCAGACTTCCCCTTTTTTCTCAGGAAGTCCGAGTACTCCCCCACAACTTCACGGCATTCCTTCGAAAGCGTTTTATTCGTAGTCTTGACCGTCACCTTTGCCAGGAGCTGAGCAGTCACCAAAACGACTACGCCATAGGCAGCTATTGTTAGAGTACCCCTCGGAACGAATAAGAGGGCCACTGCCGGGAGAAATCCGATTGCAAGGATAGCAAGTTTCTTAGCCACGCAGAGAGCTGGAAGCATCAAAGTGCATTCCGCAAGCTCTCTGGAGCGTGGGAATCTTTTAAGGGTGGCACCCCCAATGAAGAGCTTTCTACCATCCCTAAAGACCATCATGCTCTTCTCGTCGGTATAAACCTCAAATCCCTCAAGAAGGTCCACCCTCTCAACCTTCAGGAACTTTATGGAGCTCCCTTCCTTCGGCCAGACAATGAGTGCGTAGGCCAGAATGCCCGGAACGATCAGAGCAGGAAGCAGCGTTGACGAAAGTACGACCGCCCCCGCAAATGTCCCCGGCGCCAGGTACGAGACCTGGACGTACTCGTCAATGCTCAGGCTTCCCCTCGCCCTGAGGTAGAAGTACAGGAGTGCAACGAAAAACGAGAGGAAGACCTCTATTCCAGCCCATTTGAGGGGACTGAGGCAAGTTCCAGCCCAGAGGTAGGTGTTCTTCGGCCACCCTTCTCCCAAACCTATGGAAATCGCATAGGTAAAGACAGGCATTCCAAACAGTGCCATAGCGACTTCGTATCCCCTGCCCTTAACCCTGCCGAGAATAAATGCCATGACGAACCCAAGGAGAACCCCTCCGATGAGCCCTATCATCCTACCACCAGTTGGAATTACCATTGTTGTTTTTAATCTTTACGCCGGCTAACCTTTAAAAGCCTACACCAGACTTTAGCTCAGGTGAGAAAAATGACGAAGAGAATTAGACAGCCGATCATCGCGGTTCTCGGCCACGTTGACCACGGCAAGACAACACTACTCGACCGCATCAGGCACACGAACGTCGCTGGAAAGGAAGCTGGGGGAATAACCCAGCACATAGGTGCGACCGAGGTTCCGATAGATGTTGTCAAACAGCTCGCCGGCCCGCTCATCAAGCTCTGGAAGGGTGAGATAAAGCTCCCCGGACTGCTCTTCATCGATACTCCCGGCCACGAGGCCTTCACGAGCCTGCGCGCGAGGGGCGGGAGCCTCGCCGATTTGGCGGTCTTGATTGTTGACATAAACGAGGGCTTCCAGCCGCAGACGATAGAGAGCATCGAAATCCTGAGGAGGTACAGGACGCCATTCATAGTTGCCGCCAACAAGATAGACAGGATAAAGGGCTGGGTCATCGAGGAGGATGAACCTTTCCTCATCAACATCAAGAAGCAGGATCAGAGGGCGCAGCAGGAGCTGGAGACAAAGCTCTGGGAACTGATAGGCAAGTTCTACGAGATGGGCTTCAACGCCAACCGCTTCGACCGCGTTCAGGACTTCACGAGGGAGCTGGCGATAATTCCCATATCAGCCAAGTACGGCATAGGCGTTCCAGAACTTCTCGTCCTCATAGCAGGCCTCTCCCAGAAATACCTTGAGGAGAAGCTGAAGATAGAGGTTGAAGGTCCCGCACGCGGTACCATCCTCGAGGTCAGGGAAGAGGTCGGCCTCGGGACAACCATCGACGTCATCATCTACGACGGCACGCTCAGGAAGGACGACACGATAGTGGTTGGCGGAAAGGACAAGGCGATAGTGACCAAAATACGCGCGCTCCTGAAGCCGAAGCCCCTCGACGAGATCAGAGACCCGAGGTTCCGCTTCGATCAGGTTGATGAGGTAACAGCGGCGGCGGGTGTCAAGATAGCGGCTCCAGGTCTGGAGGAGGCGCTAGCTGGTTCTCCCGTCATAGCGGCGCGCTCCGAGGAGGAGATTGAGAGAGCAAAGCAGGAGATACTCAGCCAGATTCAGAGCGTCGTCATAAACACCGGCAAGATCGGTGTCATAGTCAAAGCCGACACTCTTGGAAGCCTTGAGGCCCTCAGCAAGGAGCTCCAGGAGAAGGGAATCCCCATCAGAAAGGCAGATGTCGGCAACATCAGCAAGACCGACGTTATGGAGGCCTTGAGCGTTAAGGAGGAAGAGCCAAAGTACGGCGTCGTCCTCGGCTTCAACGTCAAGGTTAACGAAGATGCAGAAGAAGTTGCGAACGCAAAGAGCGTTCCAATATTCGTCGGCAACATCATCTACAAGCTCATCGAGGACTACGAGGCCTGGGTGAAGGCGGAGGAGGAGAAGAGAAAGCGCGAGCTCCTCAAGAACGTTACCTTCCCGAGCGTTATCAGGCTCTATCCGGACGAGCGCTACGTCTTCAGGAGGAGCAAGCCGGCCATAGTCGGCGTCGAAGTCCTCGAGGGCAGGATAAGGCCGGGTGTAGCTCTGATCAAGGAGACCGGCGAGAAGGTCGGCGTAATCAAGTCGATAAAGAACAAGAACGACTTCGTCCAGGAGGCGAAGAAGGGAGATGCAGTGGCTATAGCAATTGAGGGCGCAATAGTCGGCAGGCACATACACCCCGGGGAGACCCTCTACGTCGACCTGAGCAAGAACGACGTCATAATCCTCGCCAAGCAGCTCAGGGACGAGCTTGAGGAGACCGACATAAAGGCCCTCAAGATGACGGCAAAGGTAAAGGCGAAGGAAGACCCGTTCTGGAAGGCGGTTTGATCGGCTTTCAACTCTTTCTCCTTAACTTTACCACCGCCTCAACGTGCGGCGTGTGCGGGAACATGTCCACCAGAACGGCCTCCTCAACACGATAACCCTTGCTAAGGTGGTTCTCGTAGTCGAGCTTGAATGCCTTCGGGTTGCATGAGACATAAACAACGTTCTCAACTCCGCTCTTCACGAGCAGCTCCGCGGCCTCCTTCAGTCCCTTTCGAGGCGGGTCAACTATCACAGTGTCGTAGTTACCGATGGGGGTCTCTTCCACTCTCCCCACGCTAAAGCGGGCGTTTACACCGTTGAGTTCCGCGTTTCTGCTGGCCATATCCACCGCAAACGGGTTGAGCTCGACTCCTTCAACCCAAAAGCCCTTCTTTGCCAGCCAAATCCCGAACGTCCCAACGCCAGAGTACAGGTCGAGAACCTCCTCCCCGTCAGCAAACTCTTCAACGGCCTTCAGGAGGAGTGTCAGGGCGTAGCTGTTGGTCTGGAAGAATGAGTTGGGGTGGATTAGGTAGAGGACATCCTCGATCCTCTCGCGGATGTACGGCTCTCCATCTACGAGCTGAGTATCACCACGAGGATTGTCCTTTGTGTCCTGCTTAATACTCCAGTAGAGGGAGTCGGCGAAGGAGAAGTAGTCTCTAAATGCCTCAAGAACTTTCTCTTTGGGCTTAATGTGAGCAATGAGGTTCACCATAACCTCTCCCGTGAACTTGCCCTCCCGCACTTGGAGGTAGTGCACCTCCCCGGTTTTCTTTTTCAAGTCCCAGGGCTTAAGCCCAGCTTCGGCAAGAAACCCCCTCAAAGAGCGGAGATACTCGGGCGTTTTCTTCGAGAAAATCGGGCACTCACGGAGATCAACCACTCTAAAAGGACTTCCATACTCCTTCAGGCCGATTCCAGAAATTGTAACAATGAAGTTGCTAATGTTGCGAAATCCCCAAACCCTTGGCGAGCCCTTGATCTCGGCGCTTATCCCGGTGGCTTTCTCAAAGAGCTCCCTCTTGAGGCGCAGTTGCTCACCATATTTCAATCCCTGCCAGAGACAGCCGCCGCATCTTCCAAAATGAGTGCACCCGGGTCTCTGGCGGAGAGAAGATTCTTCGAGGAGCTCGAAATCGGTTGCCATCTTCCTTCCGAATCGGTGCTTTGTTCTCTTTACCTTCACGATATCACTGGGATAAGAGAAAGGAACATAGATTATCCCGTTTTTGGCCTTTATTGTCCCTAAACCATCTTCACTCATCCCACTTACTCTTCCCGTAATCTTCATACACGCATTTGAGAACTTGTGCACTTATAAACCCTCTGGGCATTATTTTCCCAATGACAGCTCCTTCGCATTCACGACTACAGCCCTCTCTGGCAGCTCAACTTCGCCCCGGGTTATTATCAGCGCCCCATCGTAGGTCGTCATGGTAAGCTTGACCTTCTTGAAGCCTCCCGTTTCACCGACTATGACAAGGGGCCTCTCCTTCAGCTCCAGAAACTTCTTGAATGTTTCAGGCTCGACGAAGACCAGAACTCCTCCGGCTATGACGCGGTTTGCATCAACGGCCATCCCACAGCCCATAGGCCTCACCCAAACTGAATAGTATCCTTACCCACAGATTAGCCTTTCGGTAAGAAAGTTTTATTTACTTCCGTTCTAATTCACCACTGGTGAGGGAAGTGGAGAAAACTGGATATGTAGCCCTCAACCGAGAGTGGCGAGCTAAAATGGACGAGCTCAGAGCGAGAGCAAGAGCGAACCTTGATGACGTCCTCCAACGGGCTTTTGGCTCCATAAAGTCCGAGAAGTCCTGGCGCGAGCTGGAGGCTGAGCTCTATGAGGAGCTTTCTAGTTGATAGTAATGTGTTCATTGAGGCTTTAGCTGTCGTAAATGACTTGTGATTAATATCCTCTCCAGATGAACTGGAGGTGCAGCCATGAAATCCCGCGTCGTCGAGCGCTTCAAGTTTGAGGCAGCCCATGCAGTCATCATAGATGGTCAAGCAGAGGAGATACATGGCCACACCTTCCGGCTGGAGGTCGCCGTTGAAGGCCCGCTTAAGAACGGCTATGTAATGGACTTTCTGGAGCTTCGGAGAATTGTGGAAAACATAATAAAGGAACTCGACCACAAGAACCTCAACTCCCTCTTTAAGAACCCGACAACAGAGAACATTGCCCTCTGGATAGCAGAAGAGATTCAGGAGAAACTTCCTGGGGGAGTGCAGCTCAAGCGCATAGTCCTCTGGGAGGGCGACGAGAACGGAGTCGAGTTTGAGTTTTAAACCTCATTGGCTTTTACTTCTTTAACGCTTTCAACCATTGCAATGCTGTTTTTAGAGCCGTTGAAGTCTATTTTTCCCGGAATTAGAGACTTGACTGGAAGTGCTTTTTTGCTTTCTTCGGTGGGCGTCCAGCTTATTAAGTCCCCTTCCTCCACCTCAAGGGTTCTTATCAGCCCAACGGGACCCTCGATGATGTACTTGGCAGCTTTCTTCGGAGTGTAGAGACGCCACTTCTTTGCAGTCTTAAAGTCCACTACCCTTCTCGAAGAATCGAGCCAGATAACGTCGATGTCGCTCAGCATGAAGAACATGTGAATTGAAGCGTTTGCCCGTGTTTCAGCTGGGAGGACAAAAACTAGGGCGTAGTTCACATCCCTAACCAGCATAAGCCCCCTAAACCGCCTGAAGAAGTTATCCGCAAGCTTAACTCTTCCGTGCCACACTTTTCCCTTGGTCTCGTTGATTATCATAAACTCCCCCCACGCCACAAAAGGAAGTGGATAATAAAAGGATTTGGGGAATCAAAGCTCCCCGTTCTTAGCCTTCTCTCCCAGCTCAAAACCCTTCCTAAGGGCCCTCAGGTTGATCTCCTCGGTTCCCTTTGGAACGGCATCGAGGACGGCCTTTTCTATCGCTTCCCTGCTAACTATCTCAGTCCAGGCAGTCAGGACGCCAAGGGTGAGGATGTTCATCGTCAGGCTCAGGCCGGTGGTCTCCTCCGCTATCTCAGTAAGAGGGAGCGCCAAAACATCGAGCTTCTTCTCGAACTCAAGGTCCCTGTTTGGAATAAGGTCTTTCTCTACGATGACCTTTGCGCCCTCTTTGATGGTGTGGAGGTACTTGGTGTAGGCCTCCTGGGAGAAGAAGACCGCGTAGTCGGGGCTGAGGGTTTTTGGGTAGTCTATCGGCTCGTCGCTGATGACCACCTCGGCCTTGCTTGCACCTCCCCTTGACTCTGGCCCATAAGCCTGGGTCTGGACGGCGTAGAGACCCTCATAAACCGCCGCCGCCCTTCCGAGGATGACGCTCGCGAGGATGACACCCTGACCGCCGAAACCGCTGAAGAGGACTTCCTTCCTCATTCTTCCCACCCCATCATCTTCTTGGCCCTCTTTATGTACTCAAGGTACTCCCTAACGAGCCCCGGTCTGTCCCTGTCGGCAAACTCGCCGATGACTATCTTGCCCTCGAGCTCTTCAGGCGGCATCTTCTTCGCCTTCGCGAGCGGGACGGTTATCTTCTGGTACCAGCGGATAAGCTCCGGAGCGGTCTTCATCCTGTTCCTCCTTCCGAAGCTGATCGGACATGGCGAGAGGAACTCCACGAGCGTGAAGCCCTCCTTCTGAAGGGCTTTCTTTATGCTGTTTATGCCCTGAAGGTAGTTGAAGACCGTCCACCTGGCCACGTAGTTGGCCCCGGCAGAAACCGCGAGCTGGGCTATGTCAAACGGGTTCTCGAACTGGCCGTAGGGAGCGGTCGTCCCCTTGAGACCCTTGAGTGCCGTCGGGGCGACCTGGCCGCCAGTCATTCCGTAGGTGAAGTTGTTGATGAGGATAACGGTGACGTCGAGGTTCCTCCTTATGGCGTGGATGAGATGGTTTCCGCCGATAGCTGCTGCATCCCCGTCTCCCATGAAGGCTATTATCTTGAGGTCTGGGTTTGTCAGCTTTATTCCCGTCGCGAAGGCTAAAGCCCTTCCGTGGGTCGTGTGAAGACCGTCGAAGTTAACAAAACCCGGAACGCGGGAGGAACAGCCGATACCGCTCACCCAGACTATCTCGTCCTGGTTCAGGCCGAGATCGTCTATTGCCCTGAGCGTGAACTGGAGGACTGAGCCTATACCACAGCCTGGACAGAATATCGTCGGGAGCATGTCCTTCCTGAGGTACTTCTCGCGTATCTCGTAAGCGGACTTCAGGTACATCATCCCACCACCCTCTCGACTATCTCCATTGGAGTATGAACCTCGCCGCCTATCTTGCTTATCAGCTCAACCTCGGCCTTTCCGTTCGCTCCTTCCTTGACGAGGTGGTAGAGCTGTCCCATGTTCATCTCCGGAACGAAGATTTTCTTCACCTGCTCAGCCAGCTCCTCTATCATGTCGAAGTCAAAGGGCCATATCGTGTTGAGCTTGAGCAGTCCAGCCTTGATGCCCTTCTCGCGGAGGATTTTAACGGCCCTGATGGCGGAGCGGGAGACGATACCTGTAGAGACTATCGCAACCTCCGCATCTTCAAGTTCGAACTTCTCATAACTGATTATGTCGTGCTTGTTGTTCTCTATCTTGCCGATGATCCTCTTTATGAGCCTCTCGTGGACTTCCGCATCAACGGTCTTTGGCCTTCCGCGCTCGTCGTGGGTCAGCCCCGTGACGTACGTCCGGTAGCCCTTTCCGAAGATCGGCATCGACGGAATTCCATCGCCGTGCGGGTCGCCGAAGGGAAGCCTTGCTTCTTCCTCGTTCTGCGGGAGTTTGCGGTAAACGAGTTCGATATCGTCCGGGTTCGGGATGTAAACGCGCTCTCTCATGTGGGCCACTTCCGCGTCGGTGAGAAGAACAACCGGAGTTCTGTACTTTTCAGCTAAGTTGAACGCCTTTATCGTGAAGTCGAAGGCCTCCTGGACGGTAGATGGAGAAAGGACTATGAGGGTGTGGTCGCCGTGGGTGCCCCAGATCGACTGCATTATGTCGCCCTGGGCGGCAAGCGTCGGCTGACCCGTACTCGGCCCACTCCTCTGGACGTTTACAACAACAATTGGCGTCTCGGTCATCACGGCGTAACCAATGTTCTCCTGCATGAGTGAGAAACCCGGCCCGGAGGTAGCCGTCATCGCCTTCGCTCCGGCCCAGGAAGCTCCGATGATGGCCGCTATGCTCGCTATTTCGTCCTCCATCTGTATGCTCACGCCGTCAACGAGCGGCATGTAGAGGGCCATCGCCTCGAATATCTCGCTGGCCGGCGTTATCGGGTAGCCAGCGTAGAAACGGCAACCAGCCAAAATAGCTGCCCTCGCTATGGCCTCATCACCCTGAATGAAATCAGCCTTTCCAACGGGAAACGGGTATCTCATTTCAATCCCTCCTCATAGCCGGCCCTAAAGGCGCGAAGGTTTATCTCCTCGGTTCCCTTCGGGACGCGCCTTCTTATGGCCTCTTCAACGTTTTCCTTTTTCACGACGCCAGTCTTCGCAACGAGGTAGCCAAGGGCCACCATGTTGACCGTCAGAGCAAGTCCCGTCGTTTCCTCGGCAAGTCTCGTGAACGGAGCACCCACGTAGTCCCTATCGGGCTTAACGAGGTCGGTGTCAATGATTAAAAGGCCGTCCTCTTTGAGGGAGTCCTTAACGGTGTCGTAGCCGAGCTGGTGAAGAGCAACAAGAACATCTGCCTCGGTGACCATAACATCGTAGATGGGTTCTTTAGAGATTATCACGTCCGCTATCGAGTGACCGCCCCTGCTGGCCGAGCTGTAGTCCTGCGTCTGAAGGACGTTGAGGCCCTCGATTGCGGCGGCTTCACCGAGGATGACACCGGCCAGGACGACGCCCTGACCGCCTATACCAGCGAGTCTAATCTGCATCGTTCTTCCCCTCCAGATAGGATTTTGTGAAGGTCAAAAACTCCTCAGCGTACTTCAAAATCTCTCTCGCGTCCCTTTCAGTGTACTCGACGAAAGCATCATAATCGGCCGTGTGGCGCATGTTAAGCGCTTTTGAGTAGCCTGTGTAGAGCCTTGCGGGCATTTCTCCGGTCTTCACGAACTCCCTTCCGAGCTGGGCATGAACTCCAGCGTGGCTCTTCGGTGTTATGCCCTTGAACAAGAGAAGCGCCCTCGCGCAGTAGAACATAACGTAGTAGGCGCTTGAGATGGCGAAGGCATAGTGGCCCCTCTCAAAAAGCTCCTCAGTTGCCTGGAGTCTTTCTTCAGCCTTTCTGATGAGTGCCCTGATCTCGTCCAAGTTCATACTGGGATTCCCCCCATTTTTGCCGTGTTGTAGAGGCTGTCCTTCTTGGAAGTGTGAGGCACTATCATGACTGAGATCCCGAGCTCGAGGGTGAGTTCTGCGCTCAGCTTTCCTATCTCGTCCCAGTCCTCGGGTTTTATCCCGTCTTTGAGGACAAGGAGAACGTCGAGGTCGCTGTCTTCCCTGTACTCCCCCCTAACCCTTGAGCCGAAGATAATGACCTCCTCTACCCTGTCCCCAAAGGCCTCCCTCAGCCTTCTGCCGATGACCTCAAACTCCATCATCTTCACCCTTAAGCCCAAAGTGCTCTTGAACTTCATCTATCAGCTTGTTGAGCTCGCTAACGAACTCGGGCCTCTCCCTGTTCACGAACTCCCCGATGACGAACTTGCCCTCAAGTTCTTCTGGCGACATCTTCTTCGCCTTGCTTATGGGAACTGAATTCTTTAGGAACCAGCGGAGCATCTCGGCGGGTTCCTTCATCCTGTTCCTCCTTCCGAACTGAACTGGACACTGGGAAACCACTTCCACGAGCGAGAATCCCTTAACCTGAAGGGCCTTCTTTATGCTCTCAATGAGCTGGTAGACGTGGGCCGTTGTCCAGCGGGCGACGTAGGAGGCCCCGGCAGCAGCCACCGTCTCGCTTATCTGGAGCGGGTGCTCTATGTTGCGGTATGGGCTTGTGGTCGTCTTCGCACCGAAGGGCGTCGTTGGGGCAACCTGGCCGCCAGTCATTCCGTATATCATATTGTTAACTAAGATGACCGTTATGTCGATGTTCCTCCTCGCGGCGTGGATGAGGTGGTTCCCACCTATGCTGGCCAGATCACCGTCTCCACTTATTACGACGACCTTCTTGTCGGGAAGTCCGACCTTAACGCCGGTTGCAAAGGCTATAGCCCTGCCGTGCGTCGTGTGGAGCGTGTCGGCAAGGAAATACGGTGAGGCTATCCAGGCGGAACAGCCGATACCGCTGACGACAACAAGGTCTTTGGGGTCTATCCTGAGCTGGTCAACGGCGTTTGCGAAAGCATTCAGAACCGTTCCCCCACCACAGCCGGGACAGAGAGCAGTGGGAAGTGCCTCCTTTCTCAAGTATTTGACCATCGGATAGCGTGAGTAGATTTCCTTCGCCATCAGGCAACACCCCTTATCTCGCGGAGAATTTCCTTAACTGTGAGCGGAACGCCGCCGATCTTGTTCACGCCCTTGAGGAGAACGTCGTCGTTGACATACCTCTGAACCTCCAGTATCATCTGGCCGAGGTTCATCTCCGGGACGAGTACGGCCCGGACTTTCTTTCCAAGCGCCCTCATCTGCTCCCCCGGGAACGGGTGGACTGTCTTGGGTACGAAGAGCCCGGCTTTGATGCCCTCTTCCCTCGCCTTTAGAACTGCCCCGAGGGCCGGCCTTGCCGTTACACCCCAGCTGACGACGAGAATTTCCGCGTCGTCCGTGAAGTACTCCTCGTACTTTTCATAGACGTGCCTGTTCTGCTCGATCTTCCTGTGGAGTCTCCTCACGAGCCTGTCGTGGACTTCGGGGGTGTAAACGTCCCTTAGTCCGTTCTCCTTGTGAGTTGAACCTGTGACGTGGGTGAAGTAGCCGTGGCCGAAGAGGGGCATGGGCGGAACGCCGTCACCGTGCGGGTCTCCAAAGGGAAGCCTGGCCTCTTCTTCATTCCGCGGAAGCTTGCGGTAGGTAATTTCAACTTCCTCCACATCGGGTATCTTGACGAGCTCCCTCGTGTGGGCAAGAACACCGTCGAAGAGCACCAAAACCGGTGTTCTAAGCTTCTCGGCTATGTTGAACGCCCTGATTGTCTCCCAGAAGGCGTCCTGCCCGCTCGTCGGTGAGACCGCCACAATCGGGTGGTCGCCATGGGTTCCCCAGCGGGCCTGGAAGAAGTCTCCCTGGGCACCTTTGGTCGCCTGACCGGTGGAGGGACCGCTCCTTTGAACGTCAACGAGGACGAGCGGTGTCTCGGTCATCACAGCGTAGCCGAGGTTCTCCTGCATGAGACTGAAACCTGGGCCTGCGGTTGCCGTCATGACCTTGAGGCCCGTCCAGGATGCACCGACCATCGCCGCTATGCTCCCTATCTCGTCCTCCATCTGAAGATAGTAGCCACCGAGCTTTGGAAGCTCCCTCGCCATCGTCTCGGCTATCTCGCTTGAGGGGGTTATCGGATAGCCCGCGTAGAAGCGGCAACCGGCGAAGATAGCCCCATAGGCAACGGCCTCGTTGCCCTGCATGAAGTAGTTGCCGGGTTTGTAGAGCTTCTTGATGAGCCTGATCTGCTCAGGCTCGTCGCCGCGGATTATCATGCCTCACCACCTTACCGCTATGGCAAAGTCCGGGCAAAGGAGCTCACAGAGCTTGCACTTGACGCACTTTTCGGCGTTGACCGGGACAGGATAGTGGACTCCCTTTTCGCTCAGCTCCTTGCTCCACTCATACACTTTCCTAGGACACATTTCGACGCAGATTCCACACCCCTTGCACAGAAAAGTATCGATGTCGATCTCAACTATGCCCTCAGCCTTGCCGATAACGAGGTATCCTTCCTTTTCAATGGCTGTCTTGGTTTCGACATCTGCCATAATCATCACCCGCAATCTGCTAACCCCGTTTACGTTTGTCAACATTTAAAGCTTTCGTGGGTGGACAGGAATGTACGCAAAAGAAGTATCGGCGTGATACATGCACTAAGCGAAAAAAATGAAAAAATGAACACTATTATGCGAAGGAAGTTCATTCCCTTACTAAATGCTCCCAACCTCTAAGTCTAACTCTTCTCGATCCCCCGAACTCTTGAGTTGTAGTCATAAACGAGAAATCTTATAAGTGTCAACAACTTATTATCTGTGGTGATACTGACCACCGAGTAAAGGGTTGAAAGTGAAAACCACTTCACGGGGACAACTGGAGGTAGAGTAGTTACCTTTGAGGGTAATTCCAGAGGAGGTGGTTCATTGAAGGTCAAAAAGATTACGTTCACAGCCATTGTTTTCATTCTCGTAGAATTCCTGACCCTTCTCCTCATCCCTGAAGACTACTACGTCAAATCCTTATGTTGGTCTCTCAGCCCGCCCGCCTGCAATTCCTACTTTGACCCCTCAACGGAGTTTTTCCTTCTCGTGGCACTGCCTTTCGCAATTTTTGCAGCCTTGGGAGCAGTAAGAAGATGGAAAGAAGGTGTTATGGTTTTTTCCTCAGCTGGTATAGCCTTGCTTGTGGGACTTCTAATCCTTAAGCTTACGGACATGCCTCTCCTGGCATTCTCAGCAGTACTCTTTCCTGCACTCCTGCCGGACAAAAGAAATAGAAGAGTACGGGAGACCTCCATAGGCATAGTTCTCATAACCCTCCTGCTGATTTGGCTGATTGCAAGAATGGGGACAGCGAAAGCCATATGACAATCCAAAGGAGGCCTGAGCATGGATAAAAATTCTGAGGGGGGCTTCAATGAGGCTCAGGAATTCCCTCCTGCATCTTTCCATTCTCGGTCTGGCCACCGTTTGGGAAATCTTTCTTGCCTACCAGCGCTGGCTGGAGAGGTACTACATCAGAAGCGAGGGAATTAAGCTCTGGGATGGAATCTTTACATGCCACAGATGGTACTCGCCAACTGCCCTCTTTGCCGTCCTCGTCCTCCTCCCACCCATAATCCTCCTCGCGCTGTACTCTTACTACAAAAAACCGCTCCTCAAAAAATCTGGTTTATCAATAGGAGTACCGATACTCACAGCGGTGCTGGCGCCTCTGGTTTCCGACGATGGTATACTGTGGCTGGGGGGAATCCTCATTGCCTCAATCATGAGCGGCATTGTTCTCGGAGAAGACAAATTAGAAAAGGGTATCCTAGCAATCCAAGGTTTCTTCCCAGCTTTTATAATCCTCACGATTATAGGTGGAAACCTCCACGTTGCGTGCTGATGTCCTCACAGCGGAGAAAATAGAAAACAAAAACCCGAAGACTTCACCACGTAACCAGCTGCCAGTCAAGGAGGCCGTTCTCGACGATGTGCTCCCATCTATCTCTGCATTCTGGCTTCAGGTTCTCTATATAGCTCAAATCCTGCGTCGCTGAAAACTTCTTTATGGCCTTGCCGATGACTTTGTCATAGTCGGTGAGGCAGTTGTGCGGGCCGCGCTTCGAGCCTGCCCCAACTGGGTCGCTCAGGATTCTCTTCTCTGGGAACTTCCTCTTCGCCCAGATGAGAACCTCGACCGCGCTCCAGAGCCACGGCGGGCGGTATTCCTTCTTCTCCCAGAGCCTCTCGTAGAGCGTTCCCTTCTGGATGTCCGTTATGTTGATGGAGAAGGTGTCCGTGTAGGGTTCTGCCTTGATTATGCTCTCCTTGGCATCCTCTATTCCGTCACGCTCGGAGAGGAAGATTGGCTTGAGTAGAAGGTAAGTCTTAACCTTGGCGCCCGCTTTGTGGGTTATCTCTGCCGCCTTCACGAAGTCGGCAAAGGTGTTCCCCTTGTTTATGGAGACGTCGGCTATGTCGTCGTTTGCCGTCTCAAGTCCTATGGCCACCTCAAAGTGCTTGTCGGGGACTATCTCGGCAAGCTCCCTAACGGCGTCATATCTGACAAGCTCGCTCCTGCTCTCGATGACGATCTCCTCGACGTTATCCATATCTGCAAGAACTTCAAAGATTTTCCTTCTCGTTTCAGGCTTAAGCTCGCCGTTGTCGAGGAATGAGCCAGAGGTGAACATCCTCACCGCAAAGGGCCCCTTCTTACCTTCGATTTTCTTGAGGGCTTCCTTAACATAGTTCACTATCGCCTCCTGGCACCACTTCACCTTCGGCGCGGCGGTTGGATAGGAGCACATGTAGCACGGCTCTCCGACGCGGAAGCGGTAACAGCCTATAGTGGGTAGGATTATGAAGAGGGCGGTTCCAGTCTTCCCGGCCACGTTGTCCTCGCTCGTCCAGTACGTCATTTTCTCACCTGAGGCAGGCTTGGAAATAGGGTTTTTAAAGGTGTGTGCTTCCCCTCAGGCTCTTTTTGGTAACTCCCACGAGGTTTGAGGGGTTAGAACCTCGATCCCCCAGGCTTCCGCTCTAAAAATGCCTCATCGGGCACTATCAGGAGCTTTCTGCAGTCAAACCGGCCCAGTTTGTTCTCGAGCTTCGCTATCTCCTCGCGTCTGACGTGGGATTTCCTTGGCCTTCCCAGTTATTTTTTCGAGTTCGATTCTTCGTGGTAATGATTCCCCACCGGAATCATTCAGGAGACTTCCTGAACTGCCCCAAGGATGTCCGTCCATGATGTGAGACTTTTTAAGGGTGGTGTCTAATTCTAACCCATGCCTAAGATACTTCTCACCAACGACGACGGGATTTACTCCAGAGGGATTAGGGCGGCGGTTAAAGCGCTCAGCGAGCTCGGCGAGGTCTACGTGGTTGCTCCCCTCTTCCAGCGGAGTGCGAGTGGAAGAGCAATGACACTCCACAGGCCGATAAGGGCGAAGCTCGTTGGCGTGCCCGGTGCTAAGGCCGCCTACGGGATAGACGGCACTCCAACGGACTGCGTTATCTTCGCAATGGCGCGCTTTGGAGGGTTCGATCTTGCGGTGAGCGGGATAAACCTTGGGGAGAACCTCAGCACGGAGATAACAGTTTCCGGAACTGCCTCTGCCGCGATAGAAGCTGCTACACACGGGATTCCCAGCATAGCCATAAGCCTTGAGGTGGACTGGAAGAAGACCCTCGGGGAAGGAGAGGGCATCGACTTCTCGGTGTCGGCTCTTTTTCTCCGCAGAATCGCCGAGGCAATCCTCAGGAGAGGCCTTCCCGAAGGGGTGGACATGCTCAACGTGAACGTGCCGAGTGATGCTACACCAGAAACGCCAATCGCCATAACAAGACTTGCCAGAAAGCGCTACTGTCCGACGGTGGAAGAGCGCGTTGACCCGAGAGGGCATCCGTACTACTGGATAGTGGGAAGGAGGACCGCCGAGTTCGAGCCGGGAACGGACGCTCACGCTCTCAAGGTGGAGAGGAAGGTCAGTGTTACGCCGATAAACATCGACATGACCGCGAGAGTGGATTTTGAGAGTGTTATGAAAATCCTAAATGGAAATACACAAACCTGAGCATGCAACCGCTCAGATTTGTTTTTACATTTGCGAGACTGCCGGTACATACTGCAACAATTCAATGAAGCATCGGCTGTTAGGAGAGGCGCCAAGAATTATGGAACTGTACTAACTATTTGGGATAACATACCCAGTTAAGCACGAAAGTAAAAAATAATATACATAGAAAACTTTTTAAGAAGTTTTGTGCATATTAAGTTTGGTGGCCCATCGTGAAAAGTAGAAAAACAGCCACTTTGTCAGTAGTTTTTTTACTGTTTTGATATTGAGTAGCCTTGCTGGAGCTCTTAACATGGTGCAGATGCAGGCCAGAAACAGTCACGTAACATCCAAAGAGGCAATTATCGTGGCCCAAAATCACATGTACTGGATTTCGGAGCACATACCCAACTTCGAGGACTGGCAAGATGCAAAGCTTTCTCGGCCCGTTGTGTACTACTTCCCAAATGGAACAAGGAGCGCCTATGAGTTCACCGTGCTTGTGAACGGCAAACCCAACGGATTTATACTCGTGGCGGCGCAGAGGTATATGCCCCCCATTCTTGAGTTTGGGAAGGGAGAAGCACCGAGCAAGAGGCTGGGAAGAATTGGTACAGTCAGAACTCAGGGATTTTTAACAAAAATAGTTCCACAGGGGGCGAGCTCGTGAATTCCAGAGAACTCTTCCTTTATCTTTTTGTCCTTACCTCGGCAACGGCTTGGGAACTTTTCCTCGCATACCTACCAGGGTTTCGCAGCTACTTCACCAGGAGTGGGGTAATTCACCTTGAGAGGGGAGTCGTTAAATGCTGGAAGGAGTACTCCCCCTCATTAACTTTCGTCATCCTCGCTCTCCTTCCGGCTATAGTCCTCATTGCGCTGCACATCTACCTGAAAAATCCCATCCTCAAGAAGTCGGGCCTATCGGTTGGAATAACAACACTCTTCGTAATACTGATGGCGTTTATCACGAGCGGCGAGCCCTGGCTTCTAACCCTGCTCCTCGTCTCAATCATGACGGGCGCGGCTTTGGGGGAGGACAAGGTGGAGAAGGCTCTGCTCGCAATCCAGGGGTTCATCCCCGCGACCGTACTTCTCATCGCCATGGGCTTGTGGCTCAATGCCAAGTGCTGAGAGAGAGGCATGCCTCTGGAGATATTTTCCAAACCCCTCCCTCACCCTATCAACCTCCTGGGGGGTTCTTCCTGACCTATGATCTTCGCTGGCTGAGTCAGTAATATGGTGAAGTCGAGACGAGAGCAGGTCCTAAGGAGCTTCGCCACTGCTTTGGGGCACACCTAAATGGCCGTTAAGTTCTCTTTGAAAACCCGAGATGGTACTTTGGGTATTGCTCCCGGCCTTAATTAGTGTTGACGCGATTATAGATGGTAATAAGAGATAAAACGCTAATTTCAGTTCGGGGCTTTGTATGCAGCTTTATTCTTTATTTTTAAATCTCTTTTGCTGACGGCTCTTGCGGTAAGATGTTGGAGGGGAACGAAGCAGTGGGGCCTTACTGCTCTCCAAAAATCCTGTCCACGAACCACTTCTCGTCAAATGGTCTGAGGTCTCCATAACCCTGCCCGACGCCCACGAAGAGTATTGGCGCGCCTATCGCGTGACTTATGCTCAAAGCGGCCCCACCCCTTGCATCCGCGTCGAGCTTGGTGAGTATGACACCATCTATCCTCACTGCCTCGTTGAACTGCTTGGCCTGCTCGACGACGGCGTTACCTCCAAGGGAGTCCCCAACAAAGATCACCAGGTCTGGTTTGGTGACCCTTGCTATCTTCTTCATCTCATCCATGAGGTTCCTGTTCAACTCATTTCTTCCAGCCGTGTCTATCAGAACCACATCAATTCCCCTCGCCTTTGCGTGCTGGATGGCGTCATAGGCCACAGCAGCAGGATCTGCGCCGTAGTCGTGCTTGATAACCTTGACACCAACCCTCTTCGCATGCTCTTCAAGCTGTTCTATAGCACCCGCCCTGAAGGTGTCGCTCGCCGCTATTACGACGCTGAACCCATTCTTCTTGAGCCAGTGGGCAAGCTTTGCTATGGTTGTGGTCTTCCCGCTCCCGTTGAAGCCTACAAAGGCTATGACGAAGGGCTTTTCCTCTTTTGATTTTATCATCTCGATGAGGTCTATCCTCTTTTCAGGAGCTAAAATCTCAATTATAGCCTCTTTTATGGCATTCTCCACGATTTCCCTCTTATTTGAGCCTATCCTCACCTTTTGGCCCACGAGCTTTTCCTTTATCTTATCCTTCAGGGCCTCGACCGTTTCGAAGGCAACATCGGACTCAAGCAACTCAATCTCCAGGTCCCACAGAGCCTTTTCAACGTCTTTCTCGCTGATCTCAGTCTGAGAAACCTTGTCCACAAACGAGTTGAGCCGCTCCTTCAGCTTTCCCAGCATTATTCTCACCAAAATTGGAGAGCCGGACGGGATATATAAACGTTTATGCCCTCGGCGATAGCTGGTCTCATCACGCCTCAGACCCGAAGCCACTCGTCATCGGGCAAGCTCACAAGTTTTCCCGTACTTACGGTATTAGCTTCGCTTTATGTATGTTTTCCTGTCAACTATCCTGCCATTCTTGAGCCGCAGTACATCCACCCTCTCAAACCCCACGGTTTCCCTTCTGTATGCAATTAAATAATCAATGAATTCGCTAATTCCATAGCGGGTTATGGAGTCCTTAACGTATTTTCTCTCGTACAGAAGAACGAGCTTGTCCCTGTGCCCCGCCAGCCATTTGTTAAGTTGCTCCCTTTCAGCCTTCGGACGCGAGAGAGGATTTATTATCAGATAGACATCGAAGTCGTCGCTCTCGAACGGCGAGCCAATGTAGACATCTCCCTCCACGCTGAAGGGGAGTGCCTCGGCCAAGATTTTTCTTCCATCCTCCTCCCACGCTCTAAGATAGACCCTGGAAATCTTTTTGCCGTCGCCCGTTACCAAGATAACCCCCGAAGTGAGGTTCAAAATATCTTTCAGCGCTGACATTGGAACTGGCTTGGAAAAGCAGATTAAAACTCTTTCGCAGGTCTTCCAAGACAGGAAAAAAATAAGAGCCAAAACTTTCACTTCTTGAGCAGAACTCCAAAGGCCGTGCCGAGAGTGAGTCCAACGAGCAGTGAGATCACTGCATAGCGGGTAACATTGCCCCTGGCCGCAGGCGCGCTCGTGCAGGTCTTGCCTTCGAGGGCCTTTAAAATTGCCGCACTGTTTTCAATCAAAACTTCGGTGTACGGCCTGTCACTCCAGAACACCGTTATCTCCGCCAGGGGCCTTCCGCTTTTTGAAGCAAGCTCTCTGGCACTTTCTTTCATCTGTTCTGGACTCTCCCTCATGTAAACTATAATGTCAACACTTTTAGCTACCGATAGAAGCTCATCAGCTCCCACGGCAGGGACCTCTTCCTCGGGCTTTATCGATGCAACTGGTTTTATTCCGAGCCACTCCAGGGCATACTGACAGGAGGGCATCTGGATCACGGCGGTATGATTGCCCTCCACAAGGTGCCTGTAGGAAGTGACAATCACGTTCACCCGCGCCTCGAAGTTTTCATACTTGGTTTGATAGGTGAGGGCATTCGCAGGATCCCTGCTTTTTAGGGCCTTCTCAACTGCCCTTGCTATTGCCAAAGCGTTTTGAGGATCGAGCCAGACCCCGTGGGGGTTATCCTTTCCAGTGTACCAATGCTCCGGTAGGTAGCGAAAACCTTCGGCAGCGTACTCATCCAGAAAAAGCACTTCCCCTCCAATGCTCCCCTCGGATTTCAGTTCCTCAATCTTCTTCTCCACCGGCAGGTGCCCTCCAGTGGTGACCACAACATCGGCCCGCTGGAGTAAGGCTATCTGCTCGGCGCTCAGCTGGTACTCATGGGGATCCGCTCCAAGGGGGATTAGATAGACCACGTCCACAGAGTCTCCAAACGCGTCCTCAACTATTGCAGCGAGGGGCCCTATCGTTGCTACCACTAACGGCTTTTTCCCATCCCCCATTACTGGATGAGCGAAAAGCATCCAAATCAGTATCATAACTGGAACCGCCTTCTTCATTTCGGTCACCCTAATTCAACTTTCAGGAAAACTTTTTAAGAGTTCTCCCCCTTGTACTCCTGGTGGTTGTCTTGAAAAGACCTGCAGTGTTAATAACTCTAGTCCTCCTTATTGTTGCCGCCCCGGCTTCAGCTTACCAGGAAAGCTCCAGCGTTACTTTAGAAATCAACCCTAACGCGGAGCTCCTTGGGGTTGTCTATTACCTCGCCTTTGGCAACGACACCTTCGTGGTGGACAGAGGAGACTACATCCGGGAAGTTGAGGCGTATTTCGGAGAGTACAGGAATTCCAAGGTAGTATCCATCATCCAAGATTACTTCTCCAACGCCAGGAGCATCTCGGAGCGGGATTACTACCTTATGATGCTCGAGTACTACCTTCTCCTCTGCTCTGAACCGCCCGAGCTGAAACCCCTCACCGATCTGGACTACCCCTGGTTCGAAGAGGTTTTCCTCCCAGCGCTGCGGAGTTTTGCAGAGGATACTAACTTCATGGAGTTCTACCGTTCGCATCAGAACTACTACGAGGAAGATCTCAGCATTTACAGGAGAGCCCTCTCACTCCTCCCCCCGGATGATTTCATGGCAGAACAAGCAGGGGTTTCAAACGTAAGATACGTTTTCCTCCACCCATATCTCGTTGCAGTTCACGGCCACAGCTTCAGCCCAGAACTTAATGGAATCACCTACTGGGGAGCAGGGGGGATGATACCCCTCGTCAGGAGAATTCCCCAGAGAACCTTCTGGAGCTACAAAACAGCCCGCGACACGATGTTCGGCCTCCCCCTCAACAGAGATGTGATAAACTCAAGCTACCTGGATGAGTTGATTTACCTTGGGTTCATCTACCACGAGCTCGGCCATGATGCAACCATGCCGGCACTCAACACCAACCTTCGGGATTACGAGTACCTCCAGGATGCCATAGAAGAAGACATGCCTTATCTGGCAAGATACGACATGCACTTCTGGAACCCCGCTGGAATGATTTACGAGGGTTTTGCAGATGCCTGGGAGGACTACGCCCTTTCCCACGTCGACGGAAACTACTCCCTGCTCGCCATGTACATGCAGAAGGCCTGGGGAGAGTTCTGGATGGAGAGCCTCCTCTATTCCCTTCAGGACTGTGCCCTTGGAGTCAGTGCCGGAAGCTATCCGAACCTGACCGCCTGCGTCCCAGAGGCCCTTGAGTCCTTGAAAAAGCTTGCATCTCCGGAAAACGTCAGCATAGTCTACGAAAATGAAGTCCCAGTTACTCCGCTAAGGGCCTTTGATAGGGCAGCCCAGACGGGGAGAGTTATAATCGTCTACGGAACCCAGAACCCAGACAAAAGCGGCGTTGAATACGATAAAGCGACCGCCGAGATGATAGCGGAGAACCTCAGGAAGTTTTACTCTCAGTGGCCCGGACATGTAGAGGTTCTCGTTAAGGCCGACAGAGAAGTGACCAAAGAAGACCTGAAGGAGAACCTGGTTCTCATCGGGGGCCCCGTTGCCAATGCCCTCGTAAAGAGCTTCGAAGGGCAATTCCCCTTCAAATTCGTCCAAGTAACTGGAGACTGGAAACTGGCCTATGCGTGCGACATATCCAACAACTGCACCACTTACCGGCCAGTTTTCTTTACAATCACCAACGAAAGCGTCAAGAGGAGCACCTACCTGCTCACTGACAACGCTTCGGTCATACTCACGGTCAGAAACCCCTTCAATCCTGAGAACTACGTGACGTGGATAGCGGGAGAGAACAGGGAGCTTACAAGGCTGTACACAAACCCGACCTACTACCTGAGCAGCTATGAGGTATATGATGGAAAAGAAATTCAAATAGGGTTCTACGTTCAGCCGCTTTCTTCTTGAGAGTCTTCCGTCCCGTTCTTTTCTTTTCCGTTGCTCTTGATGTGGGGTTTTCCAATGGCTATCGTGAACCCCTTAAAGCTGTCGTCCTTCCTGTTGAACTCTATTGCCAGCGGGAGGTCATTGTCCTCGTTGAAGACTATCCTCACGATCCTCGCCCGGGAGTGATCGTTTAAGTAATCCTCCTTGAGCGCCTCGTAGTTTTCGATGACCTGGTGGATACTTTCGCTGTGCATCTCGTAGATTTCCTTGGCATAGACGCTGTGGTTTTTTATCTCCTCTACTTTTTTATCCATGTCCAAGCTATCACTCCCTCAGGCTTTGCGCCATTTCCCGTCCCTGAACTTAAAAATCTTCCTGTATTCTGCCATTCTCAGTGCCTCCTCAAGCTTGCTCCTCGGAACCTCAAGCCCGTGGAGCTCCTTGAAAAGCTCAAGTATCTCGTCGGTGCTCACTTCCTCCCTCTCTTCGAATATGTTGCCCACGAGGTTTATCATGTCCTCAACGAAGTTCCAGGGGAACACTACCCAAGCCCACTCAATTTCCTCCGCATAGTAGTCGGGCCTAAAGCGAGAGCCCTTTATTGTGAGAAGCGTTGCAGTCCTGACCTCTTCTGGATTTTGACTCTCAACGTAGTTCTTTGCGAGAGTAAGGCTCTCTCCCGTGTCACTGATGTCGTCAACAATGAGAACCTTCTTTCCGCTCAGGTCGTAGTTGGTACCGTACTTGAGCCGGGCTTTTCCGTCAGGGGTCGCAGTAACACCCCAGTGTTCCACCTTGAGGCTGACGAGGTCCTTAACGCCTATGTAGTCGCAGTAAAGCCTCGCTGCAACCCAGCCGCCGCGGGCAAGGCCCACAACAACGTCAGGCCTCCACCCCTCTTCCAGAACCTTCCATGCACCCTCTTTGGCCCATCTCTCGATATCGTCCCAAGAAGCGAGTATAGCCGGGAACTTCTTCATTGGATTTCCCTTAACGGAGCAAAAACTAAGACTTATTTAAACCTTTTGGATAACACCAAGGGGGTTTACAAGTTCCTGCTAAAAATCAATGCAAGTTAGACATAAGGGCCCTCATAACTTAATAACTGCCTCAAAAATCGACCTGTGATCTCCGAAGGCCTCAAACATCCTGTGAGAGTATTTTGCAGCCGCAACTTCGAGAAAAGACTCAATACTTGCCGTTATCTCATCGTTCATCGGCATGTGGAGCGGCATTGGAGTGTAGAAGTCGATGCCCTTTATCAAGGCCGTTGCAAAGTACCAGAGGCTTTTCTTCACTTTTCTGCCTCTAACCGGAGAGAAATTGGCCCCAGAACAGTTGAAACCAGCATGGGTGACGATTATCTTCTCCACCTCAACGCCTTTATTCAGCATTTTCCTTCTCTCCACGTCCGTTCGGATATCCTTTATCCTGTACCCGCTTTTGGTCTCAGCATCATAGTCAACTTTAACCCCGTATATCTCCTCTATCCGGGGGTCGTAAACCAGGACATCTGTGCCGCCGGTTACGTAAATGGCCGAGTCCCTAACTTCCACCACAGTGTTCTCCGTGCTCAGAACCTTGTAGCCTTCTGAGAGCGCCAGGGCTGATATAGTGCTCTTTCCCGTATGGGGGTAACCCACGAAGAGAAGAGCCTTTCCATCTGGCTTAAGAACACCCACAGAATCCGTCAAAAATATCTTGCCCCTCTTGGCACCTGCCCTTGATATCGCCTGAAGCAGAAAGAAGACGGGGGCCTCATTTCCGTAGGCGGCAGGAAGGGGTGATTCCACCTTGTATTCATCAACTCCCCCGTGATCATAAATCGCCGAAAATACTCTAAATTCATCCCCCACAAACCGATCCACGATGACCTGGGGCTCACAATCACATCTCTCGACATCGGGAAGATACCTGCGAGCAAATAAGGTCTCAAAAGCTTCCAAGAACCCATCACCAAGTTCCCCTTCAAACTTTACCGGGATTCCTGCAATAGAGAGTACCATTCACCAATCACCCTCATGCCTACAGATGGGATCGTGAGTGAGTTTTGCCCCAAAAATATAAAGCTATCGATGTCAGATTTCCGGAACAAAAATTTATAAAAAATGGAACAAATTCGACAGCATGAGCATCGAAGACGAGAAGTTCATGAGGCTCGCCCTTGAGCTGGCGAAGCGCGGGGAGGGCTGGGTAAATCCGAATCCAATGGTTGGGGCGGTTATAGTAAAGGATGGGAAGATAATAGGCATGGGCTGGCACAGAAAGTTCGGCGAGAAGCACGCCGAGGTCAACGCGATAGAGGACGCCAAGGCCAAAGGTTACGACGTTAGGGGAGCGACCATGTACGTGACCCTTGAGCCCTGCTCCCACTTGGGTAAGCAGCCACCGTGCGCCGACAGGATAATCCAGGAGGGCTTTAAGCGTGCTGTCGTTTCTATGAAGGATCCGAACCCGCTCGTGGCCGGCCGGGGAATAGAGAAGATGAGGAAAGCAGGAATAGAAGTAGAAGTTGGCCTCCTTGAGGAGGAAGCGAGGAAGCTCAACGAAATCTTCATCAAATACATCACAACCAAGATCCCCTTCGTCTCGATAAAACTCGCCCTAACGCTCGACGGCTTTATAGCAACGGAAACTGGTTCCTCACAGTGGATAACTGGAGAAAAAGCCCGGGGGAGGGTTCAGGAGCTCAGGAGAAAGCACATGGCGATAATGGTTGGTTCTGGAACGGTTTTAGCCGATAACCCGAGGCTCAACTGCAGGCTTGAGAACTGTCCCGAGAAAGTCAAGGTGATCCTCGACCGCTCCGGCAGGGTGGCCGATGAAATAAGAAGGGGACGGAAGTTCCGCCTCTTCGAGGACGGAAGGGTTATCTTCTTCACGGAAAAGCTGGGGAAGTTCGAGGGGATAGCGGAGGCCTACCCGATAACCGAGCCAGCCGAGATTCTGAAGAAGCTCGGCGAGCTCGGGATAGACAGCGTCCTGATAGAGGGCGGCAGAATAGCCTGTCAGTTCCTGCCTTTCGCGGATAAGTTCTACCTGTTCTACGGGCCGAAGCTCTTTGGGAGAGGGATAAAGCCCTTCGAGTGCCTCAAGGTCGAGAACGCCAACATGGCCCCTCTGCTTAAGATTGAATCAATCGAGAGGCTCGGCGAGAGCTTCCTCGTTACCGCTTATCCGGGTGGTGGAGATGTTCACGGGGATAGTTGAAGGTACTGGAAAGGCCCGTTATTCAGCTGGAAAGCTCTACGTGGAGCTTCCCTTCGAAGTGGAGGAAGGGGACAGTGTAGCCGTAAACGGGGCCTGCCTTACCGTTGTTTCCTTTGACGGAAAAACTGCCGTCTTCGACGTTGGTGAGGAGACCCTCGCGAGGACAAACCTGAGGGAGGCGAAGGTGGTCAACCTGGAGAGGGCTCTACCTGCCAACGGTCGCTTCGACGGGCACATAGTTACCGGCCACGTTGACGGGACGATAAGGTTCATAGCGAAGAGGGGGAGCGGGAACACGACGTGGATAGCCTTTGAGATGCCAAAGGAAAAGTGGGGGGTCGCTGAAAAGGGCTCGATAGCCCTAAACGGTGTCTCACTCACCGTCGCTAAGGTCGAGGCAACCCGCTTCTGGATTCAGGTGATTCCTTATACCCTTGAAAAGACAAACCTGGGCCTCCTTCGGCCGGGCGAAAGGGTGAACTACGAGATAGACGTCCTGGCGAGGTACGTGAAGAGGATTCTGGAGGTGAGAGGATGAACTGGGGGAAAATACGGAAAAAAGTCCTTGAGGGGAAACCGATTGTTCTCATCGACGACAGGAGGGAGTTCGAGGCCGACCTCATTTATCCGGCCGAGATAGCCTCTCCAGAGGTCGTCAACTTCATGCTCTCCATGAAAGGCCTCCTCTGCCTCACGATGGACATGGAGGAGGCCTTAAAGAGGGGATTCTTTCCGCTTCCAAGCAAGGAGGGAGAGACGAACTTTCTGGTTCCGGTTGATTACAAGGAAACTTTCACGGGCATAACTGCTGAGGAAAGAGCCTTAACGGCCCGGAAGATCGCTGAAGGGCTTGGCGTAGAGGCCTTCCGCTATCCGGGCCATCTCTACCTACTCGGCGGCATAGGCCTCAAGGGGAGGAGGGGGCACACGGAGAGCTCCCTTGAGCTGATGGAGATACTCGGCTTCAAGAGGTACGCCCTTATAGTTGAGATACTCGACGAGAAGGGGGACTCACACAACAGGGAGTACGCCCTGAAGCTCGCGGAGGAGCACGACCTTCCAGTTCTAACCACGGACGACGTGTGGAAGGAGTTCGTGCGGAGAAAGCGGCTGGTGAGGATTTACGCCAGCGCGAGGCTCCCGACGAGGTACGGAGACTTCAGGATAATCGCCTTCGACAACGAGTTGGACTTCAAAGAGCACGTGGCAATAGTCAAGGAGCCTTACGGCGAGGTTCCGCTCGTCAGGGTTCACTCCAAGTGCCTCACAGGAGACACGTTAGCTTCGCTCAAGTGCGACTGTGGCAGCCAGCTCGCCAACGCCCTCAGGATGATAGCACAGGAGGGCGGAATACTCCTCTACATGGACCAGGAGGGCAGGGGGATCGGCCTGAAGGAGAAGATAAAAGCCTATGAGCTCCAGGACAAGGGCTACGACACCGTTGAGGCCAACAAAGCCCTCGGCCGCGGTGAGGACGAGAGGACTTACGAAGTTGCCTTCCAGATGCTCCGCGCGCTTGGCGTTTCTAAGGTCAGGCTGATAACCAACAACCCGAGGAAGGCAAAGGCCCTTGAGGAGTTTGGGATAGAGGTCGTTGAAATAGTCCCAGCCCCGGGGGAGGTCACGGAGCACAACAAGCCCTACCTGAAGGTCAAGGCCGAGAAGCTCGGCCACAAGCTCCCCTTCGAAGTCTGAGGAATTGTTTAATTGTTTGGTTGAGGAACTGCATAATTAGATAACTGCGGAAAACGGGGTGAATGGTATGGAAGTCCGCGTAGTTGAGGGCGAATTTAAGGGCGAAGGCGTAAAGATTGGCGTCGTCGTTGCAAGGTTCAACGACCTCCTAACGAACGAGCTCCTCAGCGGTGCCCTTGACTGCTTCGAGAGGCACGGCGTTGAGAAAGTTGACGTTGTAAAAGTACCTGGAAGCTTTGAGATACCGCTGGTTGCCAAAAAGCTCGCCGAGAGCGGGAAGTACGACGCGGTTCTCGCCCTTGGAGCGGTTGTGAGGGGAGAAACCAAGCACTTCGACCTCGTTGCCAACGAGGTCGCAAAGGGCGTCGCAAAAGTCTCCCTCGACAGCGGCGTTCCTGTTATCTTCGGTGTGATAACTGTTGAGGACGAGCTCCAGGGGCTGGACAGGGCGGGAATAAAGAGCAACAAGGGCTTCGAGTACGCTATGGCCGCGCTGGAGATGGCGAACTTGATGAAAAAGCTGAGGGATTAAAGGCCTTCGCCTTTTTCCCTCTCCTCTATGAAAACCCTCACGTGCTCGGGGGCGCTCTGGAGTACTTCCCCTTTGAGCTCTCTCCTGTGGAGGTACGCCCATAGGAGCACCCCACCCCTCAGCCAGCGGTTTTCAATCCTCCTCCCGAATTCCAGGGCCCTTTCGAAGTCCCCGACCCGTATGAAGCCGAGGGCGAGGTTCTCGTAGGCGGTATCGCCTCCCACCTCTTCCGCTACCTCTATTCCCCTCTCGGGATTCCCGTTGATTGCGTAGAGGTAAGCAAGGTGCGAGAGTGCCTCCGACCGATAGGGCTCCTCAAGGATGCGGTAGAGGGATTCAAGCGTTTCCGGCTCTTCGTGGATCCTGAAGAGGGCCCACCTGTAGTGGTTCGGGTTTTCAGGGAGTCGAGGAGGCACTTGGCGGCGTTGGGATCACCGTTGGCAAGGAACCTTGAAGTGCTCCTTATGACGTCTTCCACCTCCCACGGGGCATAGGCCGGGGGGAGGGAGTCAACGTCAATGGGATAGGCGTCGAGGAGAGCCCGTAAGAGCGCCCTTAAACGGCCCAACTCCTCCAAAGCGGGCCTCCACCCGTAGCGGATAAAGGTGCCCCTCATCTTTTCAAGGTCTCTGAGCACCATGGCGTACAGCTTTACCGTGGATTCAAGCCACTCATCGAGGGGAACCTCGAAGTAGACTTCCTGATGGGGCCCGTACCACTCAAGGGAGAGTACCTTCAGCGTGTCCCCATCCCTCGCCACGTGGAGGCTTATCCATGGGTCGTAGGAGCCGAGATGCACAACGGGGTGCCCTTCAAGGAAGAGCTCGAAGCTTTCCCGGGCGAGGGCCCTGTAGTAAGCCCTATCCTCCACCCTGCGCGTTGAGAGCTCCCCTATCTCAAAGGGCGGCTCAATGTCGAGAAGGTGGAAGTCTAGGAGGGCGAGCTCCTCAAGCCCCTCCGCGAGGAACACGTCGGCGCTGAAAACCGGGACTTCTCCTCGCCTGATGGATAGCATGCCGTAGTCGAAAAGCCTCCTCTCCCCGAGATAATCCTCGATGCTTCCAGACCGGGAGAGCTCGGTCAGCCTTTCGAGGAGCCATTCCCTGCTCACTTCAACGGTCCAGCTCGCTTCCATAATCCATCACCTTGAGCAGCAGTCTGACGGGAGCGGTGTTTTCGAGGTAGGCCCTTCCGAGCCCGTGTTTAGCACACTCCTCAAAAAGACCCTTGAGCTCAAACTTCAGGGACTCCAAAAACCGTTTTTCGGCCTCAAGGAACCCTTGGACTGGCAGTATCACATCGCCCTCTTCCCTATGAAACACAAGCTCTTCCCCCACGCGTTCAACGTCCCCGTGAAAGCCTGCGAAGGAGAGGTAAATTCCCCGTTTCCTCTCCCGAGCCCTTAGCTTTACTCCCGTGATGCGGGCCATCTCAAAGGCCATCCCAATTCGTCCCCTCACGATGAGGCCGATGGTTAGTAATGCCTCCGCAAAATCCAGGTAATCCTCCTCCCCCCTTGCCAAGAAGAGGCCCCCTACAGAGAACTCAACGCTCGCCCTCGGTCTCACGCACCCCTTGAGTCTTTCCCACGGCCCGGGACGAAAGAGCCTCCTGACAAAGTCCCCCTCAATTGCCGTTGCCTCGTCGATTAGGGCCTCAAGGGCCTCTAGCTTTATGCACTCCCTGATGTCTTCCAACTCTGGATGGGCTTCTATTTTTACCCGCATGTGGTTACATGAGGGGATGCTGTTAATAAAGTTTAGCCCGTGAAAGAGAAAAAAGCAAAACTCACGCCTTTCCGCTCACGACCTCGAAGTCCCCATCCCTTTCCACTATCCCGATCGCGAGCACCTTGTGCTCGAAGGGGAGTTCCATGACCTTTTTGAGAAGCTCTTCCAGGCTGGAAAAGCTCAGCTCAACGCTTTCAAAGCCCTCCATGTTGTAGGTAGCTGTCAGGAAGGCTTTCCCCTCTTCAAGCTCAAGCTCCCTGGCCCAGAGCTTATCTCTCCCAACAAAGCCGAGCCAGCCCTTCTTTTCCCCGCGCTTGATTATCCCCGCTATCCTCGGGGTGTTATACTGGTCTCTCTCGTAGTCGAGCGCATCTAAGACGTGAACGAGGGCCTTCCTCGGCCTCTCCCACTCGAGGGCCTGGGTTATGAAGTCCGTGTGGAGGCCGTTGGTGACGACCGCGTAGTCCTTAGTTAGCCTCACGACGGGGTAGCTCACGTAAGGATTGTCAGTCTCGGTCTGGTTGAGGATGTAAACCGCGTTCCCCTTCACCACTGCCTTTCTGTTCGGGAAGGAGCGGGAGCAGAGGAGGTAGAAGGCGAAGGGCCTTCCGCTGTTCAGCCCTATTCCAAGGGTTCTCCCCACGTACCTCACGTTACCACCCCCTCAAGAAGGCCTTCCTCCTCGGCAAGTTTGAGCTCCCTCGCTATCCTCTGCCCCACGCTTAGCCTCTCGCCCCAGTAGAGCTCCGAGTACCAGTGGTCTGCATTACTGCCCCCGTCTATGCGCGAAGCTATTCCCACAGCCCTGAAAGAGCCGTCGTAGGCGAAGTGGAGGGCGAAGGGCCCGATAATTCCAGGGGGCTCGAGTTCCCTCATGGCCTCAACGAAAGCCATCCCGTAGTCGTAGAGCTGCGGAAGGAGCGACTCCCTGAGGGCAACTGCCCTGTTGCCCGCTATCGTGTAGGGAAGAGGCTTCACAGGCCAGCGGGCGTTGGCATCTGCTATGAGGACCCTCTCATCCACCCCAATCAGCTCAAGCCTCTCCAGGATTGGAGAGTAGAAGAAGTGGACGTAGAGGTAAACGCCGGGGATGAAGCGTTCGACCCTGTGGGGCTCCTTAAGCTTTGAAAGCCTCGCCTCAAGCTCGCTTCCCCTTGCTATGAAATGGCCGCTTCCTCCCCTCGGCCCCTCGATCCTGACGAAGTAGAGCTCGTCCAGCTTAACGTCCTCTGGCTCGACAACCTCGACCCTCGGAATTCCGGCCCTATCGAGGGCCTTATCCTGGAGCTCGAAGGTCGTCTCCCACTTAAGGAAGCGCCTGTTTCCGAAGAACTTTGCTTTGGCCTTCTCTATCGCCTCCAGGCCGAGGTAGGCGACGAAGGAGCCGTGCGGGACAACGATGCCGTCATCGTCCAGGATGGCGCTCATGTCATCAGTGACTAGGAGCTCGTCAACAACTGGAAGCGAGGAGTAGAAGGGCTTTCTCTTGGGTGAAACGTAGAGCCTCGTTTCAAGGCCCTCTTTCTTCGCTCCCAGAAGAATTTGGAGCGAGGAGTGGGAAGCTATCGTGGAGACTATCACACTATCACCTCCCTTAGCTCTTCCTGGCTCAGGAGCTTCCCGTTCTTCATAACGCGCATAGTGTCGCCGCTCAGCTCGTCTATGACGATGAGCTCTCCATCCCTCCTCCCGAACTCCAGCTTGAAATCAACGAGCTGGAGGCCCTTTGAGGAGAAGAACTCCCTCAGAATTCCTGCCACTTTCCGAGTTTTCTCCTTCATCTCCCTAACTTCTCCTTCGCTAGCTATCCCGAGCTTTACTATGGCCTCTTCAGTTATCAGCGGGTCTTTGAGGGCGTCATCCTTCAGGGTGAACTCCACTATCCCGAGGGGCGTCAGTTCCTCCACCCAGCCGCGATAGCGCCTCAGGAAGCTCCCGTAGGCCAGCTCGCGGTAGATGACCTCAAGCGGTATCCTCTCCGCCTTCAGGAAGCGCGCCCTCCTCTCGTCAATCCGCTCTACAAAGTGCGTCCTTATTCCGTTCTCTTCGAGGAGGCGGAAGAAGAACTCCGCTTCATCGAGAACGGCGCTCCCCTTGCCCTTCCGCTCGCCCACCACCTCGTTGCCGCCGGTGTCCTCCCTTCCGTCCTCGCCGAGGACTGAGTCCTTGAAGTAAAAGACGAGGTGGGGCTCGTCCTCGTACACATCTTTGGTCTTTCCGCGGTAGATCAACTTCACTCCCGCTCACCCGCGAGCATGTCGTTGATTAGCTTTATCGCGCAGAGGTCGCCGCACATCGAGCAGGCCTCGGTCTTAGTCGGCCTCTCCTTCCTTATCTCGAGGAAGCGTTCCTTGTCCATCGAAAGATCGAACTGCCTGGCCCAGTTGAGCTTCCCCCTCGCGAGGGCCATAAGGTAATCCTTCCTAAAGTCGGCCTCGAAGCGGGTTAAGTTGACTGCATGAGCAGCTATCTTCGCCGCTATTACACCCTGCCTAACGTGCTCCACATCGGGAAGGCCGAGGTGTTCAGCGGGAGTCACGTAGCAGAGGAAGTCAGCGCCGTTCAGGGCCGCTATTGCTCCCCCTATTGCCGATGCTATGTGGTCGTAGCCTGGGAAGATGTCGGTGACGATTGGGCCGAGAACGTAGAATGGTGCGTTGTCGGTGGCTACTTTGGCCAGCTTCACCTGGGCCGCTATCTGGTCAATGGGAACGTGGCCCGGCCCCTCGACCATGGTTTGAACTCCTGCTTCTCTCGCCCTTCTCACGAGCCTTCCGAGGGTGTAGAGTTCAGCTATCTGGAGCTCGTCGCCGGCATCCGGCAGACCGCCGGGTCTCAGGCCGTCGCCGAGGCTCAGGACAACGTCGTACTCCTTGGCCAGCTCAAGAAGGTAGTCGTAGTCCTTGTAAAACGGGTTTTCCTCGCCCCAGTGGAGTATCCACGCTGCTAAAAACGTCCCGCCGCGCGAGACCATTCCGACGGTTCTCTTCGTCCTCTTCATCTTCTCGACGACCTCTTTGGTGACGCCGACGTGGATGGTCGTGTAATCAACGCCGTCCTTGAAGTGCTTCTCGACAGCCTTCCACATATCCTCCTCTGTCATCTCTATGATGGCCTTGCCCTTCGCCAGCATCTCCTCAGCGGCCTGATAGATGGGAACCGTGCCAACGGGTACATCAACGGCGTGCATTATGGTCTTCCTTATCTCGTCGAGGTCGCCGCCCGTTGATAAGTCCATTATCGTGTCGGCGCCGTACTTTACCGCCACCTTGGCCTTTTCTATCTCGGCCTCAACATCGATGATGTCCCTTGAGGTGCCTATGTTCGCGTTAACCTTCACTCTAACTCCCGCACCAACGGCAACTGGCTTAACCCAGTCGTGGCAGACGTTGCGGAAGATGACGGTGTAGCCCTTGGCAACGTTTCTCCTCAGCTTCTCGGCGTCTATTCCCTCCCTCTCGGCTATGAACTTCATTTCCTCCGTAATTACCCCACGCCTAGCTTCCTCAAGCTGGGTCATGCCTATCACCCGGTTTTAAAACTCGTTTATAACAAAGTTTTTAAATTCCAAAACTTAGTTTTGAGCGCAGCTTAAAAGGTTTTGGGTGGTGAAGATGAGGGACGTCGAGATAAGCAGAGCGATAGTTGAAGCCTACTTCAACGACATCCTCCAGAACCTCCAGCTCGACGTTGCCATAGTCGGCGCCGGCCCTTCGGGGATGGTGGCCGGCTACTACCTCGCCAAGGGCGGCGCGAAGGTGGCCATCTTTGAGAAGAAGCTCTCCGTGGGAGGAGGAATCTGGGGCGGGGCGATGGGCTTCAACCGCGTCGTCGTCCAGGAGAGCGCAAGGGAGATCCTCGACGAGTTTGGCGTGGATTACAAACCGGTTGGAAACGGCCTCTACGTCCTCGACTCGATAGAGCTCGCCTCGACGCTCGCCAGCAAGACGGTAAAGGCGGGGGTGAAGATATTCAACATGGTGGAAGTGGAGGACCTCGTTGTTAAGGACGGCAGGGTCTCGGGCATCGTGGTGAACTGGACGCCTGTTAAAATGACGAACCTCCACGTTGACCCGCTGACCGTTGAAGCCAAGTTCGTGGTTGATTCAACCGGCCACGGGGCGCAGATCAGCCAGCACCTTCTCAAGCGCGGCCTACTGAAGTCCATACCCGGGGAAGGACCGATGTGGGCCGAGAAGGGCGAGGAGCTCACCGTTGAGCACACGAAGGAAGTCTTCCCGGGGCTCTACGCAACGGGAATGGCCGCTAACGCACTCTCGGGTGCGCCGAGGATGGGCCCGATATTCGGCGGAATGCTCCTTAGCGGGAGGAAGGCGGCCCTTGAGATACTCGGAAAGCTAGGGGGTGAGTGAGTTGGAGTTCGTGGGGGAAGCCCTCAGGAAGCTCAGGGAAAAGAGGCCCCTCGTCCACAACATCACGAACTACGTTGTCATGAACGAAACAGCTAACGCTCTCCTCGCCATAGGGGCTTCTCCAGTCATGGCGCACGCGGTCGGGGAGATAGAGGAGATGGTCTCCATAGCGGACGCCCTCGTGATAAACATAGGCACCCTCGATGGGCGCTGGATCGAGTCTATGGAGCTCGCGGTTAGGGCCGCTTCGAGGCTTGGAAAGCCAGTGGTTCTCGACCCGGTCGGAGCGGGCGCCACGAAGCTGAGAACATCTACAGCGATGAGGCTCATAGAGCTCGGCGACATCTCCGTGATCAGGGGCAACTTTGGGGAGATATCGGCCCTCCTCGGCGAGCACGGGAAGACGAGGGGCGTTGATTCGGCGCACTTCTCGGCTGAGGACGCTTCAGAACTTGCCGCGGCCGCGAGCGAAAGGTTCGGAAGCGTGGTAGCGGTCACAGGGCCAGTGGACTTCGTGAGCGATGGAAAAACAACCTACGCCGTCGAAAACGGCCACGAACTGCTTGGAAGAGTCACGGGTACGGGGTGCATGGCAACGGCCATAACTGGGGCCTTTTTGGCCGTGGAAGATCCCCTCAAGGCGAGCATCTCGGCCCTCGTGGCCTTCGAGGTGGCCGCCGAAAAGGCGAGCGAGGAGGCCCCTTACCCGGGAAGCTTCCACGCAAAGCTCTACGACTGGCTCTACAGGATAACGCCCGAGCTTCTGGTTGAGAGAGCGAGGGTGAGGAGGGTCTGAAATGGCCCTCCGCGATTCACTCCTTCTTTACGTCATAACAGCCAGAGGGGACAGGAACGAGGTCGAGAAGGTAAGGGAGGCCCTTGAAGGGGGAGCAACGTCGATCCAGCTGAGGGCGAAAAAAGTGCCTGCGAGGGAAGCCTACCTCGCGGGAAAGGAGATGAGAAAGCTGGCGAGGGACTATGGAGCCCTTTTCTTCGTTGACGACAGGATAGACCTGGCTTTAGCTCTCGACGCCGATGGAGTCCAGCTCGGGCCGGAAGACATTCCAATCGAAGTCGCCAGGGAGATAGCGCCAAACCTGCTCATAGGCGCCTCCGTCTACAGCCTTGAAGAGGCCATTGAAGCCGAGAGGAAAGGGGCCGACTACCTCGGGGCGGGGGCGGTTTTTCCAACGCCAACAAAGCCCGAAGCGAGGGTTCTCGGCCTCGAAGGCCTGAGGGAGATCGTGAAGAGGGTTAAAATCCCGGTGGTGGCCATTGGGGGCATAACCGGAGACAACGCGAGGGAGGTCATGGCGACTGGAGCGGACGGAATAGCGGTCATATCCGCGGTGATGGGTGCCGATGACGTCAAGAAAGCGGCGAGGGAGCTTAGGAGCATTATCACCGGGGAGTGAAAGCCATGGCCGTGCTCATAATAGCGGGCCTCGACACGGGCGGCGGGGCAGGGCTGAAGGCGGACATCGAAACGGTTTCCACTTTGAACGAGCACCCGCTCCCGGTGGTCTCCACGATAACCTATCAAAACCCGGATGAGGTTAGGGGCCTCTTTCCAGTACCGCCAGAAACTATCAGGGAACAGATAAGGGCCGTCAAGGAGGCCTTTGACGTCAGGGCGGTAAAAATAGGCCTCCTCCACGGAGGGGCAATAAAGACCATAGCCGAGGAGACGGAAGGACTCATTAGGGTTCTCGATCCAGTCATAGCTTCCTCCTCTGGCTTTCGGTTTTTAAGTCCTGAAGACGTCGAGAAACTGAAGAGAGAGCTCCTTCCGGGCTCGATAGTCACGCCGAACGTCCCCGAGGCAGAAGCTCTAACGGGCCTGAAAATAAACTCCGTGGACGACATGAAAAAGGCTGCAGGGGTTCTCGTGGAGGAGCTTGGCGCGGAGGCTGTGGTCATTAAGGGCGGGCACCTTAACCTCACCGACGTCCTCTACTGGAATGGAGAGACCTTTGAGTTTTCAGGGGAGAGAGTTGAGGGCTTCACTCACGGGACGGGCTGCGTCTTCTCCTCGGCCCTTGCAGCTTTCATAGCCAAGGGCCTTGAGCTTCCGAAGGCAGTTGATAGGGCTAAACGCTTCGTTGAGGGGGCGATAAGGTTCTCAAGGGGAGAAGGAAAGGCCGTCAACCCACTCTGGGAGCTTCAGAGGGATGCTCAGAGGTGGAGGGCCAAGGAAGAGCTTGAAAGAGCAGTCGGTGAGCTCGTGAAACTTGGCGAACTTTTGAACCCGCACGTTGCCGAGGTAGGCACGAACTTCGCTTTGGCAACTGACTTCGGCGAGGTCTTCGCAGTTAAGGGCCGTATCGTCCGCTACGGCAAAACGGTAAAGCCAGTGGGGCCGGTTGAGCTCAACGCCAGCGACCACCTCAGGAGAGCTCTCCTGAAGATGAGGGAGTTCTACCCCGAGGTCAGAGCTGTCCTCAACCTCCGTTATTCGGAGAAGCTCATCAAGAGGGCAGAAGAGCTTGAACTCAAGGTTTCCTTCTACGACCGCAGGAAAGAGCCGGAGGAAGTCAAGAGGGCCGAGAGGGGTACGATGGAGTGGGGCATTGAGAGCGCCGTGAAAAGGCTTGGAGAGAGGCCCGACGTGATCTATCATCTCGGTGACTGGGGAAAGGAGCCGATGATACTCGTGTTTGGCAGGGATGCCGAAGAGGTCGTCGAGAGAATAAGAAATCTTATTTTTGTCAGTCAGTAGTCCTCGTCTTTTCATTTATTCAAAACGGAAGGCCAGGAATTGGGCCATAGATAATCCTTAAAAGCCCAACGAAAATTGGCTGGTGGATGAGGTACACCTTCAGGGTATGCCTGCCCATAAAGGCCAGAAAGTGAACCGCTGGACTTTGGGGAAGGGAGAGGGGTCGTTTTCTTGCCCCGTTGGGGTAGAAGACGCTCCCCACAGCCATTCCAAGCAGGTAAACGCCAAACCATGGGAATATAGGGAAGTAATCAGGGGCAAAGTAATCCTCGGGCATAATCCCCAGGGGAAGGAGAAAGATGCCATCGTGAATGTTCCCCACGAGAAAATACCCAAGAAGGAAAAACAGTGCCCAAATTATGTTTGCTCTGCCGAACCTGTAAAACGGAATACCAAGAAGAGCCGCTGCACCGAGAAAGTGGAGAATCCCAAAGTGTATCGTCATTCTTCCGGGAAGGAGGGAAGTGATGAGAGTTATGAGCATCCCGAGACCGAAGAGCTTGAGAAAGCGCCTGAAATACTTAGGGTAGGGGGAAAAGCTTCGTTTCAGGGTTCTTGAATAGCTCACCCAGAAGGAGAGACCGGAAGTAAAAACGAATATCGTTGCCGTGGCGATCGCAAAGAGAAGCCAGAACATCCGGTGTTCCCTGTAACCCAGAAAAAGCTGTAGATCAGTCACGAAGTTAGAGACTACCATCATCGTTATGCCTACTCCTCTAAGCAGGTCTATCTCCCAGTATCGCTCCCTTTCATACACCTCAGCGCCCAGCATTGGAGTTACTTTTGGAAGAAAGTTAATAGTGTTTTCGTTTGTCCTCTCTTGGAGCTAACGTTATAACCTCTCTCCCCTATTTTTACCGGTGGCTCTCATGATAGTGCGGGGAAAAGTGATAGGAAGCGAAATCCCGCGGTTCAAGCACCGCTGGTTTGGCGTTCTCGAGGTTGATGCCGGGGAAAAGTACAGGCTCTATATGACGGGAAACGCAGCCCAGTGGTTCCTAACCGGGGACGAGGTTGAGATTGAGATTCTGAGCAAGCCAAAGGAGAAGAACGGCTTCAAGGTTCTCGACTTCGACGACTACCGCCTGTGGAAGTTCTACAACGGCGAGAAAATTCTGGTCTGGCCCCTCTGGGAAAAGGAGCTTGAGGCGAAGCGCTACTCTCCTCTGACGGGTGAGCTCCTCTACACATACAAAATCCGGGCGAGGGAGGCCAAATACGAGTCCGACTTCGAGGCGATAGCCGAGCTCGAGCAGTACCACTACGCGAGCCAGAAGGAGAAGGTGGCGCTGTGGCGCTGTGAGAACGGCCACATCTTCGAGGCGAACACAAAGCAGGCCTGTCCCGTCTGCGGGAGCGAGGACGTCCACATACTCGAGATTAAGGGCTCAACTCCAGCCTCACGCTTCCTGATCCTTGAGCTCGTTGAGAGGGAGGAGTACGAGCCGAGGATTCTCAGCTACGTCCGCGTTGACCCGCCTATACCTCTAATGCACCGCAGACTGCCGAACGGAGAAATCGAGAAGAACATCCGCGAGAGGGTCTTTCCGGAGGACTGGTTCCACCCTGCATTCTGGCCGGAGAGGATAATGCGCGAGCTCTACGAGGAGCTGAAGAAGAAGTACAAGAAGAGGGTTGCCCGCTCGTACCTCTGGGAGGAGGCCAAGTGGAAGGCCCTAAAGGAGACGAACACCGCGGGGGCGAGGATAGCCCGAGTTGTGGTTCATCCCGACTACCGCTCCGATGGTCTCGGCCAGCTGAGCGTTAAGGCCGCGCTCGAGTGGATAGCCGAGAGAAGAATTCCGGAGATGAGGAAGAGAAAGCACATAGTAGAGACCATAGCCCAGATGGCCCGCTACAACCCGTTCTTCGAGAAGGTGGGCTTCAAGTTCCTCTGGGAGACGGCAAGCGGAAGGCCCGTGCTCTTCTACCCGCTGACCGAGGAGGCGAAGGAGTACATAGAGCGCTTCCTTAAGGAGGACCCGTACGCCCCGAAGGATGGAAGGCTCTGGAACCCGAGCTACGGAAAGGTCGAGCCTCTGAGCGGGCCGATAGTGTCTAAAGACGTCAGCAAGGTCTTCGAGAGCGAGCTCGACGTGAAGGGCCTTCCGGATGAGATAAGGGAACTACTGGAGGCGTTCGGCGTCAGGCACCGCGTCATCCAGAGGCCCGTCCTTCGGAACCTCAACTTCAAGATAAAACCCGGCGAGCTTATAGCAGTCGTGGGTGCGAGCGGAGCTGGAAAGACCACCCTCTTGAGGCTGATCCTAGGGGCGGCCAACGGCTGGTGGGAGGAGCGCGTCAGGCCGACGACGGGAGAGATAGAGGTTCCGGATAACGTGAAGGTCTCCGTTATGATACCCGGTGAGTTCGAGCCGAGCTTTGGGACGGAGAGCATACTGGAGCACGTTTACAGGAAGACAGGCGACCTGAACGCGGCAGTTGAAGTCCTCAACAGAGCTGGACTGAGCGACGCAGTCCTTTACAGGGCGAATTACTCGGAGCTGAGCACGGGTCAGAAGGAGAGGGCCAGGATAGCCTCGCTCCTCGCTGAAAAACCAAATCTGCTCCTCATAGACGAGTTCGCGGCACACCTTGACACTCTAACGGCCATGAGGGTTGCAAGGAAAGTTGCCGAGATAATCCGAGAGGCCGGGATTACCGCGCTCATAATCACCCACAGGCCGGAAGTCCTAAAGGCCCTTGATCCGGACAGGGTGCTCTTTGTCGGCTACGGGACTGCGAGGGTTCAGAGGGCACAGAGCACGTCGAAGAAAGCCGAACCGAGCCAGTGAAGGAGGAAGCTTGGGACGAAGCTCTCTCCTTTTAAGTCCATTTTTGCAAAAATAATGCCCGCAACGAACGCATACGGGACTTCTATCCCCGGCTTTCCGATGTGGACTATTGTGTAGGGGATGTCCTGAAGGATTATGGCCAGCCACTCGTTCTTTTTTGCCAGAGGGAAAAGAAGAAAGCCCCGATAAAAAGCCTCGTGGGCCAGCATTGTAATCCCCATGGCAAGCTCGCCCAGAACGAAGTCAAAGACGCTTGAATACGGAAAAACCGGATAGTAAGACCTCATCTCGGGGATGCTTCTCCCATAGATGCTCAGTGGGACTGAAGCCAGAAAGAGAACTGCAAAGAGCTTTATACCGACCTTGTTTGGTAGACTTATGCCGACTTCTCTCCACTGGAAGCCCATAAGTCTTGAGACTACCGCCGGAATTAGGAGGTAAAAGAGGCTGACTACTGCAACGTGCTCCCAGAAAGAGGTATGAATAAGCCAGGGGACAAAGCTTAAAGGGAGAAAGAGAAGGAAGAGAAAGTGCTCACGCATTTTTCACACCGAGCCCGTGATTTGGCTCACTCAGAGCTGGCCTCTTCACTCTTTTCTTCTGAGGACTCGCTCTCGGTGCTCTCCTCAGGCTTTTCTTCCACAGGCTTCTCTACAGTCTCCTCGGCTTTAGTCTCTTCCCCTGACTCCCCAGCCTCTGCATTCTCCTCAGACTTCTCTTCGGTGCTTTCTTCCGCGGCTTCTCCTTCCTGCTCGGGTGCCTTTTCAGCTTCGGTCTCCCCACCGGCTTCCTCCTCAGGCTTTTTCTCCTCAGCCCCTGGAGGCTTGAGGAGCTCCTCAACTGTGGGCTTAAATTTAACTTCCTCGTAGCCTATGAACTTGAGGTCGCTCTCGAGCAGGATTTCCCCGAGGATGAGGGTGTTCTTGTCGATCTCCTCCAGGACTGGAGTGAAGTCCACTGTGACGTCCTTTTCACCGACTTCAATGATGATCTTCTCGGTGTTTAACCTCGGAATGCGGAGCTCTACGAGGGCCCTAACTTTTTCTATGGGGTCTTCTATCTTCTCCACGACTTCAACCTTGTATACCAGGTGCTTGCCGGCATAGGGGTGGTTGAAGTCAACCCTGACACGGCCACCGCTAACGGTAAGAACCCTGCCCCGGAGCTTTCTGCCGCTCTCGGTCTCTATCTCAACCGGCATTCCTGGGAATGGCATTATTCCCTGTCTCCTGAACTGTCCAAGGGTGAAGGTCTTGATGAGCTTGGGGTCGCGCGGCCCAAAGCCTTTCTCAGGCGGGAGTTCTATCTCGTACTCCTTCCCAACCTCAAGGCCCTCAAGAGCCTCATCAAGCCCCTTTATGACGTGGCCGGCTCCAACCGCAATGGGGACCGGACCGTAGACCCCTTCCTCCTTGTAGATTCCGGCTTCCTTCGCAACTTCCTCATCAGTAGTGTCGAAAATCTCACCGGTCTCCTTTATTTTCCCGGTGTAGCGAAGCTTAACAACGTCACCCTTCTGAACCTTGGTCATTTTCGTGACCTCCTTTCTTTTTCCAGACCCAGTTGGGTGCTCAGTTTTTAAGCTTTCCCGCAGCGATAAGCTAATAAAAAGCCACTCCCAAAAGCGCCCGGTGGTAGAGATGGGGATCAAAATATACAACACCCTGACGAAGCAGAAGGAGGATTTCAAGCCCTTGAGAGAAGGCGAGGTCAGGATGTACGTCTGCGGGCCGACGGTTTACGATTACACCCACATCGGTCATGCGAGGACTTACATCGCCTTCGACGTGATAAGGCGCTACCTCGAGCACAAGGGCTACACCGTTCTCATGGTCATGAACTTCACAGACATAGACGATAAAATCATCAAGAGGGCAAATGAGACCGGCGAAGACCCGAAGGAGCTGGCCGAAAAATTCCTGAAATACTTCCTTGAGGACATGAAAGCTTTGAAGGTCAAGCCCGCTGACATCTACCCGCGCGTCACCGAGCACATCCAGGACATCATAGACTTCATAAGGGAGCTCCAGGAGAAAGGCTACGCCTACGAGGGGAGCGATGGCGTCTATTTTGAAGTCGGGAAGTTCAAAGACTACGGAAAGCTCAGCAAGGTAAAGCTGGAGGACCTCGTCAAGGGCGCGCGCGTTGAGCCAGGAGAGGGCAAGAAGAACCCCGAAGACTTTGCCCTCTGGAAGAAGGCAAAACCTGGAGAACCCAAGTGGGAGAGTCCCTGGGGCGAGGGTAGACCAGGCTGGCACATCGAGTGCTCCACGATGAGCACGAAGTACCTCGGCGAGAGCTTCGACATCCACGGCGGCGGAAGCGACCTGATCTTTCCGCACCACGAGAACGAGATAGCCCAGACGGAAGCCTGCACCGGCCATGAGTGGGTTCGCTACTGGATGCACACGGGCTTCCTGATGGTGAACGGCGAGAAGATGAGCAAGAGCCTCGGCAACTTCGTGACGATCAGGGAAGCGCTCCAGCGCTACGACCCTGAGGTAATAAGGCTCTTCGTCCTGCAGAGACACTACAGGTCGCCGCTCGACTACACCGAGGAGGGCCTTGAGCACGCCAAGAACAACCTTGAGAGGCTCTACAACACCCTCGAGAACATCCGCGTGGCGATGGAGAGGGCGGAGATAGCCTTCAAGTGGGGCGAGGAGGAGTTCGAGGCCTACGAGGCCATAAGGGACGGCAGAGAGAAGTTCTATGAAGCGATGGACGACGACTTCAACACGGCCGAGGCACTCAAGGCGGTCTTCGAGGTCAGCAACGCCGTAAACCGCTATCTCACCCAGGTGGAGAGGCCGAAGGAGAGCATCCTCAGGAAGGCCTGGGAGTTCTTCAGGATTGTGAGCGAGGTCTTCGGCATCTTCGAGGACTACTTCAGGGAGCAGAAGGCTGGAGAAGAAGAGGCCCTGATAAAGCTCCTCATAGATGTCCGCGCCCAGCTCAGGAAGGAGAGGAAGTTCGACCTCGCCGACAAGATAAGGGCCGAGCTGAGAAACCTCGGAATCCAGCTCGAGGACACGCCGCAGGGAACTGTTTGGAAGAGGATTAAGGTCTGAAAACTGAGCTTTGCATCCCTTTTCTCAACCATTTATCGAGCGCAACCTTTTAAGTTCGCGTGCTGAGTTGTGATTGGTGAAGTTTATGGACTGCACGAAGGACTACTGCGTTAAGGACATCTCCCTGGCACCGAGCGGAGAGAAGAAGATAGACTGGGTCTCCCGCTTCATGCCGGTTCTCCAGCACATCAGGAGGGACTTCGAGGAAAGAAAGCCCTTCAAGGGGGTTAGGATTGCAGCGACTCTCCACCTTGAGATGAAGACTGCTTTCCTCCTTCTGACGCTGAAAGCGGCCGGAGCTGAGGTTTCGGCAGCCGCAAGTAATCCGCTGAGCACACAGGACGATGTTGTCGCGGCTTTAGCTAGGGCCGGCGTCAAGGTTTACGCAATAAGGGGTGAGAGCAGGGAGCAGTACTACGAGTTCATGCACAAGGCCCTCGACATCAGGCCGAACATCATCATAGACGATGGGGCGGACATGGTTTCAACGGTTCTCAGGGAGAGACAGGAACTCATCCCAGACATCTGGGGGGCTAGCGAAGAGACCACAACGGGAGTGATAAGGTTCCGTGCTATGGAGAAGGAAGGCGTTCTTAAGTTCCCAATCATAGCGGTCAACGACTCCTACACTAAATACCTCTTCGACAACCGCTACGGGACGGGACAGTCCACTTGGGACGGCATAATAAGGACGACGAACCTCCTCGTGGCAGGTAAAAACGTTGTCGTTGTCGGCTACGGATGGTGCGGTAGGGGCATAGCGATGCGCGCCAGAGGGCTTGGAGCGACCGTTATCGTAGTCGAGGTTGACCCGATAAGGGCTCTGGAGGCCAGAATGGACGGGTTCCTCGTCATGGACATGAGGGAAGCGACGAAGGTTGGAGACATTTTCATAACAGCCACGGGCGACATCAACTGCATTAGGAGAGAACACTTCGAGCTCATGAAGGATGGGGCTATTCTCGCAAACGCCGGCCACTTCGACGTGGAGATTTCAAAGCCCGACCTTGAAGAGCTGGCCGTTGAGATAAGCGAGCCGAGGCCGAACATCACAGAGTACAAGATGGCCGATGGGAGAAGGCTCTACCTTCTTGCCGAGGGGAGGCTGGTGAACTTAGCGGCAGCCGATGGCCATCCGGCTGAGATAATGGACATGAGCTTCGCGCTCCAGGCTAAAGCCGCTGAGTACATCAAGGAGAACCGCGGAAAGCTTGAGCCAAAGGTCTATGTCCTTCCGAGGGAGATAGACGAGATGGTAGCGAGGATAAAGCTCGCCTCGATGGGGATCAAGATTGAGGAGCTCACCGAGGAGCAGAAGAAGTACCTTGAGAGCTGGGAGCACGGCACCTGACTTCCTTTCTATTTTGAGGTGGGATTATGGATTTTGAACCCTTCAAAATCGTTCCAGTCGGCTACGTGAGAAAGGACGAAGGGCTTCACGAAACGTTCATCGAAATCCTCCCAGAGTTCATAGAAGCCACTGAAGGTCTTCGAGAGGGCGACTGGATAAAGCTCCTCCTGTGGTTCCACCTCAGCGACACGCCCGAGAAAAGGAGTGTCTTCAAAGTCCACCCGCGGGGAGACCCAAGGAACCCTATTAGGGGTGTTTTTGCCACCCGCTCACCCCTCAGACCGAACCCCATAGCGCTATACACCGTCAGGATACACCGGATGGCGGAGAACAGACTCTACATAGCCCAGATTGACGCCATTGAAGGAACGCCTGTCGTTGATATAAAGCCCTTTGTCGAGAGGCTCGACTGTCCGGAAGAACCAAAAGAACGCTCAACGATTTAAAGGCCTAATTTTCCCGATAAGTCTCTCCCACACCCTCCAAGCATGACTTAAAGTAGCTGTGGGTAGAGCTAAGGTTTTCTGTCCCATTATGTGTACGAAGGCTTTCTCCCCTGAGCAAAGGGGCTGAAAGGGGTTTTTAAAGCCTCCTGGCGCCTCGCGGAAACCTTGTAAGGCCCGAGTAGATGCCTTAGATGGCTACGCTATAATGGCACTGTGTGCACAGAGAGTAGAAACTCAAAGCGAGAAGAGGCTCTTCTTCCCTATTATCTCTTCCCTGCTCTTTCCGGCCTTCAAGTCTTCGATGAGCTTCAAAACGCGGCGCTTTATCTCGTCCCTAACCTCACGGTACTTCTCTATTGGCTGGCCGTAGGGGTCATCGAGCCCCCAGTCCCAGGTCTTTTCGGGCGGAGCGTAGGGGCACTTGTCAAGACAGCCCATGGTTATGACGATGTAGGCATTATCGGCCATCTCCTCGGTGTAGAGCTTTGGATACTGACCCTCAAGGGAAATTCCAATTTCCTCCATGACTTTCCTCGCGAGCGGGTCTATCTCTTCGGCCGGCTCCGTCCCGGCGCTCATTGCTTTAAACCTTGGGTCATCGTTGAAGTGGTTGAAGAAAGCCTCCGCCATCTGACTCCTTGCAGAGTTCTTCACGCAGACGAAGAGGATTAGTTTTTCCTCCATTTTTCCCACCATGGAAAGCTCGGAGATAATGTTTAAAGGCGTTGCCGCAGTAGTCTATAGAGTGCCATATAGATTAACACCTCCACCTTTGGTTTTAAAAAACCTTTTTATTTGAACCGGTCTTCAATCAAATGGGTGTGAAAATGGGCGAGAAAAAGGTGTTAAGCTTCTTCGAAAAGTACCTTTCCCTCTGGGTGGCGCTGTGTATAATAGCGGGCATAGCGCTCGGAAAGCTCGTTCCGTCGGTGCCCGAGGCGCTCTCAAAGCTCACGATAGCCAACGTCAACATGCCGATAGCGGTCTTAATCTGGGCGATGATCTATCCCATGATGGTCAAGGTGGACTTTTCAGCCATCGGGAGAGTTCACAAGGGGCAGATGCTTAAGGGGTTAATCGTCACGTGGGTAACCAACTGGCTCATAAAGCCCTTCAGCATGTTCCTCATAAGCTCCTTCTTCATAGGGACGCTCTTCTCCATCAAGCTGGGCATCATCGAACCGTCGCTTGCCAAGGAGTACATAGCGGGGGCAATACTCCTCGGAGCGGCACCATGCACGGCAATGGTCTTCGTGTGGAGCTATTTGGCCGACGGCGACCCGCTTTACACGCTGGTTCAAGTAGCCACCAACGACCTAATAATCCTCTTCGCCTTCGCTCCAATAGTCGGCTTCCTCATGGGCCTCAACGAGGTTCCCGTTCCATACGACACGCTCCTACTTTCGGTTGTCCTCTTCGTCGTCATCCCGCTGACTGCCGGCTACATCTCAAGGAGGCACATCCTCAAAACGAAGGGACCGGAGTGGTTCGAGCGCCAGTTCCTCCCAAAGCTGAGCACCCTTTCAATAGTGGGCCTCCTCCTCACGCTGATACTCCTTTTCTCCTTCCAGGGTAAGATAATCCTCGAAAACCCGCTTCACATAGCCCTCATAGCGGTCCCGCTGACGATACAGACGTACTTCATCTTCGCGATTGCCTACGGGTGGGCGTGGCTCTGGAAGCTCCCCCACAAGGTGGCAGCGCCGGCCTCTTTCATAGGCGCGAGCAACTTCTTTGAGCTGGCTGTGGCTGTTGCCATAGCCCTCTTCGGCCTTGAGAGCGGTGCCGCCTTAGCCACGGTGGTCGGCGTTTTGGAGGAAGTCCCAATAATGCTGAGCCTCGTGTGGATTGCCAACAAGACAAGGGGACTGTTCAAGGCCAAGTTCGAGGCAGGAAGCGCGGCCCCGACGCTTGCAGAGGAGTAAATGCACTTCATTTCAAATTTTCAATTTTATACAACGCCCTGGACCTAAGCAAAAATGGAGGATTTATAAACCGTTCTCCAATGCTTGTTAGCGGTGGAAGTCGTGAAAATTTACTTCATAATTGCGAAGCTCGCCTCACTCGGGGCGGATCTGAGCACGAGAAACGCCGTCAGGATGGCCCTCTCGCTCATAAGCGAGGATGAGGAGCTAACGGACCAGATATACGTCGAGATAAAGAACAAGGCCTACAGGGAGGATTTTTCAAAAGTGCCCGTTGAGAAGAGGGCTGTTTTCATCCCCCAGTGCCTAAGAAACGTGAGAGAGTGCCCGGCGAACTTTGGGGAGTACGGCTGGGAGTGCGTGAAATGCGGTAAGTGCCCCATAGGGGGGATAATAGAGCACGGCGAGAGGCTCGGCTACAGGCAGTTCTACGTTGTGCCCGGCGGAAGCCTCGTCAAGAAAATACTCAAGGCAAAGGCTCCCAAGGGGGAAATTAAAGCCGCCGTCGGGATAGCCTGCTGGCCGGAGCTGGCAGAGGCGGCCGAAAAGCTCTCCATTCTAAAGATTCCAATCCAGGGTGTTCCCCTCCTCCGCGCGGGGTGCATAAACACCCTCGTTGACGTTGAGCGCGTGCGGGAAGTCCTTGAACTGGGCCTCTATGAGCACGAAAAAACTGGAGTAGCCCTCTCCCCTGTCCCGAAGCCGGGGCTTTAGTTTTATAACAATTTTGGCCTTTCGATGGTAATTGAAAAGGGTTAAATAACTCCCCCGCGAAGGTTTTAGAGTGCGGAGGTGGTACCGTGGAGGCTTCTCCCGAGAGGGTTTGGATTCTCGTAACGCCCGATAAGTGCAGCGGCTGCAGGCTCTGCGAGATAGCGTGCTCCCTTGAGCACGAGGGGATAATATGGCCCGAGGCGTCGCGCATAAGGATATACGAACTCTTACCAGGGATCAACGTCCCCCACACCTGCGTCCAGTGCCCCGATTACCCGTGCGTAAACGCGTGCAACTTCGGTGCCCTCAGCGTGGACGAAAAGACGGGCGCCGTTATTGTGAAGGGGGAGAACTGCACCGAATGTGGAGCATGCTTCCTCGCGTGCCCCGGAAACGTCCCGAGGATTCCAAGAGGCAAGGGAAGCGTCGTCATCTGCGACCTCTGCGGTGGAGAGCCGAAGTGCGTCGAAGTCTGCCACGAGGCCGGCCACGATGCCCTAACCCTCGTGAAGGGCAACTACCGCTCCATCTACCGGACTTTCGCCAAAGACCCCGTGGAGAAGGGCCTTGACCTCGCGAGGAAGGTCTATGGTGAGGAGTTCGCGGGGGGATCGGAATGAAGGGCTACGCCGGTAAGCTCCTCGACGTTGATCTAAGCAGGGAAGAGGTAAAGGAAGTTGAGCTCACGGAGGAGATGCTGAAGTTCTACGGCGGCAGGGGGCTTGGAACTTACATCCTGTGGCGCGAGCTCGGTGAGAGATGGGAGAAGGTTGACCCCCTCGGCGAGGAGAACCTCCTTTTAGTCCTCACCGGCCCGCTGACGGGCTACTATCCCGGAATGAAGACTGCAGTTGTCTCAAAGTCCCCCGAGAGCAACGGCGTCGTTGGGAGCGTTTTGAGCAGCGAGGCGGGAATAGAACTTAAGGCCGCTGGTTACGATGGGATAATCATCCGCGGCAGGGCGAAGGAGCCCGTTTACCTCCTCATCACCGATGAGGGCGTGGAGATAAGGGACGCTTCAAAGTACTGGGGCATGGGAGGGGTCGAGCTCCACAGGACCCTTCTCAAGGAAGTCCACGACGAGCTCAGGAAGAAGTCGAAGCTCAAAGGAATTCCAAAGGAGCCCGCCATGATGTACATCGGAAAGGGTGGTGAGAATAAGGTCCGCTTCGCGGCTATAATGACGAAGCTCATGCACGCGGCCGGCTACGGCGGCTTTGGGGCAGTAATGGGGAGCAAGAATCTCAAGGCAATACTCGTCAAGGGTAGCGGGCCACTCCCTGAAGTTCACGACCGTGAGAAGTTCAAAACCCTTCTCCGCGAGTTCCAGAGGGAGCTCCTAACCCTCACGACCTTCCGTCAGTGGGGAACTGGAGCCGGAGGTTACAGCGTGGGCAAAGACCGCTCAAGCCAGCCCGTGAGGAACTGGCAGGAGGAGTACCACGAGGACGAGAGGATGAGCGTTGTTAACTTCGAGCTCAGGGCCTGGGTGAAGAAGTACTGGGCCGACTACGGCTGTCCCGTGAACTGCATGAAGATATCTTACCTCCGCTACGGGCCCTACAGAGGCTCCATAACGGACGCGCCCGACTACGAGCTTATGGCTTATATGGGCACGAACCTGGGCATCTTTGAGCCCGAGAAGGTGGTTTACCTCTCCTACCTCGTGGACGAGCTTGGGTTGGACGGCATCAACGCGGGCAACACCCTCGGCTTCGCCGCGGAACTCTACCAGCGCGGAATCCTCACAGAGGAAGACATCGGCTTCAAACTTGAGTGGGGCGACGAAAAGGCCTTCGCAAAGCTCCTTGAGCTGATAGTCGAGAGGAAGGGCATTGGAGAAGTCCTCGCGGAGGGAATCTACAGGGCCGCGAAGAGAATCTCCGAAATGAAGGGAACCGACGTTATGAAGTACGCGGTTCACGTCAAGGGGATCGGCGTCGGTGCCCACGGGATTAGAAGCGAGCTCGACTACACGAGGGACATAAGCTACGCCGTTTCAGTCCAGGGCGGCGACCACACCTCTACCGCAGGTCTGCCAGCGAGGAGCTACGAGGGCGAGATGGTTGGCACCTTCTACGACTCGGCGGTGATATGCAACTTCGTCACGAGGCCGGGCTTCGAGCGCATCCTGGAGTTCGGGAACGCGATAACCGGCTTCGACCTCACTCCCGAGAAGTGGTTCAACGAGAACGGCCTGAGGATAATCCACCTGCAGAGGATACTCCTCCTTCTCGGCGGGCCAGATGCCTACTGGACTCCGGAAGACGATGACAACCCGCCGAGGTTCTATGAGCCCCTCCCGAGCGGCCCGCTCAAGGGCAAAGCTCCAAGCAGGGAGGAGATAAGGGAGAAGGTGAAGCAATACTATCAAGAGATTGGCTACGACGAGCACGGAATCCCGAGGGAAGACCTCCTTGAAGAGCTCGGTCTCGGGGAGGCGAAGCGCGAGGTGAGGAGGATAAGGACTCGCCTCGGCCTCTGATTTCCTTTTTGGTGGTTTCTATGAGGGTGAAGATAGTCCTCTACGGGGAGCACGCTTTGAAGCACGGCCCGAGGCTGGAGCTTGATGTAGAGGAGGGCACAACAGTGGGAGAGCTCCTCAAAAAGCTCGGGATAAGCGCGGAGGAGCACCACATCCTCGTGAACGAGAGAAAAGTTGGCAAAGATTACTCCCTCAGAGACGGCGACGTCCTCAAAGTCCTCCCCGTCGTCTACGGCGGTTAGACTTCCCGAGGAGGCAGTAGTGGTAGGGGTAGAGGCTAAAGGCCTCCACGCTGAAGTGTTTTTCCATCATTTTCCTCGCCTCCTCCTCGCTTATCCTCTCCTCCAACGGCGGCCCGCGGGGAGTGGGGATTTTCCTCCAGTCGAGCACGAGGACGTAGTCAGCCCTTTCGGCCGCTTCCCTAAGGAATGTCTCGGGCTCTCGGAGCTCGTGGAGGACGTTGGAGAGGAGTATCAGGTGAGCCTTCACGTCGGGCAGCTCATCCCCGATGATGAGAGTCACGTTAGTTATCCCCTCCTCCTTAAGCCTCTCCCTAAGGTACTCCAGCCTCTCCGCGTTTATATCGACAGCATAGACCCCCCTAAAGAGCTTCGCCAGCGGAAGCGTAAAGTACCCCGTCCCGGCTCCAAAATCTACGAGAATGCCCTTTTTGGGAATCCTCTCCCTTATAAGCTCTACCAGAGGTTCAACCGGCTGGATTCTCTTCCTAAACTCGTCGTGGAGGTGGTGCATTCACTCACCCCAAAGCCCCTGAAGTAGACCGTCGCGGGACAGCCGTGGCACTTCTTGCCGTAGAGGTAGCAGTCCTTACAGACCTTTCCGCATGGGGCCACTTCCCTAACGGGGTCGAGCTTGAAGTCCACGAACTCAGGATAGGCTGGAGAGGAGCCGAGAGAGACGTCCATCTCTCTCACTTCTTCCAGCGGGCGTATCGTGTTCTCTATGGTGGCCTCGAGGGCGGAGTAGTTCTCGGCAACAAGGGCCAGGTTGAGGTTGTACTTTCCAGTCGTAGTTGCCACAAAGACCGTTCTGGGACACCTCGCGAAGACATCGGCGAGCCTCTCCGCCTCGTCCATGCTCCTCACGCGGAGGTTCACCACGGCGGAGACGAAGCCCCTCTTCCTTATGTTGAGGAGGGCCTGAACCTTTATCTCCCCCCTTCTCTCAAGCCGCTCAAGCCTCTCCCTGGCGGAGGGGTGGCTTATCCCGAGCTCCCTCGCTATGGTTGAGATTTTCGTCCTGCCGTCCTCCCTGAGGATACGGTATATCTTTAGGTCGCGCTCGTCCATGGGACCACCTTCATTTTGAAGGCTCTGTCCTAAATTTTCCTGGGAAATGAATATAAGTCTTTTGAATCCATGGAAAAATTGAGGTGATGTCCATGGAGAGGAACGAGGGCAAGATGGACAGGCTTTTGAGGATAGTGCTCGGGATAGTCCTGATAGCGCTCTGGGCCCTGAGGGACTTCAGGTATGAGCTCGTCGTGCTCCTTATCGGCCTGATAGCACTCATAACAGGTCTCACGGGGTTCTGCGCCCTCTACAAGCTCCTTGGAATAAACACGTGCAAGGAGTGCTGAGGTGAGAGGGTGAAGGGAACTTTCAAGGCGCTTGTAATCTCGGGGGAGCTGCTGGTAATAGTCAGCCTCGTCATGATGGCGACCGGATTAGCAATGAACAGCCCATCATCAAACCTGGGAAGCATTTTGGACTACTCCACGGCAAGGAGAGTCCACACGCTGGCAGCATTCCTCTTCATACCCCTCCTCTACGTCCACGCAACGGCCGGGTTAGCTATTGCACTCAAAAGGGTCAGGGCATTGAAGAGCGAGAGGGCCCAAAGGGCAGTTCTCGGGGTGTGGACAGCTTTAGTTGCAGTGGTACTCCTCCTCGCGCTCGTTCCGGGAGGCTCTTCGCCCCTTCCAGGCTCGGTTTCAGCATCCAACAGCACCTCCGTGGGGCTAACCCTTGAGGAGGTGGCGAAGCACAGCACGGAGAACGACTGCTGGGTCGTGATAGGAAACGACGTCTACAACGTTACCCCGCTCATAGACACCCACAGCGGCGGCAGGGAGGCGATAATAACCTACTGCGGAACCAACGGCACCGAAGTTTTCTTCTCCAAGCACGACCAGAGCGCCTACGAGGTGCTGCAGAGCTACTACGTTGGGAGCATTGGAAACTCGTCGCGGGGCTCGTTTGAGACAGGAGCTAAAGGAGACAGAGAAAAGGAAAAAAAGAGAGGACGATTAATCCCCTTTACTTTTTCAGCGTTCGCTTGCCTGTTCTGAGTTTGAGAGCTTTCCTTCTTGGGTTCCGCTTAGGGGCAGTGAGACAACTCCCAGTTGCCCGTCCTCTATGAAAGCGGTCGCCCTGAGCCCAACGGTTCCATCGGTGTTCAGAACCTTGAAGGCGATTACCTTGATTTCCTTGCCTGTCTGGGGGTTCCTGCCCGTGTAGACTTCGAGGAAGACCCTGTCGAGGTAGTCCGGAGCCAGTCTTGTAGTGCTTGGAGCTATGGATGCAAACCTCGGCTCGACTTCTCCGAGCTCAGCATCTTTAACTCCGGGATCGCCGAGTATCACGGTGGTTCTGCCCTTCGCGTCGGTTATGGCGTAAACAATTACCTCAGAGCCAGCTTCTTTGGCCTTCTCCACCGGGAGGGGAATAAACGGCCCGTTTCCAAAGGTTATGTTGATTATTCTCGCCTCCGGGAGCTCGCCGAAGGGCTTCTCGCCGAACTTGTCCATGAATATTCCTTCGAGGAGGGGGTTTAAGGTGCACGAGCAGAGCTCACTCGGGGTCTGCATCGAGGCCTTCAACGAAGAGTCCGTTATGGCGCTCTGGAAGGCGTCAAGGGCCCTCTTCGCATCTTTTGTCTCGAAGTGGGTGCTCTCAACCGCCATGTTAAGGTTGACGAGCTGCTCCGCCAGCTGTTTGAGGTCGGCCTTCATCGAGATTACCGTTACGGTGTAGTTCCCGGGCATTAAGTAGGCCTGCTCAAGCGGGGCGGGGTTGTAGGGGCCCGTCGTGCCGTTGGTCGGGTCGAAGATAAACGGTGCAAGCTGGGGTGCGGGGCACAATACAGGCTCGTCATCAGCCGGCAGCGGAATCGGTTCTATTGTGTTGGTGTCCGGCGGCAAGAGCCTGTAGCAGAAGCCGTCGTCGTCAGCTATTCCAAGGAGGGTGGTGTTTATCGGCGGGATTACCATAATGCCGTTCTCGTCGGGGGCTATCTCCTTCACAACTTCGCCGGTCTCGGGATTAACGAGCCTGAACTGCGGGCGGTACTTGTTGTGGAACGGAGTCCGATCCCTGTTGAGGACCTGTATAACTGTCCCATTGCCCGAGGTTGGAACGCCAACTCTCGCGACCGCTATTTGGCCGGCTCCAATCGTTCTTCCGCCCTCGCGGATAGCCACCAAAGCGCTTCCGGTTCCGACGTGGTATACCTCAAGGCTTTCCATCCGGTAGCCCCTAACGGCCATCATCTTCTCGACCATTTTCCCGCGGTCCAGCTTTGATATCTCGCCGTTCGAGATGTAGAAGAACTCGCCGCGCATGTTGTAGAAGCCCGTAATCGGCTCTCCGTTGCTGGCGTTCTCCCAGTAGGCAGTCTCAACTGCACCCACTCCAACGAGCGACCTCATGTTTAGAGCCTCGTAGTACTTTAACTCAGCTAAGTTTTGGAGGATGTAGACCCTCTTCTCGATGTCGCTCTCGTTGGCGGCCATTTCAGATAGAATCTTCGCTGATTTCTCCCAGTTCCGGATTTCGGGACTTTCAAGCTCAAGACCGAGCTTTTCAAGCTTTTCCTTCGCTCTGGCGATTTCCTTGTCGTAGAGCTCGATTAACCCACCAAGCTTCTCCTCATCGGCCTCCCAGCTGGGCTGGGGGTTCGTCTCCGTTGGGGTGCTCGTGGTTGTCTCTTTGGGCGTTGTAGTTGTCGTTGGGGGTTCCCTGGTTGTCGTTGGTTGAGTCGTCTCTTTGGGGGTCGTGCTCGTTCCCGTTGAGTTTCCCTGGTCAATACACCCTGAAATGAACGCGCCGAGCATTACGACGCTTAAAAGCAGGGCAAAGCCTGCAAGTTTTTTCGTTTTCATCGTTAAACCTTCTTTGGGTCACGAAGCGGCAAAAAAATCAAGAAGAAACATCAAGTGACCTATAGGTATAGTTAGTCGAGGAGGTTATTAACACTATCGGTTGCATATTGGAAAGAATTAAACGTTTTTGCTTCCGCCTTTCACTGCCACGAGGAAAGTGAAAGCCATCACCAGAGCTATCTCGTATGTCTCTTCGAGCGCCACGGAAGGCCAGTGGACGACAGTCCCAAACAGGGCAAGCAGGAATATCAGGATGGAGCCGTACTTAACCTCCCCCTTCTCACTCCCAATACCGTAAATCAGCGCCCCGAGGAAGAACTGGACGAAGAAGTACGTCGAGACGAAGACGTGGGGCCTTGTTCCGCCGTGGAAGACTCCTATGAGGGCCAGAAATATCGCCGAGATGGTGATGTAAGCGCCTCCAACCGTCTGAAGCTTGTTTTTGGCACTCAGAATGAGGTATATGGCAAAGGCGAGGACGAAAAGGGACGTCACTATCAGGCCGTAGTTGTATATCCACGGCGATGACGCCTTTGACGGGTCGCCGAGGTCGCTGAGAGCGTTGTGGAAGAAGGAGAACCACCCGTTCCCCCTTATGCTCCACGCAACGAATAGCCAGTAGACGATGCCTCCTGCAATTCCGGAATACCTGAGCTTTTCCACACCACAAATATGTCCAGCAATGTTTATATAATTTACCTCCAAGTACAAACTATGTCATGGAGAAGCTTGATAGTGGGTGGGGTTGGAGTTCTGCTGGTCGCGGCGTATGGAGTAGATCGACTTCTGTTCATCTCTCTGCTCTCCGTGCTGGGCCTCTTCGTTCTGCTGATGCTGGTAAACCATGAGGAGCCGAGCACCCTCGATATTCCTTGCGATCCCAGGGAGGACATGAGTGCATACAACCCGAAGCTCCTCTGAGGAAAAAAGAAAAATCAAAGAAGCTCCTTCACCGCTTTGTATCCAAGCTCAAAGGCCCTTACGTTGGCTTCCACAGCCTTCTCCGGCACGCTGGCCTTCACGGCCTCAAGCATCGTCTCCTTGTCTATTGGGAAGTCTGGAAGGGCCGTTAGAGCACCGACGAGGACGACGTTTTGAGCGAGAGCAGTTCCCGCTTCTTCAGCCAGCTTGAGGGCGTCTATCTCGTAGAGCTTAGCACCGGATTTCCTTATGTTCTCGACTATCTCCTCGTAGGTGATGTATTTGTCTATCTTGCCCTTCACGAAGTTTTCCGTCTCGTAGGGGTGGTGGATGAGGCGCGTGTTGGTTATGACAGTTCCACCGGGCTTGAGGAAGTAAATGTACCTTAAAGCCTCCATCGGCTCGAGCGCCAAAATCACGTCCGCCTCGCCGTAGGGAATGAGCGGTGAGAGGCCTTCACCGATGCGCTGGTGGACTATAACGGAACCGCTTCTCTGGGAGAGGCCGTGGAGCTCACCGCTAACAACGTGGATTCCCTTCCTCGCACAGGCCTCGCCGACTATGTTGGACATGAGCACTATTCCCTGCCCGCCGACGCCGCAGTAGATGACGTTCATTGTCCTCCCCTCCTGAGCATTATCTGCTCAAGTTCGCGGTAATCTTCTATCGTCACGTAGGGCTTGTCCTCGCCGCCGTAGAGAATCGCCGTCGAGTGAATCGCGTTGTGAGGACACAGCTGGGAGCAGACGCCGCAGCCGACGCAGACCTCTGGAAGAATCTTCGCCTTCAGGTCGGTCTCGTCTATGACTATCGCCGGACAGCCGAAGTCCCTTATGCAGTTGTAGGCCCTCTCGCATGCTTCCTTGTCAACGAAGTAGGGGACGATTTTTCCTCCGGCACGTCTGTATTCGCGGAAGTGGTAGAGGGCGCAGTCTCCCCTCGATATGACCACGGAGAGGCCGTCGTACTTCAAAGCCTCCCTGAGCTTGCCTATGTTCTTTCTCGCCTGGAAGGAGTCTATAACCACTATCTTTTCCACGCCGAGACCTCTCAAAACGCTCTCTATGTCTATACGCTTCTCGTAGGGGTTCACCTTCTTCGGACTGCCGGGGTGAGCCTGCTGGCCTGTCATGGCCGTTACTGCGTTGTCGAGAATTATGAGGGTCATTTTGGAATTGTTCCTGATGGCGTTGACTATTCCCGGTAAAGCCGCGTGGAAGAACGTTGAGTCACCTACAAGCGCCACCACCCTCTCCTGAGCGGAATGCTGGACGCCGTGCGCTATTCCGAGGGAAGCGCCCATCGCCAAGAGAGAATCAGTCCAGCCGATGTGCTCCAAAGCCAGCATCGAGTAGCAGCCGATGTCGTTCGCTAAGTAGTAGTTCTCCGGCCTGCCCATCGCCCTCCTCAAGGCCCAGAAAGTAGCTCTGTGAGGACAGCCGGCGCAGAAGGTGGGCATCCTCGGCGGGGCGAGCTTTGCGAGCTCCCACATCCTCTTGAAGTGCCCCTCGTAGTCAAAGGGGAGCTCCCTTCCGAGAACCTCGGCGAGAACCTTGATGACTATCGGGACGTTGTACTCGAGCATCTCAAGGAAGTGGCCGCTCTTCTTGCCGATTATCTCGAGGTTTGGGTTTCTTTCCTTCGCTATTTGCCTCACAAAGCCCTCTATGTAGGGGAAGAGTTCTTCAACCACCACTACCTTATCCAGGCCCTCTATGAAGTCCCCGATGAGCTTCTCCGGGATTGGGTTGAGAACGCCGAGCTTAAGGACGTAGGCCTCTCCCCCGAGCTTCTGGAGGCTTTCGAGGACGTAGGAGTAGGAGACGCCTGATGTGATGACGCCGATCCCCTTCGCCTCCTCGGGCTTTACTTCCTTCGCTTCCTTGCCGTCGAAGTACTCAACGCGGTTCAGGGCCAGGAACTCTGGGTCTTCCTTCATTTTCGCTATCTTCTCCAAGAGCTCCGCCTTGAACTTCCTCGCGAGCGAACCAACGGTCGCGTAGCTCCTCCGGTTCTCCTTCCATGAAAGCTTATCGAAGGGAGTCCTCTCAAGCTTTCCAACCTTTACGAGGCCGCTCTGGTGGTTCACCCTCGTCGTCGTCCTTACAAGAACAACGCTCCCGTACTTCTCGCTCAGCTCGAAGGCCTTCTTTACCATCTCGTAGGCTTCCTGAGGGTTGGAAGGTTCGAGCATCGGAAGATATGCGGTGTAGCCAAACCACCTGCCGTCCTGCTCGGACTGAGAGGAGTGGGCATAGGGATCGTCCGCTATAACAACAACGAGCCCGCCTTTGACTCCCGTGTAAGCGAGCGAGTAAAGCGTATCAGATGCTACGTTTCCGCCGACGCTCTTCATTGACGTGAACCCTCTGAGGCCGACGAAAGCGGCTCCGGCAGCGGTCTCAAGGGCAACCTTCTCGTTGGCCGCTATCTCAACGACGATGTCGTCTCGGTAGTGGGAGACCCTCTCGAAGGTGTCGAGGATTTCCGTCTGCGGCGAACCGGGGTAGAATGCCGCAACCTTCACGTCCGCCTCAAGGGCGGCCCTGACTATGGCCTCGTTTGCCAGCATATACCCCGTGTGGGGCTCCTCTTTCAGAACTTCTTTAAGCGACATGGAAACACCAAAAGGTTTAGGAAGCGAACCTATATATCCTTTTTCTGAACAGGAACGGGCAGTGTTAAACATTCTTGAGATTGAAAGTGGAAGTGTTAAACACTCCAAAGGCAAAAACGAAAAAAGAAAACTCACAGCAGCTCCTCGACGAGCTCCGCTGTGGCGCTTCTTGCTTTGCTCCTGAGCCTTTCGAGGTGTTCACTTAAGGCTTCGCCAATGCCGTGCACGAAGAGGCTCATGGCCTCCTCCCTGTCAAGGCCGCGGGCGCGGAGGTAGAAGAGCGCATCCTCGTCGAACTGCCTGACGGAGGACGAGTGGGCGGCGTTCTCTATCTCTCCGGTGTCAACTTCAAGCATCGGCACGCTCACGCCGAGGGAGCCCTCGTCCATTATGGTCACCTCGGAGACCACGACGCTCGAAGAACCCTTGGCCCGCTCGAAGACCTTCGCAGTGCCCCTGTGAACGGTCCAGCCGTTTTTGTAGGAGAAGCCGTGAACCTTCGTCTCGCTCCTGCTCCCTTCACCGTACTGGAGCACGTTGGTGAGGTAATCAACGGCCGAGCCTATCCCAATGGGTATCCCCCTCAGGAGGAGCTCGCTTTCCTTTCCTTCGAGAGAATAGTCCTCGCGGTGGTGGCTCATCACCCCTCCGTGAATCGCGCTGAAGGCCCTGACCCTGCTCTCCCCCGTGAGGCTGGCCCTCAGGAGGTAGTGCGAGAGGGCTTTGTGCTTTCCGATCGTGAGCAGCTCTATCTCGGCGTTTCTGGCCTTCAGCTCGACCACGAGGGATTTGGCCCCTTCTTCGGCCATATCGTAGATGATTACCGGCACTCTGGCGTTCTCGACCTCTATGCTGAGGTGGTGGCTTACGAAGGCCTTCTCGGAGAGGTGGGAGACGATAACGAGCGGCTCCGTGAGGTCTCCCCTAATCCTGAGCCCATAGGCCTTCTTGAGGGCATAGAAGTGGAAGCCCAGAATCCTCGACTCCTCGGGCTGCGACAGTCCAAGTGTCCCCTCCGTGAGCTCTACTCCATTGGGCAGGTTAAATCTCGCCTCGCTTCCCGAAAACGTGACGTGCCCTTCAACCGGAACCTCGCCCGCCTTTGCTTCCGTCGGGAGCCTTAAGGGGGAGTTCTCCTCGAAGAGCTTCCACTTCGTGTAGCTCCTTATCGTCGGGCTGTCGCCGTACTTCTGGTAGGTGAGCCTTTCAAGGGCCTCCCTGGTTATTCTTGGAAGTTCAGCAACCATCATCCAACACCCCCAACCTCGCTGAACTCAAGCTCTATGACCTTCTTGAGCACCTCCACGTACTCGAAGGGCAGGCCCTCAAGAACCTCGCTGATGAAGCCCAGAACGATGAGGCTCTTGGCCTCTTCCTCGCTTATGCCGCGGGAGTTCATGTAGAACAGCTTGTCCTCGCTCAGCTTTCCCGTGGTTGCCTCGTGGATTATGCTCGCCGAGGGCTCGTCGTTCTGGTTGTGGGGATAGGTGTAGGCCTTGCTCTTTTCGTCGAGGATGAGCGAGTCACAGGAGACCGTTGCGGTGGAGTTTTTGGCCCCCTTCATTATCCTAACGAGGCCACGGTAGATGTTGGTTCCCCCGTTGGCGCTTATGCTCTTCGAGACTATCTTCGAGCTGGTGTTTGGGGCCAAATGCCAGGTCTTGGCGCCGGTATCCTTGAGGTAGGGCCCGTTGCTGAGTGAGACCACGTACTGGGCTGTCCTAGCTCCTTCTCCCTTCAGGACGCTCGAGGGGTAGGTGTAAGTTATGTGGCTCCCTATGCTGCCCTCTATCCACTCGACGTAGGCGTTCTCCTCTAGGATAGCCCTCTTGTTGTTGAAGTTGATGACGTTCCTGCTCCAGTTCTGTATGGTCGTGAACTTGACGGTTGCTCCCTTGTGGGCGTAAATCTCTACCATGCCGTCGTGGAAGGAGAAGCCCTTGTACATCGGTGCTGAACAGCCCTCTATGAAGTGGACGTAGCTGCCCTCGTCCGCTATCAGGAGAGTGTGCTCGAACTGGCCCTCCAAAGCCGAACCTATGACGAAGAAGGCCTCTATCGGGAAGGGAACCCTTACACCCTTAGGGATGTAGACGAAGGCCCCACCGCTCCAGAGGGCGTGGTGTAGAGCGGAAAACTTGTGCTCACCCGGAGGGAAGACTTTCCCGAAGTACTTCTTGACCAGCTCAGGGTACTTCTGAACTGCTTCCTCCATGGGGAGCATTATGATGCCCTTCTTCTCGAACTCCTCCTTGAGTTGAGAATAAACGCTCTCGCTGTCGAAAACAGCGGTTAAGCCGGAGAGGAACCTCTTCTCTATCTCCGGGATGTTAAGCCTCTCAAATACCTTCCGAATGTTCTCGGGCAGGTCGTCCCAGTCCCTTACCTCCTTCTCAAGCTCGGGCTTTGAGTAGAGGGAGAAGCTCTCGACGTCGAGCTCATCTATCCCAACCACCCACCTCGGCATGGGGAGCTTTTTGAAGAGCTCTAAGGCTTTTAACCTGTGTCTGAGCATCCACTCTGGCTCGTTCTTTATCCTCGAAATTTCCCTGACGGCATCCTCCGTGATCTCGCCCCTGAGCTCGATCTCCTTGGGGTAGGGAACGGCCGTTCCAAGAATCTCCTCAAGGGAGCCCGCCTTCAGGATTTCCTCAAGCTTTGAGTGCTCTCTCATAGCTCCTCCACCGCCGCAAAGCCCTTCTCCTCTATGATCCTCACAAGTTCGACTCCTCCAGATTTAACAAGCCTGCCCTCCTTGAGGACGTGGACCCTGTTGGGCTTGAGGTACTCCAAAATCCGGCCGTAGTGAGTGATTAGGAGTATTGAAGTCCCCTCCTCGTGGAGCCTGTTTATGATACTCGCTATCACCTTGAGCGAGTCAACGTCAACACCGCTGTCCGGTTCATCTAAGATCAGGAGCTTCGGCCTCACGAGATAAGCCTGGAGCATTTCAAGCTTCTTCCTCTCTCCTCCAGAGAAGCCGACGTTCAAGAACCTTGTAAGAATCGACTCATCAAGTCCAAGCTCCTCAACGGCCTTGAAGATCATGTCGTAGGCCTCGACCTCGTCTATTCCTCTGAGGTTCTTCAGAACCCTCTGAAGGAAGTTTATGACCTTAACTCCCTCAACCTCTACCGGGTGCTGGAAGCTGAGGAAAATTCCCTTCTTTGCCCTCTCTTCAGGCTTTGCCTCAGTTATATCCTCCCCCTCAAAGAGTATTCTGCCCTCAGTGACGGTGTACTTTGGATGGCCAGCAATCGTGAGCGCAAGCGTTGACTTTCCAGAACCGTTGGGCCCCATGACGACGTGGAGCTCCCCCTTTTCAAGGTTTAAACTTACACCGTGCAGGATTTCCTTATCGGACACACTGACGTGGAGATTTTCCACCTTAAGCATGAACATCACCCCTTTTACTTACACGGTTCTGGGTAGAAAAGCACGCTTTTAAAACCTTTCTTCACAGATTTGAGTAGTATTCAAAAAACGAAAGCTCACCCCCTCAGTCCAGCCTCTTCAAGTACAGCCAAAACACGCCGGAACTCCTCAAGTTTACCCCCTGTCACGACCCTCTCGGGCCTGAAGGGGCAGTCGCAGTGGGGGTATTCGAGGAAGGCCTCGTAAGTCCCGATTCTCCTCGCTATCGCCACTATCTCCTCCTTATCCATACCGAGAAGCGGCCTGTGGACGGGGAAGTCCACGCTCATCGTCTCGAAGTAGAGGTTGGCGAGTGTTTGAGAGGCCACCTGGCCGAGGGAATCCCCAGTGACTATTCCAAGGGCTCCCCTCTCCCTCGCTATCTCCGCTGCCCTCCTCAGCATTGCCACCTTGCAGACAACGCACGTCCACTCGCGGAGCTTCGCCTTTGCCAGCGCGGAGACGTAGGGTTTGAGAACCTCAAAGTGGTTCTCCACGATGAGCTCTATCGGCTCAGGTGAGTAGTCACTCAGTATGTCGACGACCCTCTCAACGACGCTCCTGGCATTAGTTCCTTGATCGAAGTGGAGCGCTATTACCTCCGCTCCCCTCTTGAGCATGAGAAAAGCTGCCACCGGGGAATCTATGCCTCCGCTTAAAAGAACCACGACCTTTCCCTGTGTGCCCACGGGAAGACCGCCAACGCCCCGTATCTTCTCGAAGAATACGTAGGCCTTGCCGTTTATTATCTCAATGCCTACGGTAAGCTCCGGGTTCTCTAGATCAACCTTCCACCCAAACTCCTTGACAATAAAAGCCCCTATCTCCCTGTTGACCTCCATAGATGTCTTCAAAAAAGTCTTATCCAGTCTTTGAGTTTCAACTTTAAAGCTCCTTGGATTAAACTGTCTAAGGGCTTTCTTGAGATATACAGGAACTTCGTCGTAGTCCATAGCTCTAGCAGGAGATACAGACACCACCCCGGGGATTTTGGCTATTATCTCCGCTGCTTCATCCGGGGCATCAACGAGAATCCTTCCCCTTATTACCTTCACTTTTCCAATTATGCCTTTCCTCCTTAGAGCCTTCTGGATATTCTCGGCTAATTTTCTCTCAAACTCCCTTCTTTTTCTACCTTTTATTGCTATCTCTCCGTATCTTACGAGTATCACGTCAACCACCCAAATATCTCGCAAAGAGATTTTTTGCTTCTCTCTCCTCTTCAGCTCCCCTAATTACCATCCTCCCACCTTTGAATATCAATATCTCATAATCCTCATCTTCAAATTGAATGAATTGGGGAGTTTTTAGGTATTCAATACCAAGCTTTTCGAGCTGTTTTCCAAGTTCTTCAAAGTTAACATCCATTCTCTCTGGAGGTGTTACTTGAATTGAGCCATCGCAAAGTCTTTCTATTTTTATGCGCTTTTCCAGAAATGTGAACTCCCTTCTTACA
>JASGLT010000036.1 GCA_030156945.1 Thermococcaceae archaeon
CCGTTGCACTCGCACCGCTGAACGCCAATCCCAAAATCAAAAAGCTGAAGAGTAGGGCGAGGGTTTTCTTCCACATCCCGGAGCACCTCCAGATACGTATACTGGATAATCAAGCCAGAACTTTAAAAATTTTACTATTTATAGTTTAACAAGTTCATGATGATAAAATTAAATCAAACTTTCAAAAGTTCAGAAAATACAACCCCAACAAACGGGACATTTACTGGCGTGTTTTTGCCCACTTAGGGTGTGTACTCACCCAGAGAAACCTCCCTGTATAGGCAACTGTCCAAGTATTGAATAGAAGGGATCCCGGGAAAAAGTATGTAAAGAGGGAGAGAAATCACTCCTCCGGCTTCGGGAGGGTGACGTCAACGCCGAGTGTCTTCCACATGGCCTTGATCTGCTCGCGTAACTCATCGATTGCCTCAGGCCTCTTGAAGAGGTGCTTGAACCTGCCCTGGAGCTTGAGGTACTCCTCGATGGGCTTCTTGAACTCGATAGCTACAACCCTGCCACCCTCGCGCTTGACCTTGGCGCCTCCTCCGGGCGGCTGGATCTTGATGTTGAAGAAGTCGCCGTTCTCGATCTCGAAGAGCGGCCAGACACCGGTCTCGATGGCGAGCCTCGTTATCTCTATGCTCTTTTCAGGCGGGGCGCGCCATCCCGGCACACAAGTACACTGAACCTGAACGAAGGCAGGCCCGTCAACCTTAGCTGCCTTCTTCATCTTCCTGACGAAGTCGAAGGGATTGGCAACGCTCGCGGTGGCAACGTAGGGGATCTGGTGGGCAGCTGCAATGAGCGCAACCCACTTCTTGGGCTTGTCCTCACCGATTGAGTACTTTCCGGGCGGTGAGGTGGTCGTCCAAGCACCGTAGGGGGTTGAGCTCGACCTCTGGATTCCGGTGTTCATGTAGGCCTCGTTGTCGTACATGAGGTAGACGACGTTGTGCCAGCGTTCGAGCATACCGCTGAGGGCCTGCAGACCAATGTCAGCAGTTCCACCGTCACCGCCTATGGCGAGTATCTTGCCCTTCCTGCCGATCTTCTTCCAGGCCGCTTCAACACCGCTGGCAACTGCCGCGGCGTTCTCGAAGGCAACGTGGATCCACGGGGCCTTCCAAGCTGTGTACGGGAAGACTGCTGAAACGACTTCCATACAACCCGTAGCATGGGCTATTGCAAAGGCGTTCGGATCGCCGTACTTCTCCTCCATGGCCTCACTGAAGGCCTTGGTGGCGAGCTTGAGAGAGGTAGCACATCCACAGCCGGCACAGGCGGCGTGACCAGGCGCCCAGTACTCGCGAGTGGTAATCGGGGGTTTCCTAACGGCCATTTTCCTCACCTCACAGTATCTCCTTCCTCAGGCCGATCCAGTTGACCTCATCAAACTCCTCACCGTTGAGGGCCCTCTGGGCTATAGCTAAGGCCTCGTCGAGGTCCTTGAATGTGACGTCCCTGCCACCGAGGCCGAGGATGAAGTCGACAATCTTCGGCCTCTCGTCGAGGTTAACGAGTGCCCTGCTGAAGTCCTGGAAGAGTGCTCCACCGACGCTGAAGGTGACGTTCTTCTCAAGGAGCGCGAGAACCTTCGCCTTCTTGGCGAGCTCCCTAACTTCTTCGGTCGGGAACGGGCGGTAAACGGTGAGCTTGGCAACACCGACCTTGAGGCCCTGCTCGCGGAGGTGGTCAACGTACTCCTTAACCGTTCCAGCGAGGGAACCCATGGTGACGAAGATTACCTCGGCGTCCTCAGTCCTGTACTCCTCGACCTTCTGGTACTTCCTGCCGAACTTCTTCTCGAACTCGGCGAAGACCTCGTCGATGACCTTCTTGGCGTTCTCGTTGGCCTCCCAGACGGTATAGCGAGCTTCCATGTAGTGTGCCGGGAAGCCGAGAGCACCCTGGGTTATCGGCCTGGCCGGATCAAGGTAGGCGTGCTTTGGCTCGTACTCACCGAGGAACTCATCAACGACCTCCTGGTCGGGAATCTCAACGGGCTCGACCGTGTGGGTAAGGATGAACGCGTCGAAGCCGACCATTGCCGGAAGGAGAACCCTCTCGTCCTCAGCGACCTTGAAGGCTATGAGTATGAGGTCCAGAGCTTCCTGGTTGTTCTCAGCGTAGAACTGGAGCCATCCAGTATCGCGTTCGCTTATCGTGTCCTGCCAGTCGTTCCAGATGTTGATCGGGGCCGAAAGGGCACGGTTTCCAACGGCGATGACTATTGGAAGGCGCATTCCAGCGGCGATGAAGAGTATTTCGTGCATCAAAGCAAGACCCTGGGAAGCGGTTGCTGTGAATGTCCTAACGCCAGCGGCTGAAGCACCGACACAGGCGGAAATGGCGGAGTGCTCGCTCTCGACCTTGATGAACTCGGCGTCGAGCTCTCCGTCGGCAACGAATTCGCTGATCTTCTCCGGAACGAGGGTCGACGGTGTAATCGGGAAGGCCGCGATCACCTTGGGCTTGGCCAGCTTGGCAGCCCAGGCAGCAGCCTCGTTTGCCTTCATAACGGTTCTTATCGGCATCTTTCACCACCTCACTTGGTCTCCCTAACCATAACTATGGCATCAACAGGGCACTCGTTGGCGCATATGCCACAGCCCTTACAGTAGTCGTAGTCAAAGACCGGGTAGCCTTCTTCGTCGATGTAGATTGAGGGCTCCGGGCAGTAGATATAGCAGAGGTAGCAGCGTGTGCACTTTTCGCGGTTGAATTCGGGCATAAAAACTCTCCAGGAACCTGTTTTGTTGATAACGCTGCTTCCCGGGATGTAAACTATCGCTCCGGGCGTCATCTTTTCGCTGTACTCCTTCTGAACCCTCTCAATATCGGCCTTAAACGGGCTCTCAGCCATATGTATCACCTCGAGTGAGTTATCATGGGTACTTTAAACTTTTTCCCAAATGGGAAAACGAAAGCTCAGCCGAAGACCTCGGCGAGCTTCTTGAGCTTCTCCCACTCGCGGAGCACCCACCCCTGGAGGGTCTCGATGTCCTCCTTGGTCATGTACTTGAACCTGCCCTGGAGCTTGAGGAACTCCTCGATAGGCTTCGGCTCCTTCTTCGGGTTGGGCATGTTGATCCTGTACTTGCCCTCCTTGTACTCGAAGAGCGGGAAGTAGGCCGTCTGGACTGCAAGCCTGGCTATCTCGATGCTCTTGTCGGTGGGTGAGCGCCAGCCGGTCGGGCAAGGGGCGAAGAGCTGGATGAAGCTCGGGCCTGGAGTCTTCTGAGCCGTCTTGAGCTTCCTTATGAAGTCCTCTGGATAGGCGACGCTTGCAGTTGCCGCGTAGGGAATGTCGTGGGCTATGACTATGTCTATGACCTTCTTCTTGTGCCTCTTTTCTAGGAAGTGCCTCTTTCCTCCGGGGGTGTTGGTCGTCCAAGCACCGTAGGGGGTTGAGCTTGACCTCTGGATTCCGGTGTTCATGTAGGCCTCGTTGTCGTACATGATGTAGAGGGCATCGTGGCCCCTCTCAAGGAAGCCCGAGAGGGCCTGAAGGCCTATGTCGGCTGTTCCACCGTCGCCGGCCCAACCTACGATCATGACGCCATCTTCGCCCTTGACCTTTATTCCCCTGGCCTTCAAAGCGGCCTCGATGCCGCCCAGGACGGCACCGGTCGTCTCAAAGGCCGTCTGGAACAGGTTGGCGCCAAGGGTATTGTAGGGCCAGGCGCCGGCTATAATCGTTGAACAGCAGGCGGGGATTGCGAATATCGTCTTCCTGCCGTAGGCCTTGAGGACGTACCTCAGCCCGAGTGCAGCCCCACAGCCCTGGCAGGCAGTATGTCCCGCATAGAAGTACTCCTCCGCCGGGAGCGTGAGCTTTTTCTTAACCTGCTCGGGAATCTCCATCTTTCTCACCTCTTAAGGTGGTACCAGTCCACCTCTACGTCAAGCTCGCCCTTCTCTATGACCGCATTCATGTTCTCGGCTATCTTCCTGACGTCGTTCACAGTGAAGTCCCTGCCGCCGAGGCCGACGATGTAGTTCTTCATGAGCGGCTTTGCGTCGGTGTTGTAGAGAGCACCCTTTGCCTCCGTGAAGAGTATGCCCTCCATGCCGAAGGAGTAGTTCCTGTCGAGGACTGCTATGCCGTCAACGTTCTTTGCAAGCTCGTAGAGCTCCTCCTTCGGGAACGGCCTGAACCAGCGAACCTTTGCCGCTCCGACCTTGTAGCCCTCCTGCCTGAGGATGTCAACAGCCTGCTTGACTGTGCCCATGAGCGAACCCATGCCCATGAAGACGAAGTCGGCATCGTCGGTTCTGTAGGTCTCTATCATCTGGCTGTAGTCCCTTCCAAAGCGCTCGCCGAACTCCCTACCCACTTCCTTGATGACCTTCTTGGCCTCCTCCATGGCCTTCTGTATCTTGTAGCGGAACTCGTAGTAATCTGCCGGAGTCGCGAGAGAACCCACCGAGAACGGTTCCCTCTCGAAGTCAGCTAGGTCGTAGAGGGGCTTCCTCGGTGGAAGGAACTCGTCAACGAGCTCCTGCGGGATCATCTCAACGACGTCGTAGGTGTGGCTCAGGATGAAGGCGCTCTCGATGACCATAGCGGGGAGGTTTACTGTCTCGGCCACCTTGAAGGCCATAATGACGCCATCGTAAACCTCCTGGTTGTTCTCGGCGTAGAACTGCATCCAGCCGGTATCTCTCTGAGCAAGTGAATCGGTCTGATCGTCCCAAACGCTCCACGGCGGGGCCATTGCCCTGTTAACGTCCACCATAACTATCGGCAGCCTTGCACCGCTCGCCCAGTGGAGCATCTCGTGCATTAAAGCCAGACCCTGGGCCGAGGTAGCGGTGAAGGCCCTTGCTCCAGTGGCCGAGGCGCCGATACATGCAGCCATAGCCGAGTGCTCGCTCTCAACGGGGACGTACTGGATGTCTGTCTCTCCGTTGGCTATGAACTCGGCTATCTTCTCGATGATGCTGGTCTGCGGAGTGATCGGGTAAGCGGCGACGACCTGGACTCTCGAGTGTAGAGCGGCATAAGCAGCCGCGTAATTTCCGCTCACGACCTTTCTGATCGGTTTGTACTCCATCTCAACCACCTCACTTCTCCTCCTTCTCCATGGTTATGGCCTTCGTCGGGCACTCGTTGGCGCAAATTCCACAGCCCTTGCAGTAGTCGTAGTCCACCGCAACGTATCCGTCCGGCTTGATGTATATCGCTGGCTCCGGGCAGAACTTCCAGCAGATGTAGCACTTTACGCACTTGTCCTCGTTGACCACCGGTATGAAAGTCCTCCAGTCACCCGTGAAGTTGCTAAGGGTAGTCCCAAGGCTTATCGGCGCCTCAGGGTATTGATCAACGGAGGTGAAGACTATCTTCTTTGCCTCCGCTTTTTTCTCCCCAAACAATGTGTTCAAACTCACCACCACCCACCTCAGATTGTAAAGGAGATAATGAAGAAATCAGAGCTCGTAAACTACGGTCTTGTTGAAGGCTTCCTCTGCAGCCTTGGCGTTCTTCTCTCCGAGCGCTCCCGAGAAGGTCTCCTTGATGGCCTCCTTGACGCTATCAAGCTTGACGAGTCCCGTGGCCTTGGCGACCGCACCGAGAATTGACGTGTTGGTAATCGGGAGGCCGAGTATCTCGAGGGCTATGCCCGTGGCATCAACGAGGGCCAGCTTACCCGGCTTCTTCTTGAGCTTCTCGAGGACTTCCTCCTTGCTCTTCTCGGTGTTGACTATGACTATTCCACCGTCCTTGAGGCCTGCTGTAACGTCAACGGTGTCGAGAAGGCTCGGGTCGAGGACGACGACAATGTCTGGCTCGTATATCTGGGTCTTAATCCTGATCGGCTTGTCGTCGATCCTGGTGAATGCCGTGACCGGCGCTCCACGCCTCTCAACACCGAAGAACGGGAACGCCTGGACGTATTTTCCTTCCTTGAAAGCTGCTGCGGCTAGAATGTTTGCAGCCGTAACTGCACCCTGTCCACCTCTACCGTGAAAACGGATCTCAATCATCCTTCATGCCTCCTTAAGTTTGTCAAACTTATTTCATCCAAAGCATTTATTTATGTTTCGGTATTGGCATAAAGCAACTTCGTCATGTGTCTTTGGGTAACCCTGAACGTTGCAGGTCGTCAATGAAAAAATTAGGTCTTTGTGGCTCAGGATGTGCTCTCCTGAACGGATAAATTTTTAACTCTCCCCGCCCAGCTGGATATATAGTCTATATAGGTGAGGGTGCATGGACGGGCTGGTGATAGCAGCAGTTGCGGTGGCGTTCTACATTGCATGGAACATAGGTTCAAACGACTCCGCAAACGCTATGGGGACGGCAGTGGGGGCGGGTATACTCAGCTTCAGACAGGCAACCCTTACCATTGCAATATTCGTCGTTATTGGAGCGTATTTGAAGGGTTACAAGGTCATGAAAACCGTTGGAAAGGGGATAGTGCCAGAGGGCTACCTTACCCTTGAAATGGCTGTTATTGCGCTCCTTGCCGCCGGCGTATGGGTAACAATTGCCACGGTAAAGGGCCTGTCCGTGTCCACCACCCAGGCTATAGTCGGGGGTGTAGTGGGAGTTGGTCTCGCGGTCGGAGCCCCCGTTAACTGGCAAACCTTCGGAAAAATAGCTGCAGCCTGGGTCCTCTCACCTATTATAGCCGGGATTTTTGCAGTGGTTTTGTACCGGTTTTATTCATGGGTAATTTCATCGCTCAGGAGCCTCTCGACTATAGAAACCCTCTACAAGGCCCTTGCAATACTTGGTGGTTCTTACATGGCATTCAACTTCGGCACCAACGAGGTTGCAAACGCCTCGGGCCCCCTCGTGGGTGCGGGGTTCATGGAGCCAAAAGTTGCGGGAATTTTTGGGGCCATAGCGCTTTCAATGGGGGCCTTGACGTTCAGTTATGCGGTTATGTATACTGTTGGGAAGAAGATAACGGTTTTGGGCCCTGTTTCAGCTTTTGCGGCCCAGTTTGGTTCCGCAATTGCGGTGAGCATTGCCAACTTCTTTGGGCTCCCAGTGAGCTCAAGCCAGTCTATAGTTGGTGGGGTGGTCGGAGTTGGGCTTGCGGCTGGAGAGAGCGTTGAAAAGTCCGTTATAAGGGACGTAGTCATCGGATGGGTGGCAACACCCTTGACGGCGATAGGAATAGCACTCGTTATCTTCAAGCTCTTCTCTGTTGCGGGTCTGGTTTGAGCTTAATCCCTGAGAACTCTCTTTATACTTACTCCAAGCTTTGTGAGCTCTTTTATCATGCCGCTCTGAATGTAGGCTTCTATTCTCGTGCTCTCCCCGTACTCCACGTCGAGAACTTCACCTATTGAGTTGACCAGTGCAATCACCTGGGGCACTTTCTCCGGTTCGCTGACGGTTATTTCGAAGGCGCCATACTTAGGGAGAGTGAGTAGGGTTTCTTCGAGGGCTCTGTAGAGAGCTTCAAGATGAGATAACTTTGCCGATATGGACACTATCTCAGAAACCTTCAAACCCCTTTCTTCAACGAGTTTCCTGAGCTCTTCACGTTTGTCATTCACGTCCTCCTCCGAAGTGAGGTCGGTCTTGTTAAGCGCTATTATCATCGGCTTGTCAATGGCTTTGAGCTCTCGGAGAACCTCCACCGAGGCAAGAAACTTCCTCTTTATTTCAATCCACGGCTCGCTGACATCCAGAACGAGGAGGATTATATCGGCTTTTACTATCTCCTCAAGCGTCGAATGGAAGGCCTCCACTATGAAGGGAGGGAGGTTGTCAATGAAGCCAACCGTATCTGTTACGAGAACCCTTTTTCCACCGAGCTTGAATCTTCTCGTTGTCGTGTCGAGCGTGGTGAACATCTGATCCCTTGCTTCAACTTTTTCCCCGGCAAGGGCGTTTAATAGGGTTGATTTGCCCGCGTTCGTGTATCCAGCCAGGGCCACGAGGATAAAGCCGACTTCCTCCCTTCTCTTCCTCTTAACCTCCCTATCGGCCCTTACTTTTTCCAGTTCCTCCCTTATCTTCCCCATCCTGTACCTTATGTGCTTCAGATACTGTCTCGTCTGGTACTCGCCCATGCCCTTAAAACCGGCCCTGTCACCGAGCCTTATCCTCCTTATGGCCTCCTTTACAAGCGGAACCTCGTACTGAAGTGAGGCAAGTTCGACCTGGAGCTTTGCCTCTCTTGAGTGGGCTCTCTTTTCAAATATCTCCAAAACGAGCTGCCACTTGTCAATTACATCCACCCTTAGCTCCTTCCAGAGGTTGTAAGCCTGGCTTGGCGTCAATCTGTTTGCAAAAACCACTCTGTCGGGGTTTAACTGTCTGACGAGCTCTTTTAGCTCCTCAAGCTTTCCCCTACCTATGTTGTATCGGGGGTGTTCTTCCCTGTTCTGCTGTATTATTGCAACTACCTCATAGCCCGCGCTCCTTAAGAGCTCCTCAAACTCCTCCCTGCTTATCTTTTCTCTTCGGGATTTTCTTATAACTCCTATTGCCCGCATCATCATGGCATTTTCCGGGGGGTTTATAGTTTTTTGGAATGGACAGGTCTAACTGACCGGAGATTTTTAAACGATGGTCACTGAAGACCCCGGGGGATTTCATGGGGGGGGACGACGTAGCTGCCAGGCTTGGGGAGATTGAAGAGCTTCTCGAAGGGCTCGGAAAGGCCCACCCCAAGGAGATCTCAGCTTTCTCAAGGTTCCTGCGCGAGACCTTAGACAACAAAGCCCTCACAACCAGGGAGAAGGAGCTCATAGCCCTCGCCCTCGGGATAAGTGCAGGTTGCGAGTGGTGTATTTATCTCCATGCCCGAAAGGCGCTTGAGGCGGGAGCTAAACCCGAGGAGCTCATAGAGGCTGGCCTTGTTGCAGTAATAATGGGGGGAGGCCCCTCACTCATGCACTTAATTCCGTTGATGAAGGCGATAAAGAAGTTCGAGGGGAGTCATTCAGCCTTCAGTGAGCTTTAAGATGGCCTCTGCAAGGTCTCCGTTTGCCTCTTCCAAGGCTTTCTTTGCGGTATCGTAGTCAACGCCAGCCTGCTCCATAACGAGCTTGATGTCCTCCTCTGAAATCCTTGTTACAGCCCTCACCTCCTCTCTACCCGGGATTATCTGGTAGGTCTTTTCTCCCTGGGCGGTTATCACGGTTATTGCGGGCTCTTTGATGATTATCTCCTTGTTTTCCATCTTTATTATGACCTCCTCAACGCCCTCGAGCTCCTCCATCTTTATTCCGAGCTGTTTCATCATCTTCTTGAGCTGTTTGGGGTTCATTCCCATCATCTCTAACCACCTGGAAAAAGTAAGCCCCTGATTTTAAAAAGGTTGGGCGAAAAAGAATCCTTAAAGCACCTTTTGGAGTAGACTGTTTTGGGTGAAAACGAATGCCAGCAGTTCCGCAGTCAGTTCCGACCGACAGGGGAATAATACTTGGCACTCTAGGATTGCTTCTCATGGCGGTTATCTACTGGGCACTCTCACGGTGGATGAAGAGCTATGCAGAGCGAAAGGAGCGGGAACTCGAGGAAGAAGCCAAAAAGACCGAAGAAACTGGAAGAGTTTACTAATTTCCATTTCCATATTGTTTAAGTTTTCCAAAAAGTACTTAAATGGAAAAGTCTTAGTTTCTACCATGAGCATCGAAGTTGTTAGACTTGATGAAAACGGCAGGCTGTACCTTCCTGCATCCCTTCGAAAGAGGCTGAAGGCAAGGGAGTTCTATATTGAGGAGAGAAACGGAGAGATAATCCTTATTCCCGTCAGGAAAAAGATCGAGAAGTACTGGGGTATCGTGAAGGGGGAGAAGCTGAGCCCGGAGGAAATTGACAGAGTTGTTGATAAAGAAACCGAAAAGCTTCTGAGGGATGAGCTTTGAGGGTCTACGTGGACGTCAACGTGATTTACTACATTCTCACGGCCAACGAGGAGTTCGGTCCGAGAGCGAAGGAGCTAATTGAAGAGTACTACGGCAGGATGATAACCTCTGCACTGACAGTCTGGCAACTATACATCCTCCTCCGGCGCTCGGGAGCCAGGCTCAAGATAAGCCAAGTTTTAGAGGATTTGGGTGTAAAAGTCGTCGCCTTAACTCCTGAGATTATCAAAATGGCTGAGGAATGCGAGAAGCTCGACTTCGACGATGCTATACACTACGCCACGATGAAGGCGCACGGGATCAAGGTTATCCTCTCAAATGACAGTGACTTTGACAGAGTTGACGTGAAAAGGGTGTTTTAGAACAGGACAGAGAAAAGAAAATCAGGAAAACTCACTCCCTCTTCTCATCCTCAGGGAACTTCGAGGTCTCTTCGTTCGCCTTCATTATTTTGGCCCTGTACTCTTCGTACTTCTTCCTGGCCTCTTCCGCCTTCTCCTTCTCTCCGAGGTACTCGTAGGCCTCTGCCACGTGCTTCCACCACATCGGGTCCTCCTCAGCTTCCTTCAGGCAGTACTCAAGGAACTTCCCGTAGGCTTCCCTGGCGAGGTCTTCCATGCCGAGCTTCCTCGCTATGTTGCCCACATCTTCCCAGAATACCCCTTCCTCCTGGGCCTCGCCCTTGTAGTACTCAAGGGCCTTCTCCCAGGCTTCCCTGGCCTTCTCCTCGTTTCCAAGCTCCTCGTAGAGTTTCGCCACGTCCTCCCAGAACCAGGGCTCCTCCTCGGCGTAGCGCTCAAGGGCCTTCGCTGCTCTCTCCATGTCTCCGGCCTTCTTCCAATACTCGTGGGCCTCCTTAAGGTAGTAGGTGTCCTTCTCCTTTTCATACAACTGCTCGTATATCTCAGCCGCCTTAGCATACTCTCCTGCCTTCTCGTAGGCCCAGGCCGCGCTCTCAAGCCAGCCGAGCTTGAGGTACATCTCCGCGGCCTTCAGGTAGTTTCCGGCCTTCTCGTACTTTCTGGCTGCCTGCTTGTACTTTCCAGCTCTTTCAAGGCTCTCGGCGCTCTTGAAGCGGTCAACCAGTCCAATGTCGGGCTCGCTGATGTACCATATCCCGAAGGCGACCACCGCTACGAAGAAGACTATTATGCCTGCAACCACTTCGAGGTTCTTCCAAGTCCAGCTGAGGTAGAGGCCGTAGGCACTGATGGCCGTGAAAACAGCAAGTATGGCCCCGTACTTCCAGCTCTCGGCGTAGAGGGTCAGCGCAGTGAAGAAGCCGAGGCCGAGCGTGAGGCCGAGGAAGCCGAGCACAAGGATAACCTGGAGCAGAAGCTTCCAGCCGCCGTACCAGACTATTCCTGCCGCTATAGCTATGACTGCAATAAGGAACCCTATCAGGTAAGCTTTCAGCTTGTCCATCTTTTCACCCCCTCAATTTCCAGCAGGAACTTCTTCTCATCAATCCCGGAGCTGTAGTAACCAATACCATCGTGTGCAACGACCCTGTGACAGGGAACAACGATTGGGTAAGGGTTTCTCCTCATTGCCCCTCCTATTGCGCGGGGGGATGTGTTGAGCACCTTTGCAAGGCTACCATAGGTTATAACGCTCCCTCTTTTAACGTTTTTTGTGAGCCACTCGTAAACTTTCTTCTCAAAGGGCGTAACGCCCTCAAAGGAAAGCTCCGGGAGAAAGTCGACGTTGTCGAGCTCTCCAGTCAGAACTTTGAAGACCTTTTCGGGATACTCACTCGGCTGGACGTCGAGTGATATGCTGACGCCTCTCTTCTCCAGGTGCTCGGCAAGGGCACATATTCTTCTCATCAGAGTGCCTCTGTCGAAGGCGAACGATATCCCCTGCACCCTGCCCGAGAAGATTACACCGATCCAAATCACTCTCTCCCCGACCCTAAACTTTTCAACACTCAGCATTCGCATTCCTCCAGCCTTTTAACCGCCTTTCTTAGAGGCCCGATAAGCGTGTGGACTTCTCTCCCGTAGAGAAAAGCCCTTCCAACAGCCCTCTGAAAGACCTTAACAAAGACTTTCCTTCTCTCGGCATCTTTTGGATAGTCGAGAGTATTGAGAAGTTTTTCCCAGGTTCTTACAAGCGCTTCCTTCTCCTCCCTGGTAGCTGGCTTTAATGCCTCAACGTATGGTTCTGGCCTCTTCTTCGACAGCTCGTACAGGACTACCGCGACAGCCTGAGCGAGGTTCATAACGGGGTATTCATAGCTTGTTGGTATCGTTAGAGTAACATCCACGGCCTCAAGCTCCTCGTTCTTCAGGCCGATGCTTTCACGCCCAAAGAATATCCCCACCTCTCCAGGATAGTTCTTGATAAGTTCGGCCAGCTCCCAGGGCATCAAGGGGGCGCGGTGAGGAATGAAACGCTTCCCGGGCTTCCCTGTCGTTCCAACTGTAAAGTCAAACAGTTCCAGTGCCTCTTCAAAGGAGTCCAGAATCAGGGCGTTTTCAAGGACATCCCTTGCGTGGACGGCGTAGGCGTAGCTCTCCTCGCTCAGGTTCGGGTTGATTAGAACTAACCGTGAGAAGCCGAAGTTCTTCATGGTTCTGGCTATCATGCCGATGTTTGCTGGGCCCTCTGGCTCAACGAGCACGACGGCAACTTTCATACGAAAGGATATAAGGGTGGGTGAATAAATGACTTCCGGTGGGGGGAATGAAGAGGCCCGAGCTCATACCTTTTGCCATTGGGTTCATACTGCTTACGTATCTGATGAGTTGGCTTCCCCCCAAGACTGCCCCATACCCGGCAGTTTACCTTCTGCTTTCCCTTTCAGTTTTCAGGAGGAAAGCCCTTCTATACAGCTCCGGGGCTATCTTAAGTTCCTCTTTCCTCAGCTGGATCCTCCTGGATAGCTATATTCCTCTAATCGGGATGGCCGCTGCTTTTCTTATGCTGCCTGTTAGGAGGGAGATGCAGAGTTTGAAGCTGTGGGAGAGAGGTTTAAACGCTCTTTTTGCGCTGATGGTTGCTTACGTTTCCTTAGTGTCTCCAGAAGTAGGCATAAGAGTTTTTGGGGTTCTTGCGGCCCTGCTCCTCCTTTCTGGCGAGAGGGGGACTGCTAGCATGGGTCTGCTTATGGGTTCTGCTGTTTTCATGGCCATTCCGCTTGCAAACCTCAGCGACATGAACCCTGTGATATTCTTGGCTTTTTCGGCCGTTTTGCTGGTGTATTCTCTCCACCATCTACAGAAACTTTTGAGGTGATTGTATGAGGATCTACGTGCTCGGGGCCGGTTCGATAGGGTCTCTCCTCGGGGCTCTGCTGACGAAGGCGGGAGAAGAGGTCACGCTGATAGGGCGTGAGGAACAGGTTAGGGCTATAAGAAATGGGGGGCTTAAGGTAACGGGGGTTGAGGAATTTACGGTTCGTCCATTGGCGGAGGTTTATGCTCCCGAAGAGCCCCCGGACCTCCTGATACTCGCCGTAAAGTCCTACTCGACGAAGACTGCCCTTGAGTGTGCAAGGCACTGCATAGGGAAAGATACCTGGATCCTCAGCATCCAGAACGGCCTCGGAAACGAGGAGTTGGCCCTTAAATACACCCCAAAGGTGATAGGGGGGATAACGACCAACGGGGCAATGCTTGTTGATTGGGGGAAGGTGAAGTGGACGGGCAGGGGGGTAACGGTGATCGGGAAGTACCCGGTTGGGGATGATGCCTTCATACACGAGGTGGCGGAAGTCTTCAACGGGGCGGGGATTGAGACAAGGGTGACTCAAAACGCCGTTGGATGGAAGTGGGCAAAGACCATAGTAAACTCCGTCATAAACGGTCTGGGATCGGTTCTTGAAGTCAAAAACGGTTTCCTGAAAGAAAACCCTTATCTGGAGAGCATCTCCATAGAAGTGGCCCGTGAAGGCTGCATAGTCGCTCAACAACTTGGAATTGAGTTCGAGATACATCCCCTGGAACTGCTATGGGATACAATTGAGAGGACGAGGGACAACTACAATTCGACACTTCAGGACCTAATGAGGGGTCGGAGAACTGAAATAGATTACATAAACGGGAAGATAGTGGAGTACGCCCAGTCTGTGGGACTTGAAGCTCCGAGAAACGAGCTACTCTGGGCACTGGTTAAGGCTAAGGAGGGGCAAAATAGATAAAGCCAGATGCCAAGCCCTTCATGAGGGTGTTGAAAATGGGAATATTCGGGGGGAAGGAAAACGACGTTTTTAAGGCCATAAACGATCATCTAACAGTTGTCAGGGAAACTTTGGTGGCTTTTCGGGCCCTTGTGGAAAGCTACACTGGGGGCAATCTGGAGGATGCCAAAAAGTTTGAGAACGAGGTTAACGAGCTCGAAAAAAAAGCTGACGGACTCAGGAGGGGCATAGAGCTAATGCTTTACGAGGGGGCCTTTTTACCAGCGAACAGGGGGGACTATGTGAGGCTGAGCGAGCTCATTGATCAGGTCGCGGATGCGGCCGAGAGCGCGGCCCACACAATAATCCTGGCAAAGCCCAAAGTTCCGGGGGAACTGAAGGAGGAGTTCTTGAGCCTCATCGACGCTGGGATAAAAACGTACGATATACTCATGGAGTCGGTTAAGGCCCTAAACACGGACGTGGATAGGGCTATGGGGCTAGCTAAGGCCGTTGAGGATGCAGAAGAGGAAGCCGATAAAGTAGAGTACGAGCTCAAGAGAAAGGTTTTTGAAAGTGAGGAGATAAGCACGTACGCAAAGCTGGTCTGGAACCAGATCCTCACGAAGATCGGCGATATAGCCGACAGGGCTGAGGACGCGTCCGACCAGGTGCTGCTCATGTCGGTAAAGAGAAGGGGGTGAAAGCATGAAGGTTTTGGTTGCCGCTCCGCTTCACGAGAAGGCTATAGAGGTTTTGAAGAACGCAGGTCTTGAGGTCGTTTACGAGGAGTATCCGGATGAGGATAGGCTCGTTGAACTCGTTAGAGACGTCGATGCCATAATCGTTAGAAGCAAGCCGAAGGTCACGAGGAGGGTCATCGAGGCCGCTCCCAAGCTCAAGGTCATAGGAAGGGCCGGCGTTGGCCTCGACAACATTGACCTCAAGGCCGCCGAGGAGAGGGGAATTAAGGTCGTGAACAGCCCAGGAGCAAGCTCAAGGAGCGTTGCCGAACTGGCCATAGGTCTGCTCTTCGCCGTCGCGAGGAAAATAGCTTTCGCCGACAGGAAGATGAGGGAAGGCGTCTGGGCCAAGAAGCAGTGTATGGGAATTGAGCTTGAGGGCAAGACGATCGGCGTTGTGGGCTTCGGAAGGATAGGCTATGAGGTAGCGAAGATAGCCAAAGCCCTCGGCATGAACGTTCTCCTCTACGACCCGTATCCGAACGAGGAGAGGGCAAAGGAAGTCGGAGGAAAGTTCGTCCCGCTTGAGGAACTCCTCAAGGAGAGCGACGTCGTTACTCTCCACGTCCCGCTTCTCGACGCAACCTACCACCTCATCAACGAGGAGAGGCTCAAGCTCATGAAGCCGACCGCGATACTCATCAACGCCGCAAGGGGAGCCGTAGTTGACACAGACGCTCTCGTCAAGGCCCTCCAGGAGGGCTGGATCGCTGGAGCTGGGTTGGATGTGTTTGAGGAGGAGCCTCTTCCAGCAGACCACCCGCTTACAAAGCTCGACAACGTTGTTCTAACGCCGCACATTGGGGCCTCGACGGTTGAAGCCCAGATGAGGGCCGGCGTCGAGGTTGCCGAGAAGATAGTGGAAGCTCTCAAGGGCTGATTTTCCTCTTTTCAAAACTTTGCCAGTATGGTGAGAAAATTTTTGGAGAGAGCTTGCTGGTATGGTGACTAAGATTTATTGCATATTAACAGCAAACTATTTTAATCTCTTGCTATATTTTGGACAGGTGAACGGCAATTGAATCCCGTTGATGCGATAGTCCAAGCCATACGCCTTGCAGTAACTGCCATCCCCGCGGACACTGTTGAAGCCCTCAGGAAGGCCTACGAGAGCGAGGAGAGTGAGGTAGCGAAGTTCAACCTTGGAAATATTCTCCGAGCAATCGAGATTGGAAAATCCAGGAGAGTTCCCGTCTGTCAGGACACGGGGACGCTGACCTTCTTTGTGAAGGCTGGCGTTGGAAGTCCTTACCTGGGCGAGATTGAGAGGGCGATCATAGAGGCGACGAGGAGGGCGACCCTTGAGATTCCGCTGAGGCCCAACGCCGTTGACGT
>JASGLT010000037.1 GCA_030156945.1 Thermococcaceae archaeon
GCCTTGCTTAACAGTTCTTCCTAAGCGAAAGCCTTAAAACTTTTTGTGAATAAATGTGGGTGTATGGTAGTGAAAGAGAAGCTTTACACGGTGAAGAAGGCGAGTGAGATACTCGGCGTCCACCCCAAGACAATCCAGAAATGGGACAGAGAAGGAAAAATCAAAACCGTTAGAACACCCGGCGGAAGGAGGAGAATACCAGAAAGCGAAATAAAAAGACTTCTCGGAATAACCGAGGAGAAAGGCTTAATCATTGGCTACGCAAGAGTCTCAAGCCACACACAAAAAGACGACTTGGAAAGACAGGTTGAGACCATCAAACAATACGCAAAAGAACGTGGCTGGCAAGTTCAAATCTTTAAAGACATTGGCTCAGGATTAAATGAGAACAGGAAAAACTACCGGGAGCTTCTCGAACTTGTGACAAACGGGGAAGTCTCAAAAGTTATCATCACCTACCCCGACAGGCTCACTCGTTTCGGTTTCAAAACTCTCGAATTCTTCTTCAAGGAGAACGGTGCAGAGATAATCATTATCAACGACAAAGAAAACTCTCCACGAGAAGAACTCATTGAAGACTTAATAACCATAATCTCGCACTTCGCTGGAAAGCTCTACGGAATGCGCTCCCACAAATACAAAAAGCTCAAGGAAGGCGTGAAAAAACTAATCGAGGAGGTCGAGAATGACTAAAGTTGTTTTAACATACAGAATGCCCCACAACTGGAACATTGATTTGTTCCTCAAAGAATACCAAAAACTGCTCCAGAGGGCAATTGACGAAATATGGGATAACACGACTTGGAAAGAAAAGAGAGTTAAGCATAGATATTCTCTCGGAAGAAAAAATTATCGCTACTACGGGACAACTCGCTTAATCCCCTATTTTCCGCAGTCTAATGAGTTCAAGCGAAAACTGAGGAACGAACTCCTCCGAGAGTGGCCTTTCGCCAAGCACTACGTTGATTCTGCAATAAAGACCGCTTATTCAATCCTCAAAAGCTGGAGACAGAACTACCTCAAAGGAAAGAGAAAGAGAGTAAAACCAGTCGTTAAAGGAAAGTTTGTCCGAGTGAAAACAACCTTGATGAAGGTTGAAGACTCAAAAGTTAGGATAACCGTTAGACCACGTGAGAAATACCTTGAGCTGGACTTCTCAAAAGAATGGTTCTATGAAAAGGTCAAGAACTGGAATGTTGGCGAGTTGATAATTAGGAAGAACGATGTCCTACTAACTTTCTCAAAGGAAGTCGAGTTCTCTGGAAGAATCAAAATCGGTATTGACAGCAACTTAATGAGCCTCGACATCTTTCACCCTGAAAAAGGCTGGATTAGAGTGGACTTGAGCGAACTGCACAGGGTTGCCGAGACGTATGACAGAATTATTGATATGCTAAAAAGCGTTCAGCGGAAAGCTCCGAAGAGGATTGGTTTATTGCTTAAAAAATACTGGACTAGGAGGAGAAACAGGATTGAGGATTACCTGAACAAGCTCGCAGTCCAGCTTTCGAGGGAGTTTCCCGATGCGGTTTTTGTCTTCGAGGATTTGAACAAGTTCAAAATGCTCCAGAATGGTTCGAGGAAGTTTAACAGGAAGCTCTCCCGTGCCACTTGGAAGAAGATTGTTGGAAAGCTTTCTTATCGTGTTCCCGTAGAGTTTGTTAATCCTGCTTACACCTCATCCACCTGCCCGGTGTGTGGGAGTAGGTTAGAGTCCCGAAACGGGCTGGTGGAGTGTCCTAACTGTGGGTTTAAGGCGGATAGGCAGTTTGTTGGTGCTTTCAACGTTTTCGTGCGGGGACTTGGGGTCGCCCTGAGTGGGGCTGAGCGTGATGATTTGCTCCCCGATGAACCCGGAGGGGAGCTGAACGTGATGAAGCCCAAGTCCGTCGTGAGAGTTGATTTGAACGGCCGGAGGTTCACTCACACTTACTCATAAAAGCTCACGACGGACAGACCCCTACGCTGGAGGCTCCGGGGTTTACCTGGCTTTCGGCCTTCTCAGCGTAGGGTTAGCCTATGGAGTAAGCAAGGAACATGAAGGGCCATCCAACTGGCGTTAATCTACGCTGGAGCCAACCTCTTCCTTTCACTGCTTTTCCTGATTGCCGGAAACGTTTACTCCGCCTTAGACGCTGGAATAAGCTTCTTCATAGTCCACGACATCATTGGCTACGTACAGGAGGTTTACAGGGAGGAGAATGAGGCTGAAAAAGAAAAAACGGGAGAATAGACCAGGCAAAATTACTCCAGCTTTTCTTGAGGAGCCTTCGCTATTATCCTTGCGTCAACGACAACTGCTCCCTTGCCCTTCTCGTAGACAAAGACAGGGTTGAGATCCATCTCCTTGATGTAATCTCTGAGCTCGTCAACCAGCTGTGAGACCTTCAGGAGCATGTCCACGATGGCGTCTATGTCGGCAGGCTCCTCACCGCGCGCTCCAGCCAGAATCGGGTAGCCCTTGATCTCGGTTATCATTTTCCTTGCGTCCTTCTCGGTTATCGGGATTATCCTGAAGGTCACGTCCTTGAGCACTTCGACGAAGATGCCGCCGAGACCGAACATTATAGCGTGACCGAACTGCGGGTCTTCTGTGACACCGATGATAATCTCCCTTCCTGGCCTGAGCATCGGCGCTATGAGGACGCCGAGAATCTCGGCATCGGGGCGGTACTTCCTCGCGTTCTCGTGGATTTCCTCCCACTTCCCCTTCAGCTCCTCGGGGGACTTTATGTTGAGCATGACGACCTTGGCGTCGCTCTTGTGGAGTATCTGAGGCGACATGAGCTTCATGGCGACAGGATATCCAATCTCTTCGGCGTACTTCAGTGCTTCGTCAAGGGTCTTGGCGAGCTTTTCGTTTGGAACGGGCAGACCGTAGGCCTTCAAGACCTGCTTGGCCTCGTACTCAACGAGCGCAGTCCTTCCAGACCTCAAAACGCTCTCAATAACCTTAAGGGCCTCTTCTTTGGCGCTCATAACATCATTCCCCCTTAACCTTGCGGAGGTATTCGGCATACCTCACGAGGCCTGCCATGGCACGGACTCCCCTCTCGGGGGTCGGGTAAACGGGGACGCCCTTCTCCTCAAGCATCCTCGCGTAGCGGTCGGTCTTCCTTCCACCCATGGCAACGGCCACTATCGGCTTGTCCGTCTTCTTCTGGTAGTCGGCGAGTATCTCGATGATCTTCTCCTCCTCAAGGAGCGGCACTTGGAAGAGGACTATGATGACTATGGCATCCACGTTCGGATCCTTCGTGAAGGCCTCGATCGCTACCCTGTACCTCTCGGCATCTGTGTCGCCGACGACGTCAGTGGGATTGCCGGCTACCGCGTGCGGCGGGAAGTTCTCCTTGAGGAACTTTATCGTCTCCTCGCTCAGCTCCGCCATCCTGAGGCCGAACTTGGAAACTGCGTCGCTCGCCATGACACCGGCTCCGCCGCCGTCGGTGATTATGCCTATCCTGTCGCCCTTCGGAAGCTTGTGACCGAGAGCGGCAAATGCTTTAGCTAGGTCGAACATGTGTTCGAAGTCTTCAGCCCTTATTATGCCTGTCTGCTTGAAGACGGCGTCGTATATGGTGTCCGCTCCAGCAAGCGAGCCGGTGTGTGAAGAGGCCGCCTTAGCTCCGTACTCCGTTCTTCCGCTCTTGAGGGCTATAACGGGCTTAACCTTGGTTATATTCTTGGCTGCTTCTATGAACTTTCTTCCGTCCTTGACGCCCTCGATGTAGAAGGTCACCACATTTATCTTGTCATCGTGGATGAAGTACTCCATCAAATCAGCGTCGTCAACGTCCAGCTTGTTGCCATAGCTGACCATCTTACCGATGCCTATTCCAGCCATAGCAGCCCAGTCGAGCATAGCAGCTGCGAATGCACCGCTCTGGCTGACGAAGGCTATCGGCCCGCTCTTCGGCCTGTCCATCTTCTCCTCGGGCAGGAAGACTGTATCAACGCCGGTATCTGGAACGTAAACGCCGACACAGTTGGGGCCGATAACCCTTATCCCGTTTGCCCTCGCTATCTCAAGTATCTCCTGCTCCATCTTCTTGCCTTCCTCGCCGAGCTCACCGAAGCCGCCGGTAATAATGACGACCGCCTTGATGCCCTTTTCCGCGATGTCCTTCATCGTTGCTGGTACAAATTTGGCAGGAATAGAGATTACAGCAAGATCAGTGTCATCGGGGAGCTCTTTAACGCTGTGGTAAACCTTGTAGCCCTCTATTTCGTCAAGCTTGGGGTTAACTGGGTAGATGTTGCCCTTGAAAATCCCGCGCTCCTTGTTCATCCTGAAGTTCTCAAAAATAACGTTTCCGACCTTTCCCTTCTTATCGGTGGCGCCGATGATTGCGACCGCCTTTGGGTCGAAGAAGGGCCTGAGTTCTTCAACGATCCTTTCCACCATACGTATCCCTCCGGAGAAATTCGCTCACGGGTAAAAATTCCGTGAAGATGTATAAAAACGTTGTGCAGAGGAAAATTCGAGCGCTGATGGATTTAAAAGTTCATCGATGGCGTTTTTAGCTGATTTTTCATCTCAGGTAAACTAGTGAGAGGAAATTAAGGGCAATTTCGTAATGGCTATCCAAAAGACGGGGAGCGATAGCATTAATACCCAAAGAGCATGAATTCCAGCAATTTCAAATACACTTTGAAAAAGCTGCGAAAACTTTATATTTGAACCTCGGGTTCTTATAACCGGTGCCCCGGTAGCCTAGCCTGGCGGGGCGGCGGACTTGTAATCCGCAGGTCGCGGGTTCAAATCCCGCCCGGGGCTCCAAAATTTGAAGCCTTCCACTTCTGGGCAAAAATACTTGGCTGGTTCACCCAACCATAGCGTTCCTCAGTCCAAACTCCTCAACAAGCTCAAAAGCCCGCCTCTTCTCTTCCCTACTCAGCCTCCTGCTTATCTCGGGGTACTCCTTCGCTTTATACTCCGGTCTGTACTGGAACATCACGTTAACTCTCGTGTCTTTCCCAATATTCCTGCTTATCCACTCCAGAACCGGCCTAGTGCAGCACTCGAGGTGACCGGGCATCACGAGGTGGCGTATGAGGAAGTCAGCGCGGTAGTGGTCCTTTGCCAGCAGGAAGTTTCGCGTGACGACCTCCCAGTAGCGTGGAACTTTCGAGTAATTCAGGGCACATCCGTCATTTCCCCACTTGAAGTCCCCGAGGTAAACGTCAACCACTCCATTGAGGAGTTCCATCGCGAGCTCGCTCATGTACATGTTGGAGTTCCACACGACCGGAATAGGGACTTCGACGTACTTCAGGCTCTGAAGGATAAAGGGCAGGTTCGGAGTCGGCTCACCGCCGACGAAATTAACGTTCTTAGCGCCGTGAAGGTACGCCAGGCTTATCCTCGCGGCCATCTCCTTCGGGCTGAGCCGAACTCCGACCCGGAACTGGCTTATGTCCCAGTTCTGACAGAAGACGCACCTGAAGTTGCAGCCGGAGAAAAAGACGGTGTAAGAGGGTACGAGCTCGGGCTCCTCCCCCAGGTGCAGGAAGTCGCTCGCCACGAGGCTCTCCTTAACTCTACAGTAGCCGGGGCTTTCAAAGCGGTTCACCCTGCACTTAAACTCGCACAGCTCGCACGCCTCAAGCGTCCTCTCAGCTATCTCCGCCTTCAGGTCGAGAAGGCTCTTTTCAGGCTTCTCCGTGAATTCGTTCTCCCTGAGCCTCTCTAGGCCCTCTTTGTGGAGTTCCAACAGTTCTTCGAGAGTTTCCCGCCCGCTGAACTTCACTTCAACGCGCTTTGCGTGGAAGAAGTTGGGCTCTTCCCTTCCCTCAAGAACCGAAAAGTAGTGGGGCATCGCCCTCTTCGCTTTTTCAAGTTCCTCTCTCATCACTTCGATGTTTGCGTTAGTCCTTAAAAATCTGGCCGACCCGAAATCCCTTTAATTGCCCGTTCCACAGAGTGCTTGGTGGTGAGGATGAAGGTTCACTACGAGTGCTTTGCCTGCGCCGCCAGCCAGTGCGGAAAGATAGTCGAGATGGGAACAGATGACCTCGAGCTTAGGAAGAAGGGCGTCATCGAGGCGGCCAAGCTGATGGCAAACATCAGTGAAGACTCCGTTCCGGCCATCTTCGGGAGCGAGGTCTTCCTCGGCGTTTATAAGGTTATAGAAAACGACGACCCGTTCAGGGAGTACAAGGAGCTCTCCAACAGGCTCGCGGAGAAGGTCGTGAGCGACCTCGAAAGGGAGGAGATAGACCTCAAAACGGCCCTAAAGCTCGCCATCATCGGAAACGTGATAGACTTTGCGGTCGGCTACTCCCCCGAGAAGATAGAGGAGGACGTTAAGGCCATGCTCCGGGAAGAGCTTTACATTGACGAGTCAGAAGAACTCTTTGAAGCCCTCAGGAACGCTAAGACCCTTCTCTACCTCACGGACAACTGTGGGGAGATTCACTTCGACAGGCTGTTCTTGAAAAAGCTTAAGGAGGCCTTTCCGCACCTCGAAATCTACACAGCGGCCAAGGAGGGGCCGATAATAAACGATGCTACCGTTGAGGACCTTGAGAGGGCAGGCTTTGAGGAGCTTGGCGAGGTAATATCCACGGGCACGAGGATCGTGGGTGTACCCCTTGAGGGGGTTTCGGAGGAATTCAGGGCAATCTTTGAGAAGGCCGACGTGATAATCGCTAAGGGCCAGGGCAACTTTGAGACACTGAGCGAGATAGAGGACGAGAGGGTCTTCTATCTCCTCAAGGCGAAGTGCAGGCCGATAGCGAGGGAGCTTGGAGTACCGCGGGGGAGCATGGTTTGTCTGCGGCATAGATAGACCTCTTCTTTACGGAAATTTCAGCGGAGTATTTAGATATCACAATATTGTCGCAGTTCGAAAATTCGCTGGTCTCAGAGGTGCGGGCCGCGAGGCGGTAGCTAAAAGCGTTGAGGGGACGGATAGGCTGGACTTCGAAAGGCTTATAAGTTCAAAAACCTACTCAGGAGTATGATACTCATGAGTAAGTTCATTGACAGGGAGGAGGAGCTGAACTTCCTGAGGGAGCGCTATAACTCTGGAAAGGCCGAGCTGATAATCATCTACGGCAGGAGGAGGATAGGGAAAACCTATCTCCTGCGGAAGTTCCTTGAGGAGGCCGGCGGGATATACCTCCTCGCGGAGGAGAACGAGACCAACCTCGAGGATTTCTCCTTGAGACTGGCCGACTACTTCAACGACCCCTTCCTAAGGGAGAACCCCATAAGGAGCTGGGGGGCGTTCTTCACTTATCTTGCAGGAAAAAGCACCGAGAGGCTCGTTGTGGTGATTGACGAGGTCCAATACCTTGTTCGAGCGGACAAGGGCTTTCTGAGCACGCTCCAGAAGTACTGGGATTTGCACCTCTCGAACACTAAGATAATGCTCATCCTCTGCGGCTCTCTCGTCTCCTTCATGGAAGGAATGCTGTCGGCAAAATCACCCATCTACGGCAGGAGAACGGGAGCCTGGAAGGTGGAAGAGATGGACTTCTTCGACGCCCTCGACTTCCACCCGATCGACCTTGAGACTGCAGTTAAGGCCTATTCAGTCTTTGGCGGCGTCCCCCAGTACTGGGCGGACTACGATCCAAATAAGGACTTCTGGGACAACATACGGGCACTTCTCCTCTCGAAGGGAGCCAAATATTACGACGAGCCAAAATACCTCCTCAAGGAGGAGCTGAGGGACGTCTCAAGGTACTTCTCGATACTCAGGGCGATAGCCCTCGGCTACACGCGTTTCGGCCAGATAGCGGACAAGGCAAGAATAGAGACGAAGAGCCTCGGCAAGTACCTCAACGTCCTGGAGGAGATGGGCTACGTTCGAGAGGAAAAGCCCGTGGTCGGCAGGGGGAGGACCGTTTACAGGATAAGCGATGCTCTCTTCAACTTCTGGTTCCGCTTCGTCTTTCCCAGGAGGGACGAGATAGAGATGGGCTTCGACGTCGTGGAGGATATAATGGAAGAGTTCACCGAGTACCTCGATTTAGCCTTTGAGGGGATAGCGAAGCAGTTCCTGGTAAGGCTCAACATGGACGGAAAGCTTCCCTTCAGGTTCACCAAGATTGGAAGATGGTGGCATAAGGGAGAAGAGATTGACCTCTTAGCCCTCAATGAGAGGGAGAAGAAGGCGTTGTTCGTCGAGGTTAAGTGGAAGGATTTGAGTGAAAGAGAGGCAAGGGGAATTCTGAAAGACCTTGAGCGGAAGGCGGAACTCGTAGGGCTTGACGGCTGGGAGAAGCGTTACGGGCTGGTCGCGAGGAGGGTTGAGGGAAAGGAGGAACTTAAAGAGAAAGGCTGGCCTGTATGGGATCTGGAGGACATCCACAGAGCGGCACTCTGAGGGACAATCGAAGCGCTTTACCCTCTCCACGATGACCGGAACCCTTAAATAGTTGAAGCACGAGTATTATACTCATGAGTAGACAAAGATTCGTGGACAGGGAGAGGGAGCTGGCCTTCCTTGAGGAAAGGTACGCCTCGGGAGATGCTGAACTCCTGATAATCTACGGGCGGCGGAGAATAGGGAAGACCGAGCTCCTTTTGCACTTTGTTAGGGATAAAGAGCACGTTTACTTCCTGGCGAGCCAGAAGCCATATCGGGACAACCTCCGCGAGCTCCAGAGGATGATGGGGGACTTTCTGGGGGACAGGCTGTTTTCGAGGATAGATTTCGGTGATATAGACGAGCTCCTCATCGAGTTTTCGAAGAGAGTTCATGGGAAAAGGGTGGTCCTCATAATTGACGAGTTCCCCTACCTAATCGAGCGTTATAAGCCAGTTCTATCCCTCATCCAGAGGGCATGGGATCTGGAGCTCTCGAAGAGCGATTTAATGCTGATCCTCTGCGGTTCGAGCGTCTCCTCCATGGAGACCGAAGTCATTAGTTACAAAAGCCCACTCTACGGCAGGAGAACGGGCCAGTGGAAGGTCAGTGAGCTTCCCTTCTGGAGCTTGAGGGAGTTCTTCCCAAGCTACTCCACCGAGGAGCTCGTGAAGGTTTACGGCGTCCTCGGGGGAATTCCAGCCTATCTCCTCCGCTTTGACCCGGAGAAGAGCTTCGACGAGAACGTCGTGAAGAGGGTTCTCTCGAAGGGGGCTTTCCTCTACGAGGAGGCCGAGATACTCCTGAAGGAGGAGGTGCGTGAGCCGGCGAACTACTTCGCCATACTCCAGGCCGTTGCGAGCGGAAGGAGCAGGTTCGGCGAGATAGTGAACGCCACGGGTCTTGAGAAGAGCCTCGTGTCCAAGTACCTCAACGTTCTTGAAAAACTCGGAATGGTGGAACGGGAGGTTCCGGTTACGGCCTCAAGGAAGGAGGCCTTAAAGCGGGGCAGGTACTCGATAACGGATAACTACCTCTCCTTCTGGTTCCGCTACGTCCTTCCCAACAGGAGCTACCTTGAGGCAGGGATGGGCGAAGAGGTCTGGGAGCGCTCCAGGGAGAATTTCAAGGAGTACATGGGAGGGGTCTTTGAACGCCTCTTGAGAAAACCAGAGGTCTTCACAAAGCTTACCGGCTTTGGGTTCACCAGGATTGGAAGATGGTGGCGCAAGGGAGAGGAGATTGACCTCGTGGCTTTGAACGAGCGCGAGAGGAAAGTCCTGTTCGTCGAGGTCAAGTGGAAGGAGTTGAAGGGGCGGGAGGCGAGGGGAATTCTAAAAGACCTTGAGCGGAAGGCCGGACTCGTAGGGCTTGAGGAATGGGAAAAGCATTACGGGCTTGTGGCTAAAAGCGTCGAGGGGAAGGAGGAACTTAAAGAGGAAGGTTATCTGGCGTGGGATCTGGGGGACTTCAACAGGAGTTCATAGGATTATCCTCGTGTCGCGGGAAAGAGTTGGTGGGCTATGGCTCTCTTAGGGGAAATCATAAGAGCCTTGAGATCATTTCCTTGAGGAGCGGGATGTCCTCTTTTATCGTCCTCCAGACAACGCGGAGGTCACTTCATACGTAGATGACCTCCCTCTTCACGTGCTCGGCTATCTTCGGCTTCAGCGCGGACTTCATCACGAGGTCAACCCTAACGCCGAGGAGGTCTTCAAGGTACTCCTCAAGGCGGATGAACTCAAGAAGGGAGGGGACTCTGTGGAAGTCCACGAGAATGTCAACGTCGCTCGTCTCTCTGGCCTCTCCCCTGACGTAAGAGCCAAATATCCCTATCTCCCTCACCCCAAACTTCTCCTCAAGCTCGCGCTTGTGCTTCCTCAGGATTTCTTCAATCTCCTCAAGGCTCCTCATGGTCGGTAATTCTCCCGGAAGCTCAAAAGCTTTTCGAAAGGGTTTTTATGGAATTAGGCTGTTAATGATAAGGGTGGTCCTTCATCGCTGGCGTTGTGGGCCTTGAGGTCACCACATCCGTGCTCAAGGCTGCCCTCCTCAACAGCACCTGCCAAGCAAAGCCAAATGATTCCGGAGTAGTTACGTTGGGCAACGGCTGGACCGTCAAGAAGACCGGATCGTCCATAATCGCGGAGTACAAGGCAGGCACCGACAGCATCAAACCCGACGTAACCATCAAGTGGCCCAGCGGCTTCAAGGTGTGGGTGGATAAGGCGGGCAGAGAAAAGGTAGAGAGAGCAGTTGATGATGCGTTGAGGAACAATCGGGCATACGTGCTCACTGTGAAAATGTGGACAATAACGGCCTACAACCTGGCAACATCGGCCAGTGATACTGCAAAAGCCGCGGCATTACCCTTCGCCGCAGGAGGACTGCTTAGCCCAGCATTCATGGATTATGTTAAAGTCCGGACACTCCGTGGAGGTGAAAAATGTGGAGTTTGTCCTGACAGACAAAAAAGCAAAAGTATATAACCCTACAGCGTTTTTCAGAAAAGCAATAAAGGAGGTGCCCGTTGCACATCAAAGATTCAACAAGTATAAGCACGGTCTATTCAAAGAGTATGTTAGTAGCGCATTAATGACAGCACTCGAGAAATCCGGAATTGAAATACCGAAAGATGCCCTAGAGGATACAATATTCCATATAATTCCACCACCAAATTGGGAAGAGAAGTTCACAAAGAAAATGGTGTTTCCGACAGTCACAAAAGAAGATGAGCTCCACTACTGGCACATACTATTCCCGCTCGTCGCCATTCCGACGGTTCTAAAAAGGGGTGGGGACATTGCAACGTTGGCAGCAAAGCTTGCCATGAGCATGATGCACGAAAGCATAACGAAACGCATAGAAGGGCACATAATATTAGCAAAGGAAAAACCTCCCGAAAAAATACCTGAGCACGATGTCCAAATATTATCTGTATTTGATGAGTTTGAAAACATTGTAAAGACGAAAGTAAAGAGAGATCGGCTGGTTGAAATACTGCTGGAAACATATGGAAAACACTACGAAGTACCAATAGAAAAGGCGCGAGAACTTATCGAAAGTGCAATAGATGCCGCGTACGTTCTGGGGAAGGCAAAAGCAAAAGATAATTTCATCCATGACCGAATAGCAAACGTAGAGGACAAGGAATTTGAAAGATACTTAAATGCTCTAAAAGAAGTCCTACAAGCAGCAGGAGTCCTTGAATCGACGAAGCCAAAATTCCCCCAGGTGCAGAAGCAGGTAGAAGAGGAGCTGAAGGCAAGGGGAGTTCCGGAGGAGCAGGTGAAGGTCATTGCACCGAGGCTGGCGACGGCCGTATGGTTAGAGAACCAGATACGTGCATTGAAGGAATCGTCCTTCGCAAAGATTGCCGGGGGCGTCCCGGCAAGCGAACTTAGGGCATTGAAGGAGAAAATACTGGCAAAAAAGCACGTGGCAGAGAAGGCATCGGAACTGGTGGAGAAGGAGTGGATGCGAGGGAACATCGTATCTGTTAAGGAGGAGGAGCACTTAGACAAGAAGCTGCTGCCGCTTGTTAAGGAGCACGCTGCAGGGATGCTGGAGGACATAAAGGCACTGGCGGAGAGGGTCAAGAGGGGAGAGTTGGACGCTCAGGACGTGAGGACGATACTTGCAGTAAAGAGAGACCTGCTGGACAGGACGCACGAGGCGGTAGAGAGGACTCTTGGCAACCCGGAGCACCTGATGGAGAACAAGAGGGCGTGGGGTGCAGAGGACAAGTTCCTCATCAAGAAGGAAGCGTTAGAGAAGATGCACGAGGAACTGAAGCCACACTTCGAGACAGCAAGGGTAAGGATCTGCATAAAAACGGAGGAGAATGTGCCGGAGGAACTATAAGAAGATGAGCTGAAGATCCACTTCGTTCTCCTCCGGTTTCCATCACTCATGAGGCTATCCAGAAGTAGAGAGGGCCCTTATAATCCTCTCAACGTCCTCCAAATCCAGCATCCCCTCACCCTTGCCTTCAATCCTTTTGGCTATGAGCAGGAACTTCTTCTCCCCCTCAAAGCGCTCCGCCTTCTCCCTTAGACCTTTAAGGATTTTCTCGGCCTCCTTCCTGCCGAGGTCTTTCCACTTAACCTCGACGAAGAGCAGTCCGTCCTTGAGTTCAGCCACAGCATCTATCTCCTCCCCCTTGTGCCACCACCTTGAGACGCTTCCCTGTCCGAAATCGAGGATTTTAAGCCTCAACATCTCCCTCACGAGCCTCTCGAACATCCCCCCGTAGTAGGCGTTGAGCTCCCCACTGATCTTCTCCCACACCTCATCGGTGAGGCCCAGCTCAAGGTCGTCCAGGTTCGGGTAGACGAAGCGGAACCAGAAGTTGAAGAAGTTGTCCCTGATGTAGTACCTCCCCCTCTTCCGCTTCCCGTAGGGCAGTTCGTAGCCCACAAGCTCAAGCCTTTCGAGCGTGTCCAGGTATTTTGAGAGGTTGCCGCGGTCGAGGCCGGTGAAGCTGGCCAGTTCCCCGAGGCTCTCGTAGCCGAGCGCGAGCCCCTTGAGGACCAGCTTGTAGACCCTCGGCTCCCTCACCTCCTCCCTGAGGAGGAACTCCGGCTCCTCGTAGAGAATCTCCCCCTTCCTCAGCACCTTCTCCCTTATCGCTTCCTCAACGCTGAGGTTCCGGATGATGTCGAGGTAGAAGGGGACACCTCCAAAGACCGCGTAAACCTTCACGAGCTCCTCCATGCTCCTCCCCGGGAGCATCTCCGCTATTCCCCTAATGTCGAAGGGCTTCACCTTCCAGGCCCCGGTTCTCCTACCGTAGAGGGGGCTCTTGTACTCGAGGGTTCTCTCCATCATCCCGATCGATGAACCGCAGAGGACGAGAAAAATCCCGGTATCTTTCAGGTGCTCGTCCCAGGCCTTCTGGAGGACGCTGAGTATTCCGGGCTCAAGGGATATCAAATACTGAAACTCGTCGAGTACGACGGCGACCCTCTCTCCATTGATCTCCTCGGCGAGGTAGCGGAAGAGCCTCCCAAAGTCCCTCACCTCCCTGAAGTAGTCCCTTCCCGTTAGTCCGGCGAACTTCTCGGCCAGTTCTTTGACGTTCTCCCCCATTGAATCTGCCGTGGCGAGGAAGTAGGTGCCCTTCTTCCCCTTCAGGAACTCCTTCAGGAGCATGGTTTTGCCGACCCTTCTCCTCCCGTAGATGACTATGAGCTGGGCACCCTTCTCATTCCACTTCCTCTCAAGGAAATCCAGCTCCTCCTTCCTATTCACGAACATTAACTTCACCAACAAAAATGATGTTGGCAAAGTATAATAATCTTTCTACAGCATTTGTCAGCTCTCGAAAACGTTTTTAGGAAAGGCGGGTAATTAATCCGAGCTGCAATGTCTGGTGGCGTATCCACTCCGGGACCCATAGGAGAAACGACCCGCTCTTACTTCCACATGGACAAGAAGGTACCTGCCTCTGTCTTCGCAGCGGCCATGGAGAAGAAGCCCTGTGATTTCAACCTCGCCAGCTGGGATATCAAGAAGACCTACTCCTCCATCACCGCAGAGTATACGGGAGTTAGCGGCGGCGTGGGTGCAACCGCAGAATCCGCGGTGACCATCAAGTGGACGGACGGCTTCAGGGTGTGGGTGAGCGATGCGGAGGAGTGGGGAAAAAGAATAACGAAGAGTTGTGTGAATACATTTCAGGCATAGTGAGGGATCCCGGACAATACACAACATACCTTCTGACGGTAAAGGTACTTGGAGAAAACACATGCGGAGGGTTAGATCACTACGGCACCGCAAACTACAGCAGAGTCAGGGAAGCGATTACAAGCCCCGATATACCCGTAATATACGCTCTTGGCTGCATTACAGGCACAACATTGTGTGTGGCAGGGTACGCCATGGCTGGAGGAATCACTTTGGGAAGCGCAATATCGGAGGGCATTCGCGCAAGTGCAACCTGTGCAGTGGGCACCGCACTCATATTTGCCACCCAGCAGCTCGATAAACTATTTGGTAGCACCGGTGCAACAATGTCTGAGATGGCACTACCAGCTGAAATACTTGGGGTTACACTTTACGAGGGCTACAAGCTGAAGACCGGTAGGGAAAGTTTAATTTCGGGTAGATACGCCAAAATCAGCCAGAGATTAGAGAATCTAAAATATGCACAGAATCAGGCAGAATCACTCGTACAAAAGGCAACACAGATTTCTAAAGGCGTTGTACTGGAAAACGATACGACCGACGTTCCCTCCATTGTGAGCAACCTTGTGAACGGTGCAAAGGATGCGGGGCTGGAACCGCCTGAAGGATTCTCCAGCTGGGACAATTATGGACAACAGGTCAAAGAGGCGTTTGAAGCATGGAAAAAAGCACCCGATGAGGAGGAGACGGCAGTTCATTTGCTTAATCTTACTAAAAAAGGACAAAAGAAGGTTACAGAAGCTATGGAAAAATTGAAGAACGCAAAGACTTTTTATGCTCCAGCTGGACAGATAATAGGAACATTATTTGCTGGAATATATGCAACACAAAAGTATTTAAAGCTCCCAAAAACAATCTTAGAGTAAATATAGCCCCCTGCAATACTTGCGTGATAAGCATTCCTGAAAGGGAAAAAATATCGGTCGAGCCAATAAGTAGCAGGTGACCCAAATGCCTCCAATATTGCATTCGGAAATACTGACGTTCTTGGCGAGTGCTGCGTGGATTGTACACGAGACAAAGAAGAAAATCCTCCCAGATGATCCGGACATGATACATCTCAGGATTTCTGCTGCGATGCAACTTTACTTACAGAAGAAAAAAATATACATCTTCCGTTACAACGCCTGCTCTTGGATCACTACGGTGGTGAGAGAATAAATGTAGTTGCAAAAAATGACATTGAACTCGCCAAAATATTCCTCTTTTTTGATTTAATCAGCGCAATCTCAAGAAATAAATTTGGATTTAATGGAGATGCAGAAGGCCTCGTCCCCGCACATATTAATGTTGCTGCTACGGGAGAAGAAGATAGATTAAAATGGAATAAGAAATTCCGAGAAAAAAAGATGCGAGAACAAAAAATGCGGCCCCTCACACTTGAAGACATTTTAGCAAATGAAGAAATCCTTGAAATCATAGCTACTAAAATTGCAAGTAAATCAAAGAAGAATGTAAAGAAAGAAGATGTACTACAAACACTCAAAGAATACATTCCATACATACAAGAAATCGCGAACTCGTACCCCCAGGAACCAAATTTCTACAAAAAGATACTTGAGGAAACGCTCGATGCAAATCTTGTTGACAAACTGCTACCTCAAATAAATGCCCGCATGTACAGAGCAATCGAGAAACTGGCAGAAAAATTGAAGGAGGATCTGAAAGAATCAGAAGCACAGAAGACGACGACCCAAACAACTGGGACACCCGCCATTACAACCGTCACGAAGACAGAACCGTCCGTGGAGGAGAAGGCGTTACAGGCATTGAAGAGCATGGGTATAGACGTAAAACTGGAAACGGGGAACGTGGCGGAGAGGAAGGCAAAGATA
>JASGLT010000001.1 GCA_030156945.1 Thermococcaceae archaeon
TCTTGCGGAGCGTTATTATCGGTCGTCTGTAGGAGGTCAGCTCCTCCTCTTCTTCCGGAGTCACGTAGGCGAAGCTCTTTATTGTTTCAAGGTCTTTGGCCATTATCGCGAAGGGTTTTGCTGGCCTGAATGTTCTCCTCCTCAGCTCGGCCACAACGTCCTCTCTCGTGGCGTCGCAGGCAAGGTGTATCCCGCCGATTCCCTTGATTGCCACTATGTATCCCTTGTCTATGAGCTCTGCCGCCTTTCTGAGCGGGTCGCCGTATATCTCCTGCCCGTCGTTGGTGTAGAGCCTATATGAAGGCCCGCAGACGGGACAGGCCGTCGGTTCGGCATGATAGCGTCTGTTGAGAGGATCCTCGTACTCGCTACGGCAGAAGTCGCACATCGGGAACTCCTTCATCGTTGTGTTCTCGCGGTCGTATGGAAGGTCCCCAATTATCGTGAACCTCGGGCCGCAGTTTGTACAGACGATGAAAGGATACATGTAGCGCTTGTCAGCTGGATCAAAAAGTTCCCTCAGACAGTCGTCGCAGATGGCTATGTCGGGGGGGATTATGGAATCCCCACCTTTCCCTCCCTTGGAGCTTTTTTCGATGTAGAATCTGTCAAAACCCTGCGGCGGAATCTCCTTCTTCTCTATCCGGTCAATTCTCGCCAGAGGGGGTTTCTTCTTATAGAGGTCTTCGATGAAGGCCTCGATGTCATCTTCCCTGCCCTCAACGACTATCTCAACGCCAGCATCGCCGAGGTTTTTGACGTAGCCCCTAAGGTTGTGCTCGTGGGCTATCCGATAGACGAACGGCCGAAACCCAACCGCCTGAACGATTCCCTGAACGTGAACCTGATATGCCTTCATCCCTCTCACCGGTTTTGTTTTGACCTTCTGAGCCTTTATACCTTTCCAAAACCAAAAGTTGAAAACCGTAAGGGAGTTCTCAACCTTTGGTGTCAAAACAGCACGCCGTACTTGTAGAATATCTGGCATGTTCCTTCGTAGGACACCATGCACGGCCCAACGGGGTGCCTCGGCGTGCAGGCCTTTCCGAAGAGGGGGCAGTCCGTCGGCAGGGCCAATCCCCTTAGCACGGCGCCGCAGCGGCAGCCCTTTTCGAGGTCTGGCAGGTCCTTGGGAACCTCAACTTTGTAGAAGCTCCTTATCTCGAAGTCCTTCCACTCCTTCCTCAGCTCGAGGCCGCTCTTCGGGAATACACCCAGCGCACGCCACTTGGCATCGACGACCTCGAAGAACTTGTCTATCATCTTCTGGGCAACCACGTTGCCCTCGTACTTCACAACTCTCGTGTACTCGTTGATTATCTTAGCCTCGCCTTCTTTGTGCATCCTGATGAGCATGAGTATCGCCATGAGAACGTCGTTCGGCTCGAAGCCAGCGACGACCTGCGGGACACCGTACTTTTCTGTCAGGTACTCCCAGCCCTTCACTCCGATTATCGTGGAGACGTGGCCAGGATCTATGAGGCCGTGGAAGACCGTGCCCTGCTTGAGGAGGACTTCAACGGCCGGAGGGGTGAGCCTGTGGACGGAGTATATCTTGAAGTTCTCAAGTTCTTCTTGAGCAGCGACGTTGAGCATGCCTGCTGCTGGAGCGGTGGTCGTCTCAAAGCCCGGGGAAAAGTGGACGATCGTCTTGTCCGGGTTCTCCTTGGCGATCTTGTAGGTGTCGAAGATTCCATAGACGATCCTGACGTCGAAGCCCTCGCTCTTTAAGTCGGCGAAGCTTCCCATCGGCGTTGGGATCTTGTACATGTCGCCGAATGTCGTCAGGATTATCTCTTCCCCTTCTTCTCTGGCCTTTCTCATGATGAGCTGCATCGCCACGATGTCTTCAACCGGCGTTATACAGACGGGACAGCCCGGCCCGCTGACGACCGTAACGTTCTCAGGGAGAAGCGAGCGAATTCCGTGCCTCGTAACCGTATCCTCGTGGGTTCCGCAGACGTGCATTATCCTGATTTCACCGTCAAGGGTCTTAGCTTCCTCCCTGATCTTCTCAACGAGCTTCATGGCCACTTCACGAGAGCGGTAGGCCTCAAAGGGCTCCCCCATCAGAACCCCTCCATGGCTCTCTCAACCTCTGCCCACGCCTCAAGGATTTCCTTAGCCCTTTTCTCATCCAGCTTCTCTATTGCGAAGCCGGTGTGTACTATAACCCAGTCTCCTGGCTTTATATCGGGCAGGAGGTCGAGTCTCACCTCCCTCTTCACGCCGCCGAAATCCACGACCGCGAGGGGACCGTTTACTTCAATGACCTTTCCGGGAACCGCAAGGCACATTTTTCCCACCACCTTAGAGTTGGGCAAGGCTCTTATAGGGCTTTTTGAAACCACTGGTTTAGAACCCAAAACCGGCGTGGTGTTCATGAGGGGTGCCGTCTTAGTAGGGGGGAGGGCAAAGCGCTTCGGTGGAGACAAGCTCCTCTTCAGGATCAGCGGGAAGCCCCTCCTTATCTACACCATTGAAAGGCTGGAGCAGGCGAGAAAAATAGACGAGATAGTTCTCGTCGCATCAAAGGAAAATGCGGAGAAGCTTGAGGGTTTTGGATATGAAGTTGTGGTTGACGAGCTGATGGTCGGGCCGATGGGTGGGATTTACACCGCACTAAGCCTCGGTGACACTTTTGTCGTTGGTGGCGACATGCCCCTCCTCGTCCCGGAGTTCATAGATTTCATCGTCGAGCGCTTTGAAGAAGCCAAAAAGCCAGCCTGCGTGCCGAGGTGGGGCAACGGCTATCTCGAACCGCTCCACGCCGCTTACTCCAGCGCTTTTAGGGACTTTTTAGAGGAGCGGATAAAGTTCGGAAACTATGCGATAAACCAGGCGATTAGAGAAAGCGACGCCTGCTACATCGAGATTGAAAAACTGCCGGAGAACTGGAGGGTGAGCTTCTTCAACGTCAACACGAGGGCGGATTTGAGAAGGTTCACTCCACTGAGAACCCGAGACAGTCTGGATACATTGAGATGATCTCTCCTGTGCTCATGACTTTTATTCCTCCAATCTCTTTCAGAGCCTTGTCATTGCTCCAGAGTATGGCATCAAATTTCAGGGCCAGAGCAACGAAGTCCACATCCTTTGGATCTGGCGTGATGTCCATTGCAACATCAATCCAGTCCTCATAGGAGGGGTACTCAACGAAGAGAATGTACTTCTTGAGGCGGTCGAGGATTCTATTAAACTCCTCTTCTGAGATTCCAGCTTTTTTCTGGATCAGCTCAGAATACCTCCTCAGTTCTTCGAGGAGATACTCTGGAGCATAAATCGTTGAAAAAGTTGAAATGCAGATGATTAACCTTCGGGTGGTACTCTCACGCTTGAAAAACGAGAAGAGCACGTTGGTATCAACCACGATTCTTTCTCTCAAAGAAAGCCCTTCTCCTCGCCCCTATCTCCTTTGTGATTTCTTCAATGTCCTCATCGGTAAGCTCGGAGTTCTTTAGGAGGTGATCCAGCTCAGCTAGTTCCCTGAGCCTCTCTTCTACCAGCTTGGCGAATCCCTTAGCGATTTTTGGATCAATGCCCTCTGGGACGTGAATCGTTATCGTGCCCATTTTGACCACGATCAAAAATTTTCACGGAGTCTTAAATAGCTTTCTTACTTGTTAAGAATCTTCCCGAGCAGTTCCGCCAACTTCTCCGCCCGTTCTCTTATCAGTTCGCTCAGTTCTTCAAAGAGGCCCGTCGAACCCGGCTGACAGCCGATGAGGACTATCTCGCTTCCCGTTTGCTCTTTCAGGTAACTCGCAACAACCCTTAAAGGAAGCCCGTGGGTCGATACAGCTTCCCCGAGGGTTTTCAGCGGGTCAGCGATTATAAACTCTCCAACCTCGCCCCCAAAATGGACGGCATCAACAAAGACCACCAGGTCAGGCTTAAAGGCAGAGATTTTTCCGACGTAGCTCTCAGGCATCTCGCCGCAGTTCAGGATGAGAACCTCTGGGTTTTTCACCAGCTTCTCCAGCTTCTCAGCCACAAGAACGCCGAAGGCGTCGTCCCCCCTCACGTCGTTGCCGATTCCGCAAATTACGATCCTCTTCTTTCCGGAGAATATTTCTTCAAGGGCGTCCATTTATTCAATACCCCCTGAAAATTCCTTTCCGATACAGCTCAATGAATTCCAGACCCTTGAGGATGTAAACCTGAAAGTCCCCTATTTGAAGTCTCTTTTTGGCGTTCCTCATGTCCAGAAGGTCTTTGTCGTAGGTTATTATTGCATCCGCGCCGTTTTCGAGGGCGAGTTCAAGCCACATGTTGTCGCTTTCATCTCGGCACAGTGACAGTCTCGTTTTGGGCTCAACAAACACGCTGATTTCTTTTATAAGCTTCAAGAGAACGGCTGGGTCTTGGAGTTGATTCCGCGGGGCAAAGCCCGAGCGAAGCCCCATTATCTTCGGGTGGGCGAACTTCTGTTTAACCTCTTCGAGCGCTTCCTTTGAGATGTAGTTCACCACGGCCCTATTAAGCATGAGGTTCAGGATAAACGCAACTGCGTTTTTCTCTGGATTCTTGCTGAGGAGAAAAGAAATCCACGCCGAAGTCTCTATCACAACTCTAACCCCATCTCCTTTAGCCGTCTCTCGATTTTCTGCCATTTTTGAATGTCCTCCTCGATTTCATTGAGAGCCTCTTCAAGCTCCTCGGGGGCATCCTCGGTTGGGAACTCTACCGGGATTGATTCCGGAATCTGGGCTTCTTTTTCAGCCCTCTCAAGTTTCCCCATATTCTCCTTCCATTCTATGTAACCGAGGAGGTCTTCAACAGTCACACCCAGGGCCTCGGCCAGCTTAAGGACTACTTCAGAAACGAGCAATCTCTTGTTCTTGTCCTCCAGAAGTTTTTCAATGCTGTAGATTTTGGGGTTCACGGCCTCGCTCATTGCATTACCGCGTACTTCCTGAGAGTATTTTAAGCTTTCGAAATTTGAAAGGAGAAGACTAAGGTTCCCTGGTGTGCTTTTCGATTTCCTCAAGGGCGTTCATTTTAATCACCCAGCTTATCAACAACGAAGTCCAGAACGGTCTTTGCTATTTTAATGGCCTCTTCTATGAGATAGGCAATGTCGTGAGTTTCCGTTATTGGCCGCCCATTCTTAACAAGAAAAGCCTTCAGAAACTTTTCAACAGCCTGCTGTGCATGGAAAGCCGCGTAATCGTAGATGCCGTTTTCAAGGGCAAGCTCTGCCAGCTTCAAATCGTCCTCTCCCTTTTTGATCCAATCAAGATAGCTCATACCTTAATGCCCTCCCTGAGAGCGTAGTAGTAGATGTATTCCTTGGAGTCCTTCAGCCTTGAGAGGTCTCCCCTCGAGATAACGAGTATGTCCGAGGCCATACCCGCTTTGGCAAGCCTTTTTCGTATCTCTCCCGTGAGCTCTAGACGCTCCTTCCAATCAAGCTTTTTGGCCGTGACTATGAGAATGTCCCAGTCAGAATCGAGACGCGCGTCACCCCTAGCCCGAGAGCCGAAGAGAATAACATCGACAACGGGAATGCCCAGATCCTTTGAGACCGATTTAACGGTCTCTCGGATGAGCTTTATTTCCTTCATGCTTCCACCATTAATGAAATGGAAACAATGGAGAAAAACCTTTCTCCCCTAAAGCCTCCCAGCCAGCTCCCGTATCTTCTCTGCAAACTCCGTCTTCATTAGTTCTTCGACGTTCCCAACCTTCGCGTCGAGGTCGGGGTAGAAGGGTATGCCAACGAGGTAGGGAACGCCGAACTCCTCAGCGAGCTTTTCAACGTCCTTCTCGTCGTCGAGTTTCATGTTCTCAACGATGCCGATGACTTTGTGTCCTTCCTCCTTGAGGAGCTCGATGAGCTTCCTCACGACGTTGAGGGAGAGCTTTGAAGGTGTAGCGACGACGAGGAATTCGCCCCTCTTGAGGAAGCGGAGGACGTCGAGGAGCTGGTCACCGAGGCCCGGCGGCATGTCGATGACGAGATAATCAAGCTCGTCCCAGCGGGTTATCGTGAGGAGCTCTATGAGTGCGTCGCTTATCTCCTTCCCGCGGAGTGGAGTGGGCCTGTCTTCGGTGTAGTAAGCTATGGTCATGAACTTTATCCCGTGAACAGTCGGCGGAACGACACCTCTGTCCTCCTCGGGGAACTCCTTCGGCTCAAAGCCGAGGATGACGTGGTCACTAGCGCCGTGAAAGTCGAGGTCGAGGAGGCCGACCTTGTATCCCTTTTCAGCCAGGACAAGCGCGAGCGTTGTTGAGACGAGGGACTTTCCAACACCACCCTTTCCGCTGACGACGGGGATGATGCGCCTAACTCCCTCAAGCCTTGCGTTTATCGCTATCTCCCTCGGGTCGATCGCGTTCATGCCACCCCCTCCTTCTCAATCATTATGCCCGCTACATACACGCCCCTCCCCTTGATGACCTCGAAGTCGTGGCTTCCGCACTTCGGACAGGCGAGGAAGGCGTGGACGACCTCCGGGATGAAGTGGATGTCCTCCTTGATCCTCTCGTCGAACTTATCCTTTACCTCCTTGAGCCTCCACTCGTGGCCGCAGTTCCTGCACCTGAAAACGGCCTCCTCCTCGACGAACTCTATTTCAGCTCCTTCTGCGATCGTCCCGGCGAAAAGTTGCTCCATCGCGAACTTCACGATGTCATCAGCAACGTCCTGGAGCTCTCCGAGAACAACCCTAACCGCCTTTACCCTGCTTGCTCCCTCCCTCTGGGCATAATCGAGGACCGTCCTTACTATCGCATCGGCAAGAGCCCACTCGTGCATGGTATCACCAGAATGCCTTGGGGGTGCTACCTTAAAAAGGGATAAGTTGAAAACCATACGTTAACATGCCGGTAAGCGGGTGGTCACTATGGGCATCGTTAGGTTTGGGGTCTCAGTTCCCGAGGAGCTGCTTGAGAGGTTTGACAGGATCATTGAGGAGAAGGGCTACGTCAACAGGAGCGAGGCTATAAGGGACATGATGAGGGATTTCATAGTGAGGCACGAGTGGGAGGCCGGAGATAAGGAGGTAGCGGGCACGATAACCATGCTCTACAACCACGATGAGGCCGATGTCGTCAAGGAGCTTCTCGATCTGCAACATGACTATCTCCAAGAGATAATCTCCAGTATCCACGTCCACATGGACGAGCACAACTGCCTTGAGGTCGTGATAGTCAAGGGTAAGGCGAGCAGGATAAAGGAGATAGCGGACAGACTTCTCAGCCTCAAAGGAGTAAAACATGGAAAGCTCGTGATGACCGGAACGGGAAGGGAGCTTGTCTAAAATCCTCCAACAGGCTTTCATTATTTGCACGGAAACATCCAATACACAAATATGGGTAGTGTTGTTAAATTTTGGGACAAAGCTTTTAAGTGCCTTAGGGCAACCTAAGCCGGTGGTGTTAAAGATGACTATCAAAGCTCCTACCCTCAACATAGGTGGACTTGGTGCTGACCCTCTTGCCCAGAGGATTGAAGAGAAGCAGAAGAAGTGGAAGTACAAGATAGCCGTCCTGAGCGGCAAGGGCGGCGTTGGAAAGAGCACGGTTGCTGTGAACCTGGCGACGGCGCTGGCCAAGAAGGGGTACTTCGTTGGAATCCTTGATGCCGACATACACGGACCGAACGTAGCCAAGATGCTTGGAGTTGACAAGGCCGATGTTCTGGCCGAGAGGCTTGAAGATGGGAGGTTCGAGATGATTCCGCCAACGGCAGACTTCATGGGCCAGATAACTCCGATTAAGGTCATGAGCATGGGTTTTCTCGTTCCTGAGGATCAGCCGGTCATATGGCGCGGTGCTCTAGTGACCAAGGCCATAAAACAGCTCCTTGGGGACACAAAGTGGGGCGAGCTGGATTTCATGATAATCGACTTCCCGCCTGGAACCGGCGACGAAATCCTGACCGTTACCCAGACGCTCCAGCTGGATGCAGCTATCGTGGTCACAACGCCTCAGGAAGTTGCACTCCTCGACACGGGAAAGGCCGTCAACATGATGAAGAAGATGGAAGTGCCCTACATAGCGGTCGTCGAGAACATGAGCTACCTCATCTGCCCGCACTGCGGCAATGAGATAGACCTCTTTGGCAGGGGTGGTGGAAGGAAGCTCGCCGAGAAGGAGGGAGTTGAGTTCCTTGGAGAGATCCCCATTGACCTCAAGGCCAGGGAGGCCAGCGATGCGGGAATCCCAATAGTCCTCTACGGGGACACCATAGCGGCAAAGGCATTCATGGAGCTGGCAGAGAAGCTCGTTAAGAAGCTTGAGGAAATGAAGGGCGAGAAGGCCAGCGAAGAAGCTGAGGAGTAAACCCTTTAAGTTTTACATTTCAACATTTCTCAGCGCGGCTCAGGCCGGCGAGAGCCGAAGCGATGGGGCCGCGCTGGACCAGGCTGCATTAACTTTTTAATCATCCTCCCCTTTATCACTCAGGGGTATACGATGAGGAAGGCCCTGATCCCAGTGATACTCATCCTTATGCTCCTCCCTCGAACTTATGCGATGGAGCTCCACTATTACCCGGACAGGGAGGCCTTAATCAGTTTTCTAAACTCAAATTCTTCCTACACTGTAGTGCCGGGGAACACGAGCTGGGCAAGAGGCTGGGCTCACTATATCGACGCCCGGCTTTCTACGGTTAAACAACACGGGAGCGATTTCAAAGTACTCGTGGGGAACGTGGACACAAACCCCCTTATGAAGGAGCTGTGGAATGCCACAGGCCTAACTCCAGAACTCTCTTTCGAGCCGATGGTGGTGGTTATCCCTGGAGTCGTGTTCATAACGGGGGACGAAGACAACATTTACCTCACCGAGCAAGCTTTCTCATCACTCTGGAACCCCTCCCCCGTATCGACGGTCCTTTTCGTTGTGCTTTTTATCCTAATAACCCTTCTATTCGGACTACCACTGCTGAAAACTCATACACATGCAGGAGCCTTTTACATTCTCGCAGTTTTTACGATAGCACTCTGGGCGCTAACCTCTCCGAGGATGGATTTTGCACCGGATTTCTTGAAGACCTTTTATCACGCCCTTAACGCCTGGGCAGGTGGGGAGCCAGGGAGTCCGGTGGAAGCACTCCTGGCGATTTCTTTTAAGTTCATGTCGCCGATAGAAGAAAACCTCATATACACCCAGTGGATATTCCTCCTAACGATCTCAGGCCTGACCTTCTACGTAGCCCCGAAAACCTCCAGAGAACTCGGATTCCTTCTTTTCGGCCTCCTATTTGCATCCCCCACCTTCAGGGGGTACATGCACTCCGTTAGCACTATCTCCCTTGGTGTACTCTTCTTCCTCCTTATACTTGCGTTTTTGAACAACATGAAGCCCCAAGTGGAGCTCAAAGACGTCATGATACAGCTCTTCCTCCTCGCACTTGTTACAGTCCCCAGCGTATTCATAAACCCCTACTTCTCCCTGATTCCCCTTGCCTTTGTTATAGGGTTCCCACGCCGGCCTCTCCGAAACACGGGGTATCTCGCAACGGGAATTATAGCCGTGATTTTGGCATATATCGCATATCCTTCGTATGTTAAAGGCTTCCTTGCTTTTTCGGGAATAAGCCACTCAGAATTGGTAACTCTCGTTAAGGAGGGTCTTCCGGCAATTTTTGTCCTGGGATATCACCTCATAAGACACAACGGCATCTTTAGAAGAAGGGGACACACCAGCCTTCTGACTACCATGACTCTATTCTACACAGCGGTGCTTCCCTTCTCCCCGCTGATGTTTCCGTACTCCATGATCAGCCTCTTTGCATTGACCCTAAGGGCCCTCAACGTCCAGACTGAAACTTGACCGCCCCTATCATGGCCCCTTTGAGGTGAGGGCCTATCTCCTTTATAATGCCCGGGGCTTGCGTGCCCTTTTTGAGGACAACGAGAGTCTCCATGAGGCCAAGCTCCTCGATCCGCCTAACATCCCTACCATGGCCGGTCTTTATCAACGCGTTCTCCACGTTCTCCGTTATAGTTCCAGTTATAAAGAGCTTATCGTGACCGTCCTCAAGCCAGCCCTTCAGCCTTTTCAGGTACTCCTCCGAGAAAGCCACCTCAATTTCCCGGGCACCGAACTCAACGCTCTTGACCTCGACTTCCACAGGAAGGTTGTCCACCCAGCCAAACCTTTTTATTAGCTCCCTGACCGGAAAGTCCCCGAAGAGAGACTTGAGGTAGTAAAGGGGTATAAGGGCGTCCTTCGGCGCAGGTCTAAAAATACCGATATCAACGTATGCCCCGTAGCCAACCTTTCCAAGGTCTATGAAGCGCCCTCTGTAGGTTTCACCCTCCATGAGTGCCCTGAGTGTATATGGAACCTCTCCAAACTCCTCACGTATCAGGTTAGCACTAACCTCCTCGTCCTCTCCGGACAGTGATACCTTGACCCAGTTCTTTACAGTCGCAGAAAGCTTCCAGGTTACCTCAAGTTCCCCCAGAAGGGCTTTCAACCTGCGGTCGAGCTTCATAAAGCCACTCCTATCCCCATAAACCTTCTCAAGAATAACGATTTCTTCCATAAACATCCTCCCCGAAGTTCTTTTCCATTCATCTCAATTATTTGGACTTCTTCTTTGAGGCGCTCTTTTTGGGTTTTTTCCTGAGCCCAAGCTCGATTTCAAGCTCTTCTATCCTCTTTTTAAGCTCCTCCACGATCTCAGTGTTGTCGTACTGCATTAGCATCTCGCCGCAGATGGGACACTGGAACTCGTACTCCATCGCTTCATCGAAGGTAAGCTTCGGATGCCCCTCCTTGCCACACCAGTAGTAAATCTCGCTCGTCTCTTCTTCCAGCATTTCCTTGAGCTTTTTGAGTTCCGCCATCTTCTTAGCCCTCAGGATTTCCGGCAGCTTTTTGGTCTCGAGCCGCCAGTAATAGTAATACCAGCCGGTCTCCTTGTCCCTTATTCTCTTGAAGTCAGCCAGCCCCTCGTCGTAAAGAGCGTATAAAATCTTTCTAACAGTGTTAACCCTGATTCCAGTTTCCTCCGCAATTTCATCGTCGGTAATGTCGGGCTTCTTCTCGAGAACCTTTATTACCTCGATAGCCTCATCTCCCCCGATGTCCCTTGCGAGTTCTATAAGCTCCTTGTTTTTCCTCCTTGCCACGCCAATGCCCCCAGCTACTTGATTTTTATCGCATCATGGTAACGTACGGACGCCTCAATAAAACTCTATGTTCCCGGGGATATATATAGCTTATTGTCGAGAGAACAGCTCCAATGCGCAAAAAAGAGCATTGATTAGTTGGTAAAATACTCGTCAAGAAGTTCCTTGGCTGAGGGTTTGTAGAGCTCAAGAACCTCAATACCTTCAATTACGTTACCTTCTTTAAGCTTTAACCTAACTTTCCCCCCATAAACCTGGAGATCGTCAAGCATTCCGTATATTGCATCCTCCGCCTCAAGAGGAGTCTTGAACTTCATAACGAATTCCCCATCAGGCGTTATGAGCTTGACCCAGTACTCATTCTTTCTTTTAAAGGGTCTCGTGACCTTTGGCTTGAAGTTCTCCACGATGATTTCCAATTACTTCACCTCCAGCCACAGCACTTTATCTCTCTAAGAGAGTTAAAATACGGATTTTTAAGCATTGTGATTGCTCATGTATCAGACAAATAATTCGAACCAAAAGGATGCAAAGGGTAGAAAGTGAAACATGGGTGTGATTATTCAACAAGAGCGAAGAAAGATAAGCCTCATAGACAGGGGAAAGCATCAAAACGGCAGCTCAAGGCCCAGTTTGTTGGCAATGTCCCTGACCTCATTAATGCCTACTATAGCACTTCTAGCCCCCACTTTTTGAACGGTGAGATACGCGAGGAGCATCCCGAGTCTTGCACCCTCTTCCAGGCTCCAGCCGTTTAAAACGCCGTAAACTACGCCGGCATCAAAAGCATCCCCAGCCCCAGTGGAATCCACAACTTCAGCACTGAGTCCCCGTATCTCGGCAACTTTTCCATTCTCATCCCTAACGATAGCCCCACCACCATTTAGGGTAATTATCAAGTTCTTTGCTTTGGAAAGGGATGGATCGAGAGCTCCATACTTCCTGCGGAACTCGTCTTCGTTCATTAAAAGGTAGTGCACCCTCTTCTCGACGTCCTGGGACAGTGGAGCCTCACCTATATCCAGAGAGACCGGTATGCCCTTTTCGTTCGCAAAATCTACCACGCTTTTTATAAGCTCAGGGGGGTTTGAAGAGAGGTGAATGTGCCTAGTTCTCGAAAGATAGTTGAAATCGGGTCTTTTGAGCAGGTTAGCGCCGGGATACTTCACGATCCTCTTGTCATCACCATGAACCATGACTACAGCGACCCCAGAAGGCGCATCAACTACCTGGATTCCCGACGTATCAACCCCTATTCTCTCGAAGTATTCAATGTGAGCTTTTCCTATCTCATCCCTCCCCACGGCCCCAATGTAGCCGGTTTTAAGCCTAAAATGAGCCAGCCAGGATATGGTGTTGGCAGCAGCCCCCCCAAGACCGAAATGGGCTCCTCTGGCATTAACCTTCTCGTGGAACTCCGGAAACCTATCAAGGAGCAGTATGATATCGTAGTTGAGGTTTCCGATGCCCACAACATCGAACTTATCCACCCCCATCACCCCCCTCAAAGATTTCCCCACACCAGTTAAAACCTTGTGGTATGTTTTGGAAGCTTTTAGAAAAAGCTTGACCAAGGAAACTTTTCTGGCGAAAAGTTTCATCAAAAGGCACCTTCCCCATGAGAATGCCGGGGGCTAATCATGCACTCTTTTCATTCTCACCCCCTAAGGAAGGTTTAACTCTGAAAGTAGCTTTTTTATGAAGTTTGCTTTTTGTTCTGGCGTCCTCCGGACGCTTTGTGAGGGGCAAACACTTTTAGAAGAGTAAACGAGGAGTGAACCCCTCTCAAGTTTGTATTTCCAGAAGAGCACATCCTTTTCCAACATCCGTTAAGGGCGCTTGAACGAGGGTGAAAGCGGCGTTGAAGCTTTTAGAAAAAAGCTTCACCAAGGAAACTTTGCCCCGCAAAGTTTCATCAAAGTTTGTGGTTCTTGTTTAACGGGTCTTTCGATATGATTTTCCTTTTGAATGCCATCCTGGATTGTGGATTCCAATTTTATTCGCTTGCTCTTTATGAGTTTTCTCTGTAATCGACGCCCCTCGGGCGTTATACTGCGAGTAAACCCATTAAAAACCGCCAATTGGGCATTGAGAATCACTAAAACCCATCAATTTAACAAGGACATTCGTTTTTTGATGAAACTTTTCACCAGCGAGCTTTTGGAAAAAGCTTGACCAAAAGCGCGCCCTTCTCTTTAACTTACTCCTTGGTGAGCGTATGCTCCACCAGAAGGCAACCTTGCGAGGGTTTAACTCCAAGATCTCCCAGCCAATTGTGATTTTGACTTTCTTTTTAGTGCCCTTCGGGCACTATACTGTGAGAGAAAATCCTGTTAAACCCGACAAGTTAGTGAGTAAACCCACTCGAAAGTCATCTCATTAAAAACGCATACTCTTTTTCCGCCAGCGCTGAAGCTTTTAGAAAAAGCTTCACCAAAAGCTTGAATGTCCTCGAGAATTGGCTTGATACGGTTAGAGTCTCTTGATAGATGGGCGGATGAATGTGGGTTTTCTCTCTTTTTAACGCCCGAAGGGCGTTATATTGTTAGCAAACCCCTTGGAAAATCGATGGTTAAATCAAGAGAATCACTGAAAACTTGACAGTAAAAAAGGACATTCGTTTTTTGATGAAACTTTGCTCAGCAAAGTTTCTATGGTGGGGGCGCGGGGATTTGAACCCCGGTCCGCGGGTTTCTCCGGGTCAGAGCTCCAAAGGCTCATCCCCAATCAGCAAACCCGCAAGTCCTCATACCTCTGGAGCCCGCGATGATGGACCAGGCTACACCACGCCCCCAGTCAGCTTAACCTAATCAGTGCCCGGTTTATAAGCTTTGCCCTCCCCTTCCGACGACTATGCCAGTTACGATGAACGCTAACCCCAAGACCGTCGATGCCTCTATTTTCTCACCCACTACGATTGAGATGAACAGGAGGCTAAGGAAGGGCACGAGATAGGCAAGGTTGGAGGCGAATGAAAGATCACTCTCAAGAGCCCTGTGCCACAGAAGGAAAGTTATCCCCATTTCGAACAGGCCTGCATATACAGCTCCGACAAGAGCAGGAGGGGAGGGGATTGAAAAATCTCCAGTGAGAGCCATGGCAATGCTCACGTAAACAAATCCAAACAGAAAGTTCCAGAACATCTTCTCGACTGACTCCCTCCCGTCTTTAACGTTCAGAAGCCAGTAGGTGGCCCATATCACCGCACTGCTGAAAGCCAGGCCAACCCCGAGGGTATCGGTGAAGTTTAGAGAGGTTACACTGCCCCTGGTAGCAACGATAACGGCTCCAAAAAAGCCCATGATAAGACCGATGAAAGTTCTGACTCCAGGCCTGGTTCCTAGGAGGGGTATTGAAAGTATAACGAGCATCAGAGGCCAAGTGTAGTTAAGTGCCTGGGCCTCCTGGGCCGGGAGGCGCTCGTAAGCCGAAAAGAGAACCGTATAGTAGAGGAACGGGTTCAAAAAGCCGAGGTAAGCGGAGCTAAGATTTTCCCTGCGCACCGAGAAGCGCCTCAAGTAGAGTACACTCAGCACAGAGAGGGAAGTCAGCGAAGCGTAAAACAGTAGCTGAAGGGGACTCAACTGCCTCAGCGTCAGCTTAAAGACCGCAGCTACAGTTGACCAGAGGAATACTGCAAGTATGGCGTGTGCTCTGGACATGTTCGGGATAAAACAGGCAGGAAATAAAAAGTTATTGCCCCATAGTTACATTCTCTCGAACTACCCGGATTTACACCCCCAATCCAAATACCGCTAATCTTTTTCAGCTCCCAGGAGAGTCCTGAGAGCCTTGAACCTTACGACAATCCTGGCCTTGGACTAAGATAATCAAGTTTTCCCATGCCAAAGAACAGGAGGAAAAAGGAGGAAAAATAAGGAGAGGCTCACTCCTCCCTGAAGAGGCCGTACTTCTTCGGGTCATAGAAGGGTGGAGTGACTGTGACTGCCTTCTTGAGCTTGTCCCTTATCTCGACCTCGATTTCAACGCCTGGAACCGCGTACTCTGGCTTGACGAAGGCTATTCCAATGCCTATGCCGAGGAGAGGTGAGAGTGTTCCACTGGTGACCTCGCCGATGAGCTCACCGTCCTTGTAGACCTTGTAGCCCTCCCTCGGGACGCCTTTGTCAACCATCTTGAAGTGCACCATCTTGCTCGGCAGTCCGCGCTCCCTCTGCTTGAGGAGTGCCTCCTTTCCTATGAACTCCTTGTCCCAGAAGATTGCGAACTCAAGGTTGGCCTGAAGCGGTGTGACCTCGTCTATGTCCGTACTGAGGAGCTGCTTCTCCTTGGTCTCGTTGCCGTAGAGGGTATAACCAGCCTCAAGCCTGAGGGTATCACGAGCACCGAGTCCGGCAGGCTTTATACCGTACTTCTCCCCAACTTCGAGGATGGTCTTCCAGACGTGGAGGGCCTTCTCTGGCTCGCCCCTCTTGCTCGGGTCGGGGTGGTAAGGGTTTGCATCCTCGATATAAACCTCAAAGCCGTTCTCTCCAGTGTAGCCGCTCCTTGAGAGGAGCATCTTTATGCCATCCAGTTCAACCCATCTGGCCTGGAACCACCACATCTCGTTGATGTCTATGCCGAAGAGGTCTTTGGCCAGATCCCTCGCTTTTGGCCCCTGCACCGCGAACATTGCAATGTCGTAGGTCTTGTTCTCTATCTCAAGGTCTATGTCGCCGAACTTCTCAATCCCGCGCTTGAAGGCGTTGAACCAGGCATCGAGCTTCTCGAAGGCATCGCTGTCGCATATCATCAGGTACTCGTCGTTCCCCATGTTAAAGACGAGAGTTTCGTCCTTAATAGCACCCCTCTCGTTGAGGACAAGCGTGTAGGTTCCGCTTATGGCCGGGGGCTTGCTTATGTCGTTAGTGGTGACGTACTGGAGGAACTCAAGGGCGTCTTTACCGCGGAAAACTATCTCCCCCATGTGGGAAGTATCAAAAACCCCAACACCATTTCTAACGGCCAGGTGCTCCTCCTTTATGCTGGAGTACCAGATGGGCATCTCCCAGCCTGCGAACTCCTCAACTTTCTTGGCATGCTCCTTGTGCCAGTCGAAGAGGTGAACCCTTTTGACCATGGCAACCACCGTTTAGACTTGGATGTGACCGTTATAATCCTTTCTAATACACGGGCAACAGTAATAAACTCTGGAGTACAAATATATACCGGGTGATTGAAAATGTTCGAGAGCGTTTTGTATCCGACAGACTTCTCCGATGTCTCCCTACATGCCCTCCGTCACTGCATTCCAGAACTCATAAAGCACGGCATCAAGAAGCTCCACCTGGTTCACGTCATAGACATAACGGTTGCGGAGTTTGAGGCCTTTGAGCTTGAGGAGATTTACAGGGAGAGACTTGAGGAGATTGCAAGGGAGTTACAAGGAAAGGGAGCCGCCATAGAGAGTGAAGTTAGGATCGGCATCCCATCAATAGAGATCGCCTCCGTAGCCGAGGAGAAGGGAATAGACCTCATAGTGGTCCCCAGCGCTGGTGAAAACATCTGGAGAATAATGTTCGTGGGCAGTACTGCATCCAACCTCGTAAGGGCGACGAAGAGGCCTGTTCTTCTCCTTAAGTACATGAAAAAGGAAGAAGGGGGTTTTGAGCTCTCGGGCAGCTGTGAGGAGATTTTCAAGAGACCGCTTATAGCCCTCGATTTCTCGGAATGCTCAATAAAGATTCTCAACACGGTAAGAAAGTTCCAGGAGCACGTGGAGAGGGCAATCCTGCTCCACTCGGTAGACTACGGCAAGATCGATGAGCTCGAAAACAACATTGAACGGGCAAAAGAGAACCTCAAAAAATCCTCAAAAGGCCTGAACGTCCCCTGCGAAGAGGAGGTTACTGTGGGATCGGCATCCCAGGCTATCATTGGAATGTCGCTTGCAAAGAACGCGACCCTAATAGTAATCGGCAAGAAGGGAAGGAGCGTCATAAGGGACCTTATACTCGGCTCAACGGCGGAGAGAGTCATGAGGGACTCAAAACTCCCGGTGCTCCTCGTCCCGTGTGAATGACCTCAGACTGGAACGGCTTCCACATCAAGTTCGGTAGCTACCCTGTTGCCATCATCGGTCGCTTTTACTTTTTGCCCGGCCTTATAAACCTACTCCCGAGTACTTTCGCCGGTCATCACGGCGCTGGCTATCATGTGGGCAAGCCTCAGGGGTTCGGGTATGAGGCCTGTCCTCGTTGTGACCTTAATCACTTCAGCAGCCGTTTTATCGTCCAAACCAACAGTTTGGAAGTAAAGTTTGTCTTTCACAAGCTCCACAAGAGGAGGAGCCTTTCTAAGCAGGGTTATTCTCTCCTCCGCATCAGGGAAATGCTTCCTCAGGGCGTTTTCCATTGCCAGGATATCTGGTTTCTTCCTAATGACTACCACTACGGGAAGGCCCGTCTCGTTGTGGAGCTTCCCAATGTCAACGATGTTGAAGCCCGCGTAGGTTACTCCCTTGAGCAAAATCACCCTTAAGTCCTTGAACCGGGAAGATTTAACGGCATCTATGATTGCATCGGTAGCGTCGGTTCCGTCAACGGTTATCCAGCGGGCCAAAACACCCACAACCTCAGAGGCACCCTTCATCACGACTCCAATCAGTATTGTCTTTTCATGCTTCAGCTTTGAAGAAAAGGAGAAGGTGCCGTCGTCGAAGCCAAGGACTCTGATCTGGGGCTTGACCTTCCTTATCATCCAAATAGCACCCTTGCCATCCATTCGGAGTACTCCTTGTTGAGCTTGTCGAGGTCTATTCTCGCTATAACAGGGATGCTGTAGGGGTGCAGTTCCTTTATGGCCTCCCTAAGCTCCTTCCACTTGCTGACCTCGGTCTTGTAGATGGCGCCGATTTCCTTCCCTTCCTCAATCTTGCCCTCCCACCAGTACATCGCCTCGTGCTCTCGCAGGTTGGCACAGACTATGAGCTTCCTCTCCAAGAGCTCCCTGGTTATCTTCCTTGCGCTCTCCCAGTCTGGAAAAGTGGTGTAAACGAAAATCGCCTCCATGCTATCACCCACTATTCTCTCCTCGGGCAAAGCTTAAATCGATTGCGGGAATAATATCTCCGGGATGTGGTATGGAAAGGGTGAGGGCTCATCTGAAGATCTACGGGCGGGTTCAGGGAGTAGGCTTTCGCTGGAGCATGAGCAGGGAGGCCAGGAAGCTTGGAGTCCACGGATGGGTCAGAAACCTTCCCGACGGAACCGTTGAGGCCGTGGTCGAGGGGGAGCCCGAGAGGGTTGAAGCTCTAATAGGCTGGGCCCACCAGGGGCCTCCAATGGCAAGAGTTACCAGAGTGGAGGTAAAATGGGAGGAGCCGGAGGGGTTAGAAGGTTTCAGGGTCGTTGGATGAGACCGGCCCTCTCCATTAGAACCCTTTTGGGGCAGTATTTGACCTCGCAGTAGCTGCAAACGAACTTTTCCTTGTCCTTCTCGGGAGTGTGGAGGATGAGCCTTTTGAAGCCCGACATTTCCTTAATCTTCATAAAAACCTCCACTGGAAGCGTTCCGTCTATCACTACGTAGAGCTTAGCCGGCTCATGCTGAAGGTTCCTGCTGAAGACCTCAATAATGGAGACCTCGTTTTCCTGCAGGAGCTTCAGAACTTCAGAGAACCCCTTGAGGTAACTCCCCTTTTCCAGTTCTATCTCAAGAACCTCCCATCCCATAAGCGGAGCCACGTCAATAAGGCTCGGAAGCGGATTTAGCCGCTCAAATATCAGCCTGAGTGGATAAGTTTTCTCGATGTATTCGATGGTGTGGTACACTATCTTTCTGTTGACGCCAATAACCCTTGCAAGCTCACTTATCGGCACCTCAACGTCCTTGAGGTATATCTTGCCTCCTTTTACGCTCAGACCATTCTCGAAGAGAAACTCGGCTACCTTCTTTCTCGCGGGATAATTTTTGAAGTAATCCTCCAAGATGAGCATCATTTTTGTTCACCCCTTACTCATAACTGGGTAAAAATGGATATTTAAGCTTTTCCCCGACTTCGGAAGTTTTTTAACCTTTGATAACAAAAATATTATGGAGGGATGAGAATGGAGGAGCCCGTCCTCATAGGAAAGGATAAGTTTAGGATTAGCGATGAGGAGACCGCAAGGAGGGAGCTCAGGGTTGTCAAGGTGCACGACGACGTAATACAGGTCCAGGAGGAGGTCCACGGGATTATAGCGCTAGTAGGAGCCAGCTCAAGCGTTAACATCAAGAAAGATGAGCTCAAGAACCTTATAAAGGTGGTCAAGGAAAAGTTCGGCTGGACAGACATCTGCGAGTGAGTCCCTTTTTATAACATTTTGATGTTTAACTTCCAGCATTTTTGGCCTTCAATTTAGCCCCTTTTGCGTATCATCTACGGTGATATTAACGTTTTATAAGCATAAAAGTCATCAAAGTTACGGTGGTTGCCATGGCCAGCGGAGAGAAGGTTACGATTAGCGTAATAAAGGCTGACATAGGGGGGTGGCCTGGACATTCGAGAGTGCACCCCCAGCTCGTTGAGACGGCCGAAGAAGTCCTTTCGAAGGCAGTTGATGAAGGGACCCTCATAGACTTCTACGTCGCCACCTGCGGAGACGACCTTCAGCTCATCATGACCCACAGGAAGGGCGTTGACAGTCCAGATATACATGGTCTCGCCTGGAAGGCCTTTGAGGAGGCCACCAAGGTTGCAAAGGAGCTCGGCCTCTACGGGGCCGGTCAAGACCTCCTTAAGGATGCATTCAGCGGCAACGTCCGCGGAATGGGGCCGGGAGTTGCAGAGATGGAGATAACCATCAGGAAGAGCGAGCCGGTGGTTACCTTCCACATGGACAAGACCGAGCCCGGGGCCTTCAACCTCCCGATATTCAGGATGTTTGCCGACCCGTTTAACACAGCAGGCCTCGTCATTGACCCGAAGATGCACATGGGCTTCCGCTTTGAGGTCTGGGACATCCTGGAGCACAAGCGCGTTATACTCAACACCCCGGAGGAAGTCTACGACCTTCTCGCACTCATAGGAGCAAAGAGCCGCTACGTCATTAAGAGGGTCTATCCAAAGCCGGGCCACCCTATTCCGGAGAACGAGCCGGTCGCTGTTGTCAGCACCGAGAAGCTCTACGAGGTTGCCGGCGAGTACGTCGGGAAGGACGACCCTGTTGCCATAGTCAGGGCCCAGAGCGGCCTTCCAGCCCTCGGTGAGGTCCTCGAGCCATTCTCCTTCCCGCACCTCGTCAGCGGCTGGATGAGGGGTTCCCACAACGGCCCGATAATGCCCGTCCCGATGCATCAGGCCAACCCGACCAGGTTCGACGGCCCGCCGAGGGTTGTCGCGCTCGGCTGGCAAATAAGCCCAGAAGGAAAGCTCGTCGGCCCGGTTGACCTCTTCGACGACCCTGCCTTCGACTACGCCCGCCAGAAGGCCCTTGAGATAACCGAATACATGCGCAGGCACGGGCCCTTCGAGCCTCACAGGCTCCCGCTCGAGGAGATGGAGTACACCACCCTACCGGGCGTGTTGAAAAGACTCACCGACAGGTTCGAGCCCATCGAGTGATTTGATCTTTTCCCTTCTCCTCCATTCTAAACGGCTTTTACGCCCATTAGCCTTTTCGGGTTTCTCTTTAGTCGATACAAGTTTTTGTAGGCTCACAAAACCGTCTTGTTGAACTCCTTTGGGTGTGCTGGGAGAGATTCACCATCCCCACCTTTAGAAAACCTTAAATATCCCTTGCCCACACTCAACACTTGGAGTGATACACGGGGGTGTAGGTATGAAGTTCACGGTGCTTCACATCAAGCTTGATGAAAGAAAGGTGGAAAACGAGGAGTTTGAAAAGGATGGAGTTTACGGCGTCATAGACTACGGCATAGAGCTCCACGAGAAGCTCGGAACTCATTCAATAGACCCCTATGATCCGCAAAACGTTGTAATAATGGGTATGGGACCGTTTTCAGGCTCAATACTGCCCGGCGCTCACAGGCTGATGTTCTTCTTCCGCTCGCCGCTCTACGGGACGCTCTTCCCGTCGGCGATGGGCGGAGCGGCTTATGCCTTCAAGAACGTCGGCGTTGACTTCGTCACCTTCGAGGGTAAGGCGGAGAAGCCGGTTGTGGTCATCCTCTATAATGACGGTTCCAACGTCAACGTCGAGCTCCACGAGATAGAGCTTGAGAAGCTTATCGAGATCTGGAGGGACTACAAGGGCGAGGAGGGTGTTTATGCGCTCACCCAGTACCTCATAGACACCTTCGGCGAGAGGTTCGACTTTGAATACCGCATCGCCGTCGTGGGTCCTGCAGCCCTCAACTCCAACTACGGTGCCATATTCTCCCAAACCCTTAGAAACGGAAAGCGCGTTGTTGGCAGCGAGGACTGGGCAGCTAGAGGCGGCTCTGGAAGCGTTCTCCTGAGGGCCCACAACGTCGTCGGTATAATCTTCGGCGGAAAGCCGAGGAAGAGGGAATTCCCCGGTGAAGACATCTCCTCATTCAGAACCGCCAAAGAGATCGTTGAAGGCGTCCACAAGAAGCCCTACAACGACGTCATAGCCGAGAAGACCGTCAAGTACAAGTACAACCCCAAGCTCAAGAGCGGAGGAACCTTCGGAGGGAACTATCCAGCTGAGGGGGATTTCGTCCCGATACTCAACTGGCAGATGCCCTACATAGAGAAGGAAGAGAGGATCAAAATCCACGAGGCAATAATGAAGTACTACTGGGAGCCCTTCAACAAGGAGGCGATAGAGACCAAGAACTGGACGAACTGCGGTGAGCCGTGCCCGGTCGTGTGCAAGAAGTACGCCAACGGCCACCACATTGAGTACGAGCCGAGGGAAGCTAACGGCCCGCTCAGCGGTGTTATAACCCTCAGGGCGAGCGACATAAGCGTTCCTGCTGTTGATGCCATGGGCTTCGACGCCATAGAGTTCGGCGGAACCGCTGCGTGGGTTCTGGAGTTAGTATACCGCGGAATACTCAAGCCCGAGGAAGTCGGCCTCAGCGATATCCCGGACTTCACGAAGGAAGCTTTACTTGAGAGGCCCGTCGAGGCCAGCGAGAAGAACGCCAAGCTCGTCGCTGAACTGGCCCACCGCGTCGCCTTCGCCGAGAACGAGATAGCAAAGATCATCGGCCTCGGGAAGAGGAAAGCCAGCGTAATCCTCGACGAGAAGTTCAAGGACAGGCTCAAGTACGGCGAGAGCTTCAAAGATTACGCCGTCTTTACGCCGCTCGGCGAGGACGGTGAGATGACGCCGACGATGTACTGGGCCATCGGAAACTACATCCCGCTTCCGATTCAGGGGCGCTACTGGACGTTCTACCAGTTCGGCGTTTTCCTCGAGCCCGAGGAGCTTGCCCAGAAGATAATAGGCTCAGCTCTCTGGGAGTTCTGGTATGACAACCTCGGCTGGTGCCGCTTCCACCGCGGCTGGATGAAGCCAGTACTTAAGGCCCTCTTCATGGAGGCCTACGGAGAGAACGTTGACATGGAGGAGCACGCTAAGAAGCAGATAAAGAGGCTCATCGAGTTCGCGAGGAAGGCCGGCTATACTCCAGTGTTCTGGGACAGCATGCGCGTCATTGATTTAGTTGCCGCTGGAAGTGAGGAGTTCGGCAACGAGAAGTGGGCCGAGAAGTTCAAGATCGACAAGGTTGGAACGGCCAGGGAGTACCTTGAGAAGGTGCTCGATGCCTACAGCGAGATGCTTGGGGTCGAGTGGAGGCTCTGAACATTTCTGCCCCTCGATACCCTTATATTTTCCTCACCTTTGGCCTTTCAGGTGGTAGAATGAGAGCAGTGGTTATTGGCTCTGGAATCGGAGGGCTTTTGACAGCCAGCTTTCTGACCAAGAACGGCTACGATGTCACGGTTCTGGAAAAAGCCCCTTACACAGGCGGCCGCTTCACGAACCTGAACTATAGGGGCTTCGGCCTCTCAACGGGAGCCTTTCACATGCTCCCCCATGGCGAAGACGGCCCACTGGCACACCTCCTTAAGCTCCTCGGCGCAAACGTCACCATAGTGAACTCTAATCCAAAAGGCATGATTTTCTACGAGGGCAAGACATTCCACTACCGCGAGGGCTGGAAGTACCTGAGCTGGAAGGAGAAAGCCAGGGCGATGAAGCTGATGGCAGACATAAAGAGGAACAAGCTTCCAACAGGTGAAGAGGCCGAGATGAGCGGACGGGAGTGGATTAAGGAAAAGATAGGCGACAACGAGTTCACAGACCTCTTCATAAAGAGCTTCCTCGGCTGGGCCGACAGCGTGCTGGATGTACCTGCTGGAGAGCTGGCCAGGGAGATAAAGGCCGCCTTAAAGTGGGGTGGCCCTGGACTCGTCAAAGGCGGCTGTAAAGCTCTTACCGATGAACTCGCTAGAATTGTGGTGGAGAACGGCGGGAAGATTCTGACGAGGAAAAAGGCCGTTGAAGTCGATGCCGAGGCAAAGAAGGTAGTGACGGCCGACAACGAGGAGTTTTCCTATGATGTCCTTATCTCTAACATTGGCATCAAGGAGACAGTGGAGCTCCTCGGAAAGGAGAACTTCGATAGGGAATACCTCAGGCACGTTGACTCTCTGAAGCCGAGCGAGGGCATAAAGTACAACGTCGCCCTTAAAGGAGAACCGAGGATTGGGAACACCGTCGTCTTTACACTTGATACCGAAAGGATAAACGGCTACAACGAGCCGACCGCTCTAAGCCCTGAGCTCGCTCCAGAGGGGTACACGTTGATCATGCTCCACCACGCCCTCCAGAGCAGGAACGTTAAGGCCGAGCAGAGGAAGGGTGTTGAAGACATCTACCGGATTTTCCCGAACCTCGATGAAGAGGGCGAGATTCTACTCATCCAGACGTACCTCGACGGAAATCCAGTCAACAGGGTTGCGAGCGGGAAGGCCGTTGAGGACTTCCCGATTCAGGATATCTACATCGTCGGCGACGCCTACAAGCTACCCGGAGGGATAGAGGTCGAGGGTATAGCCCTGGGCGTTATGAAGACCCTTGAACGGCTCGGACTTGGGAACTTTTCTGAATGGTATCTCTGAGAGCCACTTTTCTTTACATTTGTAGAGCGACCCGCCTATTCTCCGAACCTTCTTCAAATGAACATCAGTGAAGCCTAACGAACGTTTTTATTCCCATGACCGTAGTTCTACATCACGGAGGTGGGAGGATGAAAAAGAGAGTTGTCATTGCTTTAGGCGGGAACGCCATACTCCAGCGGGGTCAGAAGGGGACCTATGAGGAGCAGATGGAGAACGTGAGAAGAACCGCCAAGCAGATAGCGGACATAATCCTCGATAACGATTACGAGGTGGTTATCACTCACGGTAACGGTCCCCAGGTTGGAGCATTGCTTCTCCACATGGACGCCGGCCAGCAGGTCTACGGAATCCCCGCCCAGCCGATGGACGTAGCTGGGGCCATGACGCAGGGGCAGATAGGCTACATGATAGGCCAGGCCCTGATAAACGAGCTGAGGAAGAGGGGAGTAGAGAAGCCCGTCGCGACCATCGTCACGCAGACCATCGTTGACAAGAACGACCCAGCCTTCCAGAGCCCCAGTAAGCCGGTCGGCCCGTTCTACGATGAGGAAACGGCTAAGAGGCTCGCGAAGGAGAAGGGCTGGACGGTTATAGAGGATTCTGGAAGGGGCTGGAGGAGGGTCGTTCCAAGCCCAGACCCGAAGAGCCACGTAGAGGCTCCGGTTATAGTTGACCTCGTCGAGAAGGGTTTCATCGTCATAGCGAGCGGCGGCGGTGGAGTCCCGGTAATTGAGGAAAACGGGGAGCTTAAGGGCGTTGAAGCGGTCATAGACAAGGACCTGGCTGGCGAGAAGCTCGCGGAGGAGGTTGATGCCGACATCTTCATGATACTCACTGACGTGAACGGCGCGGCAATAAACTACGGCAAACCCAATGAGAAGTGGCTTGGAGAGGTAACGGTGGACGAGCTGAAGCGCTATTATGAAGAAGGCCACTTCAAGAAGGGAAGCATGGGGCCGAAGGTCTTGGCAGCCATAAGGTTCATTGAATGGGGCGGTGAAAGGGCCATAATAGCTTCCCTGGACAGGGCCGTCGAGGCACTTGAGGGGAAAACGGGAACCCAGGTGCTAAGGGAGTAAATCGAAAGGTTTGGATGAAATTCCAATCCCCTCCAAAACATTTTGTTTTTGATCCTAACGGGAGTAGCCAAAAAGTTTTTATTTACTCCCGCCATTTTCAGTCCAGATGTTTGGAGCGAACAGAGCTGTTCTAAAAAGGGAGAGGGGTAATAGAGATGACAACGGTTAAAGTAGACCCAGAAGAGATTAAGAGGATCAAGAGGGAGATTGAGGCCCTGGAGAAGGAGAGAAATGAAATCAGGGCCAAACTTGAGGAGTTGAATAAAGAGCTTGAAATCTGGATTCAGAAGAGGGATGAAAAGAACAAAGAGGTCCAGGAGCTCCGCCAGAGGGGAAGGGAGTACAAGGCGAAGAGGGACGAAATAAACCAGAAGATACAGGAGCTGAAGAAGAACAGGGAAGAAATCAACGCCAAGCTTGATCTCCTCTACCAGGAGATACTCGAGTACAAGACTAAGAGGGACGAATACAACCAGCTTAGAAGGATGAAGATGCCACCGGAGAAGATACAGGAGCGCATCGAAAAGCTTGAGTGGGAGCTTCAGACCAACCCAAACATCACCCCGGAGAGGGAGAAGCAGATAGTTGACCAGATACAGGTCCTCGCGACCGAGCTTGAGATAATCCAGCAGGCAGACAGGTTCCACAAAAAGCTCGTTGAGACCAGAAAGAAGGTCGACCAGCTCAAGAAGGCCAGGAGGAACATCAACCTGGAGATTCAAAAGCTCGCAAACCAGAGCCAGCAGTTCCACGAGCAGATGATCGAGTCCTTCAACAAGGCAGACGAGGTCAAGAAGGAGGCTGACGAGTACCACAAGAAGGTGGTTGAACTCCGCGAAAAGATCAGGGAGATAAGAAAGGAGCTCCGTGAGATCGAGAAGAGGATAAGGGAGTACGATGAAAAGCACAAGGAGCTCATAGCATACCGTATAGTGGCAAAAATGCGCGCCAAGAAGGACGTGACCTTCGAAAAAGCGGTGGAAGCCCTCGAGAAGTTCAAACGCGGTGAGAAGCTCACCCTCGACGAGCTCCTGCTCCTCCAGAGGTACAACCTCGTGTGATTCCCATGGAAATCCTCAGGCACGAAGGGCCGGGAAGACTGGGCCGGGTTAGGTTAGGTGATTACTCCTTCAGAACCCCCGCACTTGCAGGGGTAGACTTCACATTATCTCCCTTCAACTCCTTCTTCCACCCCAAAGAGCCTGGAGAATACGACTTCAACCTTGCCCCATCAATACCTCTCGGGTTCTACACGCCCGATGAGGTAATCCAGAAGGCCCTCGGAAGGCTCTGGAGCGTCAAACACGAGGACTTCAACGCCTTCTACCTTCCTGCCCTGAGAAGAACGGAGTACCTCGAGGAGTTCTTCAAGATTATAGAGAGATACAACTTCGATGCCGTCTACCTCGGCAACTCGAAGATTCTGATCAAGGAGTACCGCTACTTCGTGAGGATTCTAAGGGAACTCCGCGAGAGGTTCCCGAACATAATGATTATAGCCGACCTTGAGCCGTTCTTCTACCCGCTGGCGGTTTATCTGGGCGTTGATGCCTTCGATACCCGCTCGCTCAAGCTCTACGACTTCGAGGGTAAGGGATTCACCCAGTTCTCTCCCTTCCTGTGGAGCAACGAGCCCAACTCCCTCGACTTCGCCCGTGAGGTTATACTGCTCGTGAGGAAGGCCCTTGAAGAGGGCAAGCTGAGGTATCTAGTAGAAAACTTCTTCCCAACCCAGTACAACGCTGGAATTCTGAGAATAGCAGACCTTGAGCACCCAGATTACCTTGAGAAGTACACACCCATCCAGAAGGAGACGGTATACTTCATCAGCGACGCATCCATAAGGAGGCCCGAGGTTAAAAGGTGGCACAAGCGCGTGCTTGAGCGCTTCACACCGCCCAAGAACGTTGAAATCCTCCTGCTCTTCCCGTGCTCCGCTAAGAAGCCCTACTCCTTCTCAAGGAGCCACACCCTTTACAGAAGGGCCGTGAAAGAGGCCCTCGGTTCGGGAACCTCAAAGGTTCACGAGCTTATCTTAACCTCCCCCTTTGGCGTCGTCCCGAGGGAGTGGGAGTGGTTAGCTAAGTACGACATAGTGGTTACCGGCCACTGGGGCGAGGAGGAGATAAAGCCGGCGGCAGAACTCCTCGCCAAGACGCTCGAGAAGTACCCGGAGGACATCCCAATCATAGCTCACCTCGACGAGGCCTACGTTGAGATAGCAAAGCTTGCTTCCGAGCTCTCTGGAAGGGAGATAATCTTCACAGACGTCAAAAACGGGACGACGAGCCACGAAAGCCTTCGCTCACTTACTGAGACGCTGAGGGAGTTCCAGATTGAGGGAACAAAGGAGGACAGGACTTACCGCTACTTCGAGAACATTAGGAAGGTCTTTGACTTCTACTTCGGCATCGGCGCTGGGGAGGCCGTTCTTCCTGAGAACGGACAGGTTAAGGGCTCAAAGATGCTCCGCATCTTCGTTGAGGGCCAGCAGACCGGAACTTTCACCGACGGGGTAATAAGCGTAACTCCCTACGGAATGCAGAGGATATACGATGCAGTTAAGAGCTACTGGGTGAAGATAGACTTTGAGCTCCGCGGTGACGTCTTCGCAGTTGGTGTTGAAGAGGCCGACCCGAGGATAAGGCCCGATGACATAGTCGGCATAGTTAGGGACGAAAAGGTAGTAGGCGTTGGAAAAGCAGTCCTGAGCGGTGAAGAGATGGTAAAAGCCAGGAAGGGCGTGGCGGTCAAGGTTAGGAAGAGGGCATGACCTCTTCAAGTCTCTTTATTGGGGAGTAAAATCCCTTCTTGATCATCTCGTGCAGGATGCCGTTTGCGTCCTCCAGCTCAATGACCCCTTTTCTAACGCCAAGTACGAGGACTCCAATGGTGCCAGAGACCTTAACACTGAGCAGCCTAGCTTTCTTTCTCGCGTCGTAGTCATCGCTGAGCAGAATTCCACCCCTAAACTTTGCGACGGCTATGCAGGATGCCTCTCCTTTTCCGAGACTTTGATTGAGCAGGGTGTAGAGCTCCCTTTCCTCCTCGGTAAGCTCGATGACTTTTGGTGGAATTTCGAGGTTTGGGTACTTCCCTCGTTTTATTCCAACCTCGAATTCTTCCATCACTTGAACCGTTGTGACGCCGTTATCACCTAAAATCGCCTTCAGAAGGGTGAGATGTCCTGTTTTGGCAAAGTTCGAAATAACTGTAGTGTCCACTACAAACACTCTATCGCCTCCACTTCGGAAGCAATGTCATCTCTGTCCGGCGTTCTTATGGGAATCCCCCTGCGCTTGAACTCTTCAATGACTTCCTCCCTGGTAACTCCAAGGACTTCTGCAGCTTTTCCGAGGCTTATTAGCCCATCGAGGTATGCAGAAATCACGATCTCCATGAAGAGCTCCCTGTCTTGTTTTATCAAGGATAAGGCCCTCTTTGGCATGAGCTGGGCAACTTTCTCAAACTCCCTCAGTATCCAGGCCTCTTCCATACTCCTCCCCAATCTATGTGGGGACAGATGAACTTAAGCGTTGCGCAATATCTAAAAATCCCACTTGCGTGTTTTCCAACATGCCCAAGCACTTCAAGCGCGGAGTGAAGAGGGAGCACCACTTTCTCAAGGGCCTTGAGAAGCCGCTGGAGGAGATAGCCAGAATCCCTGGAGTGAAGAAGGTAATTCCAGGCAGGATATACGCGAGCGACTCCAGAGGTTTCGAGATAAAGGTCACGCGGGAGACCCAGACAGGTTTAAAGCTCGTCGCCAAGAGCGATGGAAGCGTTCAGGAGGTCTTCCTGGTCGTTGATAAAGCCGACAGGGAGAGGGTTTGGAGGGGGATAGAAACGCTGGCTGAGGAATGGGAAAAGAGTTAAATCATGCCTGCCGTACTTTACTCGGAGTGTTGGGGAAAATGAGGGAAGAATCAAAGTTGCTCTGGGAGCAGGCGCTGGAGGATTTAAAAACTGCGGAAGCTCTCATTACGGTCAAGAGATACTATGCCAGTGTGTTCTTCTCCCAGCAGGCGGCCGAGAAAGCGCTGAAGGCCCTTTACATAGAACTCAAGCGCGAGTTTCCTCCAAAGACCCACAGCCTTCTACGCCTATCCAACGAACTGGGCATAGAGGACGACGAGGTAATAGATGCGGTGCTCGACCTGAATCCAGAGTATATAGTGACAAGATATCCTGATGCCGCCAACGAAGTCCCCGCGAGGATATACAACGAGAGAATGGCCGTTTCCCATCTCGAAAAGGCTAAGAAGGTGATAGAGTTTTGCAGGAGAAGGATTGGAGAGGAAAGTTAGTGAATGCAATAAGGACTCGTTATCCAGATGCGAGGATAATACTCTTTGGCTCCAGGGTTAGGGGCGACTATCTCAGGGAAAGCGACTACGACATAATAGTTGTCTCAAGCTCCTTTAAGGGAAAGCAATTCACGGAGAGGTCGAGCGAGGTTTTGAAATTGCTCTGGAAAGCAGGCCTCAGGGGCGACTTTGAGGTTCTCTGCTACACGCCAGAGGAGTTTGAAAGGAAGAGGAAACACCTCGGAATAGTCAGGGAGGCTCTGAAAGAAGGAATTGTGCTTTGAGCTTTATTTTAAAACATTGGAGCTTTATCTTCAAGAAGTAACCTCTTTGGGCTACGTCTCTGAGATTACCCCTACATATCGGGTTTTACGTTACAACTACAAAAACTGTGGGGGCACAAATGGTTTCCATAAAGCAAGCTCTTAGTCAGGATCATCCTGATTAGCGGGTTTTGGAGTTGTTTGGATACTCCCTTGTCATCGTATGGCCGAAGAAGACCGACGTGAATCTGATTGAAACGATGGAGAGAAAATTCAGGAAGAACTGATTATTCCTCAAACTCAAGGACAAGCCAATGCCTTCCAATCAAGAATGAGACCTTGTTTTTCCCGTAAACAACTCTCTTGGCGTGAGGTTTCAGTTCTTCAACAATCTCTTCCTTCTTCCCCCTGAAGGTGACCTTCAGAGGAAGCTCCCGAACCATGAGGGCGTTGCCCTTGAGGAGATAGTACTCCCTCCATGGCCCAACGAGGCGGAAGTTGTGTTTTGAGAGTATCCTTAGAACTTCTGAGGGAAAGATGCTCGTGAGCTTTAGCATTTTTCCACACCCATCCTCAGTGCAGATTAGAACTAAGGACAAATTTACCGCTGTTTCAAATATCCCTCTTCCCTTCGAAGAACTCGATCAGCTCCTCGTCGCTTATCTCATCGTCGACCTCTGTATAGCCAAGCTCCCTCTTCTGGAGGTCTATGAGGCCCGGCGTCAGGAGGAGCTTTCCGTCCAGCTTCGGCACCGCGTAGTGTAGCGTTATCTCGCTGAACTCGTCGAGCTTTATCGTGGGGTGCTCCTCGTACTCGATTTCCTCCAGCCGTTTGCCCTCGGCTATGAGCTTTGCCACTATGGCAGAGCCGTCTATGGAGAACTGGACGCTCCCGATGTGCCTGGCCTTCACCCCTTCCATCTTCTCGGTTATGAACTTCTTGGTCTTGCCCGTGAACTCTATGTCACCAAGGATTCCGCCGACGACTATGAGGGTGTCCTCCTGGATGTCCTCGGGCTTGAGCTCCTCCTCAGCGAAGGGGTCGAGGACTATCAGCTTTGAGCGGTCGAAGGGAAACTCCGTTACGCTCTGAGGGATGACGCCGCCGAGTTTTGCAAGTTCCCCCCTCTCGTGCTCCTCAACGTTGGTGAAAATGAGCTTGTCCCCCCACCACTCGCTCGCGTGTCTGTACTCAAGGAGCACCCAGTCGCGCAGTTCTTCGAGGTGTTCGATTATTAGGTACGGCATTTTCTCACCCATGAAGCCTTAGCCCGAGCTTTAAAAAGCCTGTCGTCCGAGGGAGTTTAGAGGCTCCAACCCCAAATGGGAAGTGCAAATGTTCACTTATAACTCCCAAAAGAGCCCCGCCTGGAACCGGGGGTAAAACTTTTAAAGAAGGGGGCAGTCATATACCACGGGCTGGACACTGCGGTGGTAGTCTAGCCTGGTCTAGGACACCGGCCTCCCAAGCCGGTAACCCGGGTTCAAATCCCGGCCACCGCACCAAAACCCTTCTTAAAACAATTAAAAGTGAGGGTTCACTTTAATTTCTCCAGGATTATCGCCGGACACACCTTTGTGACGCCCTCGATCTTCCCGATTTTGTTGGAAATTATGTCGGACAAGTCCTCGCCATCCCTTGCCCATATCTCCGCCATTATCATGTGGTCTCCGCTTGAAAGGTAGAGGCTTCTCACGAAGTCGAACTCCTTTAGTTTGTAAGCCACTTCAAAGATCTTCTCTGGAAGGGTGTCAACTCCGGTCAGGCTCACGAGGTTGTAACCGAGTTTTGCCGGATCAACCACAACGGTGTACTGCTTGATGACTCCAGCCTCTTCAAGGGCCTTGACCCTCTTTCTCACCGCAGTTTCACTGATGCCGAGCACCTTGGCTATCTCAGTGAAGGGTGTGCGCGCGTCCTTGGTGAGCATGTCCAGGATTATCTTATCCCTCTCGTCAATCATTTTTTCACCTCACTCTCCTTTAAACACACCATCTATATTAAGTTTTTGAACTTATCGGTTTCAAGACTAAACCTTTAGCTTCAACTTTGTCACTACCTCAACGTGGGGTGTGTGGGGGAACATGTCAAGCCCCCTGATGCTCTCAACCTTGTAAGCCTCCCTCAAACTACCCAGGTTTTCTGCCAGAGTCTTTGGATTGCAGGAGACGTAAACTATTGTCTCAGGTCTGTCCCTCAGAAGCCTCTTTATGAGCTTCGGATGAAGGCCAGCCCGTGGAGGGTCAAGCACCACAGTGTCGTAGGAGGAAAGACTCTCAACCTCCCTGTCCGAGCCCACCCTAAACTTAGCCTCAACACCGTTTAGCTCTGCAGTTTTAGTCGCCATCTCAACTGCAAACGGGTTTATTTCAATGCCCTCAACCCTCATCCCCTTCCTGGCCAGATAAATCCCAAAGGTCCCCACGCCAGAGTAAAGGTCCAAAACTTTTTCTCCCTCAACGGCATTGGCAACCTCCTTCAGCAGATTCACCGCTTGGTAGCTGTTTGTCTGGAAGAAGGAATTCGGATGGATGAGGTAAGTAACCCCCTCCAGCTTCTCCCGGATGAATTCCCCTTTCCAGAACCTCTCAACCTCCCCGTAGGATACGTCACTCTGAGTCCTGTTAACGCTCCAGTAAATGGAATTCGCGTAGTCAAAATAGCCAACCACCTCCTCGGAAAGAACGCCCTCTGATGTCACCAGGTTCACCATCAGCTCCCCAGTAAACTTGCCCTCCCGGATGACAATATACCTCAGGAAACCCGAGTTCTCCTTTATGTTGTAGAGACTGGGCCTGTGGTCCTCTATGAACTCCCTTAAAGAACCAAGAACCCTCCTGCTCGCTTCCCCAAAAACCGGGCATTCCTCGATATCAACCACGTCCCACCAGGTTCCAATCCTCCTGAAGCCTATCCCCGAAGTGGACACCACAACGTCTATCCTGTTCCTGTGGCCGTATATGACGGGGGAGGGGAGGACTTCAGCCTCAATCCCCAGTAGTTCGAAGAGCTTCCGGGCCTTAAAGGCGAGTTGTTCACGATAGGGGAGGTGCTGGAGGAGACATCCCCCACAGGCCCCAAAGTACGGACATTTCGGAGCCTCGCGAACCCCAGAAGCTTCAACAACCTCAAAGTCCGTTGCTATGAGGAGTTTTTTCTTCCTCCTCCACCTTCTAACGACCACTACATCACCTGGAGCCGTGAACGGGACCAGTAACTCCCTCCTTCCCGCACGAAGAATCCCCATGCCGTTCTCACTCAAGCCCTCAATGACCCCTCTCATGGGATAGGCCTCAGGAGAGGCCAATAAAAAGGTTTTGAATTTCTATCCCTAGGAATACCAAAGGGAAAGTTTATTAGAACCAACCACGTATTACTATTGGGGTAACTCCTATGTATAGGGCCCGTAAGGAGGCTGTTTATAGGTTAGTGGCCACCAAAAAAAGGGCAGTTGCCCTCCATAAATTAAGCTCAGAGCTTGAAACTCCCGCCCCGGAGGTTCTAAAGACCCTCAGGGAGCTCGAATCTGACGGCCTCGTAGAGGTATTCTACGGGAAAGGCAAGGCTTCAATAATGGTCAGGGCAAAGACGCTCGAAGATTATCTGTGAGGAGGATGTGAAGGTTGGTTGCCATTGTAGTGACCGGGAGGGGGGTGCTGGAAAGACCACCATGACGAGCAACCTTAGTGCTTATTTTTCCAAGCTCGGCTACAGGGTTCTGGCCGTGGACGGGGACCTTTACCTCCCAAAACTGGCCTTTCACTTCGGAATCGACAACCCAGCTTACAACATACACACCCTTCTAAAAAACCCCGAAATGAGAACAACTGATGCAATATACCACGACCAAAAAACGGGGGTTGACATACTCCCCGGGAGTCCGAGCATATACGACATCCTTGACGTAGATCCAAAAAGAATGAGGGCCGTTGTGAGGGAGATTCTTCCAAGGTACAACTTCACCGTGGTGGACTCGCCCGTGGGGATACCTTTCGACACGATTTCAACTTTCGTTTTGGCCAGCCATCAGCTGATAATAATCGAAATAGGCAGGTCCCCCATACACAGCACCTACAGGATGATAGAGAACGAAATCCTCAAGCTGCAGGCCCTTGGGGAGGCCTATGGGCTTCAGGTCGGGGTCATGATAAACAAGGTTCGGGAATCGGGGCAGAGACTCAACGACCTCGTCGATTTTATCGAGTACAGCATCGACATCCCTGTTCTTGGAGTAGTGCCCTTCGACTACAAGGTTCCAGAAGCCAGCAACCACGGCATCCCAGTGGTTGCTTACGACCCCCGTGCAAAGGCCTCCAAGGCCATAGCATCTACTGGAGACAGGATGCTAGAGTGGATACTAGGCAGAAGGAAGGAGGGAACCCTGGAAAAAATTTACAAGAGAATAATGTCCCTATTCGGCAGAAAAAGAATCCCTGCGGGCAAAAAGTTCTGAAACCCTTACGAGGGGAATGAAGCTATACTTCTCTCCAATATTTTGTTCAGCACCCTCCTCCCTGTCGACTACCACCATTATGGCCGCTATCTCGGCCCCAAGGCCTTCAAGGACTCCAGCGGCTTTTAGAACACTCCCACCCGTCGTAGTCACGTCCTCAACCAGAAGAACCCTCTCGCCGGGCCTTATCTCGCCCTCTATCTGGCTCCCGGTTCCGTGCCCCTTGGGCTTTTTCCTAACTATAACAAGCGGTTTTTCGGTTTCGAGGGAGAGGGCGGTTGCTATTGGAACGGCGCCGAGCTCTGGCCCTGCAACTCGGTCAAAGCATATTCCCCTCCTCCTGGCCTCTTCCGCCATCATTCCCGCAATGAGTTTTAAGGCATGAGGGTTCGTGATGAGCTTCTTCACGTTTATGTAGTAGTCGCTCTCCTTTCCGGACGTGAGCACGAAGTGTCCGAACAGTATAGCCCCCTCTTCGAAAAAAGCCCTTATCAACTCCTCTTTTTTCAAAGTCATCACCGTCAAGCCCTTCAGCGTTCTTTTTAAAAAAGTAGCGAAGGTGTTAAGAAAGTCCGATTATCGAAAACCTTAAATTACCACAATTGAAGGTTTGGAGGGGGAGACTATTGATAGAAATTCTCATTGCACTCTACATAGCCGTGGCCCTCGGTGGAGGGGTTGCAATATTCCTCAAAACCAGGACATGGATTTCCCGCACAGAGCCCATTGTACCCATTGTCAGGACGAGGGACGCTTTTCTCTACGGCCTCCTGAGCATCATCCTGGCGGTGGTCGGAGAAGTGATTATAATGGGTTTTTCTTACCTTCTCGGATTCTCGATCTTCCTTGGACTTGCGGTAGGAGTGGGTTTCATCGAGGAGGGTGCAAAACTGCTCCCCTACGCAATCAATCAGAGGGATGCCCTCAAAGCCTGGGCCATGGCAACAAAAGCGGCCTTCTTCTTTGGCCTTCTCGAAACCCTCGCCCTCTTTCCAAACGTTTTCGCAATGCTTTTGAGAATCCCCGTCATAATGCTCCATGTCGCCCTGACAGCCATAGCCCTCCAGGGTTATCTTGAAGGCTCCCCCATCAAAAGTTACCTGAAGGCCTCCATACTCCATTCCCTGTACGATGCACCCATACTGCTCTTTATTGGCCAGAACTCCCTCGCAACTACGGCTGTTCTCCCAGGGGTTCTCTCCATCGCAGTGATATACCGGAGCGTGGATGAAGCATTCCACCTGGCCTATTCAAAGGCAAAGAAGGAAATCGAAGAGAGAAAACTCCTCGAATCCGGGAACTCAACCTCCTGGGACTCTACTTCTTTGCCTTAAACTTCTCCTGGAGCTCGTAGAGTTCAGCTACCCTCTCTATCGTGTCGGCCTCCTCAGGGCTCTTATCCTCCCTAAGCGCGACGTAGCGCGGGAACCTTAGGGCAAAGCCGCTCTTGTACTTCGGGCTCTTCTGGATCTCCTGGTAGGTGACCTCAATGACGAACTTCGGCTCTATCTCGACGAACTTGCCTTCCTGCTTTACTATGTAAGGCTTAAGCATCTTCGTGAATTCAACCAAGTCCTCGTCGGTGAAGCCGCTCCCGACCTTGCCCACGGGTACGAACTCGCCGCTGTGTGGGTCGTAAGCTGCCACGAGGAACGAACCAAGCAGATGGGCCCTCCTTCCCTCGCCCCACTCCGCGCCGATGATGACGAGGTCGAGGTTCTCCATCGTGGGCTTGATCTTGAGCCACTTCTTCCCGCGGTTTCCGGGCTCGTAGATGGCATCGAGCCTCTTCGCCATGAGCCCCTCGTGGCCGAGCTCAAGGGCCCTCTTGTAAAAGGCCTCTGCCTCCTCAACTTTCTTAGTTATCAGCTGTTCGGCGAGCTTTATCTTCTCGCTCTGCTCAACGATCTCCTCCAGCTTCTTTCTTCTGTCAATGAACTTCGTCTCTATCAGGCTCTCGCCATCAACAAAGACAACGTCAAAGAGGTTCAGCTCGAGCGGAATCTTCTCGGTCATCTCCTCTATGTTGTACTTCCTCCTGAACCTTCTCAGCACGTACTGGAAGGGCCTCGGCCTTCCACCTTCGCCGACAGCAACCAGTTCGCCCTCCACTATGACCTTCTCAGGTTTTAGAGCCTGCTTTATTGCCTCAACAACCTCAGGAACGGACTTTGTAACGTTCTCCAGCCTACGGGAATAAATTACAACCTTGCTCCCATCCTTGTGCACCTGAACCCTTGCCCCGTCGTACTTTATCTCGAAGGCAGCTTCACCCCCCATCTCGATGAGGGCATCTTTAACGCTCGCAGCGTTCTGGGCAAGCATCGGTCTTATCGGCTTCCCGACTTGTATCTTGACCCTTGAAAGGCCCTCGTTGCCCTCGAGCTTGGCTATCTTGGCAACGTAGCCGAAGTCGCTCGTCAGCATGTAAGCCCTCTCAACGAGCTCAGCTCTCACCTTAAAGGCCTCGGCTATCGCATCCCTAAGAATTCCTTCGGCAACTCCCGTCCTCATCGTCCCCAAGACTGTCCTAGCTATGTACTTCGCCTCCTCCGGTTCGGCGTCCATGAAGAGGTTTGCCAGGTATTTCATCTTCCTGTCCTGACTGCCCTCACCCTGGGCCTCCGCTATCTTAACGAAGGTGTCATAGACTCTCTTTATCGTCAGAGGTTGTGAGAAGAAGCTCTTCTGCTTCTTTTTCTTTATAGCTAAGGCCACGCTCTCACCGAGGTCGCCCGTGTCCCTGACGGAGTCCTCTATCTCCTTTTCCGGGACGCCGGTTGCCATAGAAACGGCCTTTATGAGGAGCTTCTCACCGACGCCGAGTTCTCTCTCATCCCAGTCCGGAAAGACCTTACCGAGGATAAGATAGGGAACTATCTCAAGGAGCTCGTCTGGAGTCTTCTTCAGAAAGTCCGCGACGAACTTTGTCTTCAGTGTCTTGAGAGTGGTCTTTTCGAGCCTCCTGTAGAGGTCAGCAAGTTCAGCGTATTTCATGTCACCCATCCTCACCACCAGAAAAAAATACGGTGAGGAGGATAAAAGGTTAGCCCATCCAGCGCCCGACCTTGGGCCTATCGGTGTAGATTTCCACCACGTCGTAGGGAAGCTCGAGCTCATCCAGCAGGTTCCTAACGCTCTCAATCTCCTTCTCCCGGGCGAGTGCAAACAGGCCCCTTCCGAGCATTATCATTGAGCTGGGATTCGAGAGATTCTTGTCAAGCTGACGAGCGAGCTCGAGGAGCTCTCCACCAAGGAGGCCCGTTCTTTCGGCGAAGGCCCTCGCCAAGACCATCATTCTCTCAGGTCTTGGGTCTTTAAGAAGGGTTTCCAAGGCAACCTTTCCCTCCCTCTCTATCGCCTTAACCACATCTCCATCAAGGACCTCCCTCGTGGAGAGCCTACCAAGGGGGACGACGAGGACTTTGTAGCCCTCAAAGAAGAGGTTGTCAACAACTCCAACTCCAGGCCCTCCTGCTTTAACGCGAACCTCAATTCCGCCCGCGAGCTGAGCAATAACATCCCCAAGCCCGCCCCTGTGAATTACCTCCGCCTCGTGGGCGATATGGGCAGCCCTAAGCAACGTCCCGCCGAAGGCGTAGCTAAGGGTTAGAGCAGTGCCAAAAGCTCCACCCGCACTGTTTCCGAATCCATAACCGTTTGGAAAATCAAAGTACTGCCATATCTCAACTTCCCCGAGAAAGTCCTCTGGAACGAGCTTCTCTGCGACGTGGTAGGTTATTTTGGCCTCATTCTTCCTCACGGGCTCCCCGTTGAAGGCGACGTGGATGTGCCTTTCAAGCGCCCCCGTCTCGATGCTGGCGAAGACGTTGGTGCCCTTCGAGAGGTTAACGCCGGCCCCGAGCGAGCCTGCCTTAAGAGGTTCATAGTGAAACACTGGCACGAAGAAGGCAGTTATATGCGCTGGAACGAATGCTCGAATTAGCATTTCTCCACCACCGAGGTGTGTTAGAAGGGCCTTTTTAAAAAGCCTTTCAGGAAAAGAGAAAAAGGGAGATTCACTCCTCAACCACGTATATCGGCACCTTTCCGTGCGGTATGCCGTACTTCTTGCCGTACCACTCACTGAGGACGTACCAAGCAGCCACGAGGAGCACTAGTCCGACTGGGAGCAGGATTATCCAGCTGCGAACTCCCGCGGCGAACAAGAGGTAAAGGATTATTCCGACGGACGCTGCAGTTACCGCGTAGGGGACCTGGGTTGTCACGTGGTCGATGTGGTCCGAGCCGCTGAACATGGAGCTCATGATGGTGGTGTCGCTTATCGGCGAGCAGTGGTCTCCGAAGATACCGCCCGCGAAGACGGCGCCGATGCTCGCGAAGACCTCTGGTCCAACGTTTCCGGTCACACCGTAGGCGAGGGGAATTGCTATGGGCATCATTATGCCGAAGGTTCCCCAACTGGTTCCCGTTGTGAACGAGATGAACATCGCCACGAGGAACACTATGAGTGGAACTATTCCACCGCTAACTCCGGCACTCTTGGCGAGGTCGACGACGTAGTCAGCGGTACCAACGGCCGAGGTGGCGCTCTTAATGCTCCACGCGAGGACGAGAATTGCGGTTGCGAACATCATCTGCTTCATTCCCTGGATTATCGCCGTCTCCATCTCGCCGAAGGTCATCTGCTTGCTCAGGGCTACCAGGATTAGCGCCGCGAGCACCATCGTGAAGCTTCCCCAGAGGAGGGCGGTGGCAGCATCAGAGCTGCTCAGGATGTCCATGACGCTCGGGGATGAATAGGCCTCAAGGGTCAGCTCGCTGATGTGATAGGGCTGTCCAGAATAGAGCTGGTCGAGGATGTTTTTCCGGTTCTCTTCTCCAAGAATTCCAGCAGCGTTTAGGACCTTCTTGACGCTGTCCTCATAGGCTTCTCTGGCGGCTTCGCTGTCAACGTAGAACAGCTTCTCGACGCTCTCATCGTAGGGCATTATTTCGACGTCCTTTAGGGTAACGTCCTGCCCGGACATCAGCTTGTCGATTACAGCGTCGCTCTGGTCAGAGAGCCCGAGGACATCGAGGATGGCTTGGTTATCCGACACAAAGCCGTCGCGGTAGCCGTTGGTGCCCGTGTACCACATGCCGCCCAGGGTCACGAGGACAAGCAGGGCTATGGGGATTATGAAGTGCCATACCGTCCCCCCAGTCTTCGGCTCTCCAAGGTCGGTTTCAGTCGTCATCAGAGGCTTTGCACCGTCGCGGAGAACTTTCCCGGTGGTTCTGGCGCGGTATTCTGCGTGGAGCATCGGGCCGTAGTGCCTGTGAGTGTAGGCGACTACGAACACAAGGATTATGGCGAGTATTGAGTAGAACCTGAAGGGGACGCTGTGGAGCCATGCGTAGTACTCGCCGGTCGATACTCCAAGGTCTATGAAGGCCTCCTTTATGAGACCGAGCTCGTAGCCTATCCAGGTGGAGACTATGGCGATGCCCGCAACTGGTGCAGCCGTGGAGTCGTCGATGTAAGCCAGCATCTCCCTCGAAACCCTCGTCCTGTCGGTTATTGGCCTCATTGTGTTGCCGACGATGATGGTGTTAGTGTAGTCGTCGAAAAAGACCAAGACGCCCATGAACCATCCAAGAAGAGAAGCCCCCCTACTCGTTCTGATCCTACTACTCAGGGTCTTTGCAAGGGCATGAACTCCTCCAGACTTATAAATCAGGCCAACTCCCGCCCCTATCAGGAAATCGAATACCAGTATCCTTGCATTCCAGTCGTCAGTTACGCTGCCCACAACCCACTCCAGGGTCTGTGTTGTTCCTGTTATCGGGTTCCATCCTGCTACCATAAGACCCCCAATCCAAACACCAGCAAAAAGGGCTAAAACGACTCTCTTTGTCCATATTGCTAGACCAATAGCCACAAGAGGTGGCAATAGGGAGAGTACACCGAAATCCGACACATTTTCACCTCCCAATCTCAAACATTTATGCGTCAGAGCCTCAACCGAAACTTCTACCCATGCAGACATTTTCGTAATCCATGGTGTTTTATCGAATTTCCCGTGGTTTCCAAAAAAACCAAAGAAGAATCTCACTGAAGAATGTAGGTCACCCTTGCATGTTAGTGGGCTTTCAAGTTTTTATCTGTGCAATAATCCCATAAAAACCTTTTGCAGAGAAAATTCGGCCAATGAGGGATTTGCAAGAAAGTAAACATAGCCATGACTCGATTCTACCAAAGAAGATTCAAAAGCCCAAAGAAGAATTCAACTATCCCTAATGAGCTCCTTAAGCTTTTGGAAGCCTCTCCTTAATTCCTCTCTTATCGGGGGCTTGTAGAGGGCCGCTGCTGGATGGTACATCGGCATTATAACAATCTTTCCAAAGAGCGTATGAGCCTCGAAGGCCTTTCCGTGGATTTTGCTTATCGGCTCCGGCTCAAAACCAAACTTCCTAAGGATGTAGCTCATTGAATGCCTCCCGAGGGGCACTATGACCTTCGGCCTGATTATGTCTATCTGCTTGTCAAGGTAGGGGGAGCATGCTTTTATCTCTTCCTCGGTAGGATCGCGGTTCTCGGGTGGACGGCACTTAACGATGTTGGTGATGTAAACCTCCTCCCTGCTGAGGGCAATCTCAGCCAGCAGTTCGTCGAGCAGCTTCCCCGCCCTGCCGACGAAGGGGAGTCCCTTCTGATCCTCCCAGTAGCCAGGGGCCTCACCGACGAACATCACTTTTGCATCGTAGCTTCCAGCTCCAGGGACTGCGTTGGTCCTGAGCTTTCCAAGGGGACATTTCTGACAGCTCTGGATCTTTTCCTCCAGCTTTTTCATCAGCTCTTCCTTTCCCATCTTCATCACGCGAGAGTCTTCTGACTGAGGTATGCCTTCAGGAATTCCGCCCATGCAGTGTAGTACCCCTTCTCGTACTCATCCCTAAACTCCTGAGCGGCGAGCTCGGAGTACATCTCCAAGAGCTCCTTCGCGTGCTCCCTGTTGTTCTCCTTTATGAGCCTCACTATGAGGGCATCCGGATCGTTGTCCGAGAGGGCGTTCATTATTCCCTCAACTGCCCTTGAATAGCCCCTTCCCCACTCATCACTACCGGCGAGCTTCATTAGCTTCTCAAGGTGCCCCTTCGCCCTGTTGAAGTCCCGTCTCATCAACGCCCTAACGAACATCTCCATTCTCATGTCCCTCGCAGGCATTTTCTCACCCGTTAAAACTCCTTGGGTCAACTTTTAATCTTTCTGTATTAGACCCCTGAAAGAAAATCTTCATATTTACGCAAAAGCTTTTATACTCTTGAATTGAATTTTGACTCAGAGCCATGATTAGAGGTGAAGCCCTATGGCAGAGAGCATTGGCGAGGTCCCCAGCGGTGAAAAGGAGTTCGCGGAATCCACCAAGAGAATTAGAGATATTGTTGAATTCCCGGAAATAAGTGAGGATGAATTTCATGAGCTCCTCAAGGAGGCCAGCAGAGCCTACGGTGCCGATTTACCCCACAGGACGTACTCACTCTGTCCCGAGACGAGGAGGATCGTTCCCGCAGTTGTCTGGGAAAAGGATGGAAAGGTGTGGATAACCAAGAAATGCCCGGAGGGCATGATAACCGACCTGTATTCTGAGGATGTTGAGATTTACAACATCTACCGCAAGTGGATATGGACCGAGAAAGAGCTCTTCAGCACAAACGTCCAGAACACCGGTGTCAACTGTCCCCTCGACTGTGGCCTGTGCCCGAGGCACCGCTCACACACAAACCTGCTCAACATAGTCCTCACCAACCGCTGCAACCTGAGCTGCTGGTACTGCTTCTTCTACGCCAAAGAGGGTCAGCCAATTTACGAGCCGACCCTCGAGCAGATACGCATGATGCTCAGGAACGCGAAGAAGGAGCACCCGATTGGAGCCAACGCCGTGCAGTTCACCGGTGGAGAGCCAACTTTAAGGGAAGACCTCATTGAGATAATCAGGATAGCCAAGGAGGAAGGTTACGACCACGTTCAGCTCAACACCGACGGAATAAAGCTCGCCTTTGACCCTGAACTCGTTAAGAAGATAAGAAAAGCCGGCGTAAATACCCTCTACCTGAGCTACGACGGTATGAACCCCCAGACCAACTGGAAGAACCACTGGGAGATCCCGCTCATCTTCGAGAACGTCAGGAAGGCCGGCGGGCCGGGTATAGTCCTCGTGCCCACCACGATAAGGAACGTCAACGACCACGAGCTCGGCGCGATAATCAACTTCGGCCTCAACCACCTCGACATCGTCAGAGGAGTCAACTTCCAGCCGATTTCCCAGGTCGGAAGGGTTCCAAAGAAGGAGCGCCAGAGGTTCAGGATAACGATACCGGGGGCAATTAAGAGGATAGAAGAGCAGACCAACGGTGCTATAAGCAGGTACGACTGGTACCCGATACCGATAGCGGGCCACATAGCGAGGTTCTTCGAGGCCTTCACAGGCTCACGCTACTACATGACCAGCCACTTCGCCTGCGGTGCGGCAACCTACGTGTTCCTCGACCGCGAGAACAAGCGCGTTGTCCCGATTCCGAGGTTCCTCGACGTTGAGGGCTTCGTAGAGTACCTTGAGAGCAGGGCCGAGGAGATTGAACAGTGGAAGAAGCTCGGAAAGCTCCAGAAGCTCAAGCTCGGTGCGGAGATATTCCTTAAATTCAAGAGCTTCTACGACGAGAAGTACGCTCCAAAGGGCCTGAAAGTCCTCGACCTCATAAAGAACGCCTTCATGCACGGAAACTACGACGCCCTCGGAAAGTTCCACGAGAACGCTCTCTTCCTCGGAATGATGCACTTCATGGACGAATACAACTACGACGTTGAGAGAGTTGAGCGCTGTGTAATCCACTATGCGATGCCCGACGGAAGGATAGTGCCGTTCTGTACCTTCAACGTGATTCCAGAGCTCTACAGGGACAAGGTGCAGGCCCAGTTCAGCTACAGCTGGGAGGAGTGGAAAGCTTTACACCCCGACTGGGACTACAAGAAGGACAAGTACTTCCGCTCCAAGGAGTTCGTTGAGAAGATGAGGAACAGCGAGCTCTATAGAAAGACCTACATCGAGATCGAGGACTACTTCGGGCTTAACAAGGAGTGAGGTGGTGAAGATGACGACGGAGAGGGTCTTCAACAAGAAGCTCACGAGGCTTGACTTCAAGTTCGGCGACATCAACTGGGAGAAGGCGACGATAAAGCAGTACGAGCTTGAGAAGGACGAGCGGATTTGGAGGATATTCCTCAACGGCTACGCCAAGAACGGCTTTGTAGTCTTTGACGAAGAGCTCCTTCCAAGGGAAGAACTCCTCAAGGCACTTGAGGAGCTCAAACCAGAGGTCGTGGGCGAGAAGAAGCTGACGGTTCAGGAACTCATTGATGAAAGCATGAGCTGGAACAACGTCTACGGGAAGGTTTAATCTTAAAAATGAAAGGTCAGCGGAGCTCTATCCTGACCTTTCCATTTGCATCCTCTTTTTCCAGCTCAAAGCTCACTATCCCGCTGAAGGAGCTCAGATCGAGAATGTTCTTTCCTGCCTTGAGCTCAAAGCCCTCAGAGACCGCCTCGCCCGCTGGCAGTGACAGGTCGTACTCATAGACCCTGACCCTGTTGTCCCCGCTAAGATAAAAGACCGCCCTCGGCTCCCGGTATCCATCCAGGGGGATTCCACCAAAGGTTCCGGCGCCGACGCTCTTGGCCATAGAGGGCAGCGCAAGCGGGAGCGAGAACGTTACGGGGGCCGGGGCATCTCTAAGGACCTTCTCATCGAGGAGGACTATATCCCTCTCGCCGGTGTCGAAGGGAGTAGCTTCTGTGGCAGTCGTGTTGGGAGCGTTGTTGGTGGCAACGAGTATCTTTCCGTCCATCTTCTCTATGCTCGTTATTCTCGCCCCAAAAGTCCCAACTATCTTTACCACCGGCGGAGCGATGTAGAGGAGCACGCTCGGGCCGGGGATGGTGTTCGTCGCGGTCCACATGAACTCGTTCTCCGGACGGTAAACGGCGTCGTGGTGGGCGTTGTAGGCTGTGAGTATGCCTCCGCCGACGTTTATCGCGTTGACCCGGTAGGGGGCGTAGAAGCTGTAGAAGTCAAAGAGGCGGTAGAAAGTGAAGTTTTCACCCATAAGCGGGTTTCCCGCGAAGAGCCCGCCCCTCACGAAGGCGAATGCCCTGTTGTAGGCAGAGGCGAGGGGGCCGATTATCGGGCTTAGGTAGGGTCCCCCGTCCACGCTCTGGCCGGGCTTGAACGACTCCCATCTGCCCGTTATCAAATCCAGGGCCTTTATCGCCTCAAGCCCCTTGTCAACCTCGTTCTCGCCTATACCGAAGAAAGCTACGTCGTGAACGCGGGCCCCCTTCGGGGCGGGATCGCTGATTAAAGCCTCCGCCCTTCCGCTCCTCCTGTCGAGGGAGTAGACACCGAGGTTTGCATGCCCGTCCTCCCTGGCTAAGAGGAGTCTATCGTTATAGGGGTCGTATATGATGTCACTTATCTCCCCCGCCCAGTCGGTCTCGTGGTTTATCGTGTCCTTCCACAGGAGCCTCACGTCACCCTCAGCGGTGTCGTAGACGTGTACATGGGAGTACTTGTTGTAGAAGAGTATCCTCCTGTCCTCGCGGTAGACCGCGGGAGCGTGGACCCAGCCGCCGAAGTATATGAACTCGTCGACGGTTTCTACCGCGTTGTAGGTATCCCCACCGCTCGTGGGAGGCTCACCAAGTAGGGTGAAGTCGTAGGTTTTCTCCTCTCCGCTTTTAACGTCTATGAAATGTGCCTCGGCCTCGAAGGCGAGGGTGAAGTAAAGGATGCCTTTATGGTACCTCAGGCCGAAAATTCCGCCGCTGCCCCACTCGGGACCGTACCTACCCGGGAACCGGTAGTTTTTGAGAAGCATGATACCACCCATCCATAATCGGACTCCAGCTTTATTGCTCTTTCGCCGGGAGGTTTTTATACTACGGCTCCGAAGTGTTTCCATGACGCCATATCGAGGCCTCGCCATAATATTCGGCTTCTACGCAGCGGGCGAGCTCCTTTCATCAGCTCTAGACCTCCCGATCCCCGGAAGCGTCCTGGGAATGCTCCTGCTACTCGGTGCGCTCCTTAGCGGGGGCGTAAAACTCGAATGGGTAGATAGGGAAGGGGAGCTCCTCGTGAAGAACATGAGCGTTATGTTCGTTCCCCCCGGCGTCGGAATAGTCACTTACCTCGCCCTCCTGAAGAGCGAAGCACTTCCCATATTTGGGGCCCTTATCCTCAGCTTCCTCGTTACCCTAATCACAACCGCCAAGGTGGTTGAAACGATCAGGAGGGGAAGGGGATGAACCCCTACGGAATAACACTCACCCTACTCGCCTTCTACGCCTTTTCAGAACTCCACAGGAGGAAGCGGGCCTTCTACACAAACCCAGTTCTGCTCTCCATAGCCCTGATAGCGGCTCTACTCAGGGTTTTCGGGGTCTCCTACGATTACTACATGGATAGTGCCAGAATCCTAAGCTTCCTGCTCGGCCCGGCGGTTGTTGCCCTCGCCATCCCCGTCTACAAAGGAAGGGAAACCATAAGGGCCTACTGGAGGGAGATAACCGCGGGCATAGTCTTTGGAGGGCTTACTGCGATTCTGAGTGCCTACTACATCGCGGAAGCCCTGGGAGGGAGTGAGGAAGTCCTCCTGAGCATTTCACCAAAGAGCGTGACAACCGCAATAGCGGTCGGAGTCAGCGAGAAGATAGGCGGGATTCCAGCTTTAACTGCCGTACTCGTCATACTAACCGGAATAATGGGCAACGCCCTCGGGCCGGAGCTCCTGGGAGCTGTGAGGGTTAAAGACAGGGTCGCGAGGGGGCTGGCAATGGGAGTAACTTCCCACGGCCTCGGAACGGCGAGAATAATCCTGGAAGACGAGATAGCCGGGGGGATAAGCGGACTGGCTATGGCCCTCAACGGCGTCTTCACGTCATTCGTTCTTCCCTACCTTCTCGAACTCCTCAAGTAGGCACTCGCTTATCCTCAGCCTGTCGTGGGCGTCCAGAAATAGCGTGAAGTCCCGCTTAGCCAACCTGTCCTCCACTGGGGCATTTTCTACAAGAAAGGCTATTATCTCGGCGGTGCTGTAGGGAACCTTTATGCCGAGCTCGTCGGCCTTCTTAAAGAGCCTCTCCGGAACCTGGAATATGTCCTCTCCGGCTTTTACCTCAACCGTTATCTTCGAGTTGATCTGCTCCCAGAGGAGGAGAGTTTTCCTCGCCTTCTCAATCTTCTCAAGGGCCCTCCTTTCAAGTATGCTCACGTTGGCCCTGCTCGTCCCGAGGATCTCGGCTATCTCGCTCTGCTTTAGGCCCTTGGCCCTCAGGCGAAGAACCCTAATCTGCTGATCGGTTAAGAAGGTATCTCCCATCGTAAACACCAATAATTAACAACGACCAAGAAATTAAAAAGTTTTTGAAAGCAAGGGGGACAGTGTAGTCTGCACAGATTGAGTCTGAAGAAACGTATTTTGGTGGTCCCGCGGCCCGGATTTGAACCGGGGACCTGCGGATCTACAGTCCGCCGCCACTCCCAGGCTAGGCTACCGCGGGACCTACTGCTCAGCCCGATGCCTATTCCCCAGGGCAGGTTTATAAATTTTTCCCCGAAACCCTAAGGGGGTGAGGGTATGGGAATCTACGAACCAATAACCCTCGCGTTTCCGCTTGCCAAGAGGCTTACAGAATTCATTGTGGCACATATGAGCCTTCCATCAGGGGACGAAGTTAAAAACATCCTCAAAGAGCTCGGGCTTGAAGAGCTTTACTCTGGCAGGGGGCTTTCGCTCTTCAGAAACAGGGAGCTGGTTGTAATAGCTTTCCCAAGAGAAAACCTTGTAATCGACATAATCCCGGCAACGGGTGCTGTGGGCGATGCCCTCGAGGTAGTAGTCTACAAAGACAGGAAGCTCAACGCCATTATCCTTGAAGTGCTGCCAGCGAACGACATAGAGTACGAGGGCAACATAGGACTCGAGCCCGCTATTGTGAACCTTGAAAGCGGGGAGCTCGAGAGCACGCCAGTTTTCGGAGATTTTGACGAAGAGATGCACCTGGTGATTGACAGGGGAACCTACGAGCGCTGGAGGGAGAGCGGAAAGCTTGATACATGCCCCATATGCGGCGGGGAGCTTGCATGGGAGGGCAAAAAAGCTTATTGCCAAGACTGCGGATACGGAGTAAGGATAAAGGAATAATCTCGAGGTGTGTTCTATGAGCCGGATTGCTAAACTGCATCTTGTAAACTACTCAAGAAAGGCCCACGAAAGGGGTTTAACTGCAGCCTTCGGAGGAAACCTCAGCATCAGGGAGGGGAACATCGTCTTCATAAAGGCCACGGGGGCCGTTATGGACGAGATGGCTCCGGAGCAGGTTGCAGTTATTACCCTGGATGGGAGACAGGTGGGTGGCGTTAGACCCTCCTCTGAATATCGCCTGCACCTGGCTATCTATAGGGAGAGGGCTGACGTAAGGGCAATAGCCCATCTGCATCCCCCCTACTCAATAGCGGCCTCAGCCCTCCTACGGGAAGAACTTCCGATAATAACGCCCGAGGCGGAGATTTACCTCAAAAAAATCCCCATAGTCCCCTTTAAACCGGCGGGAACAGAGGAGCTGGCTAATGCCGTCGCAGAGGTTATGAGAGAGTACGACGCTGCCCTCATGGAGAGGCATGGAATCGTTACCGCTGGAAAAAGCTTGAGAGAGGCCTTCTACAAGGCAGAGCTCGTAGAGGAGAGTGCCAAACTCTGGTACCTCACAAGAAGAGGTTGAGCGAAAAAATAAAGGCTCACTTCACCTGCTCGAGAGCACCAAGAACCTCCCAGATGATAGTCCTGGTGTGCATCGGCATGTTCGGGTCTTCGCTTATCTCCTCAAGGATTGCTATGGCATCGGCAGCCCTCACGGCCGGCTCCTTGCTCTCGTCGAGGAGAACCTCAATCGCCTGCTCGGCCGCCCTCCTAATGTTCCTCGGTACAACGGTGTCCTGAACAACCTGCTCCTTAAGAACCTGCACGATCTGCTGAATCAGCTCACTCATGGTCTCACCCCCTTTTCTAAAGAATTGTTACTAAAACCCTCTCGGCTTATCTTAAGTTCTCCTAACTAAAAAAGTTTTCGGTCTAAAGGAAAGGGACTAAAACTCAACGCCCTTCCTCGCCAAGATGCCCCGCTGATAGGGGTGCTTCACTTCTCTCATCTCAGTGACGTAGTCGGCCACATCAAAGAGCTCCTCAGGACAGTAGCGGCCAGTGAGGACGAGCTCCGTGTTTGGAGCCTTCTTTTCAATGAGTTCCCTTACTTCGCTGAGGTCGAGCATTCCAAAACCGAGGGCAACGCATATCTCGTCGAGGATGACCAAGTCCCACTCGCCGCTTGAGACGACCTCTTTAGACCTCTGGAGGGCCTTTTTAGCGGCTTCGATGTCATCCGGATCGGGTTTCCCGTGGACGAACTTTGGCAAACCAAATGACTCTATTGCAGCCCCGCATTCCTTTATCTTCTTCTGCTCGCCGTAAACGTCGGGGGCTTTCATGAACTGGATTATCATCACCCTGCCCCCCGAGCCCAGCATCCTCACAGCAAGTCCAAGGGCAGCAGTTGTCTTCCCCTTCCCGTTGCCCGTGTAGATATGCACGAGTCCAAGCTTTTCTTTCCAGGACATGAACGTTCACCCGCTGGATATTATTGCCGGAGTTTTTAGGGGTTTGGGTGATTACCACCTAAACCAAAAGAGGAGAGGAGTTAAACCATTGAATTTCTCAGAATTTCCCTGTACTCCTTCTCCTTGACGTACCTTCCGGAGACGGCGATGAACCTCGGTGGTTTAACCGGCTTCGGATACTTTCTCACGTTCTTCAGCTTGAGAACCATCCAGGATCTTGGCCTTTTCCCGCGGGAGTGCCACCTCTCACGCTCCTTCTCATACTGCTTGAGCTCCTTTGGAGTGAGGAAAAGCTCATCCCCGTATTTTCTGATGATCTCCTCAACGTTCGTGAACCGCTCAACGGATTCAACTTCTCCCTCTCCGAGCCACGCCTGGCCTTCCCTTGAAGCGTAGAAGACGACCTTCATACCCGACTGAACTCTCAGCGTTGAAGGCTTGACGAAGACGGTCTTGCCTCCTTCAAGAATCCTGTCAAGGAACCACTTCGGGACGGGGAAGGTAACACCGATGATTTTCTCCTCTGTTTTCATTGAAACCACCTACTTACAATTGGCATCTTCCCTTTTTATCGTTGTCGTGGATAATAAAATCAAGAGGAGTTTTGAGGCATGAAAAGCAGCCCTGCAACGATGTGTGGCTTTGTCCCTTCCACCTCTCTTTTTTTGGCTTCTTCTTGGAGGGTTCTGTGGCGGGTAGCGATGCCAAAACGGTCTATCAGTTCCTTGCAACGCTCGATTATTTCTTCCGTGCGGGTGTTTTTGTGGATTTTTGCCTTCAGCAATGCATCTTTAAACGGCTCGTGATTTAGATAGCCCCACTGAACAAGATCCAATAATTTTGATATCACTTCCCTTTCTCCGGGCGTTTTGGTTCTTTCCAGCCTGCTCTGGAGCCTCTGAAGTATCAACCTGATCTTTGGAGGATACTTGGAGGGCCGTCTTCTGCTGTATTCGAGGGTGCTCCCACTGATCCTGAGGAGCTTTTTAAAGTCCCTTAAGGCGATTCCTGCAACCTCGCGGTAGAGCTCCATGGCTTTTTCGTCATTGTACGGCAGTGTTTCCTCTGACAATCCTGTTTTGTCAATCAACTGTTCTATTGGGATGTTTTGCTTCTTCCATTCTCCATCTACACGCCTGTAGATCATGTATTGCGATGTAGCACCGTTGGAGAGCACAAAGAAGGCGTAATGCTCTCTGGCGTCTGAAAGGGCAATGCTCCTCATTGAATACCTTTTTTTCAGTTCTTCAAACTTCTCCTTGTGGGACTCCATGTATTCCCTCACAAGTTTCTCCGCAAATGTTGTGACCGAGAGGAGGGACTTATCGGCTTCAAGTTCAATCTCATTCAAGTCGCTGGTTCTGTAAATCGCCTCTATCGCTGACGGGTTCCACTCTTCAGACTCTTCAAGGATTTTGCCGTCGGCACCAAGGGCATTGTTGAACTCTGCAATTCTCCGTCTGACCTTTTCAACCAAACCCAAATTCTCCTCAAGCCTGGTCTCGGGGAAGAAGTTGTAGACAAGGATTTCGTCATGCTCCGTTCCTATCCTGTCCACCCTTCCTATGCGCTGTATGAGCTTTATGGGGGCCCAGTGGAGGTCATAATTAACGACGACGTTTGCATCCTGAAGGTTGAGGCCTTCGCTGAGGACGTCCGTGGAGATAAGGACGTCGAGCTCGTCCTCCCTGTCTATGTACTCTTCATAGTTGTTAGCCCTCGGTGCAAACCTCCTTATCCTCTCGGCAATTCCCTTTGTATTTGAACTTACGTAAGCCATTCTGCGTTTGAGGTTCTCATCCTCAATAATCTTCTGGAGCCCGTCGTAGACCCACTGAACTGTCTCCTCAAACTCGCTGAATACCAGTATCTTCTTCCCCTTCCTCCAGAGCCTCTGGATTTCTTCAGCGAGGGCCTTCAGTTTTGGATCCCTTTCGGGGTTCTTTTGGAGATACTCCTTTAAAGGACGCAGAGCCGCTTCCATGGCCCTGAGTTTTTCCAAATCGTAGCGTAGGTCATCCAGAAGTTCACTCTTCCTAAAGGCACCGGCCTTATATTGTGGAGCCTTTGAGGCGGTGTATTCTTTAATGAATTCTTCAACTTCCTCATCGCTAAGGACTCTAGGTGTCCTGCTTCCATTTATCTTTCCAAGGAGAACGTCATCAAACTCATCTCCAGCTGGGATGAATCTGCGCTCCACGAACTTGATAAAATTCTCAGTCTTTATTATGTCCCTTTTCAGGGTCTGGTACATGGCATACCATGAACTCTCAAGGCGTTTGAGGTAGAGAATCCTCATTAAGCCTCTCAGGTTTTTCCCGATGGAGGACAGACTTCTGTAGGGCTCGGCATCTCTGTAGTGGGGGATCACGTAGTCGTAGAGGGCAAACCTCGCGTATTTCATTGAGCTTATACCTGCGAGGAAAAGGGTGTATATGTCATCCGGTTTTATCGAGGAGTCAAAGGCTATCCTTGAGACCAGTTCCTTGGGGACGAACTCAATTGGATAAACTTCCGAAATCTTGTACGTCAGGACTGAAAGCTTTCTCCTGGGGAAGCATAATGGTTTTTTACGTTTTTTTACTTTTATACAGTTGTCCTCCCCCCCGTAGAGGCGCAGGATATCGTATCTGGTTCTCCTTATCATGATCTCTCTCAGAACGTACGATGGGTCTATCTCCCCTTTTTCGATGGCTTTCACGAGTTCGTCCCACGTTTGAGGCGTTATGGGGAATGGGTGCCTTCTCTCCGGCAGGAAAAGGCGAATTTGGTTGATTATGTCCCTGTACTGCTTTCTGTAGGGGGTGGCGGTGAGAAGAATGACTCTCTTCCCGGTGAGGAGCTCCTGAAGGTTCCTGTAGGACTTTGTGTTCGTATTGGTATAGTGGTGAGCTTCATCCACCAAAACAGTCTCCACACTCCTGATGTATTTTTTCATTTCCTCATACTTTTCGGGAGAAAGCTCCCTGCGGGGCAATAAGCCCGCGGAAAACACCCTTCCAGGAATGCGGAATTCGTTGAGGAGGCCCTCCCAGTACCTAACCAATTCGGGAGGGGCTATAACCGCGACTTCTTTCGAGCGACCGTGGAGGAACTCGAAGAGGGAAAAGTGCTCCAGTAATGCAAGACCTATGTAGCTCTTTCCAAGACCGACAACGTCACTTATGAGAACTCCACCATATTTGTTCACTATCGCTATGGCCCTTCTGACGGCGTCCCTCTGGAAATCATAGAGAGTCTCATCCAGCTTCCTCAGGAGAAACTTTGAGTCCTCTTCCAGCACCTCCCTGTAAAGCTCGTAGAGGCCCCGGATTAAGACTTCATAGGGCAGTGGGAGGTTTCCGGGAACCTGGTTTGCCCAGCTCCTCTCAATCACTTCAAGGAGCTTGGGGTTAAATGGTACTGCCTCCTCCCATATCTCGTCGTACCACTCTTTAAGGCTCTCAAAGTGAGTTGACTGAACGAGCGCGTTTAGCTCGGTATTGCCGGAGAATCCTGCGAGAGTGAAGTTGCTTGAGCCCACCAGCCCAATTCTTGTAACCGAACCCCTTGAAGGGTAGAACAGGTAAGCCTTGGCGTGCATGAACTCCTTCACGTAGACGCGAATCTCAAGATTCCCGTCCCTGAGCCATTTCAGCAGTTTTCGGAGGAACTCCTCGTTTTCCAGAGTCTGTTCCATGTAATTTGCGTTGGCTTCGATATCTTTTCCCTGCTCGTCCAAGTTATGTTTCTCGCTTTCGGTTTTTTCCTTCAATCTCTTCAGGGTTTCAAGGGAGTGGTAAACCATGCTCAACTGCTCGTATGTCTCCCTGTTGGTCTGGTTCCCAATGACTATGCGCATTTTTCCACCGCGGGAGAAGAACTCTTCAAGCTCATCTCTTATCTCCTTTAACCCGCTGATGAACAGAAAGCCAACGGCAACATCTATCTGGCTGTAGTCTCCGGATGTTAATATTTCTCTAAGGACGTCTATCAGCGTTATCCCCTTTCTCTCGCCGTTCACTTCTCTAATCCTGTTATCCACAAGCCCGTATTTGTCAAGGAGGGAGATTGCGGACTCAGCCATCAGTTTTCACCTCGATCAATGTCATCAAATCACCAACAATAGTCTTTAACTCATCCTTTAAATCCCCAACAAAGTTCAAAAATTCTTCCTCTTTGAATGGTTCGACGATTAGGCTGATATCCCTATCTATCTCGGCCTCAACGTTTTCGAGGAAGGAACCGTTGTCAATTGACTGTAAAGTGGCCCTCAGATGTTCCTTTGCCAACGAACCCAAGGCCAAGTAGTTTCTTATCTTGGCAACTATTTTCTCCTTGTATTTTGAGATTTCAAGCCCATGTTGGTTGAGTTTGTACAAATCGTAGAGATCCCTGAGTTTAAACTCCTTTCTGGTTAAGAGTGCTCTAACTTTCTCTATCAGGATTTCCCTGTCTGAGTATGCCGGAAGACTAAGGGGATAATAGTTGCCAAGGAATTCTATGTACTTTTCATATTCCTTTGAAGTGAGCGTAATCCCCTTCCAGGACAATAATGTGTTCGCTTTCAGTGTTTTAGGCTTAAAAGCCAGTTTTTCTGCGTAGTTTACCTCGATTTTTATCTTTTCCCCGAGCGGAGAGTACAACACTATTTCCCTGAACCAGCCCGGGCCAATCCTGAAACTAAAATACCTGTGGTTATTGAAGTCACTATGGCCCGAGTACTGGAACTCAAGGCCAAGGTCCTTCGCGACACACTTCAGGACTTCTGCTATTCTCCCCGTCTCCTCGTTCAGAAACTGTCTGAGTTGGCTCCTGCTCAGTTCCCTAAGCTTGTCACTGTCCCGATATGCGAAATCCAAGTCCCTGCTGAAGCGGTAGTAACCAAGGTGACACTTCACAAGGCATGTGCCACCTTTGAAGACGTAGTTCTCCTTAAACTGCGGATCCTTCTCAAGCTCTTTCAAAATCGTGTGGATTACGTAGTCCCATTCAACGAGATCAATGGATTTTACCCCTGTTTTTCTGGAAACGAACCTTGCAAAACCCCTTCTTTCGTTCCTGCGGATTTCCATCAGGAGTGAATTACCTTCCATCCTCTATCACCTTCCTCACTGACACTGGATACCTCTCGGAATATCGTTTGAGCTTTTCTCTGTCAGCGTACTCCGAGTATTCCCTCCAAATCCTCAGGGCAAGTTCTCTGGAAACAGTGCCGTAGCTGGAGAAGTAGAGAAAATCAAGGAGGGTCTTTTCAATGTCAGAGAGCTTCAACGAGTCCCTTACGATCATTCCAAAATCGAAAATATTCCGCCTGCTCCTGATTATTCTCACGGGTGTTCCATTCACGTTTATGGCTTTTGGTCTGGTTACCTTATCGTTGATAACGAAAACGGTTGTGTATGTCTCGTGGGTGAGGCCGTTGAGTACCAAGGCAGTAAACAGGCCGAAGTACCAGTTTTCCGTTATTCTGCTCATCCCGAGAGAGATGAGTTTGTAGATTGATGGGGAACCTCCTGAGGAAAATTCTATTGGAGTTTTCACGTAGTAAAGGCCTCTAAGGATCCTAATGACGTAGCCGTACTGGATGAGGTAGTTCACGAGGTAGTCAACGTCCTCGTTGAAGTACGACGCGAGTTTTTCGAGCTCTTCACGGATTATGGCCTTGCCGCCATATGTCGAGATGAGCAGCTGAATGATCGGCTTCATGATCTTAATTTTAACTAACAACCCATAAAAAGTTAGTGGTTGTTAGTTAGATTGTCCCCTTAAGTAAAGACCAAATCACTAGTAATGAGCGTTATTTGAAGATTTTCCATTAGATTATGGAGGGATGCTATCTTTAAAACTTCTTAGGTTTCCTTGCCAATTTCTATTTTGGATTCCCTTAGAAAGTTCTGAGGAGAATCAGGCACTATGTTAAAGAGTTTAGATATGGGTGGTTTTTCTTTTCTTCGTTTCTTGCCTTTTGACTTTTGTTTGTTCAGCTGAATTATCTCACTATCATTAGTTATGAACCAGTTACATCCATTACAAACCGCAGTGGTTAGTAAAATGGCATCATGCGGGCGTAGTCCATAATCCAAAACTAATTTTGGATACACTTCATCATTTACATTGTCATCAATCACGACAATAAAAGATTTGAGTTCATTAAGATGACTCCGAACTGTTTCCCAAAATAGTGACTTCTCGTCTTCAGTAAGGTCATTTTTGCTTCTTAACTTTGACCATAATGTGATGGGTATCCCAGAACGATAGAGCTTGAGCGATAGCACTTCATTGTAAAGAACATGATAAACCTCACCTATGGCAAGTGTGGATGTTACAGCTTCATACATGTCATCTTCTTTTAAAGCTTCGATGAGCACATAGGAGTAGCTAAATGTCCTAAATCTTTCGCTTAAGATTTTATCATCTCTCAGTTCTTCCAACCTTTCGACTGAGGAGCTTATCAGTATCCAGTTAGCAATAACATTTGCATCAATGAAGACTTTTGACATTGTCTAACACCAGTCAGCCAAATATGATGTCCCATAGAGATTTCTTCTTTTTCTTTTTGGGCGGATGCCATAAGCCCTTTATCTGCCCAGCACGTCCGCTCTTTGTAGTCCTCTGACGAAGTTCATAATATTTTCCAGTAACAGGATTGTAGATCCTCTTCTTTTTCTTTGACGATGCCATATTTATCCCCATGAAATAGTCGGTTTTTGATTTATTTAAGGCTTTTTCCATATCTTGTTCAAGACACCGATGGTGTAGGGAAGAAATTGAAAGGCATCCATCGGCCCTACCTCCTCTTCGAAGACGTCCTCGCCTTCACAAGCCTCGCCTTCACGAGCTCGACAACCGCCCTGTAAACCTCAAGCTGCTCTTCCTCCGTAAGGCCAAGCGCCTCAAAGATAACCCTGTCAAGTTCCCTCCTGTCCGGCATGACCTTGTCGAGGGATACATCATCAGGGTTGATGTTGCTGAAGTCCTTGTTGGGCTTCGGAAGGCCGAGCTCTTCAAATGTTGGTAGGATCTCTCGAATACTTAACTTGGGAGCGATGGTATTTAATATCTTCATAGCATCTGTTGAAAGTACTAGGGGGTTGAGTATTAATACTTGCTTAGAAACAATGACGTCAATATCTAATGGGCCACCCCCACCCCCTGGAGTTCTAGCTAGCAGTTCTGCAGTAATATGAGTCAGTGTTGAGTTTAGAATCAAGAAAAGTAATTCATGTTTTTCGTAGTCTACCCCATAGAAGCTTTTGTTTAGGTAAACTAGACTTGGATTATGAGCAATGAAGAACCTTGATTGATGGCGCTCTGGAAATGCCACAGGGCTGTCGATTCCAGGTGTTAAATCATACCAAAACTTTCTAGCTGCACATGTTGGTCTATCATGATATTCCCTACTTTCTCCCCATTCAATGTATTTCAACGCGTGAACCTTGCCCTGTCTCCTGAGCTCTTCCTTCGAAAGATTGCAGAGGAACACTCTAAGCTTAAGGTCTTCCGGCCTAATCCTGTAGGTCTTTATCTCCTGCGGGCTCTTAACAACAGGCTTCAAAAACTCCTCCTCGATATATCCATCCCATCCCGCCTTATTCTTGACGGCAACCAACCCTTCCTCAGGCTTGTGAACCCTTCCACAAACGGGACAGACGGGCCACTCTATCGGGTTCTTTATTGGCGTCAAATAAAAGAACTCGTTCGCTCCTGTCTTGAACCCACTTCTAACCTCGGCAATCTCCCCAAGCCTCACCAGCTTGCCCTTTCCTTTATCAAGGATAACATAGAATATCCTTGGAGCCCTTATGAGTATCCCGCCCCACTTCATACCGCTGTACTCGCCGAAGATGTTGTAGGAGCCGAGCAGGAGGTTCTTTGTACCCATCTCAAGCCCGCCCATCTTTGCGAGCTCTACAGCTTTGACGCTCCTCACCCTGATGTAATCGTCCTCGTAGGAGTATACTTTTCCTCCGAAGACTTCGACTTCCTTAACTTTTCCGGCATAACATTCGAGCATCTTTTCTATTATTTCACGGCTCAGTTCATCAAAGCTCCTCTTTAGGAGGACAAAGTTCACACAACCCTCATCAACGGTGTTAAACAGCTCTTTGGGTTTTCTAGTTAGCACGGTGATTACGGTATTTACATCGGCCTGCTCAAAAGACCTTGTCGTGTAGTCAATAATCCTCTTCAAGTTCGTGAACCTCAGGAAGAACTCCTGCAGAGATGTTCCATAATCAACATCAAGCCATGAGTTGGAGGTAATGAACACTAGCGCTCCTTTGGGGTTGAGCAGGTTGACACCTTGGATGAAGAAATAAACATACAAATCGCTCCTCTTGTTCAGCTTCATCTCGTGCTCAAACTTCTCCTTGATTATTGTCTTCATATGCTCGATTATCTTCTCCTTGTATTCCTTCTTTAATCTATCCTGTTCCTTTTTGGGAAGCATCTGGAACTCAGCCAAATCGTAGTACTCCGGGTAGATCTTCTCCTGCCGCACGTAGGGCGGATTTGCTATTACTATGTCAAAGCCCTTCTTTTTGAGCATCACATCGGGGAAGTCAAGCTCCCAGATGAAGGGCGGCTTTTCCAGGGCCGAATAGTCCTGGTTTGACACAGCTTCAAGGAGCAGTCTGGTCTCCTTCTTCTCCTTTGCCTGTAGCTCCTCCTGAAGGGCATTCTCAAGGAACTCCTGAAGGGCATCCCACTTGGCTTTCTCTATGTCCCTGAGCGTTACAGGCTTGCCTTCTATCTTCTCGCCCATGAAGTACTTCCTTACGAGCTCCTTGTAGCTTACTATTGCCTCGCTCGCACCCTTCTTTGCCCATAGGAGCTTGAGGCCCTCACGGAACTTGGCGAGGGGAATCTCGATAACCTTTTTCCTCCCGCCGATCTTGAGAACGAAGTGGGGAGGCGCCAGAGAGTCTCCAACCGTTAGCTTCGTTTCAAGATTGGGCAGTATCGGCTCGTTAGGAATTCTCTCCTCTTCCTCGATGAGGGCCAGCCAGAGCCTGAGCTTGGCAACCCTTATCGCCCACTCTTTGATGTCAACGCCGTAGATGTTGTCGCGTATTATCTCAAGCTTCTTCTTGTAGGTGATCTTGGAGTCTTCCGTGAGCTTTTCATAGAGTTCCATTAGGAGGTGGTACATGCCGACGAGAAAGGCACCGCTTCCCGCGGCGGGATCAACAACCTTGACCTCGTTGAGGGCCTTTTCAATTTCCTCAATATCTCCCCAGGTGAGCAAATTTGGATCCCAGTCGTAGGATGGTGTGAAGACAAACTTTCTCAAAATCTCTTTGTCGAGCTTGGTGTTTCTTTCGAGGTACTCATAAATCCCCATCCTGCACATGAAGTCCACTTCGCTTCTCGGCGTGTAGAATATCCCCGAAGCTCTTCTCTCCTCTTCCTCACCGGCCTTCTCCTCCTCCGCGATGAGGGACTCGTAGATTTTACCGAGCATTGCCGGATCAACGGCCACCTCGACCTCATATGGAGTCTCTTCGGTGACAGTGAAGTTGTAGGTCTCAAAGAACCCAAATATAAGGTTCTTAATGATCTCATCATCAATGTCTTGGATCACTTCATCCAGAGCCACATTTTCCATTTTGACGTGAGCAAAAAGACCTCCATTAAAGTATGGGACAAGCAGGAAGGGATAGAATATCTTATCCGGGATCCGTGGTTCAAAACGTCTCTCCTGACGAGGTTTATTCATGACATTCACAAAGAGATTTCTAAGGACATCCTTGTAAAATCCAGAAACCTCACCGGTTTCCTTTAATTCTTCATAGACTTCCCATAACCATGCCACAAACCTCTTCCGGTTTAGAAGTGCTGCTTTATCAAACTCGTTTTTAGCAAATTTCTCGTTGACCATCCACCCCTTCTTCTGGAGGAAGTAGACGAACATGAGCCTGTTGAAGAAGGTGTGAGCAAAAGTCTTGGCGGCCCTCTCAAGGAAAATCTCCTCGGCTCTGTCCCTTGGAACAGTTACGGACTCATCGACGGCTGAGAGGTAGTCCTTAGGACAGGCTTCTCTCAGCGCCTCTCCATAGTTGGCCTTTATCCAGTCCTTGAGCTTCAGGTAGTACCTCTTGTAATCCTCAAAGAACTGCTCGGTTAGGGGCTGCACAAGCATGTATTCGTTTATCAGTGCCCTGATCTCACTTGCGGGAGGTACTTTATTTTTCTTCTCAATTTCTTCAGCAACCTGCGCAAGGTTCCAAGCAAGGGTTCTCAATCTCTTATCCTCGGGGTCAATTGTGTAAATATTAAGCTTCGTGCTCTCTAGGTGCCTCTGATAAACGGGAACGATGAGCTTCCAGAACTTACGCTCCTCACCAGGCGACTTCTTAACGTCGAGAACGAGAAGGAAGTTTGCAAAGTCAAGCCCGAGAGAACCCGTAAAGTGCAACAGGTTCTTTATTAATTTCTGACGGTACCTCACAGTGTCGCTCCATGTCTCACCGTATATTACAAAGAACTCGGCCCCTTCTTCGGGCTCGGTGATGGCAATGACCCTCAGAACCCCGGTGTTTTCTTCAACAAAACCATCGAGGTAATTTCTCTCTATGTCCTCATCTTCATAAATAAATCCCCAGAACCTTGTAAAAATCTCGCGGAAGGTTCTAACGGCCTCTTCAGTTTTAGTCTCCTTTTCGAGCCTCTCAAGAATAGTCCTGATTTCTTTGGCTTTATTCTTCACCATGGGTATCCCACCCTAGACTTTACCTGGAGAATAATCACCAAGTGAAGTATTTTAGGATTGCGGTGACTATTTATAAAACCAATTTAGGGGAATTGTTTAGTTCCGTTCGACTATAGAACAGTAGTGAACCTACATGACCTACTATCTCTGCATTAACAACCGTGCGAACTGGAAGGTGATTAAGGAGAAGAATGTCTGGGGCGTGCCAAGAAGACACAGGAACACAATCTCCAAAGTCAAGCCCGGTGATGAGCTCGTTATCTACCTCAAGCAGGAGCGTGAAAACAAAGAAGTGCTCGAACCCAAAATTGTCGGGATTTTTGAAGTCGTAAGTGAGCCCTACGAGGACTCAACGAGAATTTTCAAGAGTCAACCGCATCTCAACGAGGCCTACCCTCTGAGGGTGAGGATCAAGCCGGTCAAGCTTGGAGAAGTTGACTTCAAGCCGCTCATTCCGAAGCTGAAGTTAATCACGAACAAGAAGAAGTGGAGCGGCCACTTGATGGGCAAGGCAATGAGGGAAATCCCCGAGGAGGATTACAAGCTTATTGAAAGCTTGCTTTAATCTCTGTTTTTGATTTTGTTCTATCTCCTTCCGTTTCAGAATTTTGAAGATACAAAAAGCTTTTCCAAAAGTTTGAATGTCCTCTGATGATTTGCTTGGTAATGATAGGATTTTCCTTCAAGGTGGCAAAAATAATGCCGGTTTTCTTCTCTTTTAACGCCCTCCGGGCGTTATACCACGAGTAAACCTTCTGAAACTTAGCATTGGTTCAGAATCCAGTAGGAATATTTGCAGGTCAGGATTAGACATTCATCTCAAAGCAAACTCTTTGGGAATCAGTTAGAAACTTTCCGCCAGCGCTTTCGTCAGAAAGGGCTGTTATGGGGCCGGGGCCGGGATTTGAACCCGGGCTAGGGGATCCACAGTCCCCTGTGCTAACCAGGCTACACCACCCCGGCCATGTCCAGCTAAACCTTTTGGGTTAGCTTTATAAAGTTTTCGTCAGAATCGCCCAAACAAGAGATATGACGGCTTTTAACATCCATAGGACCCCAGGAAGCTGGAATAAAGAAAATTAGCCGGCCCAAAGGAGGTATAAAGATGAAAGCAAAAAGGGAAGCCCTCAACAGCCTCTTCGATGCCATAAGAACTGGAAAAGCCGACGATGATATAATAGACCTCCTGCTCCTCATCAACTCCATCAATGGAATTTACACAACCTCCTCCTGTTCCGGGAGAATCGGAATCATCGAAGAGCCCGCTCTGGGGGCAAAGCCCCTCTCCCGCTGGCTGATAAAAGTCCACAGGCCGATTGAGTTCGAGGAGGCCAGGGAAGCCCTGAATAATGCTGAAAAGGGAATAATCTTCCTCAAGAGCCAGCCGCCGATATTCCACGTCGTCGCTGAAGACCTTGAGAAGGCCAAGAAGCTCCACGAGCTCGGTCTGGCCTCGGGCTTCAAGTACACGACCTTCAAGGTAATATCCACGCGCTACCTAGTCGAGATAAACGCCACCGAATACCTAACAGCACCCCTCGGCAGGGACGGCAGAGTTCTCGTCGATGACGACTACCTCCGCTTTGCAGTTGAGATCGGCAACGAGATGCTGAGGCGCTCAAAGGGCAGGCTTCCGCGCCTCGAAAAGAACTTCAGGAAGCTGAGGGAAGAGCTTGGAACGGACGAGCTGTTTTACGAGCTTGCAGAAGAGTATAAAATCGGAGAAAACTGGAAGCTTCCCTAACGCATCTCGTTCCACTTCGGGTTTCCGTACTTTTCCTCCACCAGCCTCTCCGCCATTTCAAGCTCGTAGTCAGTAAGCTCTCCTTCTTCAAGGTCAAAGGCGTTGAAGAAGCTCTCCTTCAAAAGTTCGTAAGCTTCCCAGCGGGTCAGCTTTATCCCCTCGCGCTCCAGTGTTGTAACGCGCTCCCAGATGCTCGAAACTCCCTTGTCCTTCAGCTTCTCCTTTGAAACCCTGAGAACCCTTCCGAGAACCTCAACCCTCGTCGCGTACATAAAGGTGCCGTGCTGGAGGATTACTCCCTTCCTCCTGGTCTGGGCCGAACCGCTTATCTTCTTCCCGTTGGCAACTATGTCGTTTAAGCCTGAAAACCCAGCATCGAGGCCCAAACCTTTCAGAGCATCAACGAGGGGACTGGCAAGATAGCGGTAGCTGTCCTCGACGTTTTTCAGTGCGGGATGAAGCCCTTCCCCAACGACAACCGAGTACGTTATCTCGCCGTATTCATCGTGGAAAACGCTACCACCTCCCGTTATCCTCCTCACAACCGGGATTCCAAGTTTCCTTGCCTCATCGAGGTTAACATCGTGCACTATGCTCTGGAACCTTCCCATGGTGACCGAGCTGGGCGAAAAAGCGTAGAGCCTCACCGTATCGGGGACCTTTCCTTCAATCCTCGCCCTCATTATGGCCTCATCTATGGCCATCTGGACTTCGGGCCTTGCAACTATGAGGGGTATAAACCGCATCACCACCGACCACCACGGTTAAAAATACCAGGGAGTTTTTAAATTCAGCGATGATGAGGCCAAGCCCTCCTGAGGGGTGATGAGAGCGATCACCACTGAGCAACCTTTGCTTGCGCAAAGCTTGAGCAAAGGTTTTCGCACTGTTCACTTATTTTGGGGAGATTTGTGCGTGTTTAGTACTATGGGGGGCTGCAATGGGCCTTCTCGAGTGGAACGGCCATCTTCATCGTGGTTCTCTTTTATCCGCCCTTCTGGGGCTTCTGAAAGTAAACACCTCTTGAAAGAATCTGCTAAATGGGGCCACATACCTTGACCAAACTTCGGTATTAGAGTTCTGGGGGTGTGGGGGCGTTAGCCCCCGGCAACCTTTGCTCCGCAAAGGTTGACCAAATTATTCCCTCCTCAAATGAGGTCGAGTTTAGACAAGTTTTTCCTAAACCTACAAGGCTCTTTCTTGAGTGGAGAACACTTGCGAGGTGAGTTTTATGGTGGGCTTACATCTCTTTTGACGCCCATAGGGCGTCTTTTTAATGTTAAACCTTAACTCTTAGAGCCAGTAAGAGGCGTTCTCACTTGATAACCTTTACTAAGTGAGCAGTGGAAACACCCCAGCAAGAGGAGTAATTCAAAATAGTCAAGACTTTCCGCCAGCGCTTCCATCGGAAGCAAAGCTTCCGGGGTGTTGGGACAAAGTCCCAACATGCGAAGCAAAGGGCTGATGGTCAGGGGCCGATTAGCTCCTCATCGGGGGCCCTCAGGAACCTACCCTCACATCATCCCAGCCCAAGCCATTCCCTAATCTCAAGGGGGATTATCCCGATCTTGGGAAACACGAGGAGAGCCTTGTTCTCCACAGCGTAAGCCGGAACGCAGGGTATCGCACCATAGGGCGTGGGGTAGCCCGGATCCGGCACCCAGTTGTTATCACCCCAAGTAACGAAGCATTTCTCAGTCTTATTCCCAAGCTTGACCTCCTCTATCCCCCTCACCCTGTGAATTATCGGGTACTCGTAACCGGGTCGGGTGTAAACTACAACGTCCCCAACCTTTATCTCATCGATGTTGTTTTCATCAATGCCCTTCAAAAGAACCACGTCGCCCCTGTAGAAAACCGGCTCCATTGAGCCACTCACAACGATTACAAGGGGTTGATCTGTATGCAGCACAAATTTTAGGCCGTAATGTATCATGAACACGATGAGCACTGATGCGAGTATTACGTAAGCGTCCTTCTTCCACTCCTCCATTTCAGCGCCTCCATCAGCGTTGCTATTTTAGTGGGTATAGCCCCTATGGCCGTGCAGGTTTCGAGGCTAACCTCCCTCCCCGTTATCTCCAGATGATACCTGGCAATCTTAAAGATTTCCCTTGGAAGACCATGCCTCCCCAGACCCACGAGCAGCAGAAAACTCTCTCCCCTAACGGCCCTTTCGGCAAGCTCCTCGGGAGTTATTCGTTTATCTTCGGAAGGCTTGCTCGTGGTAGCCACCGGAGCACCAAACTGGGGCGGAAAACCACCCCTTGGAAATTCAAGAAGGTGAAGCTTATTCCCCCCGGCAAGCTCCAAAAGGTACCTGCCGCCCTCTCCTATTGTTGTGTGTTGGGCCACTCTCTCCGCCACCTCGAAGGGTCTACCCTCAACTGGAAATCCGATGAGGGCCATATGAAACCCGTAAGCATAGGCCACAGGTGCAGCCCGGGCTATTGCCCTCAAATGAGCCTCATGAAGTTTTTTTGAATCGTAGGTGTTGTAAAGGCCCAGGGTGAGCATCAAATTGGGTACGACAAACGTTTATAAAGATTTTAGTTGTAATAACTATTTGATGACCGCCCTCGACTACGTTCGATCCCTGATAGAGAGGGGCTATTATGAGGAAGCTCTTGAGGAGATAGGAAGGTTAGATGACAAACTGGATCAGCTCGTAGCCCTCAAAGAGATGATTTCACACATTATAAACCACCTTGGGCCCATCGAGTGGATTCCAGAAATCCTTGAAACGATGGTGGACATCGCGGGAGACCTAAAAACCCCAAAGGAACGTGCAATAGGCTACAGCGTGGTCTCCTCGGCGTTTAAACTCAGTGGATACGACCAAGAAGCCTACGAGTTCATCGACGCGGCATTAAAAGAGAGCTCACGAGTAAAGGACAAGGTAGAGAGGGGACGGATACTCGGAGATATAGGTTACGAGCTTGCCGTTGGCGGACAGGCTCAGGATGCGATGAGCGCTTTCGATGCGGCTTTTGACCTCATAATAAACGCGGAAGTCGATTACAGAACAAAGGCCGATGCCGTTCTCTATCTCGGAGGCCTCCTCGAAAGGGCGGGAGATGCACTTTTCTCCGGTGAAGCCCTCGAATTTTACAGAACAGCCTTCGACATATTTGATAAGCTCGGTCTGAGTCAGAGAGCGGGGATAATTGAGAAAAAGCTGGAACTGTCCCGAAATACCATGGAATCCGGCCACCCCCTCGTCAGAAAGGCCCTTTTTGAAGGAAAATATCATTATGCTCTGGCCCTTATAGAGAGGCTTTACGACGGAATCCCTCGAGTTTTGGGCACTCTAGAGACCGCAAATTGGATGAAAAGGATGGAAGATCCCGAGTACCTCGATGTAATTAACAGGGCCTTTGAGAGCCTAAAGAAGGTAAGCCTCACAGAAGGGGGCGTGGAGAGAATAGCCAGATTGCTCGGCAAGATTGGACACACCGGGAAGATCCTCCAGTTCGTGGAGATTCTCGACGACCCCCGCATGAGATACATTGCCCTGAAGGCGGCCGCAGTTGAGATGGCAAAGCTGGAGAAGCTTGAAGAGGCTGAAGAACTCCTGAGAATGATTGGTGACCGAGAAACCCGCATCTCCGCACTAGAGGAGATAAACGCGATTCTGAAAGGTGGGATGAAGTGATATTCGATGCACATTCTGACCTCCCCACATTAGTTTACGATGAAAGAAAAGCCGGAAAAAACAGAGTTCTTGAGGAAAGCTTTCAGAGGTTCTTCGGAGAGTACGTTAGGGCCAGGCTGATGGCCATATGGACACGCCCGGATAAGAGAAAGGATGCAACGACCTATGGACTGGAGGTTCTAAACGCCCTCCTCAATGACGTTGATGAAAGCGAGAGCTTTGAAATCGTGAGAAACGTTAAAGAGATGGAAGATGCCATAAATTCAGGAAGGGTGGCCCTCTGGATCGGCATGGAAGGTGGGGAACCCATAGGGGAAAGCCTGGCCCTGCTTGAGGTCTTCTACCGCCTGGGTCTTAGGGTTCTCACTCTAACATGGAGTCTAAGAAACGCCATAGGAGATGGAGTCTTTGAAAGGACCGACGGAGGACTGACCAACTTCGGGATCGAAGTCCTGGGAAAGGCCGAAGAACTTGGAATCCTGATTGACCTGAGCCACATAAACGAGGCAGGGTTCTGGGACGCCCTTGAGGTCACCTCATTCCCAGTTATGGCCTCACACTCAAACGCAAGAGCACTCTGCGACAACCCTAGAAACCTCACGGACGACCAGATACTCGCAATAGCGGAGAGGGACGGTGTCATTGGGGCGGTGGCGATACCCTCATTCGTTGACAGGGAGAGACCGACCATAGAGAGGTACATAGAACACATAGCCTACATGGTCGATCTGGCGGGATACGAACACGTTGGACTCGGCTTCGACTTCGTCTACTACCTTCAAGGCTGGAGCGGCAAAAGCGTTGAAGGTTTTGAGGACGAATCGAAGATACCCGAACTCCTTGAAAGACTGAATGAGACTTTCAGCGAAAAGGAAGTCAAAGCTATAACCTTTGACAACCTCAAGAGGCTTTTTGAAAGGGTTGTCGGTTGAGTCTCAGATTCTTCTCAGAAACCCCGGCAAACCCATCCTCCTTCTTCTAAAAATCCCTCCCAACCCTACGAATCTGGCCATCTGAATAGATCTCGGGAGCTTGCCAACATCACTCCGGTAATTCTCCGGCCCAATGCTCACTCTAACACGTTTTGGCTTAATCTTAGGTATCTCCTCTTCGATGGATGATGAATAAATCCCTTCCCTGATATCCCGTTCTCTGCGCTCGCTTCCGGCCTTCTTTCCCTCTCTGTATGCCTTCAGAGCCTTTTCAAGAACCCCTGCAGACTCAGCTTCTTTCATGACCTTATCCCTGAGCTCTCTGGCCCATCCGCTCCATTCAGAATGCCCCCCGTAGCCTATAAGGTATCCTGCAAGGTAGGCCTTCTTAACTGGGTCTCTCTCCCCCAGAACCCTCTCAAGCTTTATCTCCCTCTCCATTTAGGTTCCCTCACAGAGGGGGCTTATCGAGAACCTCAAGGCCCCTGTCGGTGAATCGCATGAGGAACAGCCCGGTCTTGTGCTTTGTGCGGCGCATCTTCAGAACCTGGATAGCCCTGACCATGTCGGCCTTTTCCTCGTCCAGGAAGTAGTGAAGCATTATGACGCCGTGGGAGATGTAATGCTCTTCAGTGTACCTATCGAGTTCAGTCAACTCCGAGACAAAGAAAGTAGTCACACCCAGGTTTTCAACGGAGCGGGTGAAGCTCGAGAGCTCAGCCCTCTTTTCCGCAGGATTGTCCCCCCTGAACTCTATTGCACTCAGAGGATCAATCACAAGACGGGAAATCTTGCTCGTCTGGGCGAGCGTTCTTATCTCCGACAGGACACCTCCCCATGTTGGAGGCTTCCCAGCAGACTTCCAAAGAACCTTCCCGAAGTCGTAGAGAATCAGGTTTCCCGAGTTCACGTAGACCCATATGGATGGGTCAAACCTCGCCATGTCCTTTGCAGCCTCTCGCGGGTCGTGAACGAGGGATACGTATGCAACCCTCTCCCCGTTTCTCGCACCCTCAAGGAGAAACTGCATGGCAAACGTTGTCTTCCCACTCCCAGGGGGGCCAACGATTAGGTAAACCTTCCCCGGAATAAGCCCGCCCTCAACAAGCTTATCAAACCCCTTAACTCCAGTAGAGATTCTCTCTTCAGACTCCATGATCATCACCTTTAGTCCTACCTCCGACACTCATGTATTACCCCCCAACTTATATAAAAACATGACCCTAAAGCTGGGGCAGGTGACAGCGTTGGAGGAAGTGTATTTCGTTCTGCCACAGGATGCAAGAAGACTTCTGTTGGGGGGAGAACGGGTAAGTTTAAACCTCGATCTCCGTAAAACCAACCGAACCTGGGAGATTGAAAGAAGGGGCGAAAAGTTCATTTTCCCGGACGGAACGGCTGTTGAGCTTGAAATCATAAAGAGAATAGCCGAAGATGCAGATAGTCTGTACTTTGTATCCAGCGGAGGAGTCTACAAAGCGGCAATAGCAGGCGAATCAGGCTTTTACAAGCTCGTCCCCACGATTCCACCGACGATAGAGATAAACGGCATAAGGATGCACCGCACAAAGGAAGTGAACCCCCTCCAGGACACGAGGAACAAGGTGAACACAGTGAATCCAAAGGAGGGTGAAACAGTCCTCGACACCTGCATGGGACTCGGATACACTGCCATAGAGGCCTCTAAGAGGGGGGCCTACGTCATAACCATAGAGAAAGACCCGAACGTCATAGAACTCGCCAGAATAAACCCATGGAGCAGGGGACTTTTTACGGGCGGAAAGATTCAGGTCATCCAGGGGGACGCCTTTGAGGTCGTTAAGAAGTTCAAGGATGAGAGCTTCGACGTAGTTATCCACGATCCTCCCCGCTTCTCGTTGGCGGGCCACCTCTACTCAGAGGAATTTTATAGGGAGCTTTTCAGGGTCTTAAGACCCGGGGGAAGGCTCTTCCACTACGTTGGCAACCCTGGGAAGAAGTACAGGAAAAAAGACCTCCAAAAGGGGGTCATGGAAAGGCTGAGGAGAGTGGGTTTTGTCGGCGTTAGAAGGGTCGAGGAAGCACTTGGTGTAGTTGCGAAAAAACCAGAAAAGGGATAACAGTGAGCCAGCAGGATTAAATCCCGCCGACCTCCTCCAGCTCTTCGAAGGCTTCCAGGTTGGTGTAGTAGTCCATTAGTTTGGCCAGTTCTTTTCTCAGCCTGATGCTCCTGACTATGGCTATTCCAAAGCCTATAATAGATGGCCAGATTAGGTAGATGAGCAGCCTTGCGTCACTTATCGGTATCGGCCTCGGGTCCGTGAAGCGGTTGAAGTTCCATATCATAAGGGCTATCATGAGCCAGGCCGTTGAGAAGTTGGTAAGCCCACTGCCACTCTTCTCGAAAGTCTCTGAAATTTCCTCCTCGAGCTATGATGAGTTTGGAAAGACCTCATGAAAGGAAACATCGAGATCACGGAGTAAATGTAGAAGTCGTTCCTTACGTGCCAATAAGGGATAAGAGTAGAGGGCTGAAACCCCTCACTCCTTCTCCCCCTTCAGAATCTTCTCGACCTCAAAGCCCTCCTCATACTTCTTCAGCTTCCTCTCGAAGAACTCGATGAAGAGCTTGTAGCGCTTGGCCCTGTGCTTCGGGCTTCCGCGGATGCTGTGGCCGTGGGCACCGCGCCTGAATATGGCTATGTACGCCTCCTTTCCGAGGTCTTTCAGAACGTTGTAGAACATCAGGCTTTGGTCGAGCGGGCAACGGTAGTCCTCGAGGCTGTGGATCAGCATGAGCGGCGCCTTCACCCTCTCGGCGTAGAACAGGGGGCTGAGCTTCCTGTAGTTCTCGTTTTCGAGCGGGTTAGGGCCGATGACCTCGACATCAAGCCATAGGCCAACGTCGGAGAATGCATAGCTGGTGAGCCAGTAGCTTATACCGTTCTCACTTATACCAGCCTTGAAGAGGTCTGACTGTGTTACCGCCCAGTTCGTCATATAACCTCCATAGCTTATGCCCGTTATACCAACCCTCTCGCGGTCTGCCTGGGGCTCGAGCTTGAAGAACTCCTCGATTCCAGCCATAATGTCCTCGAAGTCCTCCAAGCCCGTTCTTTCGAGAACTCTCAAAGCGAAGTCTTCTGTATAGCCGTTGCTCCCGCGCGGGTTCACAAAGACGATGTAGTATCCTTTGCTTGCCATCAGCTGCATCTCGTACTTGAAGTAGTGGCCGTACATTCCCTTAGGCCCGCCGTGGACGAAGACTATAACGGGGGCTTTCTCGTCCTCCTTGAGTTCAGGCTTAATGTACCAGCCGTCTATCTCGAGGTCTTTGCTCTTGAACCTGAAGTGCCTCGGCTCGAAGGTCTTTAGCTTTTCAAAGATGGGCCCGTTGTAGTCTGTCAGCTGTCTCAGCTCGCCGTCGTAGAGGTAGAGCTCCCTTAGCCTCGTTGCAGTCTCGATGAGGAGTGCCACCCTTCCGTTGTGAACATCGAAGCCCATTACCCAGTGGTCGCCGACGATGAGCGGCTTAACCTCGCTGTCCCAGAGGTAAAGGTTGACCTTTCCAGCGTCGGGAACCGTGAAGTATACCTTACCATCGTCGAGCTTTGCACTCCCGGTGTTGAGCGGGCCTTCGTACACGGGCTTAAGCTCGCCGTCCCAGAGATAGAGCCAGTCGTGCCCGCTCATGAACTTCTTCTCCCTCTTTCCGTGGAGGAGGATGGCCTTTCCGTCGGAATCAACGGCCTCGAATGAGACCCTCTCGAAGAGCTTTTCCTCCTCGCCGTCCTTCCAGAGGTAGATGTCGTAGAACTTGAAGAGCGCCGGCTTACTCCCCTCCCTGTGCGGGACGTTGATAACTACTCCATCGCCGTGCCATACCCCGCTGGAAAAGCGCGGCTTCTCGAACTCCTCAAGGATTTCTTCGCTCTCCGTGTCAAGTATCCAGAACGTAGTCTTCTCGCCGTCGAGAAAGCCCATGTTGTCGAACCAGACGGGAACGTCGTCGTCGAAGACGAAGTCCTCATCGTCCCTCCTCTTGAAGCCCACAACGAGAAGCCTCCTCGAGTCGTCGTTCCACTGGACTGAGCGGACGTTTTTGGCCGAGAGGACTTTCTTTGCGCTGAGGGTCTCCATGTCGGCAACCCATATCTCACTCTCCTTCTTCTCCTCGTTGGAACGCATGAAGGCGAGCTTTTTCCCGTCCGGAGAAATCCTCGGCATTGAGGCGTTCTCAACGAACCTCCTGGCACCGCTCTCAAGATCCTCAACGACGACGGTGCTCTCGTATTTGTTGTCCTTCATGTTGACCTTCGTGAGAACGTAGGCAACTTTGCTCCCCCTTATCCTCGGGTCGCCGAGGTAGGCGAACTTAGAAAAGGTCTTATCGTTCCATTCGATACTGCTCATGACGATATCACCGAATTATGTTTGAGCCGAAGCTTATATCGTTTGCGGAAGGTTTTAAACTCCTCAAACCTATGTTCTCCTCATGAAGGAGACAACAGCTGTTGGGCTCATACTCGCAGTGGGCGTCGGAATTGCCCTGCTAACAAGGAGCTATCTGGGAGTTGCAATAGCAGCGCTCGGAATTCCAGCGTATCTGGCCTATACAGCGAGGGAGCAGAACATTCTGGCGAAGTCCAGGCTCTACGACAGAGACCTATTCGTCATGATAATCATCGCAGTTGCAGTTATAGTCGCCTTCGACCGCCTGTGGGATCCAAGACTTGGGCTGATAGCCATGGCGATTGCAGCACCGCTGATAGCCCTATACACCGACAGGTTAAAGGCGAGAAAGGAGGGCGAAAAGTCCGGATAGTGTCCTTTTTCTCTTGTATACCTTCAATTTTTCCCGCATTTCCCTTATAAATGCCTCATCAATACCGAACTTTTCCCTAACCCGTTTAGAAATGGCGTTGTCGCTTAGGAAGAGCATCGCCATAGCAGAAGTTAGATTTTTAGGCTTTCTCCATCCAGCTTTCTCGAAATCTATAATGTAAACCCTATCACCGATTATTATGTGCTTTCCCCCCTGTATCTGCCCGTGGTCAAGCCCCAACCTGTCCAAAAGGGCCGTTTTTTCGACTATCTCAAAGAGGTGTCGCTTTTCAATGTTAGCGTGAAGAAGCATCTCCCCATCGGCAAACTCTCTTATGAGGTATTCAAGCCCTTCAAAAGTGCCGTAGTCCACGAGAGAAGGTGTTACGCGGAAGGGTGCTATCCTTCTTATCACCTCGGCCTCCTTCGAGAAGTTGCGCCTCGGCGAGTCCGGCCTCTGGAGCTTTATTATGACTTCTTTTTCATGTAAGCGGCCCCTGAAGATAATACTCGTTGTACCCTTGCCGTAAGGTCTAAGGTTTTCGAATCCCTGGCTTTTTAGATGGGAGTAAAATCGCTCCAACCGAGCCCCACTTATCAGGTGTTCAAACATACGCCTCGATAAACTTAAATAGTCCGGGAATAAAATAGTTTTGGTGATACCCATGGTGACGGCTTTTATTTTGATGATGGTTACGGCTGCCGGAAAAGAAAGGGAAGTTATGGAGAAGCTCCTCGCAATGCCCGAGGTTAAGGAGGCTTACTTTGTTTACGGGGAGTACGACCTCGTAGTTAAGGTCGAAACCAAGACGCTAAAGGACCTTGACCAGTTCATAACCGAGAAGATAAGGCGCATGCCCGAGATCCAGATGACCTCGACGATGATAGCCATCTGAGTCTCCGTATCTTTTTTCTCATTGCTCGGTACCTTTTTTAGTCAGCTCCTGTCCCGACCAGACTCCTCACCTCAAGTCCGCCTTTCTAAACTTCAGCCACGAGGCCGCAAGGTAAAGCAGTGTTGGAATCACAATCAGTGATAGATTACTCTTGTGATTTAAAAGACTAACTAACGGCCCTGGCGGCAGTACTTTCTTCGGAGACACCGCCGATGCTAAGACAGAGTGCTGAACCTCTGGAACCGGGAAGTAGAGGGCCTTTCTCGTGAACTCTTCAGAGCGTCCAAACACTGCCATAAATGCTATCGGTACTGCGAAGTCCAGCAGGAAGGCCAGCAGGATTGAGGTTAGGAGTGCTTTTCTGCCCCCTGTGAGGGTTGAGAGCAGGTAGCCGAGGGCAAGGTAGTAGAGGAGCGAGAGGAAGACCAGAACTCCGAAGACGAGCCCAATTTCAACGGCCCTCCTTCCACCCCCGAGGTGAACGGCGTAGGCGATGAGAACCCCCGCGTAAAGGGCCGTTCCGAGGAAGACCGCCACCATGTCACTCAGGAGCGTTCCCAAGAAGAAGTCCTTTCTCCTTAGGGGCTTGCTGAGCAGGACTCTGGCAGTTCCGTTCTCTATGGTCGAGCTTATTGAAAGCGTCCCGAGCGGGAGAACCACGAGGGGCAGGGGAACCCCGCTTAGGTTGAAAATGAGCGAGTTCAAAAGGCCTGCAGGGCCGTAGTGAGTGTAGCCTTTGCTGAGGGAGGGTAACTTCATCAGTGCCATCAAGCCTGAGAAAACTGCAAAGGCAATGAAGCGCTTGCTCTGCAGGCTCAGACCGAGGAAAACTCCGTAAAGCCCGCGCAGTGGGGAGGAGACACCCACGGGCACTTCCGCGGGTAGGGATCTGGATCCTCTGAGCTCCGTCAGTCTGAAGAGCTCCATTCCAGCGATTGAGAGGGCAAGTGAGAGGGCTAAAAGCTCTCCAACGGGTCTGTGAGATATCAAGATTTCACTTTCAATAGAAAGAACCTTTCCAAGATAAACCGTCGGGATAAACGAATAGTCTAGCTCTCCCGCGAGGGCAAGGATGACGAAGGCCCCGAGGCCGAGAACGACTCCGAAGTCTCGGGAGGTCGCGAGCGGGAGCAGGAGGAGGGCGATTCCGATTACACCGATCAGCGAGAGCGAGAGTGCGAGCGAGCCGAGAACGTAGTCCCTGACCTCGAAGCCGTGAAGGAACATCGCGAGCGCTCCGGAGAGTACCATCCCCGTGATGGAAGCTAAGGCGAGCTTTAACCCCTCAATGACCCAGTTGAGGAAGTAGCGCCTTCTCGTTAGCGGCTTTGAGAGCATCAGGACCAAGTTGCCGCGCTCAAAGTCCGAGCCGAAGCGCGAGAGGAGCAGAACCAGGAAGACGGGAACCAAAAGATACTTGAAAAAGCTGGGAAGCCACTTCCTCAGAAGTTCGAGCGTCACTAAGTAGCCAAGCTTTTCTGGGGGGAGTGTTATGTTGTGGACGCTGAAATAGTATAGCTCCAGCTCTACTCCGATGGCTGGGAAGAGGGAGATGAGGAAGACGATAACTGGATGGTTCGTTCTGATCCGTTTCATCAGTTTGATCCCTTTCATTTAACCACGCCCCTAAGCTCGATTCTGAGAGCGCGCAGGTGGATAAGGAGTATAACAGGTAGCGTGAGAATAAGGAACAAGACGGCAACGAGGATTGAGCTCTCCTGGAGCGTTGGACTCATCAAAAGCCCTAAAAACGGGAGCACTACGAGCGCCAGTTTCCTGCTGAACAATCCTATGAGAAAAACGACTGAAGACGTGAACAGAACCACTGGGAAGGAGGGGCCAAAAACAGGTGTGAAAAGGGTAAAAACGGCCGAAACCACGAGGAAACGCCCAGTTATATATGTCCTTCTTACGGGTTTGCTGAGGATTAGGGAGTAATCTTCCGAGAGGACCTCCAGCACTACCAGGGGGAGGAGGAATAGGGAGAAGAACGCCTTAAGAGTTCCCTCAACCGGAAGGATTAACACCATGAAGAGCGCGAGGAACGCTCTCGAAGCCCAGAGGGCCGCCACCTCCTTCCGAACCCACCAGGGGAGCGATTGGACGTACAGTGATGGGAGTGTCGGTCTTAGAAGTCCGCCTGGTTCGAGGCGGAGGAAAGTAAGGAGGGAAACCGCGAGTAGAAGGGCCGTAAAGCCAAGAGAAATCCCAAACCTGAGAAACGCGTCTTTCCAATCTCCATCCGCAACGTCGCGGGCAAAGAGTTCGAGCTGGACGCCGGGTGAGAAGAACGCCATATTGCCGTACTCCTTTTCGAGGGAGTGCACGATGGCAGAGTACTCAGCTTTTTTGGCCTCGTAATCAGCAAAGGTCTCGATTCCCAGCGCTTTCTGAGCGTTGTCTTGGGCCTTCATATCTATGTAGCCCATTGGGACGAACGTCAGAAAGAGGAAAATCACAGTCCCCACGAGGACGACCTTCTTCGAGTTTTTGAGGAAAAACGCGGTTAGGTATCCCATTGGAAGGAAGGGGAGGGCAAACAAGGCATAGAGGGCGCTTATGGGCTTTATGGCTGCAGGGAGGAATACAAAAAGGGACAGTGTGATGTGGGAGAGGAGGAGTCCAATGAAGAGCCTAATCCTTTGAATAGGTTTTGAAAGCAGTGTTTCAATCCCCTCGGAGATGCCCATCGGAAAAACCGAGGAAAGCAGGAAGCCGAGGACTAAGTAAGGAATTATGGGTGAGATTTCACTATCAATGAGCGTGGAGATTAGGGTTAAGACCGATGCAACCAGGAGGGGTCTTGAGAGCCGCCGTATTTCGATTTTGAGGATGGTCAGCATTTTATCACCTCTCGGACGTAATCCGGATTTGGCGGGAAGCTTGAAGGCTAGTGGGCTACTTTTCACATCTCTAAAAACCTCAAGACTACTCCTAAGATGTCCTTCATTCCCATCGAGAAAAGTTAGAAGGGGGACTTAAAAATTTACCTCTCGTCTATTCCCCCCACGCGCTTTATCCCCCTCGGCATTCTTAGTCCCTTTGAACACCGCTAGGGACATGGGATAATGGACTGGCCGGCATCGTAGGGGGTACACTCAAATCTTGACTCTAATTTTGTAAGGAAGGTACGGCATGATCACAGCCGTGGCTGCCACTGATCAACGTCCTCCTTGAGCACGCTCGAAACCGCGATTGCAAAGAACGCTATTACCACCGCGGAGACTAGGACTGCCCACCAGTAGCGACCCATCAATGCTCCCTGCTTGAGAAGTTCTGAGGTGTAAGAGCCCCAATTAGTGCCCGGAATAATGTTGAACAGACCTAACACAGAAACAAACGCCACCACCCTGGGGAAGAGCATGCTGACGTAGGAAAGCGTATAACTGAGCACGAGGGGGAGAATGTGCCTGGATATTATGTAAACATCCGAGGCACCCATACTTTTGCTGGCCGCAATGTACTCCTGAACTTTCTCATTTTCCACTATGCCCCGTACTGAGTTGGAGTACTGGCTGAAAAAGAAGAGCGCTATGATGATCCCGGCGAGCCAATCCGGAATAATGAGTTTAGTGTACGCTCCCACCTTGGAAACGGCGTATATCATTACCAGGACGAGGGGGATTGCCGGTATTGAATGAAACGCCTCCACCAGCACCCTCGCAGCGTCACCGACAACGTTGGAGTAATAGCCGGACATCACGCCAAAGGGCAGGCCTATGACTATAACGAACAGCACTGCAAAGCCAGCGAGCACAATAGTTCCCCATGTGGCCCGTACAAAGCCGACCCATAGGTCCCTGCCATATCCGTCGGTACCCAACAGGCCGTAGGCGTTGCCGAATAGAACTGACTCTCCAGATTCAACTCTAATTGTGTAGTCCCCCATCAAAAGAGTCCCATCTCCAGAGAGGAAGAGAATCTGAGCAGGCTCGTGAAGAACAATACTACCCTCATCGAGGCCCAGCTCCCTTCCGAAGGCTTTGACTTGGGCGGCCAAGGTGACGTTGGAGTTGATGCTTCCCGTTCCCGAAAGCCTGATTGAAAGGCCATCAGGACGGATTATGAGGAGGGTGGCGTTTGAAAGCACCAGGTTGGTCGGCAGGGTTCTCACTGACACAACGAGCTCTTCTCCCTCGCTCAATTTAAGCGACACCATGTCTGCCCTTGGATGCCAAACGGGGAGGGCGTTTTTTGGATAGTCGACCCAATAAAGCCTATCGTCCCAGTGCTTCATCTCCTCTGAAGAAACCGAGCTACGTGCGCCCAGCATGAACACGATAAAAACGGCCACCATCATGAGCCCCCGCTTGTTCACCCTCATGCCGTAATCCCCCTCGGGTCTAGTCTGGTTTTAAGGAATTCAACTGCCATAGCGATAATGAGGTTCAGCACTATGAATGCCAAGAGCGGGAATGCAAAGAGGCTGGGGATGAAGTAGAAGGTTTCTGCCATTGAACCGGAGAAGCTTGAACCAATCATTTGTCCCAGCCCTCCAAGCTTAAAGAGGTGGTCAACGACGATAACTATGCCCTCGACCTCGATTAGGTGCGAAAACCATATGGACAGTGCCGGCACGGATATCGCCCTAAGGGCGGACATCAGAATCCTGTTTTCGGGAAGGCCCATAGCACGTTTGTAACTCACATAGGGGTTGAGAACCTCCCTGCTTAACAGAAAGTAGAACTCGACCGCAAGGTACCAAAAAGAGGTCAGGACGACCGTAAGAACGGGAAATAACATGCTCTCAAGAATATCGAGCAGTTCTGCACCAGGGCCGGGGAATATTAAGAGATCGTTGGGGAGCGGCGAGTAAATGATGAGGAGGATGAAAACAACTCCCGGCCACCAGGCGGGAATCCCCAAAACCACCCTGGCAAGGTTATTTAAGATCCCAGCCACCTTAGGACTTTTTAGTGCCCAAAAGGCAACCATGAGCGAGAGCGGGACTAAAATGATCTCGGAGATAAAGAGGAGAATCAAAGTTCGCAGAAGAGCCTCTTTTCTTGGAATCCTGAACTGATATAACTCAAGTTTTCTCCAAATTTTGTCCTGAGGGGGTTTTACCGACGATACTAGTGCATTGAAGCCCACAACCACGGAGGGTTTTGTGAGTTCCGGGTACTTCTTGGGAGCTATGTACTTCATGTAGTACTCCTCCGGCGTCATGCCTAACTTAGGGGCGTTTTTGTAAACCTCAGGATGTTTTAGGATATCGTTTTTTGCCATCTCCCTAAGTCCGGCCTTGACGCCCGTTCCCACTAAAAAGGTCACCAGCAAGAGCGTCAGCGTGAACCTGACCGCCACCCGGAGCAGTCCCCGTGCGTTTCTCAATCAAATCCCTCCTATTGCACTCCCCTATCAAAAAATAAAAAGTGAAAAACTATTCAAATAATATCCAGCCTTAGGCAATCGGTATCCCTGACTGTTCCGCAGCTTTCCTCCGGACAGAGATCAATCACACAGTTCCACTCGGGCTCCGCTGACTAGCTTCCGACATTCAGCTTCTTTAACACCAGGCATCAGCCCTTTAGGCTTTGCCTTATTGGAATCTCAGCTCCCATCGCCCTATAGAGGGGAAATGACCTTATCCAAAGGGCTTCATCCCGAATCACTTGACCCGTCTAATCCTACCTCACTTTCCTTTTAGACTTATATCGAGACTTAGGGAATCCCCTCCCTCGTTCCTGATGATAACCTTCCAAGAACCCTCGGGGAGCTTCACGGTCTCCTTAACCTCGGTAACGTTCTCCTTCTTGAAGATTTCCTTTGATCCGTCCGAGGAGACTATCAGCAGGGTAAACGGGCCGTTTCCAGAGACCTTAACCTCCAAGTCCACCGGCCCCTTGAAGGAGTAACTGAGTTCCTTATGCGGCCCAACTATCTTGCCCTTTGAGTAGACGAAGTTTCCTCCCTCCATGCATCCGGCAACGAGAGCCACAAGGAGCAAACTGGTTAAAACTACGAGGCCCCCTCTACTCATCCTTAATCCCCCGGCCGATAACTAAAATTTCCACAGCAGAAATGATCACGAGACATTATAAATTTTACCCCTCAAGTGAGATATTGCACTGTATGGATGAGAACAGATAAGTAGCAAAACTAAACAGAATAACAATAAAGAAAAATCCTCACTTATTCATCATCAGCCTTATCCTCTCGGCGGCGTCCTTCGCCTTGTCGGAGATGTTGCTCAGAGTTCTTGCTATGTTGAGGATGTAGAAGCCCTCGCTCCAGTCCATCCTCCCAGCGTTCTGGAAGACCAGCCTCATGAGCTCGGTGTCGAGGCCGTCGATCTTGTTCTCAACGCCCTCGATCTCGTGGATAATCTCGTGCTCCTTTTCAATCTCCTTCTCTGCAAACCCGCTCTCGATGACCCTGTCCATCTGGACTATTGCCTCATAGACAAGCTTAGCCGCTTTAATGCTCTCCGTACCCATCTTGAGGATCACTTCCTTTATCTCATCCGGGATTTCTCCCGGCTCTTTAACGAGGAGCCACTTGGCGGTGTCCTCAGCCGCATCGGCCACCTTGTCCTGCATATGGAGGTAGATGAGGACATCTTCCCTCGCCACCGCCATCATGAGCTTCGAGCTGAGTGAATCCCTTATCTCCTCCTTTATCCTGTCGGCTACATCCTCAAGCCTGTCCACTTCAACGGCCAGCTTCCTCATCTCTTCGTAGTTCCCTTCCCTCCAAGCCTGGAGGGCCCTTTCGAGGGTTTCAACCGTCTGAAGGGCTACCTCGGCGTGCTTTATCAGAGGTTTGAAAGGGCTTTTCGCAAAGAGCTTCGTCCAGACCTGCATGCTATCACCCCACAATCATCAAGACCTTAAACAGGAAGGCGCTTATCAGGGCCGCCACGGGGACCGTAACGAACCACGAAATGATTATATCCCTAACGATATCCTTGTTTATTGCTTTTACTCCCCTCGCCAAGCCAACGCCGATGACCGAACCAACTACAACGTGGGTCGTTGAGATTGGGAGACCGAGCCAGCTCGCCACGAGAACGACGGTAGCGGCCGAGAAGTCTATGGTAAAGCCGCGTGTGTTTGTAAGCTCGGTTATCTTCTTCCCAACTGTCTCCATAACGCGGTAGCCGTAGGTGGCAACTCCAAGCGCGATTCCAAGGCCGCCCATGGCCAATATCCACCTCGGAACTGGAACCTTCATCCCGGCCATGCCCATGCTGGCCACAGCATATACAGCTGCCACAGGCCCTATCGCGTTGGCGACGTCGTTTGCACCGTGGGCTAAGGCAACGTAGCCAGAGGTTATGACCTGGACCCTCTTGAAGATGCTCTCAACCCCAATGAAGGGGTCAGAGGACGGGAACTTAACCCTGAGGGTGAGGAAGAGAATCAGGAACACAACGAGGCCTGCCGGAATGCCGTAGAAGAGCACTCCAGTCTTCAGGCTCTTTCCGTGGAGAACCTTGATGTAGAACATCGTGCCTATCACAACGAAGGCCAGCCCAATCCAGAAGGGCGACCAGATTTTGGAGCTTCTAACTGGGTCTTTTCTTTCAAAGATGCTCTTGGTCAGGGCCTTGAAGACCAGGAAGGCTATTATTGCACCTATCATCGGAGAGAGTATCCAGCTGAGAACGACCTGCGTCATCTTGCCCCAGTTGACTATTGAGAACCCTGCGTAGACTATTCCGTAGCCCACTATTCCGCCTATGATCGAATGGGTCGTTGAAACGGGCAGGCCGAACTTCGTCGCTATCACCAGCCAGATCGTAGCCGCCAGTAACGCCGCAACCGAACCGTATACAAGAACGTTTGGGTCGGTTATCCTGTCAGGATACAGTATACCCTTCCTTATCGTCTCAGTGACGCTCTTTCCAAAGAAATACGCCCCAGTGAACTCCAGAACGCCGGCTATCAAAACCGCCTGTCTCGGAGTTATTGCCTTCGCACCCACTGCCGTGCTCATCGAGTTGGCCGCGTCGTTCGCTCCTATCGCCCAGGCCATTCCAAAACCAACGATTATAGTTATCAGCAACCAGGGATCCATGACCGCCACCGGAGGGAACAGAACCGGGCTATATAAATATCTTGCCGCAGTAGAATATATCCAGCTACAAATATCTATATAGCCTAAATAGAAAATGGTCAAGGGGAGACCTTCACAGGCTCGACCTTGATGGAGCCGCCGTCCCCCATGAAGAGCCTCACGTAGTGGTAGAAGCCGCCCTCTTCGGGCTTTGCATAGAGAGGAGCACCTCCACCGCCTGTTATGACGAAGGGGACATCTTCGTATGTCCCGTACCAGTATATGTGGATGTGGCCGAAGATTCCAAAGGCTTTGTACTCCCTCATTAGCCCAAGGAGCCTCTTGGCGTCCGAAGGATCGAGGGTGTGCTCATCGCTCGGTCTCGGATCGTAGGGCGGCGCGTGCATAACTATCACAGGCCTCTCCCCCCGCTCCTTAGCCAGCTCAAGCTCCTTCTCAATCCATTCCCACTGTTCATCCTTGAGCCTATACCCGTTCATGACGTTGTTGGCAAAGATGAAACGATAGCCTCCAAGGCTGAAGGCGTAGTCGGTTGGACCGAAGAAGTAGTGATAGATGTTGACGCCCTCCCCATTGTACTCGTGGTTCCCAACGGCCACGAATACAGGCTTGTTCCACTTCCAGGCCTTCATGAGCTCCGCCCACTGGTAGATAGTGCCTGAATACACGAGGTCGCCGCTGTCAATAACAAAGGCACCGTCTTCCCCGTTAATGGCATCCCTGATCTTGAAGAAGATTTCAGGCTGTTCATCACCGCTTCCCGGCCGGTGGTCGCCGAATGCAAGGACCTTGTAGCCACTCACGTTCTTCGGGACCACCGAGAACTCTCCCCGAGAGACAACCACAACCTCAGTTCCCCCGAAATCCGATGACTCAATATGGTCTCCAACAAGCTCCACGTAGTTGGGGTTGATGTTGTCTATCACGTAGGTGAGGGTTACCCCTTTGTTGTTCTCCACCTTAACGCTCACGTTGAAGCCGAGGGCACGGATGTAGACCTTGGTATCGTTCACAAGCCTGATGAATCCTCCGCTCACCGTTATATTCTCTCCCTTAACGACACGCCAGTAGTACTGGAATGGCTCGTCGAATATTATCTGGTGGAGAGTAACGAACTCATCCTCCCCTGCGATTCCGTCGAGGTTAGTGTCACCTATCTCCTTCACGAGTATCCCCTCGAAGTTCCCCGAGCGAACAACCGCCGTCCTGTCGAGCTGGACTTTTCCAGATTTTATGCCCGAGAGGAAGTTGAGTGCCGCGCCGACCCCCGCCCTGCTCGTGCCGGAGACCACCATTACGGCATTTTCTTCCTTGGAGTTGAATATTGCAACGATGCCGTGCCAGGGGCCGACGTAGTGCATGCCGTTCCTGTAGGCTATGTAACCGAAAGGCTCGAGCTTCTGGACCTGCACCGGCTTTCCGAAGAGTATTTTCTTCGAGTAAACGTCCTTCGGAGAGAGAACGAGGATGCCAGTGCCCGGATACTCGGAAGCCGCCCTCACTTCAGCATCGGGGAAGTAGTGCTTCACGAGGTCTTCGTAGCCATCACTGGCGTAGAAGGTCCCGTTGAAAATTTCATGCCAAGCTGAGAGGACCTTTCCAGGGGCGTAGTCCCTGAAGTTCAACCCATTGCCCTGAGTGCTCGTTGTTGTGGTCGTGCCCGTGCTGGATTCCCCTATGCAACCGGCTGTGAACACGACGGCCATTATCAAAAGGACAGCAAATTTTTTCATATCCATCACCTTCTCGAGTCCTTCTTTCAAATCAGCGGGGAACGTTTAAATATGATTCGATTCAAGTTTCAAACGGTGATACCATGTTCGTAGGGCACTATAAGGAGGTTCCGGAAAAGGACACCGGTTTTGAAGGAGTGACCATCCGATGGCTCGTTTCTCCGAAACTCGGGGCGAAGAACTTCGCGATGCGCTATTTCGTCATGAAAAAGGGCTCCGAGATACCAATACACCAGCACGACTGGGAGCACGAGATATTCATCGTGAAGGGCGAGGGAGTGATAACGGACGGAAAGGAAGAGTACCCCGTGAAGGCCGGGAACTTCCTCTACGTTCCGCCAAACGAGCCGCACGGATACAAGGCAACGGGGGAGACTTTTGAGTTCCTATGCATAATTCCGGCCAAGAAGGAAGCTATTCCTGAGGACGAGTGGGCCTGACTTTGATTTTTTCCCTTAAAAAAGCATGGGAGTTCAAAGTCCACCCCCCTGTTTTTATCCCATTGTCTGTTGAGACCATTTAGAACCCTTAAATCCATTTGCTCCGCTCCACCAAGAGGATTTGCTAAATCCAGAATAGAAAGAGCCCAGAAAGCTAACGGCGCCGATAGCTGTGGAACTTTATCTTTTTCCTCCTCAGGACCTCTACCTCAGGCTTCCTGCTCTTCGGGCGCGGGGTTTCAGACCAGAGGATGGAAAACAGCTCATAGGCCACCATGAAGATGAAGACGAGCACTAGGAACAGGATTATGAGGGGTGCGTAGGGCCATATGGCCCCAACCTTGGGGATCACAAGAACAGGCCTGCCAACCACCTGCTCCGGGTAAACCCTCCATGGATCGGTGTAGTTCCTGTTGTCGCCTTTAGTCCTGTAATAGAGCCTCCCACTCTCATCAACCCCAACGTCCACGATTCGGTGGAGTATTTGAAAGGTTCCGTTGCCAATCTCCATCCTGTAGAGGATCACGTCGCCCTTACGCAGCTCCTCTGGGGAGACCGGCCTCGTGACAACGAGGTCGTTGGGGTTTATGTGGGGCTTCATGGAATCGGTCAGAATCACGACGTACTTGAAGCCAAAAACGAAGTTCAGAACCACCACTAATATGACGAAGATGAGTAGAGCGTAGGAGACGAGAGAGAGCAGGTCAGTACGACGTTTGAACATTCAACCACCACCCGATTCCATCTACCGGTACTTACCCAAGGCCTCCATGGGAATCCAGCGTCCAGCATATAAGCTCACTCAAAGGAGGCTAAAAGGTTGACGGTGGGAAGGCATTCAGCCGGAAATCTTAGAAGAGAGTTAAACCAAGAAAACCACAAGAACAGCCCATTACCAAAAATTAATTGTTAAGAGGCGAAAGGAAAAACTAAAGATACCTCTTCTAAGGCCAGATGTCAAATCACTGCCCCTGGTAGACTACATAGACGGTGTCAAATGAGTCCAGAGAGACACTGTTTCCGAAGTTTACATTATAAGTACCGCTACCGTCCAAGTTTATAGTGTAGTAGTTAACAAGGGTGTTGCCGTCATAGAGCTTGAGGTAAAGCGTTCCTGAGCCAGGGTCTCCGGTTACAGTGACAGTAGCACCCGCAACGTAGTCCGGATTGCTGGAGTCCATAGTCCACTTAACATCCACGGCACTCACACTGCTTGCTATGACCTTACTTCCCTGGCCAAGCTCTTGGACACTCACATTAATTGTCGGCACGGCCAGTGCGGCTCCAATTATGGCCAGTACGAGGGCAAGGGCGAGCGGCATTATCTTCTTTTTAGTCGACCTCCTCATTTACATCCACCCTCCTAAAGTTGACCTTGGTGGTAACTCATTACAAACGCCTATAAATAGTTTTCGATATAGAACCTCTTTGGTTCATCTAACGCTTTTGTAGGTTTTACAATCGAATCAATTTCTATTTGGGGTGAATTCAATCGTCATCAAATAATTTCCAAAAGATGGCTACCCATCCAAATCTCCCCGCAGGTAAGTTGACCCGGCCCACGTAATCTTGGCCCGGGTTATTTCCCCTTTCTCGCCAGTATCGAGGATTATCTCCTTGTAGTTGAAAGTTCTGGCATCAATTCCGCCCTTTTCACCCGGGCCGTGCACCAAAACCTCAACTCTCTTCCCCACGTATGTCTGGTTTATCTCGTAGGCTATCTGAAGGCGGAGCCTGTGCAAAATCCTGGAGCGCTCCTTAACCTTCCACCCCGGCAGCTGTTTCCATTTAGCCGCGATCGTTCCAGGTCTCGGGGAGTACCGGGAGACGTTTATCTTGTCGGGCCTGACCCTCCTCACGAGATCAACCGTGTTCTGAAAGGCTTCCTCGCTCTCACCCGGGAAACCGACTATTATGTCAGTGTTGAGGTTCAAACCGGGGATTTTCCTCCGAAACTCCCTAACTATTTCCTCGAACTCCTCGACGGTGTAGGTCCTGCCCATTCTCTTCAGGACTTCGTTGTCGCCGCTCTGAACGGGCAGGTGGAGGAACTTGTAGACCTTTGGGTTTTGGTAAGCCTCTATCAGCTCGTCGAGGAACTTTATCACGTGGTTCGGGTTCATCATGCCGACCCTGACGCGGAAGTCCCCCTCGATGGCCGTTATTTCTTCGAGGAGCTCTGCCAGGTTCGTTCCGATGTCAAAACCGTAGCAACCTGTGTCCTCGCTAGAAAGCTGGATTTCCTTGTATCCCTTCGCAAGGGCCTCTTTTATCCACTTGACTACGAGTTCTGGCTTGTAACTCTTGAGGACTCCACGAGCAAACCTCGTCGCACAGTAGGTGCACCCGTTGAGGCAACCCTCACTTATCGGGACGACGAAAACTACACCCGACTTCCAGAGGCGTGGGAGTTCGAGCTTGTCTAAGTTTCCCTCCTTCCAGCCCTCAACTGAGACCAGCTTCCCCCCTCTTTCGGCAACGTCTATCGCCTCAGAGATTCTATCTATGCTCTTGACACCGAGCATCCCGGAGACGCGGGGGTCAATGACGTCCGGATTAACGTGGACGAGGCATCCTGTAGCGATGACCTTCTTTCCAGAATCGAGGAGCTCCTTGATTCTCCTCGCCATCTTGTGCTCCGTTGGATCCTTGACGGCACAGGTGTTTACCACAACGTAGTCAGCACTTTCCGGAGTCTCGGTCAACTCATAGCCCCCTCTAAGCAGAATAGCTTCCATAATCTCCCCGTCTGCTCTGTTCCTAGTGCAGCCGTAGCTCTCAACGTAAACCCTGACCATCGGAGCTGGCTAAGGGCAGGGGTTTAAAAAAGGTGCGGGTCATATGTGGGGAACGATAAAACCTTGGCTAAATCGTTTAGGTTTTAAAAACTGCGTAAGTACCACGAAATAGCACAAAAGACCCAGTTTGAGATCCGGAATATAAGAGAAGAAGAGGGAAGAAATCAGATTACCTGAGCGAAAGCAAACTTCCTCTTGACTGAGTTTATAACTATGTCCACCTCGTCCCCAACCTGGGTGTTGGGAACAAAGATCACGAAACCCTTTATCTTGGCGATTCCATCGCCACCCTTTCCAAGGCTCTCAATCTTAACTCTGTACCTTTCTCCAACCTTAACTGGGGCTTCGTAGCCTCCACCAAACCTATCTCCACCATACATATCCAACACCAACTTTTCAACTTTCGGGGCTCTTCTGAAGACTCCAGAAGAGTCCCGTTGTTGGGTCAGCGGTAGAGTATATAAAGCTTTGGGTCACTTCGCCAGTTTCTCGGCAAGCTCGACCGCTTTTTGGACCCCTGCTTTTACCTCGTCACTCAGCTCCATGCCCAGGTCTATTTCTCTCGCGACTATTCCAATAAAGTAAATCTCCGCCTTTTTCAGCCTCTCATCGAGCGCCATGAGGAGTTTGAGCCCGTCAATGGCACCCATGAAGTGGGCGCTCCTGATTTCGGCCTTCAGCTTCTCGAAAATCTCCTCTCCCTTGAAGTGAACCACCTCACCGGGCTTCAGCTTATCGCTCAGGATGGCGTCGATGATTATTATCCTCTCCTCGCCGTTGTAGTGGTTCGCCAGGCGGAAGATGTCCGTACCAACCTCAAGGACGTTGTAACCCTTCTCAAGCAGAATTCTGCCCGCTTTTAGCCCGGCTCCGTCATCTTTCATCAGCTCGTTGCCGAGGGCGAGGATGAGTGTTTTCAAACTGCTCACCAATTGGGACTCAATTTCCCCCTTAAAAATCCTCGTGAAAAGACTTAAATAACATGTTGATGACGATTTTTAGTCGTCATTAGCATTCAAAGTGGGGGTGTAACAATGAAAAAACGCTGGAAGGTCCTCATCCCCATCTTACTAATCCTCGTTGCATCAAGCGGGTGCGTAATCAAAATTGAGAACAAAAGAGACTCCGGCTTTACCCTGCTCACCGAGCCCAGAGACGTCAAATTGCTCACTGATTGGAAAGCGGTGAATCTTGAGCTCCAAGAGACCTTCCTATTCCCCGAAGAAAACCGTTCTCTTAGGGTCACCAGAAACTGGACCCTGATTCTCATTAAAGTCGGCGATGAGGTTGCAAACTTGAGCGCCCTTCCCCTCGGCAACAGCGTCTACCTCATACCACCTCAAAAAGTGGTTGACGGGCCAAAAAGGGGCTGGAAGCGTGCAGTTCTATCTGTCGAGCTCAAAAACGGTTCTTCCATCACTTTAGAAGTCTTATGGAGGGGTAAGGCGACCGAAACAATAGGAGCCGGCCTCAACTTTGAGGCCATAAAGGAGGGAGGAAGCTACACTCTCGTGCCCATTGGAGTTGGAAAGCCAACTTTTTGGGCATTCAACCAAACTTACACACTCCTTATCCTTCCGGAGGATGTTCCCTCGAGCCAGGCATCCAATTGGGAAGAGCTATTGAGCCTTTGGGCAAATAGAAAGCTTCAGCTCCCAATTAACAATGGTAGGACAGATAAGCGACCTATAGCAACCATCTACATCGCCGCAAACGAGAGCCTTGCCTTTTTTGACAGGGTATACTTCCCTTACGAGGAGCTTGAAAAGGGTTGAGGCCTTTTCTTTCGTTTTCCGGATTTAAACTTAAGTGACCGTTATGACCTCAACTTCCTCCTTCCCAGCCAGAACCTTGAAGTTCTGTGGCCAAGGAAAAGTCGTGCTCGATGCAGGAGGCAAGAACAGGATCTCAACCAGAACGGAGGTGTCTACCAACGTGTGCCTCATAGTATTCCTCCTTCAGCTCTTTCCATGACTTGTCTGTCTTCAGGATGCCTTTTAGCTTTTTCATCTCTTCCCATAGAGCTTTTCTATTCCTGAGGTATTTTGCCATCTCCTCAACTTCCCGCCGGAACTCCTCTGCGTATTCCTTTGGAACTTCAACCTCAATCACAATTCTCTCCATACATTCACCACTGAAAAATAGGTTTGAAAACTTAAAAAGTTGAAAGTTGAGAAACTAAAGCCTCACCACGTGGACTGAACAGGAGATGCACGGGTCGTATGCTCTAACCACCATCTCGGCGAGGAGCTTGAGCTTCTCTGGATCGTCGTTGTAGTGCTTCTCAGCCATCATCCTCACGTGCTGCTCCATCTGGGCGAAGTTGAAGGCCGTTGGAGTGATTATGTCGGCGTAGCTGACCCTTCCGTTCTCGACCTTGAGCGCGTAAACGAGCACTCCACGCGGGGCCTCCGTTGTAGAGACGCCGAATCCGTCCCTTATCTCAACCTCGTCCCTCGGCCTTATCGGCCACTTCGCGAGGGCCTCGTCAATCAGGTCTATCGCCCTCTCCGTGAAGTAGACGAGCTCAAGCGCCTGCGCGAGGTTGTTGGCGAATGGGTTTGTAGGCCTGAGCAGGTCTTTGTGGCTCTCATAGAGCTCCTTGGCCCTTCCGTAGAGGGTATCGGCGTTGTTCACGACGCGCGAGATGGCACCGACCATGAAGGGCTTCCCGTGGTAGTGACTGTGCTTGGCGAAGCTGTGCTCAACGACGAACTCCTTTATGTGCTCCTTGTATTCCTCACTCGGGAACTCCATCCCATCCGAGGCCTTGAGGTAGTCGCCGTATATTCCATAGACTCCATTCCGCGGCTTGACCGCTATGTGGGTGATCGGCCCCTCGACTTCCTCGTACTGCTCAAGCTTCGCGAAGAGCTCGAAGGTGTACTCTGCCTTCGGAAGGGCTTCCTTAAGGCGTCTCTTCATATCCTCAAGGACGCTCTTGTCCGGGAGCTTTCCAAAGCCGCCCAAAACCGCGTTCTCCTGGTGGATGGCTCTGCTTCCGAGTTCGTCCATCATCCAGCTTCCGAGGTTCTTGAGCTCGAGGGCAATCCCTATCTCCTTCTTGTACTCGTCCACCATCTTGAGCGGGCTGGAGTAGCCCATGTAATCAGGCAGGACAAGAAGGTAGAGGTGTAGGGCGTGGCTCTCTATCATGTCGCCGATGTAGAGGACTTCCCTGAGGGCTTGGATTTCCTCGCGCGGGGTGAAGCCTACCGCCTTCTCCGCCGCTTCAACGGCAGTCAGCTTGTGGGCCGCGGAGCAGAAGGAGCATATTCTTGGGTAAATCGCTAAAGCCTCGTCGAGCTTCTTGCCGAGGGTTATGGCCTCGAAAAACCTCGGCCCCTCGATGATGTTGAGCTTGACCTCCTTCACCCCATCGTCGCCGACAACGATCTCAACGCCGCCCTTGCCCTCGACCCTCGCTATGTGGTCAACGGTGATAGGAAGATAAACGTTCTTCATTCTTTCACCTCCTGGAAGATTTTGTTAACCATCTCCTCGAGCTTCGGGTTGTGGGCGTTGAATATCTTCATGCGCTCTATTATCTCCTCCTTGGTGTAGCCCTTCTCCTTGAACGTCTTGGCGAGGGAGTCGAACCAGGCAACGTCGTAGCCTATCGCTCCGCGGCAACCAATGCAGGCAACGTTAAATGCTGGGCATCTCGCGTCGCAGCCAGCCCTCGTTATCGGGCCGAGGCAGGGCTCGCCCCTCTCAATGAGGACGCAGGTGTTGCCCCTGAGCCTGCACTCCAAGCAGACTGGATAGTCAATGTCCTCGGGCCACGAGCCAACGAGGAAGGTTCCTATGGCATAGAGGAAGTCCCTCTTCTCAGGCGGGCAGCCGTAGAGCCTGTAGTCCACCTTGATGTACTCCTCAACGGGCTTGGCCATCCTAGGCTGGAACTTCACCTTTCCGTCGCCGTAAACGGTCTTCCAGAGCTCGTCGAGGGGCTTGTCCGTCCAGCTCTGCACTCCCCCCTGGGTGGCGCAGGCTCCCACCGCAACAACTATCTTGGACTTCTCGCGAACTTCCTTGACAAGCTCGACCTCTTCCTCCGTTGAGACGCTCCCTTCGATGAAGGCTATGTCAACGGGCTCTACCTCCTTGCTGTCCCTCTCAAGCATGTACCAGCAGACGATTTCCGCGTTAGGGATGAGCTGGAGTATCTCGTCCATCATCGCAAACTGGAGCTGGCAGCCGTAGCACGAGGTCAGAGCGTAAAACCCAATCCTTATCTTCTTCTCGCTCATCTCCATCACCTCAGTCGAGCAGGCCCGGTGTTGATATTATGTCGAAGTATCCGAAGACAGGCCCGTCTTTGCAGATGTACTTCCAGCTCGTGCTCGTTCCGACGTTGCAGTGGCCGCACTTGCCAATTCCGCACTTCATCTTCCTCTCAAGGGTCACGTAGATGTTCTCCGGCCGGTAGCCGTAGTTGATCAGGGACTCAAAGACGGCCTTGTACATCCTCGGCGGACCGCAGATTGCCACTGCCGTCTTCTTCGGGTTCGTGTTTGCCTCGGGAATGAAGTTCTGAGGCCTGCCTTTTCTTCCTGGCCAGTCCGGATCACGCGTAACGCTCTGGATTATCTTGACGTTCTCAGCCTCAGCTAAGTCCTTCATAGCCTCAAGCTCCTTATAGAAGAGCAGGTCTTTGCCATACCTTGCCGTGTTGATGAAGGTTATGTTGCCGTACTTCCAGCGGTTGTCCATGGCATACAAGAAGACGCTCCTGAGCGGTGCAGTTCCAAGGCCCGCCGCTATGAGGAGGAGATCCATTCCCTCCCACTCGTCAACAGGGAAGCCGTTTCCGTAGGGGCCGCGGACGAGGACTGTATCTCCAGGCTTGAGGCGGTGAACAACAGTGGTCACCCTTCCAGCCTTCCTGATGCACAGCTCGAAGAAACCCTTCCTCATCGCTGAGGAGCAGATGCTTATCGGAACCTCGCCGACGCCGGGGATGGTGAGCTGGACGAACTGCCCCGGCCTGAAGGTCCAGTTTTCTGCTAAATTGGGATCCTCAAAGCGGAACAGGAAGAGCTTTTCCGTCTCCGTGAGGTCATAAACCTTGAGCACCTTAGCTTTGTGGAGGGCGTAGGGGTTCTCCTCGGGCATCATTATCTCCTTCGGGAGGATGAGCTCGCTCATATGTCCTCACCCCTTATCCCGGTCGCGTAGGCAAAGCCCCTCTTCGGAATCTCCTCACTCAACTCTGGCGGGCAGGACTTCTCCTCAAGCCCCATGATCGTCCTCAGGTTCCTCACGAAGCTTATGCCAGCGGGGCAGAAGTAGGTGCACCTTCCGCAGCCGACGCAGTAGCTCAGGCCGAGCTTCTCGTTGTAAGAGTTCTTACAGAGGTAGCGGTTCCTGAAGCGGTCTTTCTTCGTCGGCCTGAAGTTGTGGTTTCCAGCGACCAGACCGTGACTCCTGAACTGGCATGAATCCCAGCGCCTCTCGCGGTAGCCGGTGTTCCCGTCGAGGTTGACTATGTCCTGCACCTCATAGCAACGGCAGGTGGGGCAGGTGGTGTTGCAGATTCCACAGGCGAGGCATATATCGCTCTGTTCGTCCCACATCGGGTGCTCCATCTCGAGCTCAAGGAGGTAGCGCAGGTTGCCCCAGTCCTCGTGGTACTTGAAAGCCTGAGCGCGCTTGTTCTCAAAGTCCCTGAAGTTGCAGATGTCCTCGGTGGTTACCTCCTCGAAGAGCTTGATGTTCTTGTCAACTATCCTGTGGCCCGTCGGTGAGCCGACCCTGACGAGCCAGCCGTCGGGGAGCTCGTGGAGGAAGAGGTCGAAGCCGTCATCCGCGAAATCGGTCTCCCTCAGGTTGCAGAAGCAGTACTCATCCGGCATGCAGCTTATGCCGATGATTACCCCCTTCTCGCGCCTCACCTTATAGTACTTGTCCGGGAGCTCGTCGAGGTATATTGTGTCCATTATCTTGAGGCCAAAGATGTCGCAGGCGTGGACTCCGAAGACCACGAAGGGCTCAACGTCCTCGAGGGTTTCCCTGTATTCGGCATCCTTTATGCTGAACTCGAAGAGCTTCTCCCTCGGCTGGAAGAAGAACTTCTTCGGTGGCATTATCGTTCTGTTGTAGTGGAACTCAACTTTCCTTACGTCGTCTATCTCCCTGAAGTCGTAGAACTTCTCCGAAATCTTCACGGGGGCGTAGAGCCTGCCCCACTCCTTCAAACGCTCAAGGAATGTGTACGTGTTCTCCTTCGGGAGCTTAACGTATCTCAACCTCACCACCTCCAATGAACATAAACATGCATGTGCCCATTTCCGTTCCCTCACTCCCCGTTAGGCTTAAGGGCTAAAAAAGCGTTTTTTAACCCGAAAATTCTAAACCAAAGGTTCAATAGCACTTTTAGGCTGACCTAACTTTTGTTGTCTTTTTGAGTTGTCCTAAGGGTTGTAAACCTTTGGTTTAAAACAGGCTGTTTGATACTTCCTTTTGCCAAACAAAAGCTTGGGAAAAGCGTTTTAAGCAGAATGAGAAATCGGAAGTGAGGGGTACTAAAAATGTCTTATCTGGAGGTGGTAGTTTGCCGTTCATAGTGGCGTTCCTCTTTGCGTACATCGTGTGGTTGCTCTTAACAGCGGGAAGCAACGGACTGCTGTGGAGCACGGAAGAGCTAGTGGCCGGACTGATATTTGCGGCAATAATCGGCTATGCGACGAAGGACATTGTGGGTGAAAACTCAACTCGCTTCCTGAACCCGGTGAAGTGGCTCGGCTTCATAGCCTATGCACCTGTTCTCTTCTGGGGCATGGTAAAGGCCAACTTTGACGTCGCTTACAGGGTCATAACGGGAAAAATAAGGCCTGGAATAGTCCGCGTCCCTGTTGACCTTGAAAACGACGCCCAGTACACAATCCTCAGCAACTCAATCACCCTCACCCCTGGAACCCTAACAGTTGAAGCCGATCCTGAAGAAAAGGCGCTCTACGTTCACTGGATTAACGTGCCGAAGGGCCTTGAGAGGCCCGAAAGCTCGGAGCCAGTTACGGGGCCCTTTGAAAAGTGGGCAAGGAGGCTGGGAAGATGATGGCATTCTTCTACGCGATGGTTCTCGTTGGGATAGCAGGTCTAATCTCGGTGCTAAGGCTCATACTCGGGCCAACAGTTCCCGACAGGGTAGTCGGCGTTGACACTCTCAACACGCTCGTCGTCGCGGGCATGGTTCTTCTCGGAGCGGCCTACGACAGGACAATCTACATCGACATCGCAATAGTCTATGCCCTTCTGAGCTACATAGGCACGCTGGTGATAGCGAAGTACCTCCAGGGGGGATTGGCATGAACTACGTTGAGACGCTCATTTACATCTTCCTCGGAATAAGCGTGGCCTTCAACCTTCTCGGAAGCTTCGCGCTCCTCCGCTTCCCCGACGTTTACACGAGGCTCCACGGCGCTACCAAGTGCACGACCTTCGGGACGATCTTCGCGGTTTTTGCAGTCGTTACCCATGCCCTCTACCAGCTCCACAGGACAGGGGACTCCAAGTACCTCCAGATGGCCCTCCACAGCTTCATCGCCCTCATAGCGCTCCTCCTGACCAACCCGACGGGAGCGCACGCGATAGCTAAGGCTGCACACCTCAGCGGGGTGAAGCCGGTTAGGGCGGTTGTTGATGCCTACGAGGAGAAGCTCGGGGGTGGTTCCGAATGAACGCCGTTGACCTTGACATGCTCATCCAGGCCATAATCCTCTTAGGAGTGCTCATCACGGCCTACCTTACGATACGCTACCGCGACCTTCTGTCTGCTGCTTTAGCCTCGGCAGCGATGAGCCTCCTGCTCAGCCTTGAGTTCTACACCCTGCACGCGCCGGACGTTGCCATAGCCGAGGCTGCCGTTGGAGCGGGCGTTGTTACTGCCGTGGTTGTTTACGGCATCGCGAAGACTGAAAGGTGGGAGAGTGAGGCACCATGAAGAGAACCTTAGCTTATCTGTCGCTCCTGTTCATACTCGGTGCGCTCCTCTACATAGCGAACCCCAACTACGGCCTTAAATTCGGGCCTGGCGGAGAAGACTGGCTGAAGTACCGCTACACCGACAACTACTACATCGAGCACGGTGTTGAGGAAGTCGGAGGAACAAACATCGTCACCGACATCGTGTTCGACTACCGTGGCTACGATACACTTGGAGAGGCAACCGTTCTCTTCACGGCCATAGCTGGTGCAGTTGCCCTTCTAAGGCCCTGGAGGAGGGATGAGGAATGAACGACTTCGACATGGGAGTGATCGTTAGGACTGCCGCTAGGGCTACGATACCGCTCATCGGGATATTCGGAGCCTACGTTGTCATGCACGGCCACCTAACCCCCGGTGGCGGCTTCCAAGGGGGAGCTACCATAGCTGGAGCCGGAATCCTGTTCCTGATAGCCTTTGGATTAGGCGAGATGAAAAAGCGCTACAACAAGCACCTTTACTCTGCCCTCGAAGGAGTCGGCGGCCTCGTCTTCCTTGGTGCGGCGATGCTGGGTATAGGAACGGCCTTCTTCTACAATACCCTCTGGCACAACGGCCCGTTCTTCAACGGAAAGCCAGGGACTCTGCTCTCAGCCGGATTCCTGCCGATAATGAACCTCGCAGTTGGACTGAAGGTCTTTACCGGCCTCGTTAGTGCCCTAACGGCAATAGCCCTCTGGAGGAGGTGGAAGTCTTGATTCAGTTCCAGTTCATAGTTGCGTTCCTTATGATAGCCCTCGGAATCTACGCTTTCCTCGCGAAGAGGAACCTGCTCAAGCTCGTGTTGGCGCTGAACATAATAGACTCTGGAATTCACCTGCTCCTCATCAGCTTGGGTTACAGGATGGAGCTCAACGAAGTCCCGACCGCTCCAATCTACACGGGCTACGAGACGCTCAAAAGCCCGATGGTCGGCCCGCTGCCGCAGGCGCTCGTCCTCACGAGCATAGTCATCGGCGTCTGTGTGCTCTCCCTCGCGGTTGCCCTGACGATAAACGCCTACCGCCACTACGGAACCCTTGACGTGAGAGCCCTGAGGAGGTTGAGGGGATGAACGGCGAGACGATCTTACCCTACCTGATTATCGTCCCGCTCTTCGGAGCGTTCTCAATGCCCATAATCAGCCTTGCAGGAAGGAAGGCCAGAGAAGCGTGGGCAGTTATTATCTCTGGAATAACTCTCCTAGTCGGCTCCGCGGTCTTCCATTCAGTCTATGAAAACGGCCCGATGCTCTACACCCTCGGCGCCAAGAGCCCGTTCGGCAAGGCTAACTTCCCGGTCAGGATAGTCTGGGAGGTTGACCTGCTCTCAGCTTTAATGGTGCTCATGGTGACCCTCGTCGCGTTCCTAGCGGTGCTCTACTCGCTCGGCTACATGAAGCACGACACGGGTCTGGACAAGTACTACACCCTAATCCTGATCCTCGAACTCGGAATGCTGGGCATAGCGATAACCGGCGACCTCTTCAACTTCTACGTCTTCCTGGAGATAATGAGTATAGCCAGCTATGCCCTCGTCGCCTTCAGGAACGACACGTGGGAGGGCATCGAGGCTGGCATAAAGTACATGTTCGTCGGCTCGATAGCGAGCTCGCTCGTCCTCCTCGGGATAGCGCTCCTCTACGGCCAGTACGGGACGCTGACGATGGGCTACCTCGCGGTCAAGATCGCCCAGAATCCAACTGTAGTGGCTAAGGTGGCTTTAGCATTTTTCATAGCGGGTCTGCTCTTCAAGAGCGGTGCATCGCCGGTGCACATGTGGCTGGCCGATGCCCACCCGGCGGCACCGAGCTCAATCTCGGCTATGCTTTCAGGCCTGGTCATCAAGATAGGCGGTGTCTACGCCCTGGCGAGGATACTCTTCAGCATCTACGGATCTAGTGTGAACATGAAGACCGTCGGCTGGGTGATCATAATTTTCGCCTGCATAACCCTCATCGTCGGCAACGCGATGGCGGTAATACAGACCGATATGAAGCGCCTTCTGGCCTACTCCTCCGTCGGGCAGATAGGCTACATCCTCCTCGGCATCGGAATAGGCTTAGCGGCCTATGGAAGCAGAACTGGAGATATTGCCCTCGCTGGAGCGATATACCACACCTTCAACCACGCCCTCATGAAGGCCCTCCTCTTCCTCATAGCTGGAGCGGTTATACACGAACTTGGAACTAGGAACCTCAACGAGCTTAGCGGTTTGGCCAAGACCATGCCAAAAACAACGTTCGCATTCCTCATTGGCGCTGCCGCGATAGTTGGACTGCCGCCGCTGAACGGCTTCGCGAGCAAGTGGCTCATCTACGAGAGCTCCGCAATGTTCAACCCGATACTTGCAACAATAGCCGTTATAGGAACGGCCTTCTGTACCGCGGCCTACGTTAGGGTTCTCTACACGTTCTTCGGAAAGCCGAGCGAGAAGGTCATGAACGCCAGAGACCCGGATGCGACCATGCTCTGGCCGATGATAATCCTGGCTTTGGCAATAATCGTCATGGGGCTCTTCCCGTGGCAGATAAGCGATAAGGTCATGATTCCAGTGGCTAAGGCCCTAGAAAACCAGCTTGGATACATAGCAACACTGATGGGAGGTGCTTGAAATGTTAGGGTACTGGGACGCTCTCTACTTTGTCTTCGTCTTTATCATTGGCCTGATCCTGGCTTATCTGCTCGACAAGTGGGCCAAGAGAAGCGGAATGGGAACGAGGGAAACCGGAGATGGGACGAAGATATTCATCAGCGGCGAAGATCCGGACAGGATAATTCCCGGCTTCGAGCACCTTGAGGGTAACTACACAGGAAGGAACGTCATGTGGGGTCTAACCTACGCCCTCAAGAACTTCTTCGCCGTGCTCAGGAGAGACCACACAGGCCTGCTCACCGACTATGCGAGCTACTTGGTGATAACGACGGCCTTCGTGCTCGGTGTTCTGTTAATCTGGGGGTGAATGAGGGTGAAGCAACTTGATGAGGTTCGCATTCACTTCCCGTCCGAAGAACGGACCAAACGTGCGAACATTAAAAATGGTGCCAGTATGGGCCACTCTCGCTGGAAAGAAGAGGGTTTTGAGAGTGAAAATGTTTCCGCGAGCGCTTTGCGAAGCAAAGGGCTCATATGGGGGTGAGGTAAGATGGCGATAACCGTTCCCGCTAACCAAAACGAGCAGAAATCAAACCCATCGGAGCGCGAGAGGCTTGAAAAGAGGATAGCCCAGCTCTGCAGGTTCCTTGGCAGGTCACCCTGGGTCTTCCACATAAACAGCGGCTCGTGCAACGGCTGTGACATCGAGATAATAGCAGCTCTAACGCCGCGCTACGACGCTGAGCGCTTTGGAGTTAAGCTCGTCGGCAGCCCAAGACACACTGATATACTCCTCGTAACTGGGCCTGTAACCAACCAGAGCCTTGAGAGGGTTAAACTCGTCTACGAGCAGACGCCAGAGCCTAAAATAGTCATAGCCGTGGGAGCGTGCCCGACCGGCGGAAGCGTCTTCTACGAGAGCCCCTTCACGAACGCCCCGCTGGACAGGGTTATCCCCGTGGACGTTTATGTTCCCGGCTGCCCGCCGAGGCCTGAGGCCATTCTTCACGGCGTCGTTCTAGCCTTGGAGAAGCTCGCCAGGATGATTAAGGGGGAGGTTCCTGAGGAGGTGAACGAGTGATGAGTGAAGCTAATCCCATAACAGAGGTTAACGAGGTCAAAGAGCCGACGAAGGCAGAGGAAGTGGCGAAAAGAATAGCCGAGCGCTTCCCGAGCGCGAGCGTTGAGGTGAGGACCAATAAGTGGGGCAGGCAGAGGGTCTGGGTAAGGGTTCCGAGGGAGGACTACAAGGCTCTGATAAGTTTCATCAAGGGGCTCGACCCAGAGGCCCACTACTCGATAGGAATAGAGCAGGACTGGGGAGAAGAGCTGGGCTTTCTCAGTCACCTTGTAATTCACTACAGGGACGCTCCTGCGGTTTCACTCATCGTGGATGTCCACGCTCCAAAGGACGACCCGGTGCTCCCAGATATCAGCGACGTCTTCCCGATAGCGCTCCAGTTCGAGAGAGAGGGAATTGAGATGGTCGGACTTGACTTCGAGGGTGCCCCGGACAAGAGGAGGCTATTCCTTCCAGATGATTTCCCTGAGGACATCTACCCGCTCCGCCTCGACGATAAGGGTATTTCAGAGGAGATGGTGAAGAACGCGGGCCATCCATACCTGGTAAAGAAGGGAGGTGACTCAAAATGACAGAGAAAGTCGAGTACTGGGTCAAGATACCCTTCGGTCCAATTCATCCGGGCCTTGAAGAGCCCGAGAAGTTCATACTCACCCTCGACGGCGAGAGGATAGTTGACGTTGACGTCAAGCTCGGTTACAACCTTCGCGGAATCCAGTGGATAGCCCTCAGGAGAAACTACATCCAAATAATGTACCTCGCCGAGAGGATGTGCGGAATCTGCTCCTTCTCCCACAACCACACCTACACTAGGGCCGTTGAGGAGGCTGGCAACATAGAAGTTCCAGAGAGAGCTGAATACATCCGCGTAATCATCGGCGAGCTTGAGAGGATTCACTCCCACCTCCTCAACCTCGGTGTACTCGCTCACAACATAGGCTACGACACCCTGCTCCACCTCACCTGGCTCGCCCGTGAGAAGGTCATGGACACCCTTGAGGCCGTCTCCGGAAACCGTGTGAACTACTCGATGGTTACGATAGGCGGCGTCAGGAGGGACATCGACGAGAAGAAGAGGAGGGTCATCGAGGAGATGATAAAGTACTACAAGGAAGCCTTCCCGCAGATAGAGGAGGCCTTCCTCCACGACCCGACGATAGAGGCCCGTTTCAGGGACACGGCAGTGATAAGCAAGCGCGTTGCCCTGGAGCAGGGAGCCGTTGGCCCAACGGGAAGGGGGAGCGGAATCAGGGACGACGCCCGCTGGAGCGAGGGGCTTGGGGTTTATCCGGACCTCGGCATAAAGCCGGTCATGCCCCAGGACGTAACAGGAGAGAAGCCGAGGGGGGACGTCTTCGACAGGATGGCCGTCAGGATAGGGGAGCTCTGGCAGAGCCTTGAGCTCATAGAGCACGCCCTCGATGCCATGCCAGATGGGCCGATAAAGACCTTCCCCAAGGACAATGTCCTCTACGCCAAGCTGAGGCTGATGGTTGACGGTGAGGGAATAGGCAGGTACGAGGCGCCGAGGGGGGAGCTGGTGCACTACGTCCGCGGAAAGAAGGGAAGCGATAAGCCGCTCCGCTGGAAGCCGAGGGAGCCGACGTTCCCGAACCTCTTCTCAGTTGCAAAGGGCGTCATCGGCGACCAGATGGCGGACTTCGTTGTGGCGGTGGCATCGATAGACCCGTGCCTGAGCTGTACCGACAGGGTTGCCGTTGTGCAGGACGGCAAGAAGAAAATCCTGACTGAGAAGGACCTGCTAAAGGCCTCAATAAAGAAGACGCGCGAGATCAACCCGGAGATCAAGGGAGACCCGAGCCCACTTGGTGTTGGCTGTGTGAGGTGATAGCATGGACGTGGTAAGTAACGTAGTTTATCCCGTTGCGGGCCTGCTCGGCCTCTACGCCTTCGTCTCACTCGCTTCACTCGTCTGGGAGGGAATAGACAGGAAGTTAGTGGCCAGAATGCAGAGGAGGATCGGTCCGCCGATACTCCAGCCGATCTATGACTTCCTCAAACTGGCCAGCAAGGAGACGATAATCCCGAACACCGCGAACTACATGTTCAGGGCCGCTCCTATCCTGGCTTTAGCAACGGCCATAGCCCTGTTAGCATACACGCCAGTGGGCTTTGAGCCGATACTGTCCGGAAAAGGCGACGTTATCGTCTTTATCTACCTCTTAACCCTCATCAGCTTCTTCAAGGTACTTGGTGCCGTAAGTTCAGGGAACCCGTACGCCAAGATAGGTGCAGCGAGGGAAGCGGCCCTAATGGTTTCAAGGGAACCAGCTATGATGCTGGCGATATTCACCATAATGTGGCGCATTGGGAAGCTCGGAGTTGACAAGCCCTTCAGCATGGCGACATTCTATCAGCACAACATATGGGAGATAGGAACCCCAATGAGCTTCGTGGGGGCCCTTATACTCCTCTACGTCTTCGCCGTCTGGCTGGCGAGCGAGATAGAGGTCGGGTTCTTCAACATACCCGATGCCGAGGAGGAGATAGCGGAGGGACTCCTCGTCGAGTACAGCGGAAGGTACCTGGCACTCCTCAAGCTCACCAAGGCACTCAAAGGATACATAGCGGCATCCCTCGTTGTCGCGATATTCTTCCCGTGGGGAATCTCGGGCTACTTCGGGCTGAGTGGCCTCTCAGCGAACGTCGTTGACCTGCTATTCCACACTCTTAAGGTGTTCGTAGTCCTCTTCGTCGTTCAGAGCGTTTTCAGAGCAGTGACGGGGAGGCTGAAGATAACGCAGGCCGTTGACTTCCTCTGGAAGAACGCCTTCCTGGCCTCACTGATCGGCTCGCTCCTCATAGCGATGGAGGTGATAATGTGAAGGCCCCAATTCTCGTCCCAGTGGTGCTCAGAAACCTCTTCAAGAAGCCAGCGACAAACCGTTTCCCGCAGACGGAGCCGGTTCCGATTCCCGAGGACTTCAGGGGAATAATAGCCTACAACGTGGACAAGTGCGTCGGCTGCAGGATGTGCGTCAACGTCTGTCCAGCTGGGGTCTTCGTTTACCTGCCGGAGATAAGGAAGGTTGCCCTCTGGACCGCTCGCTGTGTCTACTGCGGTCAGTGCGTTGACGTCTGCCCTACCGGGGCGCTCCAGTTAAGCAAGGACTTCCTGCTGGCCAGCTACGACAACCACGATGACAAGTTTATCCCGCTGAAGCCTGAAAAAGTCGAGGAGATAAAGAGGAAGCTGGAAGAACAGAAGAAGGCCAAAGAGGCCACGAAGAAGGAGAAGGAAGGGAAGGCTTGATTTTTCCTTTACTTTTCGTTGATTCCCATTTTACTTGCAAGGGCCTTCAGGGACTCATAGTGGCCTCTCTCAACGTCCGCCAGCGTGAGGTAAACCTTTTTGAGCTCCTCGTTTTTGCACTCCTCTGCGAGCTTTCTGTATATCGTCTCGGCCAGCTTTTCGCTCTCCATCGCCGTCTCTAAAACGTCCTTCAAATCCTCGACCTTCCAGAACTTGCCCAAGACGTTGAGTGATTCAACGTTCGCTATTTTTACCTCGACCAGCTCGTCCCCGTAGTTCTGGCGGTAGATTTTGTAGAGCTCGTCGCCGTGCCCTTTAGATTCATCTCCGAGCCTCTTGAAGGTGTTCACGACTTCTTCAGGAAGTCTAAGCTCCTTGGCGCGCTCGGCGAGCTTCCAGTACGTTTCGGCTTCCTCGTATTCACCTTTAATCCAGTAGCTTAACAGCTCCCTCTCGTCCAGCTTTCTTATCTCGTTAAGAATTTCCACGACCATTTCAATCACCCAGCTTTTCGTATTCCGCCTTCAGGGCCTCGTAATGGGTCTTCTCAACCTCAGCGAGTTTGAGGTAAAGCTCCTTCAGCCGTTCATCTTCCACTTTCTCGGCGAGGAGCTTGTAGACCTTATGGGCCGTCAGCTCGCTCTCCATCGCCGCCTCAAGAACCTCCTTTATCTGATCCGCCCTCTCGAACTTGTTGAGAACCGGGAGAACTTCCACAGGCGGGATATCCACCTTCGGCTCCCTCAAAAAGCTCTCCCTGAAAACCTTTGTGAGCTCCTCGGCGTGTTTCAGTGAGTCTCTGGAGAGCTTTTCAAAGACCCTGACTATGCTCTCTCCAAGCCCGAGGGCCTTTGCCCTCTCGGCGAGCTCTTTGTAGAGCTTTGCCTCCTCCTTCTCCCCGCTTATCCAGTAGGCTAAGGCCTCTTCGTAGCTCAGCTTTGATAACATTTCGATGACATCATCAACGTCCATCATATCAACCACGGTAAGGGAGACGGTGTAGCCCTAATAAGCCTATTCCTTTACCTCAAAGCGGAGAAGTTCCCGACGTCCGAGCACTCCAACCCCCGCTTTCTTTCCCAGAACTTCAACTAAAACCGTGTAGTCGGGATCGCTCAGGTTTACGGGGTGCCCATAGCGCTCGACTATGAGAGAGCCGAGCTTCACCTCAAGCTCCCTCTGGGATAGCTTTTTGTTCCCCCTCACCTTTGCCCGGACCGCAAAGGTGCCATTGATTTTCTCCGCAAGCTTCAAAACTGCCTCCGCTATATCCTCAAAATCAGCTTTGACCATAACTTCCAGGGGAACTGCCCTCTGAATGGCCTGAGTCTCGAAGTTTTTCAACCTTTTGAGAATTTCCTCCTTTGGAAGGGGCGTCTCGGCCAATAAAACCCCCCTCCAGTTAGTTCCATGGACTCTAACCCTTTCAAGAGCCCATTCAAGCTCCAGTATTGCATCCCCCTCCCTAACTGGCTCCGTAGTTACGAGAATGAACGCCATCGACCAACCCCCAACGGACAAACTTTTATATTCCGACCTCAAAGTTATTGCGGTGGGATAAAATGGAACCTGCAAAACTTAAGCTTTATTCACCTCAACTGTACGAAGTTTACGGTCTTTCTCGAAATCCATTTGAGCAGCTTGCAAGCGAAGGTATAAGAGATGTGGAGAGCATACACGTTTATCAGGAAGTCGACATGAGAATTCAGATGATAATCTCCGAGGTAATAGGACACAAAAGCTCAATAGCTCTCAGCATCGTGGGACCCCTCGGAATGGGCAAGACCCAGAGGCTGAAGACCATAGCCAAGGCGATAGAGGAAAACGGTGGCAAAGCTCTCTACGTAAAGGTCGATACCCACGACATCCTCAAGCTCACGAGGGACATCTTCTACGCCCTCAAACCGCCAAAGAGCCGGACGAACATATTCCTGGAAAACCTGAGCCGGAAACTCGGCTTCATAGACAGGCTTGAGAAGATGCTGAGCGACACAAAAGAGTACAAGAGCAGGGACATCGCCGAACTTCTCACGGAGGAGCTGAGCAAATACCGCTACTCCGCCCTACTCCTCGACGAACTGGAGAACATGAGGGGGGCTTCCGAGAAGGAGAAGATACAGTTCTTTGAGATGCTGAGGCATTTCATAAGCAACATGCCAAAAGGCTGCATAGTGGCCTTCGCAAGCATCCCGGAGGCCTACGAGGAGTACTCCCAGATATTCCCGGCCTTTTTCATGCGCCTTCACTACGAGTTCAAACTGAGGCCAATGAGCCTCGACGAGGCCTACGAGCTCGTAAAGAAGAGGCTAAACAGAGTGAGGATAAAGGACACCGACGACCCACTGTATCCTTTCACCGAGGATGCAATCAAGCTCATCCACAGGCTCGGTAAAGGCAATCCAAGGCAGACCCTCAGACTCCTTCACTACGTGTTGACCGAGGCCGCAAAGCACCGCTTCGACCCGATAGACGACCTCGTAATCACGACGATACTCGAGGAACCCAAGAGCCTTGAGGAGTACCTCACGAGAATACCCAAGGATTACAAAGACCTCATAAACGCCATCGTGTTCGAGTTCATGGGCGGGCCGGTGAGCTACATCCAGGTGGCAAAGGCGGTCAAAAAACCTGGAGTGCAAGTGTATGAGAGCCTAAACGAACTCGTGAGGCTGGGCTTTCTTGTTGGAGACCCCGGGGGAAACTACAAGGTTCCAGATTACGTCAGGAAGTTCCTTGAGGAAGGCCAAGGTCAGAGTGAAGAGTGATGCCCAATGCCCAACTACGAGGAACACGTCCTCAGCGGGCTGGTTAGTTACCCCTTTATCGTTTTGCTCTGTGGCTTCCTCACATCGAAGGTGATTCCTGTTGAGCTGACACCCCTCTCCCTCATTATTGGATACGCTTTTTACGTCCTTGGAAGCGATTTACCGGACATGGACCACCCCAACGCCCTCCTCCACAGGGGAGCAAAGGCCATAGTGGCGGTTTTAGTTGGGGGTGTTGCCTATCTGAACCTGGCTGGAAGTTTTAAGTTAGGCCCGCCATGGCTGGACGTTGCAGTGACGTGGGGCGTTAGTGCGCTTGCCGCTCTGGGGGCATGGTACGTCTTTACGCTCATGATGCCAAACCACAGGGGAGTGATGCATTCCCTCCTTTTTGCATCCATATACGGACTACTGGCCTTTCTAACAGTTGAATACGGACTGAGGATGAGGTCTGGAGAAGCTTTATACGTGGCTATAGTCTCTTTCTGTGGCTACACTCTCCACTTGCTCCTTGACAGGGAGATAAAGCTACTCTAAGGGTAAGAAGCAGATACACATCTATGACCCACAATGCTTTTAAGCATGCCCCTTTACCTCCGCTTAGAAACTGGAGGTGAGAAAAATGTTCAGCCTTGGAGGGTTCTCGCGCGGGGGGGAGTATGAGAATAAAACTTGGGACGTTCTCATCATTGGAGCGGGGCCTGCTGGCTTCACAGCGGCAATCTACGCAGCAAGATACGGGCTCGACACTCTCATCATCAGCAAAGACCTCGGAGGAAACATGGCGCTTACTGACCTCATAGAGAACTATCCCGGCTTTCCCGAGGGGATCAGCGGTTCAGAGCTCACCAACAGGATGCACGAGCAGGTGAAGAAGCTCGGCGTCGACGTGGTCTTTGACGAGGTAGTCCGGATAGACCCTGCCGAGTGCGCCTACTACGAAGGGCCCTGCAAGTTCACAGTGAAGACTGCAAACGGGAAGGAATACAGAGGGAGGACGATCATTATAGCCGTGGGTGCCGCACCCAGGAAGCTCCACGTTCCAGGAGAGGAGGAGCTCACCGGAAGGGGCGTCAGCTACTGCGCAACCTGCGACGGTCCCCTCTTCAAGGGCAAGAAGGTTATAGTCGTAGGCGGTGGAAACACGGCCCTTCAGGAGGCTTTGTATCTTAAAAGCATCGGGGTTGACGTCACCCTCGTCCACAGGAGAAAGGAGTTCAGGGCGGACAAGATACTTCAGGACAGGTTTAAGGAGAGCGGCATTCCGGCGATACTCGACACTGTCGTTACCGAGATCATCGGAAAGGACAAGGTCGAGGCAGTTAGGCTGAAGAACGTCAAGACCGGCGAAGAAACCGAGATGAAGGTCGATGGAGTGTTCATCTTCATCGGCTACGAGCCGAAGACCGACTTCGTGAAGCACCTCGGCATAACAGACGAGTACGGCTACATCCCGGTTGACATGCACATGCGCACCAAGGTGAAGGGCATCTTCGCAGCGGGCGACATAACCAACGTCTTCAAGCAGATAGCGGTGGCAGTCGGGCAGGGAGCGATAGCGGCCAACTCGGTCAAGGAACTCCTCGAGGAATGGAAGAGCAAGAACGAGGAGTGACTATCTTTTTCAGCTTTTCCTCTAGCTCCTTTTTCGACAGGCAAACAACCTCTTTTGAATCTCCAATAACGTAGGGTTCCTTTCCATTTGAGTTCTGGGCCCCAAGTGAGAAGATAGCTGAGGCTAAGGCATTAATCACCACTACAACCAAGTTCCCACCGAGAAGATAAGAAAATACCAGACCGGAAGCAACTCCAACCCCTACAAGGATTAGGAACCTCCGAAGCCCCGTACCAGATTCCCTGTAGGGAAGTCCATCACGAGTTGCTGGATTTCCACCCCATTGGCTTCACCACTATACCACCGAATTCTGAAACTCATTGATAGTTATTAACTTTATGGTCACGCCAACGTGACACATGAACCCAGCGAATGCACCTTGCAAATTTTCCGAAAATTTTTCGGTCAAAAATGTTCATCGATGAACACAAGCTTATATAGGAAAGCCCCAAAAAGTCCTCCGGTGATGCGAATGAAGGGACCACAGGTTAAGGAAATTCCGGGACCAAAGGCGAGGAAAATAATAGAGGAGCACCACAAGTACATGGCAACGACCACAAACGACCCGAACGAGTACTTCCTCGTAATAGAGAGGGCCGAGGGCAACTACTGGATTGACGTTGATGGGAACAGGGTTCTTGACTTCTCCTCTGGAATAGGCGTCCTCAACGTCGGCTTGAGGAACCCGAAGGTCGTTGAGGCCGTTAAGAAGCAGCTTGACCTCGTTATCCACGCGGCCGGTACGGACTACTACAATCCCTATCAGGTGGCCCTCGCCAAGAAGCTCGCCGAGATAGCGCCCGGCGACGTTGAGAGGAAGGTCTTCCTCAGCAACAGCGGTACCGAGGCCAACGAGGCGGCACTTAAAATAGCCAAGTGGTCCACAAACAGGAAGCTCTTCATAGCGTTCATAGGGGCCTTTCACGGAAGGACCCACGGCACCATGAGCCTCACCGCGAGCAAGCCCGTCCACAGGAGCAGGATGTTCCCGACGATGCCCGGTGTCGAGCACATTCCCTACCCGAACCCCTACAGGAACCCGTGGCACATAGACGGCTACGAGAACCCGGACGAGCTCGTGAACAGGGTCATAGAGTACCTTGAGGACTACCTCTTCGCACACTACGTCCCGCCCGAAGAGACAGCGGCAATAGTCTTCGAGCCCATACAGGGCGAAGGAGGCTACGTCGTCCCGCCGAAGAACTTCTTCAAGGAGCTCAAGAAGGTCGCGGACAAGTACGGAATCCTCCTCATAGACGATGAGGTTCAGATGGGAATGGGAAGGACCGGTAAGATGTGGGCCATCGAGCACTTCGGCATCGTTCCCGACATAGTAAGCGTCGCCAAGGCCCTCGGTGGAGGCGTCCCGATAGGAGCAACGATCTTCAGGAAGGATCTCGACTTCGGCATCTCCGGCGTCCACAGCAACACCTACGGAGGAAACGCCCTCGCATGCGCCGCCGCCCTGACTGTCATAGACGAGCTCCAGAACGGCCTCATAGAGAACGCGAGGAAGCTCGAGCCGCTCTTCAGGGAGAGGCTTGAGGAGATGAAGGAGAAGTACGAGATAGTCGGCGACGTCAGGGGTCTGGGACTTGCCTGGGCGCTTGAGTTCGTGAAGGACAGGAAGACCAAAGCCTACGCAAGCGAGGAGAGGAACAGGATCGTCGTCGAGGCCCTCAAGAGGGGACTTGCAACCCTCGGCTGCGGAAAGAGCGCCCTCAGGCTTATCCCGCCGCTCACGATCGACGAGGAGGAGGCCAAGATCGGTCTCGACATACTCGAGGAGGCCATCAAGGCCGTTTCTCGCTGAGAACCTTTTCTTATTTCCATTCCTAAAAAATTTTAAAGCCACTCCCCAAACTGGTTCTTGGTGATAACATGGGTGACCCCACTGAAGCCCTCGCACCTTTCGCACCCTACGTGATAGCCACTGCGATAATAATCTTCGGTGTGTATGCCTTCATCATCAGGAAGAAGTTCGCAAACCCAGTGGTCATAGCGATGTCAGGAATAACCGCTGCCCTCGTTGCCGTTGCGACCTCTGTAATAAAAATAACGATACCAACAACCGGAGGCTACCTTAACTTCGGAGACACCATGGTCATGTTCACAGCCATGACGTTTGGTCCGGTCATCGGAGCTTTTGCGGGTGGCGTCGGTTCGGCCCTCGGCGATGTTATCGTCGGAGCACCCGGCTGGGCCCCAGTAACCCTCGTGGTCAAGGGGCTGGAAGGTCTCGCTATAGGATACCTAGCAAAAAGGCTTAAGGGCACCGGAGGCCTCATAGTGGCCGGAGCCGTTGGCGGCCTAATAATGGTGGCCGGGTACTTTTTCTTCGAGCTATACGCTTTTGGCTTTTCGATAGCCTACAGCGAGATTCCAGTAAATCTTCTTCAGGCAGTGACTGGCATAATAGTGGGAACAGGACTGACAACAGCAATAAAAAGAAGGTATCCGGAGTTGGAAGACCTGGTTTAGACTTCAAGCTTCTGAAGCTCTTCCCACCTCTCCTTTTCCTCCACCAAGGGCTCAATGGAGATCCTTCTGGAGGCCTTCCTCAGCTGTCCAAGATAGGACGAGTCCGCGAGAACAGCATCATAGCCGAGCTCGTCTATTTTGTAGATTTTGAGTTTTGATGCGTACTCCCTGAGGACCTCCTTGCAGCTCTCAAGGAAGTCGGGACCAACCAGGAAAATGTCCGGTTCCAGGCCATCCTCTCTCATCTCATTTATCGCGTTTTCTATAAGGTTTTTAACTTCAAGCCTCTCCATTCTTCCTTCCCTCCACAATCTTAACACCACTCGAGGTTCCAATCCGGTTAGCACCGGCCTTTATCATCTCAAGGGCCGCCTCATAAGTCCTTATGCCCCCCGCAGCCTTTACACCCATATCTGGCCCTACCACCTTTCTCATGAGCCTTACATCATCCACAGTCGCTCCCCCAGTTCCAAAGCCGGTGGAAGTCTTAACGAAGTCCGCTCCAGCCTCTTTGGCAAGTTCGCAGGCCTTGATTTTTTCCTCTTCGGTCAGGTAACAGGTCTCGATTATGACCTTCACAATGGCACCGCGTTCGTGGGCGACTTTAACGACCTCCTCTATATCCCTCTTCACGTAGTCGTAGTCCCGGTCCTTTAGGGCCCCGATGTTTATCACCATATCAAGCTCATCCGCACCGTCCTCGAGGGCCCTCATTGCCTCGAAAACCTTGACCTCTGTTGGGGTTGCCCCCAGAGGGAATCCGATCACGCTGGCAACCTTAACATCTGCGCCCCTCTCCCTGAGGTAGCTCTTGGCAAGCCTGACCCTGTAGGGATTGACGCACACAGCGTAGAACCCGTACTTAATAGCCTCATCGCAGAGCCTTATTATGTCTTCCCGAGTAGCGTAGGGCTTTAAGTTCGTGTGATCTATGTAACGAGCTATATTGATGTCATTCTCTGGCACAGCCCTCACCATAAAAGAATATCCCGGCTCATATTTAGAACTTTTTCCTCAAAAATGAGGGGAAGACATGAAAATATGGGGAAAGTTTATTTGGACCTCTGAAATCTTGCCGCCAGTACCAGGAGGGAAAACAACGCAAGTACTCCTGGACCACAGGTGCTGTTAGTCGAATTAGAAGCCGTTTCTGAGGTCTCCTCCCCAAATACACTCACTGGGGCTTCAGAACTATTCTTAACCCCCAAATTCCCGGTGTTGCTTTCCTCTCCTCCAGTGCCGTTTCCAGCGGAGCCACACCTAACCAAGAGCGGGTTCTTGCTTTCATCGTAGGGTATCCAGGCGTAGGTGTCTTTGTCGGTTTCATACCATCCTATGTGAGAGTTCGGACCGGCTTTTCCCCATTCGGCCACGGCAGCGATTTCCTCAATATCCTCCTCCGAGAGGCCTTCAACAGCCCCGTATTCGACGAGAAGCTTGAGGGCCGCTTTTATAACCTCCCCAGCATCGACCTGGGAAGTATTGTAGGCATAGCCCTCTTTTGAGCCAGATTTGATCTCAATCTCAGTACAGTTGACCCCAAACACAGCAAAAAACTCCTTAAGCGCCCTGGAGAGTTCCTCCGGGGATGGCCCAGTGGCCTCCACCCGGGAAGGGCCAATCCTTATCACCTTACTTGGATCGATTCCGTGCTTTTTAAGGCAGTTCTCAAAGTTCTCGTTCGGTTTCCATGTGCAAATCCCGTTAACACAGCCGCATGAAGTCAACTCGAAGCAGGAGTACCAGGGTTTGTACACACACGGCGTCACCACCTTGGCCGCCTCCCCCCTCGGAAGGCAGAGTTCTCCGGAGCATCCCCCTGTGGAGCAGTCGCGGTCTGAAGTGCACTCCCGCGAAGAATTTGAGGGAGGACTAACCTCGATGGTGACGTTGCCCTTTATGAAGACCATCGGAGAGCCGTTCTCCCCCAGAGATTTCAGCTCCCATCCAAGTTCCTTGAGCTCAGTGATGTTGCTCTCCGCTATCAGCAGGATTCCTGAGTAATTCCAGTAAGCTCCAAGCCTTCTTGTCCTGGGTATTTCCACTCTCACGTGGGGATATTCATCCTCCCAAACGCGCAGCAAAAAAGTCTTTTCTCCCACTTTAAGAAGGGTGGGGAGTTCTACAGTTGGATCGTAGGTTATTCCTGGCTTGTTGAGAACAACTTCAACAGCGTAAAGGTCTGCAGGGCTGAAACAGGCCACCACAAGCGGGGCCGACAACATGAGGAGGATTATAAGCACGCCCCAAGTCCGTCTCACGGCACTCACCGGGACAAATTAGGGCAAACTCCTATATAAGAACCTCCATCACTTCAACGGATTTTGAAGTCATCACTTATGAGAACCCGCAACGTTTCCAAAAAGGCCCTTTCTACCGACGGATCGTCGAACATGGGCTTCTCTTCCCCTGCGACAATTTTCTCAAGGAGTTTGACCGCATTGTCCCAGCCCTCCTCAAGGGTTCTCCCTTTGGGGATGGAGTTCCTTAGAACATGCCAGCGGCCATCCTCCTCCCAGAAAACGGCTATTCGGGGAATGTAATCAATATCCATAAAGGTGTTTTCGAGGGTAAGCTCTATCCTGAAGCCCCCCACTTCGATAAAACCATTCTCACGGAGCTGCCTTTTCCAGCTGACTGTCATTGTCATCCAGAGTAAAAATCGGCAGGAGGTTTAAAAGCTCATCCATCACCATGAAGGATAAGCTCCACGGTAGAGGAGGGAATCTCGACTCTATGGCATTTTGGGCAAGGTTTAGGGGTACATGTGGCAGTCCGTTTTCTGGCCTTTAAGGGCATTCAACGCCCAACCATTAGGATTATAAGAGCAACGCTGGAATATCACCCGAGGTGATTAGCATGGAGAACCCGTTTGAGATAACCAACGTTATAGCGAGGGAAATCCTCGACAGCAGGGGAAACCCAACGGTTGAGGTCGAGGTCTACACCCCGATAAGCATGGGGAGAGCAGCGGTTCCGAGCGGAGCTTCAACCGGAACCCACGAGGCTCTTGAGCTCCGCGACGGAGGAAGCCGCTACCACGGAAAGGGTGTCAGAAGGGCCGTCGAGAACGTGAACAAGATAATAGCGCCTGAAATCATCGGAATGGACGTCACCTGGCAGAGGGACATCGACACCCTCATGCTCGAGCTCGATGGGACAGAGAACAAGAGCAACCTCGGTGCCAACGCCATCCTCGGCGTTTCCCTGGCAGTTGCCAAGGCAGCCGCCAACGCACTTGGCTTGCCCCTCTACCAGTACATAGGCGGAACCAACGCCTACGTCATGCCCGTTCCAATGAGCAACGTCATAAACGGAGGTGTGCATGCTGGCAACGAGCTCGACTTCCAGGAGTTCATGATCATGCCCGTGGGAGCGGACAGCTTCCGCGAGGCTATAAGGTGGGTATCTGAAACCTACCACGTCCTCAAGAAAGTCATCATGGAGAAGTACGGGAGAAATGCTGTGAACGTTGGCGACGAAGGTGGCTTCGCCCCGCCGATGAAGGAAGTAACTGAACCGCTCGAAGTCCTCATCAAGGCCATCGAGGAGGCAGGCTACAAGCCTGGTGACGAGATAGCCTTCGCCCTCGATGCAGCATCAAGTGAGTTCTTCGAGGGCGAGAAGGGCAAGTACGTGGTTGCTGGCAAGGAGTACGACAAGGGCGAGCTCCTTGAGCTCTACCGCGAGCTCGTCACGATGTATCCGATAGTCTCAATCGAGGATCCCTTCCACGAGGAGGACTGGGAAGGCTTCGTCATGATAACCAAGGAGCTTGGAAACAAGGTCCAGATAGTTGGCGATGACCTCTTCGTCACCAATCCGAAGAGGATAAGGAAGGGAATAGAGATGGGTGCTGCGAACGCGCTCCTCCTCAAGGTGAACCAGATCGGAACCCTCAGCGAGGCAATAGATGCCGCCTACACATCCTTCAGGGCAGGCTACGGCGTCGTTGTTTCGCACAGGAGCGGAGAGACGGAGGACGCAACAATAGCTGATTTAGCGGTTGCTCTCAACGCGGGTCAGATAAAGACCGGTGCCCCGGCCAGGAGCGACAGGAACGCCAAGTACAACCAGCTCATAAGGATAGAGGAGGAGCTCGAGGGCATAGCGGTCTATCCAGGAAAGAAGTTCAGGAACCCGTTCCTGTGACTTCTTCTCCTTCTTCCAGCATTTTTTCCAGCTGTTCCCTCTTTGTCTGGAGGATCTGAATTATGCCGTCGAGGATTTTAAGGTACTCCTTAATCGCTTCCCTTTCGAACTCCTGCCTGCTGTAGCCCTTCTCCTGGAGCTTCTTCCTCATTCTCTCGTGGTACTCGATGGCCACGTAGAGGGATTTAAGGGCCAGCTCGTTGGCCTCTTGGAGCCACCTCCAGCCCTTCTCGGTAAGCCTGTACTTTACGCGCCTCCGCTTTCCCTGGTACTCTTCCTTGGGCTCTATAAGGCCCTCCTCGACCATTTTGTTGAGCATGGTGTAGAGGTTCCCGTGGCTCGGCTTCCATATCCCCCAGGCTATCTTCTCTATCTCCTTGAGGATTTCGTAGCCGTGCGTCTCTCCCCTAAGCCCGATTATCAGCAGTATCATGTTCTTTATTGGAACCGTGAACATGTCCCTCACTATTCTCTCCTCGGGCAACATATACTCACCGCCCTCGAAAGGCTTATAAATCGCAGTCCACCACATATGTTTGGATTAAACATATTTTAATCAGACAGATTTGCTATTGACATATAACTGTCAACCTCTTAAAAAGGTTGGGGTGGTAGTAATGGCGTGGAACGACTGGATAGCGAAGCATCCCAAAATTGTGCTGGCAGTTTGGGTGGTGCTCATAGTCACAATGGCACCGCTTGCCGGGAGGATAAGCGAGCTGACGGACTACAGCACCGAGCAGATGGTTTCTCACGAGATAGAATCCATCAAAGTCCAGGATTTGATGACCCAGGAGTTCACGGGAGCACAGAACGAAAACCTGACCTATCTCCTCATAACGAACATCAGCGTTAACGACGAGAGCGCAAGGAAGGCCTACTACTCATTCAAAGACCGTGTTGAGGGCAAATACGCGTCCAACGTAAGCTCATACTACGATGCCCTCGATATGCTATGGAACCTCGACTACGAGCTCACCCTCAACGTAACTAAGATGACCGCCAATATGACAGGGCTTATCTACACGAGCGTTAAAGGCGCCCACGACGGCTATGGAGCTGTTTTAAACCAGGTTCTCCTCCTCAAGAACACAACTGACATGGTAAAAACCAGCCTCCTTGGGGCTGCCCAGGGATACCTCTCCATTAAGAACAACCTCACGTCCCTTTACACACAGCTAAACGCTACTTCAGGACTTCTCCAGATGGCCGACGGCATCTACGTCCAGCTCTGCATCCAGAACCCGAACATGACAGCACAGGAGAGGGCACAGGCACTCCAGAACGAGCTGATGGCCAGGCTCCCTGAAAGCCAGCAGGCCATTGTTCCCGCGGTTGTTCAAACGGTTATGGCCGCCGACCCCTACTGCACGGGAACGCTCCTCTCCAACGAGGAGCTTCTCAAGAACACAACTGTCGAACTCGTTTACAGCATGATAACGAGTGCTGGAACTCCCCTCCCGTTTGAGATTCCGAAAGAAGTTCTCTTCCAGCTCTACGAGAGCGGAGGAAACGAGAATGTAATCGATACCATGGCAGGGAACATGCTCAAGGCCCAAATAGCAGAGCAGATGAGGGGCCTTGCTCCAAACCCGGAGGCCCTTGCAGAGGTAATCGTGAGCGAGGTCGTAAAAGACCCCTATGGAATAATAAGTGGCGAAAAACTCGAAGATGCAACTGTCAGTGTGGTTCTTGCCCTGTCCCCGCAGAAGACTGAAGACACCGAAGAACTCGTGAGGGCACTTTACAACGGTGCAGACCCAAAGGAGCTCGCCAAGGGGGTGTTCATGAAGGGAATGCAGGAGCAGATGGCCGGCCAGGAAATTCCTGAAGAGTTCGCGGGAGTTATGAACAACCTAATCGAGCAGGCCATCCAGAACTACCCGATGAGCGAGGAAGCGCTCGAAAAACTCGTGAAGTATGCCGTCAAGTCCATGGTGTCCGAATACGCCAAGAACAACCCCTACGGAGTGGAGCTTAACTTCGATCAGGATCTTCTCGTGGAAATAGCCTTCAAGTTCAAGGACAACCCCGAGGCCATAACCCGCGAGGACGTCAAACCCCTCGCGGAGCAGCTCTGGCCAGTTGTTAGGGAAAAGGCAGGAACCTACCTGGACATGCCCAAGAGCGAGGACAATACAACGCTCCTGATAACCTTCGTCCCCTTCGGAAAGCCCGGTCCGAGTGGGGACGAGTTCAGGTACCTTGCCCAGAACGCGACGAAGGTGAAGGAAATCGCGCTTGAGGAGTTCGGAAAGTACTTCCCAGAGGTCAAAGGCGCCCTCGGCGGTATTCCCGTCCAGATGCACGAAATGACGAAGTACGGCCAGGAGGACAACCAGAAGACGAGTCAGGCGAGTGTAGTCGGTGCGCTGGTAGTCCTATTCATCCTGATGGGCGGGGCCCTGCTGGCAACCTTCATGCCGTTCACGGGAGTAGCAACATCGGCACTCACGGCCCTGGGAATAACCTACCTCCTCGCAAGGGGCGGAATAATCAACGTTGGAAGCTGGGCTCAGATGCTGACTATAACCACGGCTCTCGGTCTCGGTATCGACTACTCAACCTACTACATCCACCGCTTCAAGGAATACATAGCTGAAGGCTACGAGCACGAGAAAGCCGTAGCGGAGGCCCTTAAGAGGGCAAAAGATGCCGTCCTGGCGAGTGCTTTCACAGACATCATAGCCTTCGCTTCATTCGTCCTCGCCTGGGAGTTCCCGATATTCCAGCAGATGGGCATCATAGTCCCACTGGCGGTTGTTGCAGTCCTCCTCGCGAGCCTGACGTTCATCCCGGCAATAACCGCACTCATAGGCGACAAGAGCTGGTTCTGGTGGCCGAGGCAGGTAAAGCACATTGAGACAATGGACGTCCACGAGAGGAGCAGGATAGCGGAGTGGGTCGTTAAACACGCCAAGGTAGTCCTGCTTATCGGCCTGCTCATAGCGGTTCCGGCAACGTACACGTTCTTCACGTTTGAAGGAACCCACGACATCAGCCTCTTCCTTCCGGAGGGGAGCGATACCCTCACCTTCATGGAGCTGAGCCAGGGGAAGCTCGGTGCCTCAATAACCTCTCCAAACTACGTGATCATAGACCTCGGACACAAGATTACCGACGACGACCTTAAGCTGATCGACGAGATAACCGCTCAAGTGGCAGGAATGGATGGTGTCAAGGTAGTTTATTCGCCGACCAGACCCTACGGTGACCCCATCAGCAATCTAACTCTCTCAGCCATGAAGGCCTTCGGCGGAGACAGGTTCATCTCAAAGGGCGGCAACATGGTCATGATACAGATCGACCCAGTCTACGCTCCGACCGACGAGAGGGCCAAGGAGCTCGTCAAGAGTCTCAGAAGCTATATGGCAGAGCTTGAGAAGGAAGGCAAAATAAAGGAGGGCCTCATCGGCGGCGGGGCAGCTCTTTCAATGGACCTCACGGACAGAATCAACGACATCTTCTGGCACAGGATAATCCCAGTGGCGCTGGTCCTCATGTTCCTGTCCCTCATACCGACGCTCAAGGGACTCCCAGCGGTCGTCTCGACGATGATCACCATCTTCATGGGCGTCATGACGAGCATCTGGGTCTCAACGTGGCTCTTCGGCAAGGTCTTCAACCAGGAAGTCATGTGGTTCCTGCCGCTGATGGTCTTCGTCGTTCTCATGGGGGTCGGCATCGACTACAACAGCTTCTACCTCGTGAAGGCCAGGGACGAGTTCGAGCGCAGGAAGCCCGAGGAAGCGCTGATAGTCGCGGCAGGAACGATGGACATGCTCGTTATAGGGCTGGCAGTAGTCCTCGCAAGCACATATGGAGCTCTGATGCTCAGTTCGACGTGGGGAACGAGGGAGATGGGCTTTGCCCTCTCAGCGGGAATCCTCCTGACGGCAACGATGGCAGTGTACTTCATTGGGCCAGCCTTCATGAGCCTCTTCGGGGAGAAGGCCTGGTGGCCGCTGTTCAAGAACCAGAAGGATGCAAAGAAGGAGTAACCTGCTATCCCTATGAGTATCCCCACTTTTTATGTTTTAAACTCTCCATTTGTATTTTTCCCTTAAGTGCTCCAAGAATTCTGAATCCTTGAGGATGTAAAACCAATGGCGCTTTAAGCTGAACTTGAGGGTCTTTGGATCCCTCAGCTTTATCAAGTGTTTTGTGTTCATACTAACCAAGTATCGAGCCTTTGAAGAGTAAACCACGTCGAGGAATTTTAACATCATCCTCATGACCGACCTCTTTAACAAGGTTCGCATCATCCCCAAACTTCACTCTCGGAGATACCTCCTTAGTGCGATTCAGAACGAGGTTGTAAATAGCCCTCGCCTTCTGGGTTTTCCCAGTTAGTAATCCGATGATCGCCAAGGTCTCTTTCATCTCCTTGAGAGTTTCCTTGGAACCGTAATTCACAAGCTTGTCTTCTCTGAGAAGACCGAGAATCTTAACCGCAGGACTCCTCTTAGAGTTCCTGGATTTCAGAGCGCTTATTAGAATAGAAGTGTCCAGTACCACCTTTATTTTACCCATTCAAATCACTCCAAGCTTTTTGAGCTTCCCCTCGATCCTCCTGAACTTCTTAAGCTCTGCACGAGCAATTTCCATTAGCCGGGGGGTACTTAGTTTAACGGACTTTTTGTCCTCTATGATGACCTTCCAGGCCTCATCATCACTCATGGGATTATCCATGCTTGCCATAACTTCCCTAACCTGGAAGAACCAAATGACATCTTCAGGTTTCTCTCCAATGGCCCTTGCAACGCCATCCACGATGGATTCAAACACTTTCACATCAGAACTTTTTACGGCCACTCTTCCCACCGTTTTCTACTTCGTCTTTTTGCTCTTAAGATTAACTCTAGCACACGTTGCAACCTCCCAAAATCATTGTTCTTCAGGGTGGAGGCCTTTTCCCATTTTTGTTCCAAAAGGGTTATATCTTCCGGACACTGCTTTTCTGTGGAGGGTGAGAATGGAACGAAAAAGGCTCAAGATTTACATTCCGGGCACCAAATTCCCCTCGCAGGACCGGGGGGTTTCACCCCCCACGTCCTTGCTAACCCCCTCCCCCCAAGGAAACTTTTCTAGCGAAAAGTTTCATCAAAGTTCCTACGTGCTTATTAGGAATTCCCGTTCCAAATGGGCTTTAGAGTCCAAGTTGCTTTTCCAGGGGGAGTTTACTTTTAATAGCGCCCAATGGGCGCAAACGAGAAAAAACTCAAAGGGAACTGGTAAAATTCTCACCAAAGCCCATCCTATAAAATCCAAATTTGAAAAGCACGTAGAAACTCATGTCCACGATTTTGCACATCTAAACACTTTTGATCAACCTTTGCTTCAGCAAAGGTTGTTAGGGGGCTTCGCCCCACATAAACCGGGAAACTGCGTTTCCCAGACCCTTCCTTCTTTTTTGAACGCCGGAGGGGGCTCCGCCCCCTGCAAACCCTTCTGAGGTGAGCTAAATGGTAGAGACAAGAAAAAAGCTCAAAATCTACATCCCCGGTATCAAGTTCCCTTCAATCTCGCTCACGGGCAACGCCTGTGCTCTGAACTGTGCCCACTGCGGGAGGCACTACCTCCAGGGAATGAGGAAGCCGGAGCGCGGGGAGCTTTTGAACTACTGTCTCAAGCTCGCCGAAGAGGGTTACAGCGGTTGCCTCCTCAGCGGCGGCATGGATGGCCGTCTAAAGGTTCCGCTCGACTTCTACGCCGACGAGATAAGGGAGATTAAGAGGAGGACTAACCTCAAGCTCAACGCCCACGTGGGTTTTATTGATGAGAGCGACCTGGAGTGGGTGAAGTACGTTGACGCGGTCTCCCTTGACTTCGTGGGCGATGATGACGTTATAAGGCGCGTTTACAAGATAGACAAGACCCTGGAGGACTATCTGAGAGTCCTGGACCTACTCACCGAAACCGGCTTGAGGGTTGCTCCCCACATAACAATCGGCCTCGATTTCGGAAAGATCTGGTGGGAGTATAAAGCCATAGACCTGCTGGTGGAATACCCTATAGACGTAATCGTTCTCGACGTCCTGATCCCGACGAAGGGGACTGAGATGGAGAACGTACCAAAGCCGAGCGTTGAAGAGAGCCTTGAAGTAGTTAAGTATGCGCGCGAGAAGTTTGACGGCGAGCTGAGCGTAGGCTGTATGAGACCCCTTGGGAAGTGGAGGCTGGAGTTCGACAGGGGTGCGGTTTTGGCAGGCGTTGATAGGCTTACAAACCCCCCAAGGAAAATCATCGAATGGGCAAAAAGAGTAAGGGACGTTGAAATAATCTACGAGTGCTGCGTTATGTAGGGCTCACCTAACCTCGCATCATCACAAATCAGGAAGGAGAACGCCGATCATCGCCCCGCCCATTAAAGCTCCTCTTTAACGGTCACGAAGGATACCATGGTAACCGTCTGTCCGATGCCCTTTATCTCCCTGAGTTTATCAACGACTATCCTGCCGACCTCTTCCGCATTGGGGGCGCGCACTTTTATCAGGATGTCCCACTCACCGGAGATTATATGGACTTCATAAACTCCATCAAGTGAGGCAACCCTTCTAGCCACCTCTTTCTGGCTCATCCCAGAATCTGGCTCGTAGCGGGCGAGTATGAATGCCGTTGTCCCAAGATCAAGCTTCTTGTAGTTCGGTTTTACCGTGAATTTCTCTATAATACCCTCTTCAACAAGCTTCTTTATCCTGTAGTGAACAGTGGTACGGGGTATGCCCAGCTTCTTGCTGAGGGATGCTATGTTCTCCCTCGCGTTCTCCTTAAGTTCCTTCAACAGCGCCGCATCTATCGCATCCAATCCCGGCATGGTGATCCCCTTTGTCATTAATTCAAGATAAACCATATCGTTTGAAACTATTTCAGTATTTAAGGTTTTCTTTCAACCAATTTGAAAACGCTCTAAGTGCGTTTCCCCTATGAGATATTTCGTTCTTTTCCTCTGTTGTCATTTCGGCAAAGGTCTTATCGAAACCATCGGGTACGAATATCGGGTCAAAGCCAAAGCCACCCGTTCCCCTCGGCTCATTCGTTATTCTCCCGTGAACCTCACCGGTGAACAGGTGAAGCTTTCCGTCCCAGTAAGCAACCACACTCTTGAAGAAGGCCCTCCTGTTGGACTCCCCCGCCAGGAGCTTCAGAATGCCCCAGTAACCAATAGTCCTGTACACGTAGGCCGAATAGACCCCTGGAAAGCCGCCTAAGGCTTCCACGAAAAGGCCAGAGTCATCAAGGAAGAAGGGACCCTCAACTCTCTCAGAGAGCCATTCAACAGCGTATTTTGCAACTTCTTCAAGGGTATCGGCCTGAATCTCGGGATAACTCATCTTAAGCTGGTAGACCCTAACCCCAAAGCCCTCAAAGTACCTCCTCGCCTCCTCGACTTTTCCAGGGTTAGAAGTTACAAAGGCAAGCTCCATGAGACCACCTTAGAAAAATGTAATGAGTGTCTAAAAAGTTTGTCACTCTATCCTGTAGCCTATCCTTTCAACGAGCTCCCTGCGCTCTTTCCTCTGCTCCTCTGTCTCAATCTTGTTCGCGGCCTTGCCGTCAACAACCCCCAGAACGCTCCTCCCGAGGTCCGTCTCTGCCACTATGACCTGGAAGGGGTTCTCGCTGGCACCGTAGACCATGGCAACTGCTGGATGGTTCTTTACCGTGTTCAAGACGTTTATTGGGAAGGCGTTCTTCATGAGGATTACAAAAACATGGCCGGCCCCTATTTTGACGGCGTTCTTCGCGGCAAGCTCTTCAAGCTCTTTGTCGTTTCCAGTGTAACGTGTGAGCTGTGGTTTCGCCTCATTCATGGCAATGCCAAATTTTATTCCCGGCACGGCCGTTAAGAGGGCTCTGGCAAGGTCGTCTACCGTGAATATCGAGAAGTTGCCCTGACCGATTATGACTTCAACGCCCTCCGGTTTTTCGATCTCAACTACCTCTATCTTAACCATCACCCACCACCGGTAAGGTTTATAATCGGTCTAAATATAATCTTTTCGCGGGCTGGTGAGTGATGAGCAGGTTTTCAATGGAAGAGCTGGAATTTCTTACGAATATCCTGCAAAAGCATCCCCTCGACAGCCTCAGAAAAATCTCAAAGGAGGAGAGGGTGGATTATTACAAGCTCAAACGGCTTTACGACAAGTACTACGGGAAACACGTCACAGTAAGCGCAATCTACAACCCAAGGAAACTCGGGCTAAAGAGCTATGTAACATTTCTAAGCGTCCCCTCCGATTCGATTCTTGAAGTGGCTAAAAAAATGTCTTCAAACCCCTACGTATCATACCTCAATCCTGCATTTGGGTTCAAAAACGGTCTCACAGCTTTCATGGCAGTTCCCAAGGATCAAGTCAACCTTATCGATGAGTTCCTTTCAAGGTACTCTGACGATTACGAGTGGTATGAAATGCAACCGTATTCTTACTCCATAGACGACTCTGAGGATGGAGGCTGGAAATTCAGCTACGACTACGCCATCCTGATGGATATTCTAAAGGAGGACGCCCGAACTCCCATATCCGAGATAGCAAACAAACTCGGAAAGACGGGACCCACCGTCAGGTACATGATAGAGAGGCTAAAAAAAGAAGGCGTAATCCTCGCGTTCGAGGCCGTAGTGGATATGACAACCCACGACAGGGGAGTAATCGGGATAACCCGCGAGCTGAAAGAGGAAGTTATCCAAAAGTTCCAAGATTACGAGATGTTGATAGCAGTGCTGCCCGGCCATGGCTACATGATCGAGTGGTACTTCTCATCAAGTGAAGATTTGGGGCTGAAAGTGATGGAATTCAGCCGATACGTGGATAAGCTCCTGATTGAATACTTCGATGAAACCTTCAAGAAGATGAACGACGAGAGAATGAAAAGAAGGTTCAGGATGATAGTAAAAAAGGACGGGAGTGGCTACAGGTCCCTTCTGGATTTCATGGGCTAAAAAACTATTGGGCAGTACTCAACTCCCCCCAGGTCTCCCGTGGCCTGGAACTCGAGTGCCCTGCAGTCGTGGCATATGTATTTGAAGGGGCATTTAGAGCAGGTTCCTATTCTGTCCTTTGTCAGCGTCCAGAAATCGTTGACCGCCTTTCTCCTGAGAATGTCCCTCAGCTTTCCGGTTTTTAAATCCCCAAGCACGAACCCCCGCAGGAGGGGACAGGGGAGTACGTAACCATCGGCAGTTACCGCCAGAGTGTCGGCGAGGCACGGGCTGTATTTTTCCAGGTTTGGGCTGAAGACCCTCCTGAGCTCAACGACATTGAAGTCGAGCTTTCTGTAGGAGCCGGGGAAGAGCACGTCCACGTATACTTCTCCCTCAAAACCTATATTCATGCCCAAAAGTTCGTCAAGGTCCTTCCCCCTAACCGTCACCAACGCGCCGTGAAGCCAGTCAAAAACCTCAAGCTCCTTGATGTTGTCCCGATAGTAATCCACCTCGGCCACGAACTTAACACCTTCTACGGGAGAAGCCTTTTTCACATCCTCGAGAAGTGCCACTGCGTAAACTTCGGGAATTCCCAGCTCCACGGCGTAGGAAGACACCATGAGGAGCTGTTCAAGAGTGTCGTAATTGGTGAGCCAGAGCTCCTTTCCCCCCATTTTAGCGAACTCCCTTAAAATCTCCTGGATTTCCTCAACGCTCATTGGCTCACGGCGCAGGATGAATCTGTTGTTGCCGATGCATCCTATAGAACGAGGTATACCCTCGGTTTCCGAAAATCTCCCCTTTCCCTCACCCAGCTGCACTATAAGCCTCTCAAGCTTCCCTTTTTTGGGTTTGACTGTCCACGGAGGTTTTGCCACCGATACAACCCTCAGCTTAGAGTTGCCTCTCAAACTAATTACGGCACTTTCAACTGCCTCTTCCATGCTGCCTCCCCCAGGAGGGGATGGAAGGGAACCTATAAATACTTTTTCTATTCATATTTTGCATACTATCAAAAATAGTTAGCAAAAAATGAAGAACCCCTTAACCCCTGACAACCCTATCCCCCTCGATCCAGAACTCCCCTTCCTCCGTCACCTCTTTCTTCCAAACGGGGACGCGCCTTTTTACCTCATCAACTATCCACGAACAGGCCTCAAAAGCCTCCTTTCTGTGGGCAGAACTTACTACGACCAAAATAGTGTCCTCTCCAACCGGTAAATCTCCATATCGGTGCCATATTACGGCGTCAAATATGGGGAACTTCCTCAGAGCCTCTTCCCTGATTTTTGCCATCTCAGAAACAGCCATCTCCCCATAGACCTCGTAGATGAGCCTTTCAACTTTCCTGCCCCGGTTGTGCGCCCTGACCTTACCCAGAAAGACAACGTAAGCTCCAGACTCGGGATTACTAATGAGCTCAATTGCCCTATTAACGTCAAACGACTCCTGGGTCACCATGACCTTCATAACCCTCACCAAAAAGCCCTGAGATTCAGACCTATTAAAACCTGCCGCCCAAAACTTCAAAAGGTCTCGGACTATCAGAGGATGGTGGTAGGATGAAAAGGCTGGGCATAATCCTCGTGATCATCCTCCTGACTGCAAGCTTAAGCGGATGCATCGGAAATAGTCACGAAGAGACTCAAACGCCGCCTTCTCCAAGCACTACAAGCACCACAGGGGCGTCCCATACCAGTACGTCGAGCACTGAAAGGCCGATTAACGATATTGAAGGGGCAAAATCCTCGCTGGAATCAGTAAAACAGTTCACATATGAGCTCAAAACTGCCTTAAGCATGAACATAAGCCTCCAAACTTCCGGGATAAGTCAAAACTCCTCAATAAAACTCATCGTTCTTGAGAAGGGGTATCTGGACTTTGAATCGAAAGAGGCGTGGATAAACACGACAACCGTAAGCCTTCCAGACAACGTCTCAGTAAGCCTTACTCAGGTCGTTAAGGGAGGGAAAACTTACATAAAAACCAATCTTGGCATCCTCAACGTTTCAAACGAGGAAAATCCGGTATGGGAGTACAACGCCGTTTCCCTTGCCAGAAAATACCTACAGCAGGTGCCCCTGGAGAGCGAGAGCGGGGAGGAGCTAAAAATAACCTACATACTCGATCGGGAGGATGTTAAGGGCCTCGCAACCCCCTACATTGCCATCGACAATGGCACGGGAATCGAAGTCAAGAAAGGAAGGATAACATTCTTTTTCAGAGACGGAAGTTTGTCGGAGGTGGAGATAGAGTACATCCTCGTGACTCGGACCCCCATAGAAGACCCCGTTCTCGGAAGCGGAGAAATAATCCAGGAAGTGGAAGGGAGGAGCACGATAAAAATCACTTCCTTCAACAAAAAGGTTGAAGTCAGCCCACCTACTTGAGCTCCACGACGTCAAAGATGTTCAGAGCGAGGTCTATCAGGAGGAGCTTGTTAATCAAAGGCTCCCCAATGCCAGTGAGCAGTTTAATAACCTCCATGGCCTGTATTGAGCCAACAACTCCGGCAGTTGCCCCGATTATCGGGAATTTTTCCTCCTTTTCTTTAACTTTCGGGAAGAGCTCCTTTAGGCTCTTGGTGAGACCCGGTACTATCGTTGTGATCTGCCCGTGCATCCCCTCAACCGCCCCGTGAACGAGGGGAATTTTCTTCCTGTGCACGTAGTCATCGAGCAGGTAGCGGGTCTCGAAGTTGTCGAGACAATCGACCACGACATCAACGCCTTTAAGGACTTCTTCAACGTTCTCCTCCGTGAGTCTGCCACTGAAGGTTTCTATTTTTATGTCGGAGTTGAAGCGCTCAAGCTTCCATCTGGCGGACTCTGGCTTTGGTCTCTCCCCCACGTCTTCCTCCCAGTGGAGTATCTGTCTGTTGAGGTTGCTCAGCTCGGGCCTCTGCTCGTCAACAAGCAGGAGAGTTCCCACACCAGCGGCTGCAAGGTAGTAAGCAACGGGGCTACCCAACCCACCAACACCCACCACGGCAACCTTTGCACCCTTGAGCTTCTCCTGACCCTCCTTCCCGAAGATCATTATCTGCCGGTCATACCTTTCAATTTCCCTTTCACTCAACATATCAACCACCACTCACAGGCGGGAATATCGCCACCACATCCCCATCCTGAAGAGCCTCATCAAACTTAACGTAGCGACCGTTTCTTGAGACGTTTACATCAGCCAAATCATCCTCCTCAGCAAAGACCTCATTCTTCAGTTCAGGATGCCTCTCCTTCAGGAATTCAATCAGCTCCCCCACAGTTATCCCATCGGGCACTTCAAGCTCTTCCTCACTCTTGCCCACTAGAGAGCGGTAACGGGCGAAGTATCTGACCCTTATTTTCATTGAATTCCCCCAAAGGAAACTAATACGCGAGAGTTAAAAAATATTGCTCGATGTAATCAACCCACGAGAAATCACGCCCAACTTCTGAGAGCTTCAAGGCATTGTTGCCAAAGATATTGCTACTAACTTCCCCTATCCACTACTTTTGTTTTTCCAAGTCTGTCCAAACCCAGTTGGCCCCCAATACTTGGGATTTTTAAGCCTCCCCCAGCATCTTTGATTCACTTCCCACCCTTTTCACAAGTTCTTCCGGAGTCATGTATTCGACTCTACCGTGCTCTCCTATGATGTAGGGCTCTTTCTTAGTCCTGTTCTTTTTCTGATCCGCCATGAACGCGATTACAAGAACCCCAAAGCCCACGAGATCCCATGTACTAACTGCCTCCTGAACGATCAGGGCGAGAATATAGAAAACAAAAATGAGAATCCAATATTTGACTTTCATCTGAGTATCACCCCTCTGTTGTTTTCATGCTCCTCTTTCACGCTTAAATTACAACCACGTAAAACCTAACCTCGTACGAGTGCTCACCCTCACTCGCCAACCATTGAAGGGTGAAGCTTTTAGTGGAGCCAGCACTAACGCTCCCGCTCAATGGGTCATCCTCCTGATCTTCAATTCATGACTCTCCAGTTTTTCCATGCTTAAGACGTTGTTCCAGCTCTTCTTCTGTAAGATACTCAATTTCCTTTGAATCACCAATGATGTAGGGTTCTCGTGGAACTTTCTTACATCGCTCATAATGTTTCATATCGCAAAGTACCCAGAGTACGAACAGCGGCCAAGTGGGCAAGATTGCAATTAAGATACTCCACGGAATAGATCCAATTACGTAAACAGCCAATAGAAAGATAAAGACAAAAGGGACGACAAACTCTGCAAAACGTTTACTCATACTCGCCTCTTGCAATCTAGTTGTTAAGTATAATTCAACATCATTCATTTTCCTCACCTTGGTTTTTGAATTCTAGGGTGAAGTCTAGTATGTGTAGTCCTAGTAGTGCTAGAGCTTGAAGCCCATAAATTGTGCGATAGTAGAGGACGAGAGTGAGGGGGAGGATAATCATTAAGAGCACGGGTCTCTTAAGATCCTCCTTCAGCTTAAAATCATAAGCTAAATCACTAATAAACCTCAACACCCTATCCATGTAAAACAAAGGCAAAAACATCCACAAAAACCACAAAAGTGCAAAAGACTTTCCCAAAACTAAGATCAACGCGGCTATTGCGAGCCATATTGGGAAGAATAGTTTTGCCTCGAACTTGAACTTCTCTTTTTCAATCTCTTTATTAAACCACGCGCTCATAAGAGTGAATACTACAGAATAATACAAGTTAAGATGAACTATAGGGTATGCATTCGAAGAATAATTATCCCCCGTAATGAACACTAAAATAAGAGAAACAAGACCAGCCAGAGTCATGGCAATTCGAAGTACTTCTCTAACCTGCATGGCACTACCCTCCTACGACATCATTATTGTCAAATCCTGAGTCTGGATCTGGAGCAAAAAGCCAGTCGTAGATGTCCACTCCTATCAATAAGACAGTAAACGCTATGCCCCCAAATTTTGCTACTTTACTCCCAGCCTTTAACATGAGTAACCCTGCTGCCACATATTTCTCTGCCTCAATGTCGTTTTTAATATAACTAACGAAAGCTTTAGCCTCTTCCACGACTCCTTTATCTTTAACCACAAGATCCTCACTTATCACGTCATCTTCAAAGACGAACTTAATTTTATATATGTAACCCCCAAGTTGCTCCTTATATGAGGCATCTAATGGATCCAACGGATCCTTTCCAAAGTACCAGTTGGCGAAATCGTCATAAAGTATAATCCTCACTTGGATTGTGTCTGAGGGAGTTAAAGTATAACTTTTGCTATCCATGATAACACTTTTCACGCTGGATGTTCCTTCTTCCCAAACCTTCTTTCCACCGAACCATATCTGACGAAGTTCAAGGGAATTAACAGAAATTTGAGGATTCCACGAAGCAACACACGTAATGGGCTCCCCGGGATACACCTCTTTTGTGCAGTCTAAATTCGGAGAAACAATCTTTCCAACAACTTCCACAGTCACTTCCGCCCAGTGTTCTTCTCCTGCACCGTTCGGTTCACCATCATAATTGTCGAGGAAGAGTTTGAACGTGTGGTTGCCAACACCCTGGATAGTGTAACTGAAACTAACGTTCCTCCCGCCATTCGCTGGAACTCTACCCTCAAAACCATCAAAATTCCGAACCTGTGAGGTTGAGTATACCATCACATCTCCCTCAAAAACCGAGTTGAGAGAACTGAGGGCAACACTCTTATTCGGACTGTCAGCAGGGGATATCCGATGATACATCCACAATATCCTCACCCCTCTCATCTCCCCCAGAGACACCGCCCCTTGCCCACTTCATATAATAACTCCTGAGAAGGTAAGCATAAACCCCAGCCCAGATGATATTGTCCAAATAAGTCCTGAGACCGGGATTCATGCTGTCGACAACAAGGCCCAAATACATGATGATAAACGCTGAAGCCACCACTGGGGCAGGCATCTGTCTGGTTTTAAACACCCACCACACAGTAAAACTCCAAAGCAAAAGCAGAGAAATCTGAAGAACAAAAGAAAAATCAAAGTACCAATAGTAGATATTAACGAAACTCTCCCATGATAATAACAAAAGGGGGAGCAAGAGGAGCACTTTAAATGTGAAGCTACCCATTAGGCATCACCCCCAGAAGCTCTTTACGAATTCCCACAGCTTGTCTCCTGACTTAGATATCAATATTATTGTCACTATGATTTTTATTACGTTTTTGCCAAAGTTTTTCAGCCTTTGAACTCTCATGTCATGGTCGTATTTCTCCTGAGCACTTCCAGTGTAGAATAACGTTGTAGACGCTTTTAGAGCTTTATTGTTAAAGATAACGCCGTCGTTCTCATCAAAAACATCAAACCTGAGAATGATGCTGTATTCTGTATCCCAATAAGCAATCTGATATATTGTGTACGTATTGATATTGCCCCGGACTGTCGAGGACAATAAGTCATGATTGTCGGAGAGGCCAAAATGGGAAGCAAACCCATCATCCACCTTGCCGAGGTTTATCGGAATTTCCCGGGACGAGTGTGGGGGCACTTCTTTAAATGTGCTTAGATAGAAGATTCCCTCCAAGTTTTCAAAACGTTTGTAATTGATATCCGCCTCCTCATACGTCACTTCACCACAGAGAGTAATGTTGTTCAATTGCACTTTTACGGCAGTGGGATTATTGTTCACGACATGAACGATGCATGCGAAGCCCTCACCCAGACCAACCCGTGAAGGACACTCCAGCCTCATTTTCATCCCACTGCTTGGATTTGCAGCAACACTCACCCCTCCGCTCCAACCATCCACTTCCAACTCCTGCCCACCAACGACCTCGTAAAGCCTAACCCCGTACGAATGCTCACCCTGAACAGCAGTCCACTGAAGGGTGAAACTTTTAGTGGAGCTTGCGGGAACACTACCCCTCACCGAACCAGCCTCCTAACCGTCTATGAGGAATATAGGAAATTAGTTACTGATTAAAAAGAAAAACAAAAAGTGGGAGTTCACTATTATGAATCTTTTCGGGAATGTTCTGGTTTGGGGTACAGTTTTGTTAACACTAATATGTATATCAAGCTCGATAATGTGACTAGAAGGAAAACAATGATGTAAATTGAGGAGTGCAGTGCCCAAGGTGCCCATGTTCGGAACCATGCCCAATACGCCAGGAACATTGGCAGTCCAAGTACCGTCCTTTGTACCAGATGATAGTTTCCTCGCCTTAAATGAACGAGTAAGGCTATTGAGACTATCACCATCGTTGCAGGGTATAATACAATATTGAGTACAGACAAAGCATCGTCCAGAGTCATTCCCATCACCCCCGTATCGATAAGTCCACTACAATGAATGTGACAATTACACCCACTATAGCCGCTCCAACTGGACCCAATCCAAGAGATGCTGCTATTAATGCTGTTGTAAGCCCAACACCCCCACCAATTAGTAGCTCTTTTCCAATTTTCTCACTCTCCTTTTTCATGAGAGGGCTTCCGAAGTAGTAGAGTGTTATGGTCTTAGTGATGGTCGCATCCTCCTGCGGGTACGGCATGTCTATTTGTATAGTGAGAGTGTAGACCGTATCCGTCCAGTCAAACGAATATGACCCTATCGCAGGGTCATGTATGTATCTGTAGTCCAGTAGTTTTTTGTCCTCTGGGATTTCAATGGGAGCCACTAGCAGAACCTCAGTATGATTAGGGTCTATATTGATGGAATTCTGAATAGGGTACTCAATGCTCACTGTTCTAGTCTCGTGAAGATACTCATTGTAAGGATGGCCAGTTAAAATGACTTCTTTAGTGTTTATGCCAACCCTCTCGTTTAAAGTATTCTTTAAGTAGATTTTGCATTCGATAGTCTCACCAAGGCCAGCCCGCGGAGGACAGTCCACGTTTAATATTTCGACGCCCTTAATTTCATTTTTTTCTGAGATGCTAATGCTTCCACTCTCACTGTCAACCTGCAACTCCTGCTCACCAACGACCTCGAAAAACTTCACCCCGTACGAATGCTCCCCAGCCTCAGCAGTCCATTGAAGGGTGAAGCTTTTAGCGGAGCTTGCTGGAGCTGGCGGAACGGGATTCATTATACTCACACCCTCCCTCAATCTTTTCTCAAATCTTCAAACATTATATATCCAGCAAACACGAGCATTATCGCGGCAATGGCTTCACTCCAATTAGATGTTGAAACGCCTTCAATAAGGGGATTCAACGAGAAGAACCCCAAGAGCAGTACCCCAAACCATCTAAGCCTCACTTCGGCGTTCTTTGCTGGAGGTTCTTTTCTAAGGCCGTACTGAGCCAGCAGTATAAATCCAGAGAGGGCGAGAAGAATTGCCAATAACAAAGCCGCGAGAGTAACGCCAACAATAAGGGCACCTGTAAGAATTATAGTGATATTTGTCACAAGAAAGACATTTGACGGTCTCTCTGAAATTTTCTTTTTTCCTCGTATCATCCATAGGATTGTTGTCCAGACGTATATAACCGAGAGGGTTACACTGGCAAGGGTTAACGTTACCCTCAAGTCTGTGGCAATATATACGAAGAGAAGCGAGAGAACATAAGTGAGAATACCCCAGTATCTCATGGCCCCGCCCCCATCAGTGCTTCGACGATTAGATACCCTATTATGGCTGGAAACGGATAGATCAAGGTCTCCAGGGTCTGTTCAGGTTTAAATGCAAGGATCAGGGCGTTAACTAGCTGAAAGGGCCAAAAGCGTTTGAACTTGCGTAGTGGGCCTACTGTTGATAAGTGCAAGAGGCCTAAGTACCCGAACCAGATCAAAAACACCACCACTAGTTTAAGAACAATTTTATGCTCCTCATAAATGTATGCGATTGCCAGCAGTAGTGCCAAGAATAGGGTGAAGGTTAGATATAAAACGCCCTTGACTTTATGTGTTTTTGTATCTGATCCTCTGAATAGTATAACCAGAAAAGCCAAGATTTGGATGAAGATTAAATTGGCTGCTAGTACTACCATCCCCAAGAGAGATCCTTCTGCCCAGCCTATAAGGGCGGAAGATAGAACAAAAAATAAAAGGCCTGTAGAAAGTTTTAGGATACTGCTCTCCATTTATGCACCCCCCTAAGGGAATAGTTCTCAAATCTTAACTGGAATTGTAACGTTGTTACCAACACACATTAGACCCCCTCCTTTGCACCTGTTTTTGTTACCACTCTTTTTTGAGCTGGATAAGCCCTTTGATTATTAAGTATCCCCCAATCAGCCCAAATAATAATAACAGGAACACTTTTATCGGCTCGTTAGATTTAATGGCAAGAACTACCATAACAATCCACTGATATGCCCAGAAATACTTGACTTCCCCCGATGGATAAGTAAGTTGGTCCCTACTACGTTTGGCTAAATACAACGGAAATATGAACAATAAAACCAAAATTGTAAAAACAGCCACTATCCCCATAATTCTACCTAAATCGTGGGATACTACCGCAATTATTCCCAAGATGCCCAAGAACAAGGCGAAAGAAGTTTGAATGATGTGCCATATTCTTTTGTCTCCCCCTGACGGCCTTGACCAGAGAACAATCGTCCCCCATAACGGGACAAACATTAGATTTATTGCGAGTACGTATAAACCACTTTCAATTCCCCGAACTTCTCCAATCAAAATAATGGAGAGTGTAATAAGAAAGAACCCCATGAGGAAACTTCTCTTGAATCCCATATCAAGCCCCCCTAAGGTAACCCTAGTACCTTGTAAGTTATAAACCCAACTGCAGCTCCGATCAACGTTCCCCCTCCGGGTACAGCCGAACCTATGGTGGCCCCAATCTTGGTGCATTTAAGTATGTATGCAGTTGCAACTCCAGCACCAAATCCAACGGCCATTGAAATTACAAGATGTTCTATCACTTTGTCTGAATCTACCCTTATTGTCACATATTTAGTGGCTTCATAACTTAAACCCCATATCTTTCCTTTTGAATCAATTACATAGGGCTGCCCATTAACAAGTACCGTGAAATTCACTTGAACTGGAACTGTGACGCCTGATAGTTTCTTTATCTCGATCCCACTCTCAATAATTCCCTTCTCAGGCAGAACATCGTGGAATTTTAGTTCAAACTCTCCAACACCCCCCGCTGGAACTGTTTTTGTGAGTATCGTTGGTGGAGTAAATTCGGGAGTTAAATCCTTTGTATATCTTGTCTTAAGGATATGTGCGTTGGCATTAATGCTGGTTATCTCCCACTGCACATCAGTGGGATTTGTAAAGTACACAACGCACTCCATGTCTAAAACCAAATTTCCTTCCTTTGCCAATAACTGTAAATCACTACAGTCCATGACTGCCTTTTGCACTTTTGTTTGAGTTACTTCAATGTACTCGCTTGCCATCGAGTACTCTCCAATTTTCAGTTTTAGAGTCGTGTTCTGAGTTATGGGTCCTATGGTTGCGATTATTCTTGCAGTCTTGTTAGCATAGATTGTCAAATAGCCATCCGAGATTGAATAGCCCACTCCATGATAACCTTCCTTAGGCCACCAAACGTTCCCAGTATCGTCAACTAACTCGATGGGCAATGTTTGCTTGTAGTTCTCCGAGTTCTTCACAGTGATGTAAACAGTCACATTATTACCCGCTTCAACCGGGTTTGGAACAACCTCCAGCCAGGCAGAGAGACCATTCAACACGCGCGCAACACTCACCTCCCCGCTCCACTCATCCACTTCCAACTCTTGCCCACCAAGGACCTCGAAAAGCCTAACCTCGTATGAGTGCTCACCCTGAACAGCAACCCAGTGCAGAGCCACCGAAGCACCGGAAGTGCTGACATTAACTGGCTTCGAATCAACCAACAGACTATCCACAAGCAGTTCCACCATAGAAATCAGAAAGGTGAAGATAAAAGTCAAAGGTCATGAACTCGAAATTCATTCATGATATCACCTGCAAGACGCCATTGTTATCATTTTCCTATGCGGATTACTCTGGCAGTGACATTTCATGTCAACCCCTCCTTATATAACTGGGCAACGTATAACACCACAGCTATTCCACCTAAAAGTATAATAGCGTAGTCTTTGATTATCCAGATTAATGCCCAAAGTGCCAACAATGTTAGCGCCACATAAGTTTTTCCGAGCTTTTGGCCCAATGAGATTATTCCAATCCCATTTAGCAGGCTTATTGAGACTATTTTAAGAAGGATTGAAAAGTTCTCGATACCTTTTTTGACTACCAAATAAATCACCACAGCAACCCATATAATGAGCACAATACTGCCTCCACTTGAAAACTCCTTGTCCTTTTTGGTCTGATTTGTAATTAGAGAATATGGTATCCCAAACGAAAAAATTCCAAATCCCAAGCCAAGGACAGGATTCTCAAAGGCCTTGCTAAGTGTCAGCAATTCCAGAGACAGCAGTGAAAAAGCAAAAGAAAGCTGAAGTACCCTCTTCCAGTTAGGATACGCAATAAGACCCAAAAAGGGAAGGAGGGAGACTATATACACTAGCTCCATCTTTTACTCCCCCGTGAAATAGTCGAGATAACCAAATACCCTCCGCGAGTATTCAATCGCATTTCTCGCCCATACTATCACTTTGTTTGACCCCTTGAGGAATATCAGCGTAACGGCAATATCCACAGTAACAACTTTGTTATTCTGAGTTATTCTGCCACTACCGTAACCTTTGAATTTAAATGTTCCATGAGAAGTATTAAGGTTATACGGTAACTCCACGTAGTATGTACTTCCCCAGAGACCCCCCTCCAATACTGCGAGAGGAACCTCTGCAATTGACATAAACTGAATGGTAATATAACTCTGAGGAACTATTATATCAGATGAAATCTTACCCTTAAACTTTTTCAGTCCAACATTCAATGCAGTTGGAGCGGCAGTAGCGTCTCCAATATCCAATCCATCAATTTTTATTTTTTCATCCGTGGGGTTGTATATAATAGCAACACATTCAACTTCCGCTTGATAGTTTATGAGAACGTTCTTGATGGACTCTAGATTTACACCCGTGACTAGCTTAGTGAAATACAAATCACTGCACTCAAACCCCACCTGCTTTAATTCAGTCCCATTCACAGGTTTCACTTTCACCGTCACTTCTGCCCAATGTTCTTCTCCTGCACCGTTCGGTTCACCATCATAATTGTCGAGGAAGAGTTTGAACGCGTGGTTGCCAACACCATGGATAGTGTAACTGAAACTAACGTTCCTCCCGCCATTCGCTGGAACTCCACCCTCAAAACCATCAATCCTCTTTATTATCGCCCCACTCTCATCCTCCACGAAACCCCTAACGGAGATGGCACTAGAGTCAAAATTCCAAATCCTAACAGTAAAGAACACTGTTCCGCCGCCTTCAAGTTCTGTTGGGAATGCCTCCAAAGAGACTGCAAACTGCTGATACTGAGAAGCAACACTCACCTCTCCACTCCAACCATCCACTTCCAACTCCTGCCCACCAAGGACCTCGAAAAGCCTAACCTCGTATGAGTGCTCACCCTGAACAGCAGTCCACTGAAGGGTGAAGCTTTTGGTGGAGCTTGCTGGAACACTACCGCTCACCGAATCAACCACCTTGCCATCAATGAGGAGCTTCAGCTTAACAGTTTTGCTCTGGGTGTATGAGTTCTCAACATTAACCTTGAACGTGAGCTGTTCGCCGCTCTTTACCGTCTCCGGGCTCCTGGTAACACCCACAATTTGCAGTGAGCCGCTTGATGTAGAACCCTTGGAAACCACAAAATACCCGCTTAGAATCTTCGAATGCTGGCCAAAGCTGCATTTCATGGTATAGCTGTACGATCCGGAGTACGCATAGTGGGCCGAGCCAAGCGTTACGGTATCACTCCCACCGTTTCCTGGAGCATCGAAACCCCCAGATGGTCTATATATGCCCCTGCTTGTGCTCGTCTGTGGAACTTCAACTTCAAGCATGCAAGAGCCGCTAATCGGCTCACTGTTGTAGTTTGTAACAACGGCTTTGAACGTTAAATCCTCTCCTTCTTCAAAACTCCCATCCCTGTCCGAATCCTGAATTAAAAGCGATGCTTGAACTTTACCTGGATCTATCGGGTCTTCAAGAGTTATTGTCGCCGAATAAGAAACCTCAATCAGCCTAGTTGATGTTAGGGAATATTCGGAATCCGTTGAAAGGGGAGTGTCTCCCGAAGAGGGCTTGTATGTAATCTTGACCGTTCCACTAACCAAAACGCTTCCAGTTCCGTATACCCTCCCGCTATTAGTGCTCTCCACGGTCGTAATCTCATCTTTATACAAAAATCCAACGCTCTCCGAATCCTCGAGTTCGGTGCCACTGAACTCCACCTCGATGTTGGAAACTGCATTTTTCTCAGCCTTAATCTCAACCACGACTTTGTACGTGGCATAATCCGCAGTTGTCGTCACTGGAACTACATAAATCGATGTGACCACGAGCCTTCCTTCCTCTCCAGCAGCCAAGGCCTCTTCAACAAGAGGACCTCCCTCTCCAGCTACAGATATTGGACCTATTGGGCTTGGAAGGACTCCCATGCATCCAGATGAACGTGTGTAGGTCTTTAGAGCATCTGCGAGTTGAGAAACCTTCTCGTTAAGCATATAGGTCAGCTCGGGATTTGAGTTTCCGGCTTTCTTGGCGAGAAGTATTGACTCAACCTGAAGTGTAAGGTTGTATGCTTTAAGGGCGTTCCATGTGTACTCTATCTTGCATGAGTTCAACGATTCCGAGGAGGACGTTGGTTTTATAATTGGCTTTATGGGCTTTATAGGAGTTGGTTCTGGTCTTGGCGGAGAGGGTGAAGGACCGCCTAAAAATTTGGTTATGACAATGTACCCCCCAGAAACACGAACCATTGATGTGTTTGAGTCCAATTTACCGGAGATTATGTTAAGCTCTTCCTGCTTCAGCTTTTGTATGGCATAAAGCTTATCATCAACCCCCCCTGATCTGTATGCAGTGTAAAAGTTTACCCACCCCATTAATAGCTGAGGGAGAATTACGCGATTACCGGCAAGACTTGGATTTCCATCCGCCCCGCGCCAGTACTTCCATTCCAAACCCTTAGTTTCATACTCATTGTACCTGAATGCTACCCTTAGGAACGCAGTTGAAAAGTCGGAAAGGAATTTTTCCATGTCAAAATCCCCATGAATGTAGTCGGCGTTTTGAACAATGTAGTCTTGAAGGGCCTGGATTTCCTCATCGCTCCATCCCTGCTCCTTAAGGGCATTAACAGTTTCCTGGGGAAGGCCCTTTCTTTTGATTTCCTGAGCCATTGCCCTGAGCTCACTTTCCGTATAGTGGAGTTTCACTCCGGAGGCCTTAAGCTCCGTGAGTGCCTCCCACACAAGGGCTGAAATTTGAGCCGCGTTCTCAGAGCCATCCCGAGAGTTTTTGATGAGCTCATTGATGGCACTCAAATTCCCTCTCTGAGCTTTGGGAACCAGTTCAGCCTCCCTGTTTAGTATCTCCCAAAAGGCATCGTAGACCGAGCTTTTAGTTCCTGAAGTTGCAGCTACCACATAACCCGAGAAAGTCGCTGAACTCACGCTGAAACCTACTATCAACATAGCCACCAGTAAGCTTAGTACTTTTCTCATGGTATCACCAAAGCGATGTTTTATTGTAATGCAATAAAAAATTTTATCTTTAAATTTTGCATACTATCAACCGGAGTCATCAAAAAACGGATAGAAACATTTAGAACGTGCCAGTTACCACGGCACGCTCTTCCAGCCCATCCTGTAGGCAAAATAGTTGGCCCCCCAGTGCACGAAAGGGGAAACGATTAGCAGGAAGATTATCTGGGCGCTGGAGAGCGTTTTCACAGGATAGGCAAAGGCGAGGGCGCTTATGAGAAAGCCGAGCTGGTCGAGACCTATAGCCGGATAGCCCCTCGGAAGGTTGGCCCGCCTTTTTATGAAACTCCCGACGAGATCTCCGATGAGCGCACCAAAAGACAGTAGAAAGGCCAGCTTTAGGGCATTCTCAAGGCTTCCGTAAAATTGGGGGGTTATGAAATACTGGATTAGACCCACAGAGGTGCCGATGAGGACTCCGCCCAAAAAGCCCCTCCACGTCTTGCCGTCCCCCAAAAGCCTTCTTCCGTCCTTCCAAGTCCTGCCGCCGTCTATAGGCCTTCCCCCACCAACGATAACGGGTGAAGCGTTCGCAAAGTAAGCGGGGAGTATGTACCAGAAGGCCCAGAATACCGATGAGAGCCAGTCCATTCAACCACCCTCATTATAGCGGAGGAAATCGCTTATAAGGATTAGGTAAATTTGAGCAACAAGGTGGCGGTGGTGAAAAAAGCGGTGGCAGTCTTTATTGCGGTGAGTCTGCTCATGAGCCTCTGGGGGGCTTACGTTGCATACGCGGTGATCAGCATGAACCCCAAGCTCGAAGCGAGCTGGGGCAACGTCAGCGAGGGAGAAGTCGAAATAGTAGTCGATGCGGAGCTTGGGAAGCCCCTGCTCGTTCCGGCTTCAGTTGAAAACCTATCAATAAAATTCAACGAGGTTGAAGTTGCCTCCCTTGAAGAATTCAAGTATTCTCCGACAAAACCGGATGCAGAACTCGTGATAGAGTTGGATACTAACAAGCTGGTAAAGGCCATCGAAAGCTACTTCAACAACGGCCAACATGGAAAAGCTGACGTCAGGGTAAAACTCGGGCTTTTTGGATTGCTCCACCCAACGCTTAAGTTCTCCCAGGAATTCCATGAGGACATGCTGGGTCAGATGAATTTCAAAGCTGAGAGCAAACCGATTTTAGGCGGCCTCCTTCACACACCGTCGGTCGAGGGCACGAGAGTAGTGTGGATGGGAGGGGAGGATGGGGTTTGGAAGTTAAAGGCGTACGTGACTCTCAAGAACCCTAATTCAATACCGATCCCGGTTTCCAACCTTGAGTTCGAGATTTCCGCGAACGGAATAACGGTAGGAAAGGGAAAAACCAGCCAGGGGGTCACAATACCGGCCGGGGGCATTGCAACGGTTCCCATCGACGTAGAGATATACTCAGAGTACCTTCCGAAGGTGCTGGCCACCCACATTAAAAATGGTGAAGAAAGCACGGTGAGACTGAACATCTACATAACAGCTGATATGGGTGGCAAAAGTGTCAGAATAGGGCTAAAAAGCGAGGAGGTCGTAGTAAAAACCGACGTAATGGTCAGCATAAACGAAGCCCTTTCCAATGTTTCCCGGAGAGAATGACTTTTAAATCCCGGTTTCTTTTTCCCTTCTGGTGAGACCATGATAGAGAAACCCGACGTGAGAGCAGTCCACGATTTTCTTAACAGGCTCTGGGAGGACATATTCACGCTCAATGATGAGCTCAGAGAAGAGCTCTCCGAGCTCGGATTTAAGGTTGAAAACGTTGAGGAGGTTTTTAGAGCCTACATCTTCCTTGACGGTGAGTGGCGGCAGATGAGCTATCCCCATCCAGCCTTTGAGATAAAGCCGCAGATCGAAGTCGGCGCAACTCCGGAAAGCTACTACTTCGTCGTTGCAGTTCCGAAGGAGAGGATAAACGAGGACTTCCTTGAGGCGTTCCTTGAGAGCTTTCAAAAGAGCTTCATCTACGGAAGTGAGGACTTTCTCAACGACGTCTACAACTTCAGACGGGACGGTAAAGTGTCTCCAGAATACGTGCTGAACAAGATAAACGAGAGCGATGAAAAGGTCTTCCAGTTTGAAGCTGACTTCGAAAGCGTTCAAGAGCTTAAAAAAGGCCTTTTCAAGATGATAGAACTCGGAAAGCACTTCGAAATCTTCGAACTCTGAGGTGTCCCCATGGGTTACGAGGAGGCCTTCCCGCCTGAGCTCAGGGATTACTACAGAAAGCTATTCGGGAGCGAGGCAGAGGAGATTATGGCATCGTTGAGAACTCCTGTGGAAAAGTACTACATCAGGGTGAACACCCTCAAGACGAGCCGCTCAAAGCTGATGAGGCGGCTGAGGAGAGAAGGTTTGAAGCCCAAGAGAAGCCCCTACCTTAAGGAGGGGATATACTTCGAGAGGGAGGGGCCGAACTTCGACGATGATTACGAACCCGGACTTAAGAAAGTTGTAGCCAATAAGTTCGCAAGCGAGAGCGTCTATCAGGGAGCCATGCTCTACGCACCGGGAGTTCTGAAGGCTGATAAGAGTATAAAGCCCGGCGACGAAGTCGAAATTAGGGATCCGAGAGGACTTCTGGTCGGAATTGGCATCGCGAGAATGAGCGGGAAGGAGATGATAACCGCCACGAGGGGGCTGGCGGTTGAGGTAACCATGCCGAAGTTCAAGCTCCCAAGTTTGAGCGAGCTGGAGAGCTTCAAGGAGGGCCTCTTCTACGCTCAAAGTTTGCCCTCGATGGTAGCTTCAAGGGTTCTTGAGCCGAGCGAGGAAGACCTTATCATTGATATGGCCGCGGCCCCTGGAGGAAAGACCTCGCACATAGCCCAGCTCATGCAGAACAGAGGTGAGATAATAGCAATCGACAAGTCCAGGAACCGTCTTAGAAAGATGGAGGAGGAACTTAAGAGGCTCGGGGTGAAGAACGTCAAGCTAATCCACATGGACGCCAGGAGGCTTCCGGAGCTCGGAATCGAAGCCGATAAGATCCTCCTCGACGCTCCCTGCACCGCTTTGGGTATAAGGCCCAAGCTCTGGGAGACGCGGACGCCGAAGGAGGTAGAGGCAACTGCTCGCTACCAGAGGGCCTTTATCTGGGCCGCGATAAAGTCCCTAAGAAAGGGCGGAACACTTGTTTACTCAACCTGCACGATAAGCTACGAGGAGAACGAGGCCAACGTGAAGTACATGCTTGGGAAGGGCCTAAAGGTTGAGGAGCAGAGCGTTTTTATAGCCTCCCACGGAATTGATATGGAGAGTGTACAGAGGTTTTATCCGAACAGGCATCTGACTCAGGGATTCTTTATAGCGAAGCTCAGGAAGGTGTGAGTGATGGGATGGAAGAGGTACTCGCTCTTTCCCCTCAGCATTCTCCTTATCCTCCTGCTCCTCTGGTGGGCCGGAATTGGGGAGATCCGGGAAGTCCTGAAAAATGCCAACGCCAATTACTTTCTCCTAGCGGTTCTCGTCTGCATAGCCTCCCTAATCACGTGGGCCCTGCGGTGGGACGTCCTGCTTAAGAGCCTTGGAATTCGCTCACCTTTCAAAAACGTCCTCGCGGGCCTTTTGATAGGGGTCTTTGTCAACAACGTAACCCCCGGTGCCAGGGGCGGCGGGGAGCCCGTTAGGATGTACTACATCTCCAAAAAGACGGGCGAGCCCTACGGCCACGTTTTTGCAACCGTGATGATGGACAGGGTTTCGGACGTTATTCCCGTGGTCATCATGCTCCTCCTCGCAACCATCCACGTTTATTACCTCGGCTCCCTCACGCTGAGTGCGGTCATATTCCTCATCGACTTCGTCTTTGCGGTTCTGCTCCTTTCCCTGCTCGGGATCTTCCTCAGCGAGAGAAGAACAAAAAACCTCCTCTACTGGTTTTACAGACGCTTCAAAAAACTGATGCCAAAAAAGGCCCTAAAATACGAGAGCAAATTCTTCCACGCCGTTGAGGTCAGTGTGCCCCAGTTTCAGGAGAACTTCAGGCGCCTTCTTAGACACAGAAGAGCGTTTTTAATGGCCCTAATATACTCCGGAATCTCCTGGAGCCTCATAGTGCTCCGCTCATACTTTATATTCCTTAGCCTGAACCACAGGATACCCCTTATGAGCGTCCTCGTTGTGCAGGTTGTGGGAACTGTGCTGGGGATGATGTCGGTGGTTCCAGGGGGAGCGGGGATAACGGAGGCCATAAACTCGGCAGTGTACATCTTCCTCGGAATCGACAAGGAGCTCGCAGTTACCGCCACCGTTCTGGACAGGCTCGTTTCCTACTGGGTACCCACAGTTATCGGGGCAGTACTTACGGCACACTTTGGAATATCCATTGAGGGAACCGCCCAGAGTGCATCCATAAAAAACGACAACGATATAAACGATGATGTAGAAGGAGAGGTTCACCGGGAGGGGAGTCCATGAAGTTCGGCCTGGTTGCAAGACGGGACAAAGCAGAAGCTCTAAAGCTTGCCTACAGAGTCTATGATTTCCTGAAAATCAACGGCTATGACGTCGTAGTGGACTCCGAAACCTATTCTCACCTCGGGGAGTTCGACGAGGGTGATGTTATCCCCCTCGAAGAGTTCGACGTCGATTTCATAATAGCCATAGGCGGCGACGGAACTATCCTGAGGATAGAACACAAAACGAAGAAAGAGATACCCATTCTGGGAGTTAACATGGGTACACTTGGCTTTTTAACAGAAATAGAGCCCGATGAAACTTTTTTCGCACTCACGAAGCTTCTGGACGGCGAATATTTTATCGAAGAGAGGATGAAACTGCGCCCCCTCCTCCAGTCGGGAAAACCCGTTCCCGATGCCCTCAACGAGGTTGCCATACTCACTGGGATCCCCGGAAAAATAATCCACGTGAAGTACTACATAGACGGAGGGCTCGGGGATGAGGTTAGGGCCGATGGGGTAATATTCTCCACGCCAACCGGCTCTACCGGCTATGCACTGAGCGCCGGAGGGCCCTTTGTGGATCCAAGACTCGACGTTGTTGGAATAATCCCCCTGGCACCGGTTGCCCTGAGTTCCAGACCCATGATAGTGCCTGCTGACAGCGTTATAGACGTCAAAAACCTCTCCACATCCAGAAAAACCATAATGGCAGTTGACGGACAGTTCTACTGCTACATAAAACCGGAAGTGGAAATCAGAATAAAGAAATCGCCAAGAAAAGCCAAGTTCGTGCGCTTCACGCGGGAGATATACCCGAAATACACCATGAAGCTCAAGAAGAGGTTCTGAGGAAGAGCTACTCCCAGACTACCTCCACCTCGTCGGTTCTGAACTTCTGTTTGACAACGGTGTCTTCAATCTTAAACCTCACCCCTCCAAGATACATTCTCAGCCCGGTGTAGGCTATCATGGCCCCGTTGTCCCTGCAGAGGTCGTAGGGCGGGACGAAGAACTTAATCCCCCTGTCCTCGGTCATTATCCTGAGCATCTCGCGCAGGCGGTTGTTTGCAGCAACTCCCCCTACGAGGACCACTTCTTCCTTTCCCGTGTGCGCAACGGCCCTCTCCGTGACCTCAACAAGAGCCGCGAAGGCAGTTTCCTGGAATGAGTATGCGAGGTCTTCCACCTTGTATTTCCCGGTGCGATACTTCCTGACCGCCTCCGTAAGGAGTCCCGAAAAGCTCAAATCCATCCCCTTGACTGCGTAGGGGAGCTCTATGTACTCCCGTCCCTTCTGGGCGAGCTTCTCTATCTTTGGCCCTCCCGGAAAGCCTATGCCAAGCTCCCTCGCGAAGGTGTCTATAGCGTTCCCTATCCCTATGTCGAGGGTTTCCCCAAAGACTCGGTAGCGGCCGCCCTCTAAAGCCAGAACCTGGGTGTTCCCACCGCTCACGTAGAGACCCACCGGGTCTTTAACGCCAAACATCTTGGTTATCTCAACGTGGGCTATGCAGTGGTTAACTCCAACTATCGGCTTGCTGTACCTTATCGCAAGGGCTCTCGCAGCCGTTGCAACAACCCGGAGCGCGGGGCCAAGGCCGGGTCCCTGGGAGAATGCTATGATGTCAACGTCTTCCATCGTTATTCCAGCCGTTTCAAGGGCCTTCCGCAGAAGGGGCTTTAAAAGTCTCGCGTGGTGTTCAGCCGCCTCCTTCGGATGAATTCCACCCTTTTCGGTCGTCAGAGTATGGAATACGTTGGCGAGAACTTTATCTTCCGTCACTATGCCGATGCCAAGGGTGTGGGCAGTGCCCTCTATGCCAAGCGCTATCATCAGAAAGAAGGTGAAAAAGTACGTTAAAACCTTTACCCCCTTACCCCAGGAGGCCTGTAAATCTTCTTCTCAAAGGTCACAAAGTCAACCCACGATGCGTGGGCCAGGAACCCGGCCTCAAGATTGGGACTGTCGCCTACGAAAGCGTCCTCCCTGTGGGAGCTACCGACTACCTCGCCCACGAACCATGTGTGGTCTCCGTAATCCTTCTCGTCGACGAGCCTGCACTCGAGGTTGGCAAGGGCTTCCTTTATGCTTGGGGTCTTTATCCCCTTGGAGGGGACGAGGGTCACGTTCATGTCCTTCAGCTTTTCAGGTCCGTGCTGTGTGCCGGCTATCCACACGTCTCCGAGCATTTCAAGGCTCGGAACGCTTATCACGAACTCCCTGTACTTCCTCACGAGCTCCCACGTCCTTCTCTGTGGTGCTATGGCAACCCCAACCATGAAGGGCCTCGCAGAGACAACCGTGACCCAGTCTGCCGCCATTATGTTGGTCTCATTTCCCTGGCCTGCAACCACGAGGTAAGTTCTCATGGGATACATGAGTCTGTAACTCTTCATCCACCTCACCCCATAAGGTTCTCTTCTGAATTCTTAAAAAGCATGAAGTTCCGATCACCTTAGGGAGAGCCACCTCAGAGCCCGAGCGGCCCTTTCAGGCGTTGGGAAGTTTTTGACCCCATTTTCTTCGAGAACTTCAACCCCCCTTCTTACGAGCTCGCCCGCCATGAAGTTGACCACAATCGGCTTGTTGCAGTCCGCATCAACCACCGCCCTCGCTATCTCCTCGCTGGGGATGAATATGGGCGGAACGCAGATTACGAGTATGGAATCAACGTTTTCATCCCCGCATACGACCTCGATTGTTCTCCTATAGCGCTCGTAGTCAGCATCGGCTATCAGGTCCACGGGATTCTTCACGGAGCACTGTGGCGGGAGGAACGAACGGAGCTCCTCAACGGTTTTCTCACCCAGCTTTGCAATCTCAAGACCAAGCCTCTCGAGCTTGTCCGTCGCCAGGACGCCAGGTCCCCCGGAGTTGGTAACAACGACCACTCGCTTTCCAGCTTTCTCATACATTTCAAAGGCCTTCGCTGCATCGAAGAGCTCCTCCATCTCCTCGACCTCTATGGCCCTGGCCTGTTTGAATGCCGCCCTGTAAATCTCATAGCTCCCAGCAAGGGAGCCTGTGTGAGAGGCAGCAGCTTTAGCACCGCTCGCGCTCTTTCCGGCCTTGAGAACTATGACGGGCTTTTTGGATGATGCGTATCTGAGCGCCTCCAAAAACCTCCTTCCATCCCTAACACCCTCAATGTAGAGGGCTATTGCCCTGGTATTTTTGTCATCGGCAAAATATTCCAGAAAGTCGCTCTCGTTCAGGTCCGCGGCGTTTCCATAGGAAACGAAGGCGGAGAACCCAATTCCCTCGTCGTTGCCCATTGCGAGGGCTGCGCCCCCGAAGGCACCGCTCTGGCTGATGAGGGCAAGCCCACCGGGTTTGACCCTAACCTCAAACGACCCAAAGAACTTCCCGTGAACTCCGAAGACCCCGGCACAGTTCGGGCCGATGACCCTTACTCCGTGCTTTCGGGCCTTTTCAACCAGTTCTCTCTCAAGCTCTTCGTTGCCAACCTCCGAAAAGCCTGCGGAGATAACTACCGCACCCTTGATGAGCGGCCCTATCTCGTCAATTAGCTCAGGGACGAGCCTGGCGGGAATTGCTATTATTGCCGTATCCACGGACTCCTCAAGACGCTCCCTGATTTCAAAGCTCCTCCCGGCTATTTCAACCCTTCCTCCTTTCGGATTAACGGGGATTATTTTCCCCTCAAAGCCGCCCTCGACAATGTTCTGGAGGATCTCATAGGCTATGGCACCTTTCTTGAAGGAGCCGAAAACCGCGACTTTTTGGGGATAAAAAAAGAAATCCATTCACTCACCCCCGGATTCTTCCTCACCTTCACTCCCATCCATCTCTTTTACCGATCTCACTGCAGGCTCCTCTGGAGGCTTTTTCCCTCTCCTACGGGACGCCCCAACGCCAACTATCAAAGCCCCAGCCGCCCCAATTATGAGGAGCAGGTTTTTCACCCTCACTTCCTTGGTCCTGAGAACCAGGGTTGAACCCTTTAACTCGTAGTCCGCCCCCTCCACCTCAACCCTGGAAAACGGGAAGGGGAGTGTGATGTAGGCCTCCCTCTGAATCCACAGAAAACTCTCTTTTTCAACTGCAGGAGGGTGCAGAACTCCAACGACCTTAAAGCTGCTCCCCTGGTCGATAAAGTCTATGTTGATCGGATCCATCGCCTCCTTGAAAACGTAGAGCATGGCATCCCTAACCGGAGACGAGGGCTTCTCCGGAAAGACGGCCTCGAAGTAAGCCCTTCCGTCGGAGGCAGTGTAATGCACCTTAAGCCCCCGTTCTCCTTCAGTCTCGTTCAAAAACTTCACGAAGGAATATCCGGGGCTGTAAAGCACTATCTCGGGTATGTAGCTCCCGTTTTTCCACACCATTAAGTTTTGGTGCACCTCGGCCGGTTTGGGGTTGAGCTCCTCCACCTCGTAACCCTCTGGGATGATGAGAACGAAGCTCCTCCAATTGAACTCGTAGGACTGGTTGGCCATCCAAAGGGTTAAGTTCCCCGATAGTGGGGACACGAGGTAGTGGCCTTCAAGTACAAGGGCATCTGTAACTCCCAGGTCAACGGTGGCGCTCCAGTTCTCCCCAAGCTTTATCGGACCGTCCTCGGGCACTATGAAAGCGGGCCTCAGACCCCTCTCAGCGTACCTTTGGATTATGTTGTACCTGAGGCTCGCGTAAACGGTGTTGTTTATCACCATGAAGAAAACCTGCTTCGCGGCCTCGCTGTTGTTTTTTGCGATTTCATTGAGGGATTCCACGTACTCGGGGTCCTTAAGCGTCACCTCAAGCCGGAACTTCCCTATCCACGAGGTGCCGTTCCCGACCTTGGCCGGCTCTATCTGGAGTATCACGTCTACATCAAAAACGTTCTGAGGCCGATTGGCCGCAGCGACGGACTTAAAAGCCCAGGATGAAGTCATGAGCATCAGCATCAGCAATACTGCAAGGGACCTTCTCATTTCAACCACCACACGAAACTGGCCCGGGACATAAAAAAGCTTATTGGTTCGTCGGTGTATGTTTTCCCATGAGAAAGAAGTACAGAAAAGTCGTGGTTGGCGGAACTTTTGACCGGCTCCACCTCGGCCACAAAGCCCTCCTGAGGAAGGCCTTCGAGGTGGGAGAGATAGTTTACGTAGGGCTTACTGCGGATGAGATGATCAGAAACAAACCCTATGCTGAGAAAATACTCCCCTACGAGCTCAGGCTGAAGGACTTAATCAAGTTCTTTGAGGTCAACGAGTACAAAAACTACAGGGTCATTAAAATAAACAGTGCTATAGGCTTTGCCGACAAAATAAAAAGCCTGGAAGCCATAGTAGTCAGCGAGGAGACCTACAAGGGTGCCCTCTTCGTGAACCGGGTCAGAGAAGAAAAGGGGCTCAAGCCCTTGGAGATAGTGGTTATACCCATCATAAGGGCCCAAATAGGGAAAAAGATAAGCTCCTCACTAATAAGGGCCGGCTTAATAGACCCCTTCGGCAGGCCGCTCAGGGAAAGACGTTTAAGGGGAAAGACCATAACACCTTCGGTGATACCCGATGGGAAAGTTGAAGGAGCCCATAATAGCGATAAACTTCAAAACCTACATAGAGGCCACCGGGAGGAGGGCCCTTGAGATAGCCAAGGCTGCGGAAAAGGTTTGGAAGGAAACGGGAGTTACTATGGTCGTCGCCCCCCAGCTCGCAGACCTCAGAATGATAGCTGAGAGCGTTGAGATTCCCGTTTTTGCCCAGCACATCGACCCGGTAAAGCCCGGAAGCCACACGGGGCACGTACTTCCTGAGGCCGTTAAGGAAGCCGGGGCAGTGGGAACGCTCCTCAACCACTCCGAGAACAGGATGATCCTGGCTGACCTTGAGGCGGCCATAAGGAGGGCGGAAGAGGTCGGCCTCATGACGATGGTGTGCTCCAACAACCCCCCGGTTAGCGCTGCAGTCGCAGCACTGGGGCCGGATTACGTTGCCGTTGAGCCTCCAGAACTCATAGGAACCGGAATTCCGGTGAGCAAGGCCAAGCCAGAGGTCGTCACCAACACGGTAGAGCTCGTTAAGAGGGTTAACCCGGAAGTTGGAGTGCTGACGGGGGCCGGCATTTCCACGGGTGAGGACGTCAAGAAGGCGCTTGAGCTGGGCAGCGTTGGAGTTTTGCTTGCCAGCGGTGTCACAAAGGCAAAGGACCCTGAGAAGGCGATATGGGACTTGGTATCGCTGATCGTTTGAACTCTTTTTTCAAACTTTTGGGCCCACTTGTACAGTCTTAAAGTTTATAAGCCAGTAGTTTGGTCTCTCTATCGGGCAGCCCCGTGGTGTAGCGGCCAAGCATGCGGGACTTTGGATCCCGCGACCCGGGTTCGAATCCCGGCGGGGCTACCATAGAAACTTTGCATTGCAAAGTTTCATCAAAGGTGGAATGTCTTTTTATGTGCCCTGCTTTTTAGGTGATTCTCCATCAACGGGACAATTCTCAAGGGGTTTGCTCCGGAGTATAACGCCCTTTGGGCGTTAAAAAGGAAGAAAACCCACATCTCTCTGCTCTCTATCAAGAGAATCTAACCCCATCAAGCCAATTCTCGATGACATTCAAATTTTTGGTGAAGCTTTTTCTAAAAGCGGGACGACAGCCCCATTGAGTTTTTATCAAAGCTTGCGGTTCCTTCTGAAATTGCTTTTCTGCAAGGATTTTCCAATAAAGTAGCTAAAAAGTGAGGTAATTCTTCAAACATGGAAATGGGAAAGAAGTTTATCTCGCTTTGGTGCCCTTCGAGCGTTGATTTAAAAAGCTGACTCATAGGAGCCAAACCTGAAAAACAAACTTTAAAAATGAAAATTTTTAGTTTTTATTTTGAAGTATATCTAACAAAAAACTTATAAACTCTCGTGATCTAGTTCTATACTGATGAGGTAATGATAAGGAAAACTTATTTGATACCCATATTGTTTGTGTTAAGCGTAAGCGCTAGTTTAGTAACAGCAGATGTAAAGACACCAATAACCCCCTCAGGAACATATGAAAAAGGCTCATACCTGCCTGACACAGGGTATGTCTGGATAGATGATGCTGGAGTTATAGTATCTTCATTTAAATGGACAAATCCCCAATTTGGCAATTACTTGCCAGGAACTTACTACGAACACGAGTTTAGAGTTGAAATGGACCCAAACAAAGATAAAATTTCTTATGGGGGACACTATATAACAAATCTGCCAGATGGTTACGTTGATCCGGATGATCTAGGGGTGGGGGGCAATGCAAAAAAGATTACAGGTAGAAGGTGGTATTAGACAAAAATGAAAAGGCCCACTTGGAGTTCTTAAGAACTGCAAAAGAGCAAATGTTAGAAAAGTTTGAGAATCCAAAAGGTGCTCATATACGATTTAAAATCATCGTAAGAGACGCTGAGTACACAGAACTACAAAAGCTAAAAAGTGATAATGAGGTCGTGGAATATATTGGAGGGATTTGGAAATGAGAAGGAAAGTGAAGGCTCTGTTGCTATTATTCTTTCTTTTGCCAGTTGTACCCCTAAAAGTTAGCTATCTGAGGCTTGAATATTACGATTATAAATACACCACGCCGATTCAAGAGGGCAAATTGCCTAACGAAGTACTTGACAGTTCGCTGAATGGGAACTCGGATTGTCCTGTTGAAGTAAAGAATGGTTTTATAATGTTGATGAAAAATGAGGACGTCATTAAGAGCATTCAAGTTAATCTGAGCAGAGACTTCAGTGGTGAAGGTCAGTGTTTAATTCACAATGAAACTCTTTATGTGGCGGTGGTTGGTGAGATTGGAATAGTTGGGATTGAAGGATTCTACCAAGATATTGATACAGTTTACCATCTGCAAAACCGCTATGTCTGGGCATTTGATTTAGGGAGTGGAAAGTTGGATTGGTATTATCATGAAATTAAAGGCTGTAGAACTGGAGGCGGTTGCTATCCATTTGATCCGCAAGTAAAACTTCAAAACGGAAAGTTATATGTTAGTTTTTCCCCTTACGAAGGCAGGACTCTGGTATTTAACCCATACCCCAAAAAGAAATAATGCCAGGTGCATTTCTCCTTATATCCGCCACTTTATCTATGGTTTTCTTCAAACTATTCTCACACCAACTATAGTAGAATTGCATTTTCAGGATAGACAAATACAAGGTTCAAACTCAGGCCCTGCACCATATCAGCCCTTGCTTGTGCAATCATAGCTTTCAACCCCGTTCAAACTTCCTTGAGGGATGGAGGAAAGGGTATCCTTTTCTGAAAATACAAACCTGGGAGGAATTTGCTCCTCATTTGCTCTTATAAAGTGTTTGTTGTCAACAAAGCATCCAAAGGACGCCAGAAAAAAGCAAACTTCATAAAACTACCTCGGGAGTTAAACCCATCTTAGAGATCGGGAGAAGAAGAGTGCACGATTAACACCCAGCATTTTTATGGAAAGTGCCTTTTGGGTGGAACTTTTCGTGAGAAAAGTTTCTTTGGCCAAGTTTTTTCTAAAAGCGGGACGACAGCCCCATTGAGTTTTTATCAAAGCTTGCGGTTCCTTCTGAAATTGCCCTTCTACAAGGATTTCACAACCACGACAGTATTCAAAAGGAAAATCCTCTCAAAATAGCCCGTCAAACAAGAACCACGAATTTTGATGAAACTCTGCTTCCAGAGTTTTATCTACGGTTTTCAAGATTACATTCAAACAACAAAGCTAAAGGCGGCCACTACAAAAATGAATCAAAGGCAAGCTTTTAATAAGCTTGTAATCCTCTTCGGGGATTTCCCTCATTGCCTTGCCCATCAGGTGGCCGCTCCACTTCTTCTTGTTCGTGATGAACTTCAGCTTTGGAATGAGCGGCTTGAAATCAACCTCTCCAAGCTTGACCGGCTTGATTCTCACCCTCAGCGGGTAAGTCTCGTTGAGATGCGGTGGACTCTTGAAAATTCTCGTTGAGTCTTCGTAAGGCTCGCTGACAACCTCAAAAATGCCCACGATTTTTGGTTCGAGGACTTCTTTGTTCTCCCGCTCCTGCTTTAGGTAGATAACGAGCTCATCACCGGGTTTGACCTTGGCGATTGTGTTCCTGTGTCTTCTCGGCACGCCCCAGACTTTCTTCTCCTTAATCACCTTCCAGTTCGCACGATTGGTAATGCAGAGCCAGTGGGTCATAAGGTTCACCGAGTAAATGTTAAAACCTAAACAACTTAAATACTTGCCCCACATCAAATACCATAGGTGACGCTCATGTTCGAAGAAATTATAAAAAAGCTTCTCGAAACTAACGCTCCTACTACTTCCAAACTCAAAATCCCGTTAGCAGGAATTAAAGCTTTTGAAACAATTATTAAGTCAAAGGAATCAATTGATCCTGATATCGCAGTCAAAATAGCAGTAGCCGAATTCACTAAATATTCGACAGGAGACCCTGAAGTGATAACTAATTTCAAGAAGATTGTCAAAAGAGAATTTTCTAAACTTAACAACCCTAAACTATTGAAGAAAAAAGCGAGAGCTCTCAAGGAAATATGGGAAACCGAAGCTAGAACTTTGACAGCCCAAAGCAAACGAAATAAATGGTTATCAATCAGGGTTACAGAAACAGAGTACGAAGCCATTCTCCAACAGGCACAAATGGAAGGGCTTAGTTTATCTGCCTATATCCGAAAGAAATTAGGTTTAAAATACAATTCGTAAATATCGTGTTGCACCAAAAAATTTATATTTATGTTGCACGTAATATTATCGAATGTCTTATTAAGACATTCTTTGAGTAACCCTTAGGAGGCGTGATTATGGTAGAACCGGTATTAAAATGGGCAGGAGGAAAACGGCAGATATTACATGAAATCGTCGCTTTAATGCCTAAAGACTTTAGGGATAGAACATTCCACGAACCATTCTTTGGAGGAGGGGCAGTAACTTTCTGGATGGAACCCGAAAGAGGAACTATAAATGACATAAACCCCAAGCTGATAAACTTCTATGTGGTAGTCAGGGATCATGTGGATGAGCTCATTGAGGATGCAAAAACACACAAAAACGAAAAAGAATATTTCTACAAGGCCCGAAAAGAGTTTAACGAGATTGTCAGAAACGGATTCGAGATACCGAATGTCAGACTCGCTAGCCTCCTTCTGTATCTCAACAAAACGGCGTTTAATGGACTGTACCGCGAAAATAAGAAGGGAGAATTTAACGTTCCCTTTGGAAGATATAAAAATCCAAAAATAGTTGATGAAGAACGCCTTAGAAAAGCCAGCGAAGTCCTCAAGAAGCTGGAGATATATAATGAGGACTTCACATACATAGTGAAAGTTGCCAAACCTGGTGATCTAGTGTATTTCGATCCACCTTACCACCCCATTTCCGAAACCTCTAGTTTTACCAGTTACTCTAAGGAGGACTTTAGTAAAGAAGACCAAGAGCGCCTTAGAGATGTCTGCCTTGAACTTCATGAAAAGGGGGTTTACTTTATTTTGAGCAACTCATATGTAAAACCAGTTCGCGAATTGTACGAGGGGATAGATGGAATTGAAATGTTCAAAATCTACGCAAAGAGAGCCATAAACTCAAAAGCCGACCGTAGAGGCACAGTTCCAGAGATGTTAGTCACGAACATCCCTACGACGCTGAGGATAGGCAAAAACAAAGCACAGGTACTAGTGAACAATAATGGAAACCAATCTATGTCCAAAAAAGCTAAGGAAAATATCATTAGTCAGAAAGTACTTGTAGAGTTTCTATAGCCTCGTCATCTCCCACTTTATTGAACTAAAATAAGCAAGCAATCTAGGAAGTTGAGAGTAATTAACAACCCAATCTATCTCTTTCATTCCTCTTTTGAGAGGTTCTTTCATCTTCTTCCATGCAGGACCATCTGTTATCCATACAAAAGTCACTCCTTTTTCTTTAGCGACTCGATTTAATGTGATGTAACTTCCAACAATTTCGGTAGGTTTGCTTCCCGTTGTATTATAAAAATTCACTTCGATCGCAACTATTGGTTCATTATCTTTGTATATTACGAGATCGTGTCTCTTTGCTTTCCCCCGAGTTTTTCCAATATTTTCATATAAGGAAAAGTTATGATCTTGAGGAACAACTTTGACATAATCTGGGACATTTCCCTCTATGACACTTTTAACCATGTTTTCAAATAATAATCCACTACGTCCTTTCCTAGAATTTGTATCCATCCCTACCTCAACTCCTAATAGATATTCATGGAGATTTTTAACACTTGTCAAAATATCTAGCACCCCACTCTTCTCACAAAATTCAATAATGGCATCTGCTTCCGAATCTGATACCATGTGTGGTCTAAAGTTAAACTCTAAAAATTTCATTTTGGATGGATCATACACATCTATTTTCCCCCTGACAGCCCTTTCTGCTATAAGAGAAGGAATAACTTGAAGGACAGAAGGATGTTTTTCTATTGTTCTTTTTAATATCGACTTGGCAGTATCTCTATCAACTCCATAAAGTTCCTTTAGGAAGTCTAACTCTGCTGTATATCTATTAGCGAAGCTTCTCACCTTTTCCCAATCCACGAAGTATTCGTAAGTCTTATTGGTCGGGAGTAGAGTTTTCATGAAGTCTTCAAAGTAGTCTTCAAAGGTAGAGTATCCTAAAGTATTGTATTTTACCATTCAGTTATCACCCAAGTTACCTAAGGTCGAAAGTTTTAAATATTTTATCTCCCGAAAGAAATGCTAGTGATGCCTAATGGAGTCAGAACGAAAAGAACTCTTTATTCAGAGTCATGACAAAACTATAAGAGAGATACTAAATACTGGTTCCTATCATTATGTAGTTCCAGAATTTCAAAGACCATACTCGTGGAATACTACCGGATCACATAGACAACAGGTAGTTGATCTATGGGAAGACCTTATGGACATCATAGAAAATAAAAATAGAGATTTTCACTTTATGGGAGCCATGATATTTGCAAAGAAACCAGGGGACGCTAAAACTCGGATAATAATTGATGGCCAGCAAAGATTGCTCACTCTTACTATAATCTTCGCAGCTATGCGTGACGTCATATTTGAAATTATATCCACGAATAAAAGAGCAGATCCTGCAGTCAAAGCTTACTTAGAACGGTTAGCACTTAGTTCTATTCATGAGAGAGTTATTGCAGGATTTGACGAGAATACAGGGGATGAAATTCCCCTGATTGATCCACATCCTGATGATAGGAGATTCTTTTTAGATTTCATAGTCCGTTACAGAAAAGTGGATGGTAGCTACCTCCTATTTAAAGAAAAAAAAGAAGAATGGAAAAAAATACGTAATTTGGGCGAAGTTATGCCTTCCCACATTAAAATGTGGAAGGCTTATGAATATTCATATAGGCAAATACAAAAGTTATTATTTCATGGCGATCGGCGAAAGATACAGGATCTTAATGAAGTGAAAGATAGACTTCAAAACTTGTTTTCCAGCTTAATGGATAGCCTACAAGTGATAGCAACTCAAGCTAAAAACGAAGAAGATGCCCACGTAATCTTTGAAACCCTTAATGATAGGGGTGTTGAATTAACAGTAACTGATCTTATCAGAAACTACATATTCTCAAAGGCTACTACCCCCGAACTGAGAACCTATATTCGAGATCAATGGGATCAGATTAGGAACAATACTTTAAGAAAGATGGATACATTCCTTAGATACTACTACATGATTTTTAACGGAAAAGCCCGAAAGAAAGGACTATATAAACAATTAAAGGACCTGCTAGAGTCAAAAATACAAAAACAGGGAATAAGAAGTACATTAAACGAGCTGTTATGGTATTCTAAAGTTTACAAAATATTGGTTAATCCCCCTGAGAGAGCATCGAAAAAGAGCAAAATGGAGGCAAAAATTGTCCAGTTCTTGCTGGAACATAAACTTTTCGGAGTTCAACAAGACTTTCCCCTCTTAATGGTTGCATATAAACTTTATGAAAAAGATCAGAAGGAGGAGTTCGCAAAGATCCTAGAGTTTACAAACTCTGTTATTGTTAGATATTTAAAATTACTAAATAACAGCCCCAGTAGTTTAGAGAAGATCTATGGCAGTCTAGCTTATGAACTTAATATTCTAATTGAGTCGGGTAAATACCAAAGTTTTGAGAGTTTTCTCATGCAGCAGATCTCTGAAAAGGAAAGCCTCAAGGAATTCTTAGATACCCTCCAAAATGATGACTTAATTAGATCACAGCTAATACAATCTCCAATCACTCCCGAAAGGGCAAAAGAGATACTAATAGCTCTCACTAATAGGGAAAAAGGAATCATTGCAGATCCCAATGAAGTCTCCATAGAGCACATTTTACCCCAGAATATCTCTGAAAAATGGATTAAATCAATCTTTGGAAGTAAACTAACTACAGAGGAGATATCCAAAAAAAGAAAAGAACTAGAACAATACATAAACAACATCGGAAATCTTACACTAATCTCTCTTGAAGACAATGAGCGTATTCGTAATTTACCCTATGATAAGAAGGTTGAATATTATCGCAAATCAATGTACCCACTGACCAAGGAAATTCCACTAAAATATTCAAAATGGAACACAAATTCAATAACAAAAAGGGCTGAGGAGTTATCAGAAAAAATACTTTCCACATGGAAAATAGAACTTCATGGCTAGACTATACATTAAAGCTTTCATTAAATTTTTCAAGTTTCTCCTTTTTGTTTGGCTTTCGGAATACAAACAAGTGCTCATGTGCTATCAAGTAAAAGTCCCTTTTCCGGGCCTTCCAGGGTTCAGTTCCCCTCATGTTATGTTGAATCTTGATAATGTCCTCTTTCAGTATGAATCCAACTTCTAAGAATGCTTTCATTACCCTGAATGCTATTGGAACATAGTGCCTATGTCGTCTAGTGTCCCCCATTAAAATTGCTGCATATTTTCCAGGCTTGAGCACTCGGTAGAACTCCTCAGCAACTTTTTTCATCTCTTGAATGAACTCATCAATTGATTTCACTTTAGATAAATCACCTTCTACCTGAGAACTCGCCCTTTTAGTATACCCAATGATGTTTGCATAAGGGGGATGAGTCGCTATTAAGTCAATGCTCTCATCTTCAATCTTATCTAAATTTCTAGCATCCCCGTGATAAAGATGTATTTCAGGTTTAACCCATTCTATTTCCTCTTTTAATCCTAAATAAGAATCCAACGTGGATGTTTTATCAGATAGAGGATCATACTTAAAATTCAACCGATCCCATGCCACCATAAGTGCGTCATAATTTATATCAACACCAATTCCATGCCGCCCTAGCAACTTACACTCTATCAAAGTTGTCCCACTCCCCAGAAATGCATCAAGAACAACATCTCCAGGTTTTGTGTATCGAAGAATCAAGTTTCGAGGAACTTGAGGTGCCCAGTTACCCCTATATTTAGCATTTGCATAATGAGTGGCCCATTTTCCTCTCTCAGGAAAACTCCAAACAGTAGTGGTTTCCAGCCTAAAGTTTTGGGGCTGGAATGTTTTGATCGGGATAGGTCTGCCGATTTCTATCTTTTGATTCTCGATGATGACGTAAGAATGAGATTTAATAAAATCAAGATATTCCTCAAACGTAACCTCTCTCATAGGCCTGCCCACCTTATTCTAGTGTTTAAAACGCAAACTCCTCCACCGAGAACTCCTCCATAACCCTCTCGAAGTCGTGCTCAGGAGCGTAGGTGAAACCGCACTTGGAGCACTTCAAGATGCCCCTCTCCTCATGGAGTGGCGAGAAACAGACGGGACAGCGGTACTCCTCGCGGGAGAGGGAGTCAAAGACCTCATCGCGCATGACAACGAGGTTCATCTCGCTCTCCCAGTCCTCGTGGAGCATGCCCCAGTAGGGCGTCTCGACCGGGTAGAAGTCCTCCAGTATGAGGGCCTTTATCCCTATACCCCTAACTCCCGGCGGGAGCTTTCCAACGGGCTCGATGGAAACCACGTACTGGTCGTAGAAGTCTATATACTCGGTTCTTATGGTTAGACCCTTTGAAAGCTTTGAACGGAGGGGTATGAGCTGGAAAAAGAGGGATTCTCTTTCAACGTCCCAGCTCGCGCTTATGGAAACACCCTTCTTCGTGAAGAACTGGGTTATGAAGCGGTCGTCCCTCTCCTCACCCGCAGAATAGAAGCCAAGCTTTGCCATGGCCTTTGAGAGAAAATTGGGCCTCGGGAGCTTCCCGTAGTTTATCAGATACTCCCCTACCCAGCCCGCCAAAGGCATGGAATAACCCACAAACGCCTGCCTCTGAACTCGAAGATAGGCCACGCTGGGTAGGAGCTTGAACTGGGACATCAGGTTAATTTTGAGGCAAAGAGGTATAAATGCCTATCGCTCACGAGCCGAAGAACTCGTCGAGACTTATGCCCTTCCTCCTCTTCTTTGCCTTAGATTTCTCCTTTCTTACTGCCTCGCGGACATCAGCTCCATTCTGACCCCCTTTCTTGCCAACGAGACCGTTCTTAAGGTCGTCGAGGTAGCCGTTGTTTCCGTTGGACTGCCCTGTACGAGCTCTCACCATCTTTTCACACACATCCGCTGAAAAGCCCATCAGCGTCCTCTGCTTCTCGGGAAGAACGTTCTCAAAGAGCGTCTTTATGTCCTTCTCGGTTATGCATATCCTCTGCCTGGTGTAGTCAAGGACGTTGTATTTCGTGACCAGCATCTTTGCAGTTGGAAGGTACTTCTCTATTGCACCCTTGCTGACGGTCAGGACTATCTTGCCGCCGCACTTGGGGCACTTTCCAATGAGGGGCGGTCTCCGGTACTTTGTGTTACACTTGACACACCTGAACTCCTGCCTCGTGAAACTCCTCAGGTTGCCCCTCAGGTCCGGAACGAGGTGGGAGTTTATTATCGTCTCGGCAACGTGGTGCTCGTCAACGGCCCTTATGCGCTCCGCCAAGGCCAGCTGCCTCGCAACCTTATCCACCATGTCGCCGAGCTGTTTGTACAGGCTCATCTTCGGGCCGAGCGCTATGTTGTCCGTGTCGTGGGTGAACTTTATGCCCTCGTACATCTCGGGCTTTCCTAAGCGGTCCTCAACCCTCTCGATGACCTTCACTTCCTTTGGAGACTTGAGCTCGTAGGTCGCTTTATAGAACTCGAGCGGATAGTAGCGGACAACGTCCATGTTGTGGACCTCGCTGTCAACCTCCCTCGGGTCGAGCCTCGTGGTAACGACCAGCGGGGCGTCCATCTTGCCGCCGCGCTTTTCTGGGAGGTAGTATCTGCTGAAATTGAGTAGAGCATCGAGGAGGAGCATTACGGCGTCCTCGTCGCCGTCGCATTGGTGTGTTACGATATTTTCGTTAATGACCACACTATGGTACTTTTTAGCGTTTAAAGAGAACACAAAGTCATCTTTTGGTGTGATGTATTCAATGCGTTTCACCGAGGATGTTATGACCCCCTCCCCCTCGACGACTGCCATTTGCTCTCCTTCCCTGACCTCAAAGGCCCTCTTCTCAACGAACTTACCGTTTTCATAGACGAGCACCGGATGGTCAACCGTCGTTTCAAAGCTCCTGCCGAGCTCAAGTTCGAACCTTATCAGGTGATCAGTTGATGGCGCCTTTATTACGTCCTCTACCTCAGTAAGGACGACCTTTCCGCTCTCCGGGTCAAATGAATAGACCTTAACGTCCACTTTCGGCTTCTTCCTCACGTAGACCATGTTTTCGTACTCCTCGTCTTCAAAGAGGTCGTAGAGTTCCCTGAGGGTTATCCTCTGAGGTAGGCCGTTGATCTGGACGAGTATTCTCGTGTCGGCAGGGAAGCAGTTCCTCCTCTTAGCCGCATGGAAGTACGGGTGCGCATAGCCCACCAAGACGTCGGCGAAGCCTATTATCCTCCCGATGATGCCAGCCGAGGTGTGGGGGGCGAGGCCTATCACGAGGTGGCCGACCAAATCCTCCATCTTCTCGGCGTTGTAGAAGCGCGGGAGGCCGTAGAACTTCTCGAGCAGGTCGTCTATGAAGCGGGCGACCTTGAGGAGGTATCTCCCGGCCTCATAGGGAAGTATAACGTCCTGAACCTTCAGCTCGAGTATCTGGTCGTCCCTCTCGAGCGGCTTGCCCTCAAAGTCGTGGGTGTAGCCGAGTTCCCTAAGCTTCTCGACGCTCGTTCCTATTTCCTTCGGCTTGAAGTGGGTTATCGGAGCGTCGGTCGCGTCGAAACGGATTGTACCGTCTTTAAAGACGTATACATCGTTCTTAGCCCTCAGAAGCCCTTTTTCGAGGGGTTCGGCCATTTTATGGCTTGAAGTCATTCCCTGGACGCCCTTAAGCCGGTCTACCCCATAGACCTTTACGTTCTCCATTGCCTGCCTCAGAAGCTCGGAGGGTTTTATGTTCCTCCTCGCGTAGGGCTTGAGCTCAACCTCACACTTCGGGCAGTGGAAGTTGAAGTCCTTAGCCTGGTTCTCAGGATAATCGGCGTTGCACTTAGGACAGTGCCAGAGGAGCTCCTTCCTCGTGCTACACACGGGACAGAGATGCTCAGGGCCTACGTGGCCGCATTCCGGGCACTTGAAGAAGGCAATCTCAACGCTCGCAACCTTTCCTTCCTCTGCAGCTTTCTTAATGTCTCTACTCGGGCCGCCGGCGAGTCCTATTGGAAACAGAACCTGGACCGGAGGCTTCATCTTCCTCTCCTTGGCCTTCTCGGGCCTCCCCATCCTCGCACCGATCCAGCTTATTCCCCTATCGCGGAGCTTTATCCTGTTGTTCTCGTTTATGATGTCTATGACAGTGTAGAAGGGCTTCGCCTTAAACTCCCACTCCAGATTGCCGAGCGGCGTTAAGAGGGCCGCGCTCCACGGGTACTCAACCACTATTACCTTTCTCTTCTTCTCGACCCTCTCAAGCCTGTGAGGGATACCGAGAAGCTCAAGGTAGCGTTTGATAGTTTTATCGTTATCAAGGACGACCTTCTTCGCGAAGCGGTTCTTCCTGAACTCAGCCCACTCTATCTGAGCACCCAGAAGGGCCTTCTGAAGCTCTTCAACTTCTTCCGGCTTGAGGGTGTTCCAGTAGAGGGTGTAGTACGGGTGGAAAGGTATGTCGAGGACGGTTGAAAGGTGAATGGCAGTCTCCACATCGGGCTTTACTCTGAGCGGATCCCTTAAGAGGTCCCACAGGAAATCTGGCTCGACCTCAAGATACTCAGCCGCTTCCTCTACGGCTTCCCTACCGTTCTCCGCAAAAGGCTGGAGCTCGACCTCGTAAAGGTCTTTGACGGCCTGGACGAGCTCCTGAATCCACCACTCCTCAACGTAGTTGGCCGGAAGGAGGGTCTGGTTGTTCTCGACGAAGTCGCCGAAGTTTACGAGGGCGTCACCAACGTAGAGTATCTCCTCTATTTCGTTTCTCACCTTCAGAGCCGTCTCGTAGTCATCAACCCTTACCACACTTCCGTTCTTGAGTTTGACTATCGGACCCTCCACAGTGGTCGCCGGCGTGACGATACAGCCCTTGCCAGGCCTTTCCGTTTTCATCTGGGTTCCAACGGCTATGAACTCATCGAGGACAAGCATCGTGGCCGGGTTAACGCTCCACGTGGCAAAGCCAGAAACCCTCGAACGCCCGTAACGCAGCCTAAAGCCTCCGTTGGCCGAGGGTTCAGCGAAGAGGGGCCTACCTCCGATTATCTCCTTTGTGTACTTGTTGTTTGGAGCTATGTTCGCCCTGAACTTTTCGTAGAGCTCGTAGTAGAAGCCCTTCTCGACCTTCTCTTTCTTTTCAGCGAGGCTCTCAGTTCCGGTGTCTTCGGCCTTCGATTCCTCTTTCTTCTCCTCGCCGCCACTCTCTTTAGCCTCGACGAACTCCTTTATCCAGTCCCAGCCGTCGATCCCCATCTTGTCTATGTACTTCACAAGCTTTTTGGCCTTCTGAAGAACGCCCTCAGCGAGAACAAGGATGGCACCGCCACGGAGGTGGTTGGTCTCAACGCCGGGGACGTCCCTGTGGGAGACCTCTACCTTGTCGGTTTCCTCACCGGTTATCTCTATGGGAATGTTCCTCATTGCCAAGCGCACTTCATCAGGTTCTGGATGGTACTGGAGACGAGTAACCGCCCTGTGATAGAGGTCAACCTCCTCGACCATCCTCTCAATGTGCTTTTCGCTCGGCTTGAACCTGTCGAGGCCAAGCTTTTTCCTCACGTAGTCGCCAACGAGGACGCTCAAAGCCTGAGCCGTTCCACCGGAACTTCTGATCGGGCCGGCGTAGTAGAGGGCAAGGTACTCGCTCCCGTCGGCCCACTCATTGCGCTTTATTTTGACGTCAGCGATACCTTCCAGTGGAGCGGAGACTATACCCTCTGTAAGAATTGCCAGGGCAGTCCTCACCGCCTGCTCTGCGTACTTCTCCTTGCTACCGAGATCACCGAACTTGCCCCCGATTATCTCATCAACAACTTTAAGGGCCGCTATCTCCTTGCCGTACTCCTTGACCAGCTCCCTAATTCTCTCAGCCACACCTGGTGGCCCGACGAGACTCTCGACACGGCCTGCCATGTCAGTGGCCTGCGGAACCTCTACCTCAAGGCTCGGGTCTTTACCCTGTGCGCGGGCCTTCCTCGCTATCTCATAGGCCCTGTCTATCTCGCGCTGGAGTGATTCAAAGTAAGCCTTCATTTCATCGGAATAGAGTTCAGTCATGGACGACCACCCCTGTTCCAAGAAGAGAAGCGGAAGTATATCTAGTAAAATCAAGTAACAAAAGGTAAAAATTTAGAATTGAAGTCCATTTATAGGTCGATATTAAAGGATACCGCCTAGTCTGGCGGTATCCCCATTTACATACTGGCAATAATGTTATATAAAGATTTCGCATCATCTCAACTCAACCTCCATATTTGGAAATAAGCTCTGATATTTTCATATGGGTTATCGGGAAGCCCAAAGACGTGAGATATTCTCCGATTCCATGTCCATACGGCCCCACAGAGACTACAATACCACCATTTCTGCGGAGGTCATCGATGTCCCCACCTACCCCCTTCTGAAGTGAGAGGAACTTTATAGACCCGCCGACTTCGGACGCATGTCTTAAGACGTACTCGAATGCAGGAGATTTTTCAATCAAACGCTGTTCTTCATCCTTCTGGAGCAGCCCTTCCTTGATAACGTAGATTATGGGGCGTGAATACCAGTATTGTGGAAGAACACGATTTTCAGCCGATAGAGGCACTATTTTGGACAGACTCTTACTCCCAACATGGTACACCTTCAACAGATCAGGAGGAAATCCCAAAGAGGGTAGATTCCTAAGAAGAAAACGTACGTCGAGCCTCCATTTTGAGAGTAAAATGCTCTCCTTGATGTACCTGAGGATGAGATCAGCAGTGGAAACTAGGGGATCAACTTTGTCCCCGTTGGGGATCACTCTAAGTTCACTGGCTCGTTTTGAAAGTTCATCCCACGCCACCGTTTGAGGGGAAGGATTGAAGTTGTCAATATGAACCTTAGACATTGTGTGATTGAGCTTGGATACCACCAGCCACGCGGGAACGTACGCAAAGTAAGATTTCAAAACATTTTTCAGGAAGGCCATAACACTCTTAGGGGGACCATTTGGCATATAAATTTGCCTAATACCAAAGGAGGCAAAAACAAAGTTTGTAATAACATCATTAGGAATGACAACGTCGTCAACGAATTCCTTCATGAAAAGCAGATATTCAGTAGGATCTCCGTCCTCCCCGATAAGATACCCCCTCAGGTCTGAAGAGGAAAACACCCATCTAGGAGTTTGTATCCCCATGCTATCTTTAAACTGCTCAAAAAACTCTCTGTATGAGTTAAGATAGTTACTAAAATTGGAATCCCTAACACTGACTGCAACCCCAATTCGTGCAATAAAAGTCCCATTCTGCCCAGCGAATTTGATATCGCCCTCATCGGAGCCAATAATTAAACCCATGGTCACATCCCCTCGCAGAACTGGTCAAACCTAACCACAGCCCTCAGGCGGGCGGTTTCAACGTCTATTATCGGGACACGGGCCGGAGTCGGCACGATGTTAACCATCTTCTGGAACTCAGTCTGAGCCTGCCATGTGCCTGTGTTTATCACGAAAACCCCGTTGTAAATCCTGTAGTCCATGACGTGCACGTGGCCGGCCTGGAACAGGTCAGGAACGGATTCAATTACGAGAGTGTCCTCGGGGTCCGGTGCTATCGGAACCTTCCCGCCAAAGGTCGGGGCGAGGTGACGGAGCTTGAGGAGATCCACCATGGCCTCAGCGGGCCTGTGGTGACTCCTGTTCGGTATAAAGCTAACCACGTCCTCTATGCCCCTGCCGTGAGCAATCAGAAAATCCCTGCCATGAAGCCTCAACACGGCTGGGTTGCTTATTATTACGGCATTTTTAAGCTTGTAGAGGGGTTTGGCATATTCCTCATAAAAGCCCGGCTGAGGAATAGCTGTTCTCGCGGCGTCGTGGTTTCCGGGACCGATGAACATCGTTATGTGGTCGGGAACGTTCCTGAGCAGGTTGGCGAGGGCCTCGTACTGGTCAAAGATGTCCGGAATCTCGAGCTCATTGTACTGGCCGGGGTAAATGCCTATCCCATCCACAACATCCCCTGCTATCACGAGGTACTTAACCCTGCTTACGAACTCCTCCTCGCGCTTGTTTGCAACCTCCCCGTTCAGCCATTCAAGGAAGCGCTCAAAGGCCTTCTCACAGAACTTGTTAGAGCCCACGTGAATGTCGCTGAGGAGGATTGCATACACCTTCTCCTCGAGCGGCGGTTTCTCGCGCTTAAACTTCGGAACGTCCGGAAGAAAGATTTTGTCCGCGAAGAATATGTTTCTGCCCGAATACCTCCCCCTGAAGGCAACGACAGAATCCGGCATTATCTGGAAGAACTTTTTGCTCTCTTCGTTTTCCCTGTTGACAAAAACCTTTATAGTTCCGCTCCCATCCTCAACCTCAAACATGTACCCCTTGCGCGTCTCCCTCTTGGAATCCACGATCCCGATGATCGTTACGTCTTCATCGGAGTTAACGTATGAGAGCTTGGCTATATCAATGACCCCACCAACCTCAGGGTTCTCGCGGAGTATTTTCCTCATTTTCTTCAGTCTGCTCTTGAAGTAGTTGGAGTACACCTTGACTATTAGTTCCCCTTCCTTTCCAGAGGCGTTCTTCACCTTGGGGGGTGTGAACTTCACGTTCTTCACATCGAATATGAGGGCCCAATCTCCCTCAATTGAGGCAGCCCTGTAGCTGAAACCTGGCTTTGGAGTTATAACAACGTCCGAATAAGTTGAGTAGGACTTCTCCTCCAGAACCTCTTCCTCGACATAGCCAACTGGAACGCCGTACTCATCATAAAGGACTTTTGGTATGCCCCCATTCTCACCATTGTACTCCCCAGAGCTTTCCGAATCTTCAATCTCCTGATCGGGTGGAGTCATTGTTTCATCAACAGCATTATCCTCGAATCCACCATAACCGTTCTCAAAATCCACCTCGGGGGTTTCGGAAGTTTCAGCTTCAGATGCTCCAGTGGAAACAAAACTCTCCCCCTCAGAAAAATTGGCTTTTTCCCCCCTATTTTCAAAAACAGGGATATCGGGGGCTTCATTGTAGGGGGCTTCTCCAGTGGAAACATAACTATCCAAAACCTCGGAAGAAGATTCAATTTCAGCTTCGTTTTCAGCTGTAGAATCTATTGGATTGGCTAAAATTTCATTTTCAACTTCCTCATGCTCCAAAGATGATAAAGATGCATCCTCATGAGAGATTGATTCCCCCGATTCATCACTTTTACCGGCAGAGGTTGCAAGTGGAACTTCCGTTACAAGCCCCAGAGTGGAGAGGAACTCCTCAGCAATCTCGAGGTCAACGACGAAGGCCCCCTTTGATTTGACGAACTTGATGAGCTGGGCCAAAGTAAACTTCTCAGGATAGTGTTCGCGAAGAAGAAAGAAGGCAGATGGGGTTATGAGGTAGTTGTTGCCCAAGAGGTCCTCTATGAGGCCCATCAAACCAGCCTCCTCTGGGAGGACATGCTGATGGTTAGGAGGGGCTGGAGCTGAATATCGTGCCGGTAGATGTTTTTAACCTTATAGGGAGTCACGTTGAGCCTTATCTCCTTAGTCCTCCCGTAACGCCCTTTGCTGACAACTTTGGCGTTGATGATGCCGAGCATGTCCAGTTCGTTTATGAGGTCGCTTATGCGCCTCTGGGTAAGAGGATCGAGGTCAATGTGCTCACACAGTGATTTGTAAACTGCATAGACATCGCCAGTATTTGCCGGGAGCTCACCATTTTCGTCGAGGAGCACTATAGAGTAGAGAAGCACTTTCGAGTGGAGGGGAAGGGTCTTGATGACCTCCTCCATGGTGTCCTGCTCTATCTTCTCCTGAGCACTCCATACGTGCCTCTCGGTTACTTTGCTGGCACCCTCGCGCTCGGCTATTTCACCTGCAACGCGCAGAAGATCAAGGGCCCTTCTGGCATCACCGTGCTCCCTCGCAGCGAGGGCAGCACAGAGCGGAACCACAGCATCGTCAAGAACACCCTCGTGGAAAGCCACGACCGCACGTTGCATGAGAATGTCCTTGAGCTGGTTAGCATCATAGGGCGGGAACACGACTTCCTCCTCACTTAGACTCGAGAGGACACGGGCATCGAGGTACTCTTTGAACTTCAGGTCGTTCGAAATTCCGATTATGCTGACCTTGGCCCGTGAGAGCTCAGTGTTTATTCTCGTGAGGGAATAGAGAATATCGTCACCACTCTTCTTCACCAGCTTGTCTATCTCGTCGAGAACGATTATAACGAAGCGCTCCCTGGCATCTATTATCTCCTTAAGCTTGGCGTAGACCTCATCGGTGGGCCATCCGACCAGGGGCACTTCGAACCCGCTCTCATTTCTGAAGTAGTTCACAATGTTGGCCAAAACCCTGTACTGGGTGTCGACTATCTCACAGTTTATGTATATGACTTCCACTGGAACCTGATACTTCTCAGAGATCCTCTTGAGCTCTTCAGTGACGAACTTCACCGTAACAGTTTTACCCGTCCCAGTCTTCCCATAGACGAATATGTTCGATGGAGTTTCACCCTTCAGCACGGGGACGAGGATATGGGCCAGGTTTTCAATTTGCTCCCGCCTGTGGGGAAGTTCCTTTGGAGTATAACTATGTCTGAGCACCTCCTTGTTTTTGAAGATCTTTTTTGCATGCAGGTATTTCTCAAAGATGGAACCGAGGTAATCATCGTTCACAGCACCCACCTCCACCGGAAACATTGCTCTCCACCTGTCATTTTATGGGTTATTGAATCACATATTTGATATTTTAACCCCCATATAGGCAAATTATTGAGCGTCATCCAATAAAGCCCCAGCTGGTTTGAATGAACGTGAACACCTCCAATGGAACCACTCGATCCAGAGGAAGCACTGATTCTTGAGCTCAGGGGTTTATATTGCTTGCTGAACAAGAAATTGTCAAAAGGCATTCTTGGAAAAACGAGCTCCAACGGAGCAAATAAAGGAATTAAAAGGAAAATTTGACAAAATAGGCAATTATAAGGAATTTATTGACGTTTTGAGGGCAATCGTAGATTATAGCCAAGGAGCGTGAATTCCACTGGAAAACTAGTCATCATCATATTAATTAAATTTCATGCATATTTTTTCCACAGGAAACTCAAAGTCAACTCAAGAGGTCGAACCCCAAAATCTCCTCTGGATGAACACTGGAAAGATGTTTCCACTGGATGCCCCAACCATCGGGGGAATTTCCTCTGAAAGGTTAATGAACAATGACGTACATAGAATTTTGAGTAAAAATACCCAATTATGTTTATTTTGGTTAAGCGCTATAGTTTATAAAAAATAAAATTTTAAACTATCTTGTGACCTGAGGGAGTTTTGTTTCCACTGGAACCTCTGAATAAAGCTTCGCGATGTTGAATGTTGATTATGATGAGAATAAAATCTCCCGTTATATTTTCAATTAATAGTATTTAAACTTTTTCATGAACAATGTTCATAATTTTTAAATCAATTTAAATAGTCAAAGAACACAAGTCCATCAGACTTCCAGTAAAATTTCCAGTAGAGACAAGTTCATAGAAAGCACTCAGAAACAACCTAGAGGCCTTATAAGCAGCAATTTTTCGACGATTTTTTCGGCACCTTCATCACAGGAGTTCCAGTGGAAACAAAACTCTGGGGGATCCATTTCGATGTTCATCGAAATAGAGTTATATTTCCACTGGAACATCTGTGTAATTTAGACTTTTTATGTGCTTCCACGTACTTAAACGTTCATCCACTACTTTTTTAAATAGGGGCTCGAAGGGGTTAACATGCTCCCGGTAAACGTAGTGAGAAGACTCCTGAAGATTAGGTATCACGTTAAACGGAATAGGCTGTTCCAACTTTCTCTCTTCGTTCTGGCTTTGGTGGTGGTCTTTGCGATCCTGTTCATGTGGTTTGAGGGAGTGGACTTCTTCACCGCGGTTTACTGGGCAGTGATAACAATGTCGACAATAGGGTATGGGGATGTAACCCCAGGCACCTATTGGGGGAGATTGGTGGCGATGATTGCGGCTTTTGCAGGTATTGCGAGCTTCACCGCCCTTGTTTCATTGATAGCTGAGTTTTTCATTTCGGCATCAATTAGGAGGATGATGGGGATGCATAGGGTTAGGTATTCTGGACACTACGTTGTGATTGGGACCGGCAGCAGTGTTTCAAACTTCGTCTCTGAATTGTTGGGAGCAATTTCCATTGGAGACGCTGAGGAGAGGCCCATCGTGGTGGTGCTGCCCAACGATGACGAGAGACGAAAGGCCGATCTTCCCGAAGGCGTTGAGGTTTTGGTGGGGGAGCCAACAAACAGGGAGACTCTCGAAAGGGCGGGAGTTCCTCGCGCTTCTTACGTTGTTCTCGCCCTTGGCGATGATTCGACTTCGGTCTTTACCACTCTCCTCGTCAGGCAAATTTCGAAGGCTAAGGTGCTCGTGGAGGCCATTGATGCCGGTAACGTGCCCCTCCTCAAGGGTGCGGGGGCTGAAAGGGTGGTCGTCAGTAGGGGGCTCGCAGGGAGGCTTCTCGCAAGCGCCATATCCGAACCGGAAGTAGTTGACGTGCTTGAAGACCTGACGAGTGCTACTGAGGGGCATGATATCGGCGTAATTGACTATCCTGCTGCTTGGGGCAGGAAGTACTCTGAGGTTCTTTCTGAACTCGCAGGTGAAAAGAAAGTCTTCCCAATCGGTTACGTTCTGGAGTCTCCGGTTCTGGGGCCGGGCCTCGATGAGGTTATTCCCAAGGGTGCAAGGCTTATCGTTATTAGGAGGGTAAGGTAACTTGTTTTAAATTTTTTGAAAATTTCAGTTGTTTATAGTAATTTTGGAGTTTTAGGAACAACTTTCTGCCAAAATAGGCAAAAATCTTAAAAGTTCTTGCTCTCAGATTTTCGGGAGGATAAAGTATATTAACGGGTATGTTTTACCCTCTTCAAGGGTATTTGTGGGTGAGGTTAATGGCGAGAAAAAAGAAGGCCGAAGAGGAAGTCAGGGAGCTTGATGAGTTTGAGGAGCTCGAGATAATCGAAGGGGAGAATTCAAACTCAACTAAGTCTAACTGGAAAGAGATTAAGAACCTTGAAGATCTCCCTGGCGTGGGTCCTGCCACTGCTGAGAAGCTCAGGGAAGCTGGTTATGACACGATAGAGGCTATTGCCGTTGCATCTCCACTGGAACTCAAGGAAGTGGCCGGGATAAGCGAGGGGGCCGCACTAAAGATAATCCAAGCCGCGAGGGAAGCCGCCAATATTGGAACATTCATGCGCGCGGACGAGTACATGGAAAGAAGGAGGACTGTGGGCAGGATTTCCACTGGAAGCAAGAGCCTCGACAAGCTCATCGGCGGCGGCGTCGAAACTCAGGCTGTCACGGAAGTTTTCGGAGAATTTGGGAGCGGTAAGACCCAGCTTGCCCACACTCTTGCCGTAATGGTTCAGCTGCCCCCTGAAGAGGGGGGGCTCGGGGGCTCTGTGATCTGGATAGACACGGAGAACACTTTCAGGCCCGAGAGAATCAGGCAGATTGCAGAGGCCCGGGGACTTGACCCGGACGAGGTTCTCAAGAACATATACGTTGCTAGGGCTTTCAACAGCAACCATCAGATGCTTCTTGTCGAGAAGGCTGAGGAGATAATCAAGGAAAAGGCCGAGACCGAGAGGCCTGTGAAGCTCCTTGTGGTCGATTCTCTGATGGCCCACTTCAGGAGTGAGTACGTCGGAAGGGGTACCTTGGCTGAGAGGCAGCAGAAGCTGGCCAAACACCTTTCGGACCTCCACAGGTTAGCTGACCTCTACGACATCGCGGTCTTCGTTACCAATCAGGTCCAGGCAAAGCCAGATGCATTCTTCGGCGACCCGACCAGACCCGTTGGCGGCCACATTCTGGCTCACAGTGCCACGTTGAGGATATATCTGAGAAAGGGCAAGGCTGGAAAGAGGGTGGCGAGACTCATAGACAGTCCACATCTGCCGGAGGGTGAGGCCATATTCAGGATAACTGAAAAGGGCGTCGAGGATTAGTCTCTTTTTCCCGTTTTTACGTTGATTTCTGCCTTTAGTTTTATAAAGCGGGTTTCCAACTCACAACCATGGGGAAGGTTGAAGCCATAGAAAGGCCCAGTAGGGAAGAAATTTTGAGGATAATAAACTCCGCACTCTCGTCTAAGTCAATGCTCGTGATCTTTGCTCGTTGTCGTGTTCACTATGATGGAAGGGCGAAGAGCGAGCTCGGTTCTGGGGACAGGATAATAATGGTCAAACCGGATGGGGCTTTTCTCATCCACCAGAGCAAAAAGCGGGAACCCGTTAACTGGCAGCCTCCCGGAAGCTTCGTGAGCGTTGAGGGGCGGGAGGAGGTTGTGGTTCTCCGTTCCATACGGCGCAGACCAAAGGAAGTTCTCGAAGTAGAGCTTGAGGAAGTTTATCTTGCCTCCCTGTTCAGGGCCGAGGACTATGAAGAGCTTTCTCTGACTGGAAGCGAGGCGGAAATGGCTGAGATGTTGTTCCAGAATCCCGAACTTATAGAACCAGGGTTTAAGCCACTTTTCAGGGAGAAGCAGATTGCGGAGGGTATAATCGACATAATGGGTAAAGATCGTGACGGGAACCTGGTCATTCTCGAGTTGAAGCGCAGAAAAGCCGATCTCCACGCTGTTAGTCAGCTGAAGAGGTACGTTGAGGCGCTTTCAAAACAACACGGGAAAGTTAGAGGCATACTGGTTGCCCCCGGAATCACCTCCGGTGCCAAGAAGCTGCTGGAGAAGGAGGGCTTAGAGTTCAGGAAGTTTAAGCCGCCAAAAAGGCAAAGAAAAAGCAGCGGGCGTCAGAAGACCCTGTTTTAGCCCATCTGCATCTCCTGTGGGATCATCTCTCTGACCTTCACAACGACTACTAGTCCTTTTTCCTCAATGCTCACGACCCTTCCGAGGCCCAGTAGCTTAACCTTTGCCCTGCAGACGGTTATCTCCCTCTCGTCGCTCTCCTCCCAGGGAATCCTCATGTTGAGCTCATTTGCATCTATAAGCTCAGTTATTAGACCTTCTGTCCCGATTTCCACGTCTTCAAAGGGCTCGTAAGTCATGAAAAGCCTCCTTAAACCTTCCATCGCTCTCTCAATTGCCAGAACGTTCCTGGCGCTCCTAAGTTCCACCGTTCGATAGGGGCTCCTCAAAAGCTCGTCGAGGAGTCTCCTTGTGATTCCGGCTATCAGTACTGCCTCCATGGCCACCACCTCACAGGTATATGCTCTCGTACTGCTTCTCTGCCCTCTGCCTCGCCTGCTCCATCTGTTCGTGCATCTTCCTCAACTGCTCCTCTATCATCCTGGCCTCTTGGAGGAGCGGCTCCGTGCTGAAGTCGAGGCTGGTGAGCTTCTTGACGACTTCAAGAACGTTTGCTGCAGCCCTCGGGTCTGGTCTGTCCCCGAAGGTCTCACCCATCAGCGCGTATGCCTTCAGACCCTTTCTGCTTGCCTCCCACAGGAGCTTTCCGCTCATCCCCATTATCGAGCCGTACTGGAGTATCTTAACTCCTTTCTCTTCAAGCTCCTTATTGAGTTCATCGCTGGATCCAACTCCCCAGACGTCGAGCTGTTCCCTGAAGAAGCCTATTCCTATGCCGCCCATGGATATTACCTTCTCGGCATTCATATCGCTGAGATAGTTAACCAACTCCTTCGCTATCTCGTTGACGAGCGTGGGCGGGACGTAAATGTCAGCTATTGCAACTATGATGTTGTCCTTTCCGTAGAACCTCAGCGGCGGGTTGGGCTTTCCCTCAAGGATCAGGGCCATCGGCGGCAAAAACGGGCTTTCCACGTAGCCTATCATGTCCATCTTCAGCTCCTTTGCCAGGAAGTTCGCCGCTATGTGTCCCACGAGCCCTATTCCTGGATAGCCCTCTATGAAGATTGGGTTCTTAACCTCGGGCAGGACGAGCTTGACCGGCTTCCCGTTCTCCATACTCTCACCCCCACCAACATTTAGTTTCCAAAGGTTATTAAACTTTCGGAGTTCCCTTTCCACTGGAAAGGCAACCCTTATATTTCCCGAGCGCCCAATCAACACGGTGATGACCATGCCGAAGATAGGTATCATCGGCGGTTCTGGAGTTTACGGCGTCTTCGAACCGAAGGAGACGGTGAAGGTGCACACCCCCTACGGAAGGCCGTCCGCTCCGGTAGAAATCGGCGAAATAGAGGGCGTTGAGGTTGCCTTCATCCCGCGCCACGGGAAGCACCACGAGTTCCCGCCGCATGAGGTTCCTTATAGAGCTAACATCTGGGCTCTCAAGGAGCTCGGAGTCGAGAGGGTTATAGGTGTTACCGCCGTCGGTTCGCTCCGTGAGGAGTACAAGCCCGGCGATATTGTAATAACGGACCAGTTCATCGACTTCACCAAGAAGCGCGACTACACCTTCTACAACGGGCCGCGCGTTGCCCACGTCTCCATGGCCGACCCCTTCTGCCCCGAGATGAGGAAGATATTCTACGAGACGGCCAAAGAGCTCGGCTTTCCCGTCCACGAGAAGGGCACCTACGTCTGCATTGAGGGGCCGCGCTTCTCCACGAGGGCCGAGAGCTTCATGTTCCGCCAGTTCGCCCACATCATCGGAATGACCCTCGTTCCGGAGGTTAACTTAGCCAGGGAGCTTGGAATGTGCTACGCCAACATAGCAACGGTTACGGACTACGACGTCTGGGCCGACAAGCCGGTCGATGCGCAGGAGGTCCTCAAGGTCATGGCCGAGAACAACTACAAGGTCCAGGAGCTTCTCAAGAAGGGCATCCCGAGGATCCCGGAGGAGAGGCACTGCGGCTGCGCCGATGTTCTGAAGACGATGTTCGTTTGATTATTTAGTATCTTTATTTTTGTTTGCTTATCATGTCTGCTAGTTGGTATTTTTTGGTATTTTATAATCAAACAATCGATCTTTTGTGCTTGATTAGCTCGCTATATCTTAAATAATAGCAAGCCTTATATTGATGTTATGCGCTAATTATTGTGCCTCCCCTAACTGGGAGGGGGTGCAACTATGGTTTCGGGTCCAATACTACTACTGTTGTTGGCCATTGCAGTGGCCTTGGTTATAGTATTTACGGGGAAGTACAGAGTGCATGCATTCTTGGTTCTGCTTGGAGCAGCGTACTTTGTTGGAGTATTCTCGGGCATGGGACTCTCTGAGACCGTTGATGCAATTGCTGCAGGGTTCGGTGGAACTCTCAAGTCGATAGGAATAGTCATAGCGGCAGGTACAATAATCGGCTACATACTCGAAAAATCCGGCGGCGCTATCTCTATGGCGGAGGCAGTTTTGAAAGTAGTTGGTAAAGACAGAGTTCCACATGCGATGAGCATAATCGGCTACATAGTCTCGATCCCAGTTTTCTGCGACTCGGGCTTTGTAATTCTGTCTCCGCTTAACAAAGCCCTAACGAAGAGGGCCGGACTGTCCCTTGCAGTAACTGCGGTTGCATTGAGCACAGGCCTCTATGCGACCCACACCCTTGTTCCACCAACGCCAGGCCCAATAGCTGCTGCTGCAAACTTAGACGCTGACCTTGGGCTGGTAATAGTGCTCGGTCTGATAGCTTCCATACCCGCAGCTTTGGCGGGCCTCTACTATGCCTTGAAAGTAGGTAGTAAGGTTCACATTGAACCCGACATCGAGGAGAGTTATGAGGAGCTAATTCAGAAGCACGGCAAGCTTCCTCCAGCCAAGTGGGCATTTGCTCCGCTTGTAATCCCAATACTCCTGATAGTTCTCAAGTCCATTGCAGACTTCCCGTCCCACCCATTTGGTGAGGGAATGCTCAAGAGCTTCTTCGACTTCATAGGCCATCCCATAACGGCACTCTTGCTTGGAGTCCTGTTGTCGTTTAAGCTTGTTGACAAGCTTGATGAGCACGTATACGGTCCGCACGGATGGGTAGCGGAGGGGCTAAAGAACGCAGCGATAATTATCCTAATCACTGGTGCAGGAGGTTCCTTTGGCTACGTGCTCAGACAGACTGGGATTGGAGACTACATTGGCACAACTCTGTCCTCCTACCACCTGGGACTTCTATTGCCGTTCCTAATCGCAGCACTCCTCAAAACGGCCCAGGGCTCCTCAACGGTGGCCATTATAACAACCTCTGCTTTGCTGTCACCCCTCCTGGACTCCCTTGGTCTCGCTTCCCCGTACGGAAGGGCATTAACTGTGCTCGCAATAGGGGCGGGTTCAATGGTGGTCAGTCATGCAAACGATAGCTACTTCTGGGTGGTAACTCAGTTCTCAAACATGGACGTGACCCAAGGATACAAGCTTCAGACGATAGCAACGTTGGTGGAGGGTATTGTTGCAGCGGTCGTGATACTTATAATGGGGGCAATCCTTCTCTGATCCCATCAACTTTTATATTTTCGTTTGAAAAGTCTTCTTGCTGGTGGTTGCGGTGAACAAAGCCGAACTCCTTTCTCAGGGTGACATAAAAGCCAAAGAAATAGCCCTTGCTCTAATGGAAGAGGCAATAAGGAGTGCAGACCCCTATGAGGCAGTAAAGAAGGTTTTGAAGGTTGAGGACGGTAGACTCATCGTCAACGGGAAGGAGTTCCCGATACAGGGAAAAATCTACGTTCTTGCCTTCGGAAAGGCCGCTTGTCCAATGGCAAAGGCCGTTGAAAAGACCCTGGGTGAGAAGATTGCCGAAGGAATAGCGATAACCAAGTACGGCTATTCGTTGCCCCTTAAACGGATCAAGGTAGTCGAAGCCGGACACCCGGTTCCCGACGAAAACTCCGTAAAAGGGGCCAGGCTCGGAGTGGAGCTTGCGAAAAAAGTGAGGGAGAACGACATTCTCATAGTTCTCATCTCCGGCGGTGGGAGTGCGCTTTTCACCCTTCCAGAGGATGGGATAAGCTTTGAGGACAAGATGAAAACGAACGAGCTCCTCCTCAAAAGCGGGGCGAGGATCTACGAGATAAACACCGTGAGAAAGCAAATATCCAAGGTCAAGGGCGGCAAGCTGGCCAGGCTCGTTAAGGGGACTCTGATAAGCCTGATCGTCTCGGACGTCGTCGGCGACCCGCTCGAGGCGATAGCCTCCGGCCCAACCGTGAAAGATCCGACCACGTTCGAGGACGCTTACCGGATACTCAAGCTCTATAGCCTATGGCACAAGCTACCCGAGAGCGTAAAACGCCACGTAGAGCTCGGCCTGGAGGGAAAAGTGGAGGAGACCCTGAAGGAAGACCTCCCAAACGTCCATAACTTCCTCATAGCGAGCAACTCCCTGGCCTGCGAAGCGGCCGCGAGAAAAGCTAAGGAGCTCGGTCTCAATGCCCACATCCTGACGACTACGCTTGAAGGGGAAGCCAGGGAAGTTGCGGTTGCTTTTGGTTCAGTCATTGAGGAAATCTACCGCAGGAACAGGCCCTTTGAGAGGCCCTGCGTTCTTATAGCCGGTGGGGAAACCACGGTGACGATAGAAGGGAAAGCGGGCCTCGGCGGGCCGAACCAGGAGTTCGCTTTGAGCATAGCGAGAAAGATCTCGGGCCTTAGGGGAGTTGCTGTTCTGGCGATGGACACCGACGGAACGGACGGTCCAACCGATGCCGCCGGAGGACTTGTGGACAGCTACACCATGGAGGTCCTCAGAAACGAGGGAATAGATCCCGAGGAGTACCTGAGGGGCCACAACGCCTATGGGGCTTTGAAGAAGGCCAAGGCCCTTCTCGTGACTGGTCCGACGAGAACGAACGTTAACTCGATGGTCATTGGGGTGATTCTTTAACTCGGTAGTTTCGTGCCCCAACATCTTTTTAACTTCCATCAGAAACAGAACTTTTCAAAGGGTTAAAGGGTGGTCCTCATGAGCATTCTCATCAAGAACGGCCACGTCATCTATGGTGAGAACCTCGACGTCCTTCGCGCAGACGTGCTCATCGAGGGAAACAGGATAGTTAAGGTCGGGAAGGGCATAAACGAGGCCGCTGACACCGTCATAGACGCCACCGGAAGGGTAGTTTCTCCCGGCTTCATAAACCTACACACCCACTCGCCCATGGGCCTCCTCAGGGGCCTCGCCGACGACCTGCCGCTGATGGACTGGCTCCAGAACCACATCTGGCCGAGGGAAGCTAAGCTCACTCCTAAATACATCAAGGTCGGTGCCTATCTGGGCGCTCTGGAGATGATTCGGAGTGGAACCACAACCTTCCTGGACATGTACTTTCACATGGACAAGGTGGCAGAGGCAGTTCTCGAAGCTGGCCTGAGGGGATACCTCTCCTACGGAATGATAGACCTCGGAGACCCGGATAAGACGGAGAAGGAGCTGAAGGAGGCCCTCCGCGAGATGGAGGCAATAGAGAAACTAAACTCCGATAGGATTCACTTCGTCTTCGGGCCGCATGCACCGTACACCTGTTCCATAGCCCTTCTTAAGAGCGTCAGAAAGCTTGCCACCGAGCACGGCAAGCTGATAACGATCCACGTTAGCGAGACCGTGAGTGAGGTCGGGAGAATCCAGGAGCGTTACGGAAAAAGTCCAGTTGTGCTCCTAGACGACATCGGCTTTTTTGGAAACGACGTGATAATAGCCCACGGCGTCTGGCTGGACAGCAGGGACATTCAGATTCTTGCCAGGCACGGCGTCACCGTTGCCCACAACCCCGGAAGCAACATGAAGCTCGCGAGCGGTGTCATGCCCCTCGAAAAGCTCCTGAACGCCGGCGTCAACATCGGCCTCGGCACCGATGGAGCTGCGAGCAACAACAACCTCGACATGCTGGAGGAGATGAAGTTAGCCGCTCTGCTCCACAAGGTTCACAACCTTGATCCCACCATAGCGGACGCCAGAACTGTCTTCAGGATGGCCACGCAGAACGGAGCAAAAGCCCTCAGGCTCAACGCGGGCGTCATTAAGGAGGGCTATCTGGCCGATATAGCCATAATCAACTTCAACAGGCCGCACCTCAGGCCCATCAACGACGTGATAAGCCATCTCGTTTATTCGGCCAACGGAAACGACGTGGAAACGACGATAGTGGACGGAAAAATCCTGATGCTTGACGGGGAAGTTCTGACCCTCGACGAGGAGAAGGTCATCAGCGAGGCCGAGAAAGTCTCAGAAAAGCTCGCCTGAGTTAGCGTTAAATCCTCTTCTTCCCTATTTTCTCTGGTGGTAGTCGTGGTAGAGTTTGAGGTCGTTAAAGGAGATATAACCCGCTTTCCGGCCGAGGCGATAGTCAACGCGGCCAACAGGTACCTCGAGCACGGCGGCGGTGTTGCCTACGCCATTGCGAAAGCAGCGGCTGGCGATCCAGGGGAATATATCCGGATAAGCAAGGAAGCCATGCGCGAGCAGCTTGGAAAGGACCACATCGAGCACGGGGAAGTTGTTGTGACTCCTGCTATGAGGCTGGAGAAACACGGCATCCGCTACGTCATTCACACGGTCGGACCCTACTGCGGTGGAATCTGGGACGAGGACAAGAAGGAGAAGCTGAGGAAGGCCATCCTCGGGGCGCTGAAGAAGGCCGAGGAGCTTGGAGTCAAAACGATAGCCTTCCCGGCGGTAAGCGCTGGCATCTACGGCTGTCCGCTTGAGAAGGTTGTGGAGACCTTCAAGGAGGTCGTTAAGGAGTTTGGGAAGGAAGCGAGGAGCGTCGAGAAGGTCTTCCTCGTGCTGTACTCGGAAAAGGATTATGAAAGGGCTCTGAGAGCTGTTTGAGGATGGGCCTGGAAACATAAGTAGGTGAAATGCCTCTGGTAGCCCTGTAGTGTATGAGGTGAACGCTTTGAAAGAATAAGTCAGGCTTCTCTTCCTTCTCAGGCTCTTTCTGAGAGTTTTTGCCTTCGGCTATCCTTTTTTCTCACGGTGATGTACAACTTCTGGATTTTCACGAGAATTCCTTCCTGGGCGCTAGTGGTCTATATCGCCTTAATGGGTATGGTTGAGTTTACTGTCCTTATTTTCTCGGAGAAGCTATGGATAAGGTCTCTAACAAAGGTTTAAGTGGTGCTCGCGGTTGTCTTTGAGTTTCCTTTTTGATCGTGGAGCTCCTGGTAAGTGGCCGGGCTTATGTGTATGCCCCATTTTTCGTATGGGGGCTGCTGTGGTATTTGCCGGTGTTCTTGATATTTATCTTTTCGTCTGGTTTGGGTAACGATACTATGAAGGCAAAACCGAATGATTTTTAAGAGGTTCTGGTTGATTGTACGAAGGGAGAACTATGTGCAGGATCCTTAAGCAAATCATGTTTTTGATTTTGTTCCTGCTGTTCTCTTCTCCTTTCGTCTCAGGCGGGAGATGCACCCCCTACGAGACCTACTCAATAACATCCGTGCTGCAGGGCGATGGCTATGCGTTTATCGTTATCCACCATTCTGAATGGGTATGTGAGGAAATCGCCGGGGAGGAAACCCTTCGCCGCAATATGCCCGATGGGGAGTACGACCTCTACTACCTCTTCAACGGAAGCGATCTGCTCTTTTTGGGGAAAAGCAATCCTTTGCTCGGTGAGCCATCGATAGGGACGAAAATCAACGGGACTTTCTATATCCTGCAGCTCAGGGAGGAAACTGTTCCCTACGGGAACGTTATGATGATCGTCAACGGTGAAGCCCGTAACTTCACGATTACCGCCAGTAAGACCGAGATGAGGGTTTACCGCTTTGATGGTTGTGCTGATTTGGTGTGGAACTGCACGAAAGCGGAGCTCCAGAACGGCACGGTGGTATCGGACTGCACGGAAAGCCCCGTTCTGGACTACTTCTTCAGGGAGGGTAATGAAAGTCTGGAGGGTATCAGAGGAGAAATTAATGATGGTTTCGTAACTTTTCCGAACCTAAACTACAAGATTCCCGTTTCCGAGTTTGAAAGGTATTTCTCAGACTTTTTTGATAACAAAGGGCTCTCCAAGGTCCTATCTGCTCTGTATGCACTGCCCGTTGATGGAGGAATTCTCATCTACTATCCTGGCGAGATTAGAGTTGAGAAAAGCGGTTTCCTTTCGGAGCTTCCGCTCGTGTTTTTCTACAACGGGAAAGGTCTGAGGCGTCTTGATTTGAGTACGGACATTCAAGAACTTCAGGAGTGCAGAGAAACTCTCAACCAGCCGGATCAAGAAAGGGCACGCAAAGGTGGGATATGCGGCATTGGCACCCTGCTTCTCCTGGCGCTCGTGCCTTTGGCATCAGGGAAGAAAAGCGCGGCGATGCTAAAACAGCAACATCACGGCGATCAAAAGGCCCACAAGAATCACCGGGCCAACGAGAAGCATCGCCACCGCGCTTTCTTCCGTCATCTTGTCTGGCCCGTATTTCTGGACGAGCCACAGGCCGATAAAGAAGCCCGAAGCGATGCCCATCAACCACCCGAGCAGACTGCCCCCGTGTTTGTAGCTCTCAAAGCGGAGCTTGAAGAAGAGCAACATCACCCCATAGAGCAGGAAAACTCCGAGAATAGCCTTGAGTGTACTTTTAGCCCTCGCTAATGCAACATAAGAGAGCGCCCAGCCGAGCATGAACAGGAAGCCTGTCAACGACTCCATGACCATATCACCCCAACGGAGTGGTTACGAGGGTAGATCATAAAAAGCTTTTGCGCTGATGCTGAGTTGCACACACTCGATGAAATAAACATGCCTACTGCTCTTACTGATGTTCAGGCTAGCCTTTCGATTCATCTCGGCGATGGACACTCTTTCGATTGTGCTCTTTTACAACGATCCCTAGACGAGGGACGTTGCTGCTTTTCTTCGGCAAGTACTTCGCCAAAATTCCTCATTAACTCTGCTAACTCATCACAAGCGTTAAATCTCAGCAAACCCTAAATCCTTGGGTGTTTGAAATGTACGACGTTGCTATAGTTGGTGCGGGCTTTACCGGCCTGCTTGCGGGTTCTCTCCTTGCGAAGGAAGGCTACCGTGTAGCGGTTTTCGAAAGGAACAGCTTCGTTGGCGGAAGGGCCGCCACGAGAACTCCGAAAAAGTGGGGATGGGCGGAGAGAGAGGACTACCGCGTTGACTTCGGTCACCACGTCTTCGCCACCAACAGCTACCTCGAGTTCATCCTCGACAGGGTGGGTGCGAAGAGGTACTTCAAGTTCGTGCCCCTCAACATGCCCTACTTCTACAAAAACGGGGGGCTCCACAAGCCGCCGGTTGGGTTTTTGGAACAGCTGAGGGCCTATCCGTAGATACCTCTAAGCTCAAAGCTCAGGCTCAGGAAGTTTCTTTCATATGTGGAGAAGGTGAGCTTTGGGGAGGTCATGGAAAAGTGGGCCTACAGGCCGCTGGAAGAGCTCTACGATGAGTTTGGGTTCGACGAGAACGCGAGAGAGCTCTTCACGGACGGCTTTGTTGCCGGCTACCAGACGATAATAGACACCGAGAGGAACTCCGCGGGGGACCTCATACTCTGCATGAAGACCTACCTCCGGGGGATTAAGCGCTATAAGACGCCCCTCTTTTCCGCAGAGGGAGGAGTGGGGGCGATAGCGGAGGCCCTTAGGAAAACGATAGAGGAAAACGGCGGAGAGGTGCACCTCGGGACGAACGTGAGCGAGATAATAGTCGAAAACGGGGAAGCCAGGGGGTTGAAGGTCGGCGAAAAGACCATCGAAGCGAAAAGGGTTCTCTTCGCGGCGCCAGTTTACTACCTCCTTCGCCTGATAAAGGAGGAAAACCTTCCCGAAGAGTTTGCGGAGAGGCTCAGAGAAGGGGAAAAAGAAGCGACAAAGCTCTTCCTCATCATAGGGGGCGCAAAGAGGCCCCTCACGGAGAAGCCGATAGGGACGTGGATAATGGTGCCCCGCTCGGAGGTCAAAAACGTTGATTCCTACTACCTCATCTACGAGGTGAGCTCCCGGCTCAAGCAGGCCCCCGAGGGGAAGTACCCCCTTAGCATGGCAGTTCTGGCGGATGGAAAAGCTAACAAGAAGGAGCTGGCGAAAAAGATGGTGGCGGATTTGGAGCCCCTCTTCCCAGACTTCGACTTTGAGAACGACTGGGACTGGAAGGCCGAGGTCATGTTCCCGATAGTGGACGGAATCGGGAGAACCATTGACTGGTACTGGGAGAAGAGACCCGGTCCGGAGACGCCAATAAAGAACCTCTACGTTGCCGGCGACTCGGCTCAGGAGCTTAGCTCCGGCGTTGATGGATGCGCGAGCTCCGCCCTCTTTGCCGTTGAGGCAATAATCGGGAGAAAGCTCCTGAACCTTGAGGAGTTCTACAGGCTCTGAAGAGGGCCGCTCCACATTTTTGAACTCTCCGGAAAAAAGTTAAGGTTGTGGGTCCAACTTCATATGGTGGTGCGCATGAGAATCGAAGACGTTTACATCTGGGACATCAACGCGAAGTGGCTCGGCATAGCCCCTCACCAGCTCATGGAGAACGCCGGCGCTGGAGTCGCGAGAGTTATCGAGGAGCGCTTCGGGAAAGGGCTTAAGATAGCGGTCTTCTCAGGAACGGGCAACAACGGCGGTGATGGCTTTGTCGCGGCGAGGCACCTCAGCTTCGAGAACGACGTTACCCTCTTCCTGGTTGGCGACGAGGGGAAGATAAGGAGCGAAGAAGCGAAGCACAACTGGGAGATTCTCAAAAAGCTCGACTTCGTGAAGATCAGGGTTCTCAAAGATTCTTCCTACCTCAAGTCCCTCGACCTTTCCGGCTTTGACGT
>JASGLT010000011.1 GCA_030156945.1 Thermococcaceae archaeon
GGTCGCCGCAGACCCGGCCAAGAGGCAGCGCTTCGCCGAGACCGCCATAGAGATCCTCAGGAAGTACGACCTCGACGGAATTGATATCGACTGGGAGTACCCGGGCGGCGGGGGCATGGAGGGCAACTACGAGAGCCCCGACGACGGCAAGAACTTCGTCCTCCTCCTCAAGGATTTGAGGGAGGCCCTCGACAAAGCTGCAAAAGAGGACCACAAGGACTACCTCCTAACGGCCGCAACGCCAGCAGACCCCGTTAAGGCCGGCAGGATAGATTGGGTGGAGGCGAGCAAGTACCTCGACTCGATAAACATCATGACCTACGACTACCACGGCGCCTGGGAGACCATAACCGGCCACCTTGCCCCGCTCTACTGCGATCCAAACGCACCCTACACCGATGAGAACGTCAAGTACCACTTCTGCGTCAACTACACTGTCCAATGGTACATCCAGCACGTTCCAGATAAGACCAAGATAACCGTCGGGCTCCCGTTCTACAGCAGGAGCTTCGCAAACGTCCCGCCCGAGAACAACGGCCTCTACCAGCCCTTCAGCGGCACTCCGGCTGGAACCTGGGGACCGGCCTACGAGACCTACGGCGTAATGGACTACTGGGACGTTGCCGAGAAGAACCAGAGCAGCGAGTACGAGTACCACTGGGATCCGATAGCCCAGGTGGCCTGGCTCTACTCCCCGAGCAAGAGGATATTCATAACCTTCGACGACCCGAAGGCGATAGGAATAAAGGTTGACTACATGCTGAAGAACGGCCTCGGCGGAGTGATGATATGGGAGATCACCGCCGACAGGAAGCCCGGAACCAACGACCACCCGCTTCTCGATACTGTTCTCCAGCACCTCGGCGAGAAACCGCCGGCGTGGATTCCAGACACCTACTACATCGGCTCGAACATCCCGAGCAACATAACCGTTCCAGAGCCGACCCCACTGCCGCCGAGCAACGAGACCAACCCGAACCCATCACCGGGTAACGAAACCAATCCAAACCCGTCACCCGGCAACGAAACCACACCCTCGGACAACCAGACGACCCCATCCACCGGAGATCTGGTCAAGCCAGGTTCGTTGAGCGTAAAAGTGACCGACTGGGGCAACACGGAGTACGATGTTACCCTCAACCTCGGTGGAACCTACGACTGGGTGGTCAAGGTCAAACTCAAGGAGGGTTCAACCGTATCGAGTTTCTGGAGCGCTAACAAGGCCGAGGAAGGTGGTTACGTTGTCTTCACGCCGGTGAGCTGGAACAAGGGGCCAACCGCAACCTTTGGCTTTATCGCTACTGGCAGTGAACCCGCTGAAGTGATCTACCTCTACGTGGACGGCCAGCTCTGGGATGCCTGGCCCTCAAACGCCCAGCAACCAGAGGAAAACCAGACAGCCCCAAGCCCATCACAGGGCAATGAAACCACACCAAATCCAAGCCCCAGCAACGAGACGACTCCCACACCCTCCCCCGGAAACGAGACCGCACCCTCAGACAACCAGACGACCCCATCCACCGGTGATTTGGTCAAGCCGGATGCATTCAGCGTTAAAATCCAGGACTGGGGAAGCACGGAGTACGATGTGACTTTAAACCTCGGTGGAACCTATGACTGGGTTGTCAAAGTCAAGCTCAAGGACGGATCAACCGTATCGAGCTTCTGGAGCGCTAACAAGGCCGAGGAAGGCGGTTACGTCGTCTTCACGCCGGTGAGCTGGAACAAGGGGCCGACGGCAACCTTCGGCTTCATTGCCACAGGGAGCGAACCCGTTGAGGCAATGTACCTCTACGTGAACGGCCAGCTCTGGGACGTCTGGCCAGAAACAGCTCCCAGTCCAAGCAACGGGACCACTCCATCCGACAACCAGACCAGCCCGAACCCATCACCTGGCAACGAAACCAATCCAAATCCCAGCCCAGGAAACGAGACTGGTCCGTACGTTCCAGCAGGCCCTGGACTTCCGGAGCACTTCTTTGCTCCGTACATCGACATGAGCCTCGGCGTCCACAAGCCGCTCGTTGAGTACTACAACCTCACGGGAACACCGTACTTCACACTCGCCTTCGTCCTCTACAGTTCAGTCTACAACGGACCTGCTTGGGCCGGAAGCATTCCCCTGGATGCCTTCGTTGATGAGGTAAAGGAGCTCAGGGAAGCTGGGGGAGACGTTATTATAGCCTTCGGAGGCGCAGTTGGCCCCTACCTCTGCCAGCAGGCAAAAACTCCAGAACAGCTCGCCCAGTGGTACATTCAGGTCATAGACACCTACAACGCCACATACCTTGATTTCGACATCGAATCTGGTGTGGACGCCGACAAACTTGCGGATGCCCTCCTGATCGTCCAGAGGGAGAGGCCGAACGTCAGGTTCAGCTTCACACTCCCGAGCGACCCGGGAATAGGGCTCGCGGGCGGATACGGAATAATAGAGACCATGGCAAAGAAGGGGGTCATCGTCGACAGAGTCAACCCGATGACCATGGACTACTACTGGACGCCAGCGAACGCTGACAACGCCATAAGCGTGGCGGAACACGTTTTCAAACAGCTCAAGCAAATCTATCCCAACAAGAGCGACGACGAGATATGGGGCATGATCGGCCTGACCCCTATGATAGGAACCAACGACGACAAGAGCGTCTTCTCGCTCCAGGATGCTGAAAAGCTCGTTGACTGGGCCATACAACACAGAATACGCTCACTTGCCTTCTGGAGCGTTGACAGGGATCATCCAGGGCCGACAGGAGAGGTCTCACCTCTCCACAGGGGAACCAGCGACCCCGACTGGGCTTTCAGCCACGCCTTCCTGAGGTTCATGACCGCCTTCCAGCAGGTTGCCAGCACCGCCCAAGTGGCAGTTGCAGTCCCGGTTTGATTCCCTTTTCTTCTCTTTTTGATAGAAAAGCTTATGGGAGCGGAATCCTTTCTACCTCAAGTCTGTCCCACGTCGGGTACTCCTCCACTATAAAGAACTTCACGTCCCCTTCAATCGCATCAGCAAGTTCAACTGCTACTTCCTCGGGCATCTCTATCCTGCCCTTCTCGCGGTTGATGTAGAGCCACTCGGCTGGGACTTCTGCCTCCTCAATGAGGAACTCGTAGAGCTCGTCAAGGTCATCGTATTCCGCTATGCCAAAGCGGAGAGTGCCCTCTTCCGTTATCTCCATGTAAGGCCTCGCCACGTTCCTCGCCATCCTCCTAAGCCTGTTCCTGAGCTGAACGGCATCCTTCAGCTTCGCAGTGCACAGGTGGTAGCTAAGGGATGTGTTCTCCTCACCCCATTCCAGGAACTTGAGGCCAAGTTCAAGGGAACCTTTTATGGCAGAGCTCTCGTCGCTGACCGGCTGGAAGCCCATATCCAAGAGCGTTTTAAGCGTCATCTCACTGAACTCAAGCTCGTTCACGTTGAGGAATTTAGCCCCGTGTTTGTCTAAAAACTCCGCGTACCACTTCATCCTGTCAAGCTGACCAGGAATAGACGGTATTTCCCCACCCACGTCCCAGTCGAAGTCGAAGGCCCTCTTTATGTTCCCCATCTCAACCTTGAAGAGCTTTGAGTTCGGCTTGAAGAGGTCGGGGTGAAACCTTATCTCGTCCAGTCCGGCGTCGTAGAGCTTTGAGAGGGCCTTTTCGGTCGCGAGCGCTCCGGTGGTGTAGAGGTGGATGTGGAAGTCCTTCCCAAAGTTCTCCTTCAGGACTCTGATGTACTCAACAGTCCTCTCAAGCCTCGCCAGCGGGTCTCCTCCCGTAATTCCAGCGCCTTTGGCTTCCTGAATCCTCGCCTCTTCAATGACGTCATCAAAGATCTTAACGGGCCTCTCGTTGGCGTAAACGACGTCCCCCCTCCTCCAGGGGCTCAGAGGGCAGTAGAAGCAGTCCCTCGGACAGGCACCTGTGGTGAAGAGGACTAACTTTTCACCCCTAACGCAGAGCTGACAGCCCTTAGGAAGGTCTCTCACGGCGTATGAAAAGTGAGGCGTCTCCCAGACCAACCATCTCACCTCGCAAGCCCAGGTAGGAGGAGGGCTTAAAAAGGTTGGTGGCCAAATCCGTGAAGGTGTTGGGATGAGGGAGAAGCCGAAGTACCTGCCGCCGACGCTCAGGGACAAGCACCGCTACATTGCCTTCCAGGTTATTGGAGAGAGGCCCTTCAAGAAGGATGAGGTAAAGAAAGCGGTCTGGGAAGCCAGCCTCTCGGCTTTGGGGTTCCTCGGATCGGCAAGGGCGAAGCCGTGGTTCATCAAGTTCGACGAAAAGACCCAGGCTGGAATAGTTAGGGTTGACAGGAAGCACGTTGAGGAGCTACGCTTTGCACTGACAATGCTCACAGAGATAAACGGCTCAAGGGCCATCTTCAGAACTTTAGGCGTTTCGGGGACGATAAAAAGGTTGAAAAAGAAGTTCCTGGAGTGAGCTCACTCAAGCAACATGAATTTTTCTCCCTCAACGTCCTCAACGTAGCTCTCAACACCGCCAACCTTGAACTCCCCTTTTTCAGTCTTTATGGTTACGTTGGCCACAAGGGGAGTATACTCGTAGTCTATTATCTCCCCTTTGAGCGTCACCGGATCCCTCGTGTCAACCATGTAGCCCGATATCTCCGCCTTCCTCGGGAGACCCGCCATCTTCAGGGTCGTTATGACCGTCCTGATGTTAACGAGGGTAAGCGGCTTGGGAAGGGCCTCATAGTTGAGCTTCTTCACCAGCTCACTGTTGTCAAAGTACATGGTGTAGAACCAGTGCATGTACTGGAAGACCACGTTCGGACTCTTCGCCCAGAAGGAATAGAACTTTTCCTTTCTTTTGTCCCTCGGAAGTGTCCCAAAGAATATAGCGTAGTCCGAATCCCCTATTATCCAGCTTGCCATGAGCCATGGAGCCCCGCTGGTCTTTGCCAGGATTACGTTGTCGCCCATCAGCCAGTCGGGAATCTCGTCCTCCAGCGTCGTCACGATAACAAAGACGATGTCTTTCCTCGCCCTTATGTCGTTCTTCAGCAGCTTCAGGAACTCGAAAGGAGTGTTGATGAGAACTTCGTGCTTTGCGTTTCTAATAACGTAAGAGACCCTCTCAACGGTGTTGTCAAAGCCCTGTATAGTCCATATCTCGGGAAGCTCCCTACCGTGGGTCTCCCTGTAAAGCTCCGCGAAATCCTCCTTAAGCTTTTCTATGTCCCTTGTAAACTCCTCTTTAAGTCTTTCCAGCACTACTTCAGGATTAACTGGACGATAAAGCCTCGGTGAGCCGTTTATAACATCCACAAACCCCCTCCTGTGAAGGGAGCTCAGAACGTCGTAAACCCTCGTGTGGGGAATGCCGCTCTCCCTTGTTATGTCGGTGGCCTTACTGGGCCCTATTTTTATGAGGCTTAAATAAGCAAGGCTCTCGTATTTTGTTAGGCCCAGTTTCTGAAGCTTTTCGATTATGTCTTCCTCTCCCATAATCCTCACCCACTAACTTCCCAGAGTTTAATCATTCCCGGTGATGAAATATCCAGACAAGCGTATAAAACTTTCGTCGGCCATCAAACTTTTTAGGCCCCAAGCAGAATAAAGGACCATGTCAATTGAATACTTCGCCGAATTCATTGCCAAAAATGTGCCCCCGGGGAAGGTAGTCGAGATAGGAATCGGATTCCAGTTCAAAGTGGCACTGAGGTTAAAAGAGCTCGGCTACGATGTGTTTGCAGTTGACTGGAACCCCCTGTCGGTTGAGAAGGGGAGAGAACTCGGCATAAAAACCTTCAGGGACGACGTATTCAATCCGAATATCAGTCTTTACACCGGAGCCAGGGCCATTTACTCAATCAGACCTACTCCCGAGATAGTTAAACCCATAATTGAGCTCGGGAAGAGGCTTAAGGTTAAGACGTACATCCTGCCCCTGGCTGGAGACGTCATGCCCCACGGATTGACCCTTACAAACTATCGGGGACTTCCTGTCTACGTTGCGAGGTTCGGGTGAACTGTCCAAGAGGTGTGAAAAATGAAGCTCTTCGGAACGGCCGGAATCAGGGGGACCCTGTGGGAGAAGGTCACCCCCGAGCTCGCCATGAAGGTTGGAATGGCGTTGGGGAGTTACAAGAGCGGAAAGGCCCTCGTCGGGAGGGATGGGAGAACCTCAAGCGTCATGCTCAAGAACTCCATGATCTCTGGACTCCTGAGCACGGGGATGGAAGTCCTCGACGCGGACCTGATACCAACTCCCGCACTAGCGTGGGGAACGAGAAAGCTGGCCGATGCGGGGGTTATGATAACGGCCAGCCACAACCCGCCCACCGACAACGGGGTAAAGGTCTTCAACGGCGATGGGACGGAGTTCTACGTCGAGCAGGAGAGGGAGCTTGAGGATATAATCTTCTCCGGAGACTTCAAAAAAGCAAGATGGGACGAGATAAAGGCCGTTAGAAATGTGGAGGTTATCTCGGACTACATAAACGCCGTTCTGGACTTCGTGGACCACGAGACGACCCTTAAAGTTCTCTACGACGGTGCCAACGGTGCCGGAAGTCTCGTCGCCCCCTACCTCCTGCGCGGGATGGGTGCTAAAGTCTTCAGCGTCAACGCCCATGTAGATGGTCACTTCCCGGGCAGGAAGCCGGAGCCACGCTATGAGAACATAGCCTACCTCGGAAGGATGGTGAGGGAGCTGGGTGTTGATCTCGCGATAGCCCAGGACGGGGACGCTGATAGAATAGCGGTCTTCGACGAGAAGGGGAACTACGTTGACGAGGACACGGTTATAGCACTCTTCGCGAAGCTCTACGTGGAGGAGCGCGGCGGCGGAACCGTAGTTGTGTCAATAGACACCGGCTCGAGGATAGACGCGGTCGTTGAAAGGGCAGGGGGAAAAGTCGTGAGAATCCCGCTCGGACAGCCGCACGACGGCATAAAGCGCTATAAAGCCATCTTCGCCGCAGAGCCCTGGAAGCTCGTCCACCCGAAGTTCGGCCCCTGGATAGACCCGTTCGTAACGATGGGTCTCCTAATAAAGCTTATAGACGAGAGCGGCCCGCTGAGCGAGCTCGTAAAGGATATTCCGACCTACTATCTGAGAAAGGCCAACGTTCTCTGCCCCGATGAATACAAGGCGGAAGTTGTCAGAAAGGCCGCCGAAGAGGTCGAGAGAAAGCTCTCAGGAGAGATAAAGGAGGTTCTGACAATATCTGGCTTCAGGATTGCACTGGACGACGGCTCGTGGATACTGATAAGGCCGAGCGGGACTGAACCCAAGATAAGGGTCGTGGCCGAGGCCCCAAGCGAGAAGCGCAGAGATGAGCTTTTCAAGATGGCATACTCGACTGTTTCCAGAATGGCGAAGGAGACAGAAAAGAAATAAAAGCCTCAAACGAACCTCGCGGGCCTGAGCGTCCGCACCGATATTTCCTTTCTGTCAACCATGACCCTAAACCCCTCCTTCGCCACGTAGGTCTTGACCCCAGTCACGTTCTCGATGTACTTCGCCTCCTTGTAGGGGTTGGCGAAGTGCATCTTCATGCCGATGTGGCTCATTACGAGTACGTCGGGCTTCTTCTCCATGCTTTTGAGCATCTCAACGGCGTCGTCGGTGCTCAGATGATAGGGAATGCCCATGTCCCTCGGCCTAGTTATTGCCGCTATGATGATCCTCGCCCCGTCATGCCAGCGGATAAGGTCATCGAAGTAGGCCGTGTCCGGGATGTAGGAAATGTCCCCTAAGTTCGTCCTCATCCTGAAGCCGATGGTTGTTGGATCGGAGTGTCTGCTGGGAGTTATTATGAACTCCTCCTCGCCGATTGGAATCTTGCTCCCCGGTTCGGGAATGTGCACGCTCTCGAGAACGTTTATGTGGTACTCGCTTATCGCAGGCGTGTGCTCCTCGTCACCGTAGACCACGCTCTTCGAGGCTATCAAACTTCCCCTCTTTTTCAGCGCCCCTCCAGTCATGGCCTCAACCATTATCTCAAGGTCGTTGCAGTGGTCTACGTGCCTGTGGGAGACGAAGATGGCATCGAGCTTCCTTGGATCGAGCTTGTAGCGCCAAGTCCTCACGAGTGCCCCAGGACCCGGGTCGACGTAAACCCTTTTGCTCGCACTGATGTGAAAGCCCCCGGTGGAGCGGAACTGGGTTATGGTGATGAACCTCCCGCCCCCGCTCCCGAGGAACGTTATCTCTATCAACTCAACACCTCCCGGTTCTTCTGCAGACGTAAGAGTATCACCCAGGGGGTATATAAGACATTGCCCAAAAGCACGTCCATTAGCCTGCAATGAGGAGAAACCTCAATCCCGCTGCAACACAAGTTCGACGTCAAATCAGCAGATATTCGACAATGCAAAACGTTTTTATACACGAGAGTATTTCGACCAAAACGTTTTTATACACGAGAGTATAAGGTTATATGCCCTTTAATACAGGGGGGTGCAACTCATGGAGTTCAGACCATATATTCCCCCAGAGAAGTCCCTGCCTGAATATACTGTAAAGGCGTTTTTTCTGGGCGTCCTTCTATCGATAGTGATGGGCGCCGCCAATGCATACCTCGGAATGTATGCAGGAATGACCGTGAGCGCAAGCATTCCCGCAGCGGTTATCTCGATGGCGATTCTCTTTGCCTTCAAGGACAGGAACATCCTTGAGAACAACATGGTGCAGACGGCATCTACATAGGTGCAGGCATTGCAATAGCCCTCATAATCATTGATGAGATACTCGCAATGAAAAATGCAAAGTTCAGGACTCCCGTAATGCCCGTTGCGGTCGGTATCTACCTCCCGCTCAGCCTTGGCGTCCCAATATTCGTAGGCGGCCTGATAAGGCACTTTGTCAGCAAAGCCAAGGGCAACGGCGGAGAGGAGATGACCGACGCCGGAGTCCTCGGTGCAGCAGGACTAATAGCCGGTGAGGCCCTAATGGGCATTATCTTTGCGGCCCTCATCGTTACCAACGTGGCGCCGAGCGTTGGGTTCACCAGCAACGTCCTTGGAGTCCTCCTCCTGGCCGGAATTGTGATTTGGCTCTACATGATGGGCAAGAAAAAGTGATTTCTCTTTTCCACTTCTTTGATTTAATTTTGCACCCGGAGGAATAATCATGGAGGAGTACCTGAACTTGATTCCAGTAAGAAACGAGAAGATCGAGCTGAGGAAGATTGACGGAAAATATTACCTCCTCGTTCCCATGGACTCGATGCTTGACTTTCTCGCGAGAAAACTCCACGGGGATTACCGAAGAATAGAACTCGACGAAGTAGGTGCGTACATATTGGAGCTCTGCGACGGGCGGAGAACGGTCAGGGAAATCGGAAAGGCCCTCAAAGCTCGGTTTGGGGATGAAGTCGAACCCCTCTATGAGCGCCTCGTTGTTTTTCTGCTCAACCTCCACAAAAGGTACCTGATTACGTTTATTAAACCCAATGAAGAAATCGCGAATGGTGATTACTATGAGCGAAGTCCTTGAAAAAGTCTCTCTGGAGATTGAGGGGCTCCGAGAAGAGATGGTGAATACACTCGTCGAACTCATCAAAATTCCGGCCATAAGCCCGGACTACGGCGGCGAGGGAGAGTACGAAAAGGCCCAGAAGCTCCTCGAAACGATAAAGGACTGGCCCTTCGACAGAGTCGAGGTCTACGAGGCCCCCGACGAAAGAGCAAAGAACGGCGTAAGGCCGAGCATCCTGGCGTACTACTACGGAGAAGAAGGCGAAAAAAGCCCGCGCCTCTGGATTCTGACTCACCTCGACGTTGTCCCGCCCGGAGACCTGAGCAAGTGGGAGACTGACCCGTTCAAGCCAGTCGTTAAGGACGGAAAGGTCTACGGGAGAGGAGCAGAGGACAACGGACAGAGCCTCGTTGCTTCCCTCTACGCAGTTAAAGCACTAATGAACCTTGGAATCAGGCCCAAGAGAACGATAATCCTTGCCTTCGTCAGCGATGAAGAGACTGGAAGCCACTACGGAGTTGAGTGGCTGATAAAGAACCACCCGGAGCTCTTCAAGAAGGACGACCTCGTCCTCGTCCCGGACGGTGGAAACGAAGACGGAACCTTCATAGAAGTTGCTGAAAAGAGCATCCTCTGGTTCAAGCTGAAGGTCAAGGGCAAGCAGGTTCACGCAAGCATGCCCGACAAAGGACTGAACGCCCACCGCGTCGCCCTTGACTTAGCGTACCACCTCGACAAACTCCTCCACGAGAAGTACAACAAAAAGGACGAGCTGTTTGAGCCCCCAGAGAGTACCTTTGAGCCAACGATGGTCAGGAACCCAGCCGACAGCCCAAACATAGCACCTGGAGAACACGAGGTCGTTTTCGACTGCAGGGTTCTGCCGGATTACAGCCTCGATGACATTCTCAACGATGTTAAAGCCCTCGCTGAGGAGGTTAAGGAGAGACACAGGAAGGAGATAGAGGACAAAGTTCTGCCCGAGATAGACGTTGAAATTCTCCAGAGGCTCGACGCTCCAGCTCCAACCGACCCAAACAGCGAGATAGTGGTTCTCCTGAAGGAAGCTATCAAAAAGCTCCGTGGAAAAGAAGCCAAGGTTGGAGGAATCGGCGGTGGAACTTTCGCGGCCTTCTTTAGGAAGCTTGGGGTTCCAGCCGTTGTGTGGGCTACCCTTGACGAGACCGCTCACCAGCCCAACGAGTACGCCAAGATAGACAACATGGTGGAAGACGCGAAGGTCATGGCTGCGCTGGCGCTTCTTTAATTCTTTTTCTCAACTCCAAATTATTTTGAAGCTGTGGCAACCGACTTAAATAATGGGACGGAATATTTGTTTGGTGGGTCCTATGCAGAGAAAGAGGATAATTTTCGTGTTCCTCCTTTCGATCATTATTTTAAGTAGCGGTTGCGTCTCATCTCCGAACAATTCTGGGGCATCCTCCGCTTCAAGCTCTACTAACGGGGAAAATCCAAGCTATGCATCTTCTACCACAAACTCTACGGCATGGGGGAACACGAACACAACCCCAACACCCACACCAAATTCCATTCACGAGAACGCGAATGACTCCTCGGGACCGCAGGAAGTCACGATAGTCGTGCTGGGGCCTAAACCAAATGTGAAGCCGGAAGATTCGATGTTCTTGGTAGAGGGCTCCACCCGGTCTTACGGGATGGCCTTAGCACCCCTCCAGTCGGGAGCACTGGTGTTTCTATGGTTGTTGGATCCCAACGGCCCAGCCAATCGGAGTGCCACCTTTAGGCTGATAGACGCCAAAACGGAAAGAATGCTCACGGCTAAAAACATCACCCTATTCAGAAATGGGGACTCCAAAGGTGTTTTCATCAAAATAACGGTTCCCCAACGGGGTTACTACATAATTGAAGCAACTGTGGGAAACTTGACTCTGAGTACAAAAATCTCGATTCCTCCGACTTCTATAATCGATTCGATCAACGCATTTGCCCTCGACCTCTACCGCAAACTGGCAAAGGGAGATGAGAACGTCTTCTTCTCGCCCTTCAGCATCGAAACTGCTTTGGCTATGGTCTACGAGGGAGCTAGGGGCAAAACCGCGGAGGAGATGGCAAACGTCCTTTACCTTCCAGAAGACAGGGAGGAAAGGCTGAATAGTTTTAGCTTCTTGATGCATTCGCTGAACTTGAACGATACCCCTTACGTACTCTCCACAGCAAACGCTCTCTGGGTTCAGAAGGGATACCCAATCAAGAAGGATTACGTTGAGACGATAGAGACCTACTACCTTGGGGAACTTCACGCCCTCGACTTCGTGGGCAACCCCAGGGGAGCGGAGGACGAGATAAACTGCTGGGCCGAGGAGGAGACCAAAGGCAGGATCAAGAAACTCGTGAAGGGGCTAAGCTCCGACACGAGGCTCGTACTGACCAACGCTATCTACCTCAAGGCCAACTGGAGCAGTCGCTTCAATCCTTCTGAGACCCACAACGGCACTTTCTTCTTCCTCGGAGGGAGCGTGGTTGTTCCGTTCATGGAGCAGGTTGGCCTCTTCAACTACGCCGAGGGGGACTCCTTTCAGGCCCTTGAGATGCCCTACGAAGGGGAGAGGCTCTCCATGGTAATCCTCCTGCCGAAGAAGATGGACGGCCTTGGGGAACTGGAAGCGAACCTTACGCCCCAGTTCCTTGATGGGGTCATCAGAAGCCTCAAGCCCGAGAAGGTCGCGGTGATGATTCCGAAATTCAGGTTCGAGGCTTCGTACAAGCTCAGGGACGTTCTCATTGACATGGGAATGAAGAGCGCCTTTACCAGCGCGGACTTCTCTGGAATCTCCGATGAGCCTCTGGTCGTCAGTCAGGCCGTCCACAAGGCCTTCATCAGTGTGGCGGAGAACGGGACGGAAGCGGCCGCGGCAACCGCCGTTACGATAACGCTGGCGGCCCCACCGGAGAGCGAGAAGCCCAAGGTCTTCAACGCTGACCATCCGTTCATCTTCCTCATCTACGACAGGGAGACCGGAGCGGTGCTTTTCATGGGGCGCATGATGAACCCAAAGGGCTGAGCTTTTTAAATCATTTTCCAACTTTCTTTCATGCCCGCCTGGAAGGACGGAAAACTAGGACTGCCAGTAAAGGAAGCGGTAAAGCTGTTCCCGGAGCTTGAGAGATACATTGATGAGCGCGGAAAATTAGATTTCTCGAACAGAGAGGCAAGGATACTCTACAACAGGGCCATAGCAAAGGCAATCTTCGGACTGGATATACAGTACCATCCAAAGGGCCTCGTGACAACTCCGATCTCGCGCTACCTCTTCCTGAGGACTTTTCTAAGGGGAGGCGAAAAAGTCCTCGAAATAGGAACCGGACACACGGCTATGATGGCCCTCATGGCCGAGAGGCTCTTTAACTGCTACGTTACCGCTACGGAACTTGACGATGAGTTCTTTGAATACGCAAAGCGGAACATCGAGAAGAACGGGGCAAATGTGAAGCTCATCAAAAGTGACAGCGGAATCATCAGAGACGTCGTCCCCAAAGGGGAGGGGTTTGACGTCATCTTTTCGGCACCGCCCTACTACGAGAGTCCGACTAAAGGAGTCTTAACGGAGAAGGAGGGTGTCGGTGGCGGAAGATACGGCGAAGCGTTTTCCGTAAGGCTCATAGAGGAGGCGCTCGAATACCTCAACCCAGGGGGCAAAGTTGCCCTCTTCCTTCCGGACAAGGAGCCGCTGATAGAGGCTATCGCGGAAAAGGGAAAAGAGCTCGGTTACTCCGTTAGGGACGTTAAGTTCAAAGTAGGGACGAGGTGGAGGCACAGCCTCCTACTACATAAGCCCTAAGAAAGCCCACCAGGGTATCATGAGCAAGTTCCCCTTCATTTCGAACTCTTTCCCAATCACGATTCCAAACTCGGCCCCAAGGCGCTCCATGCTCCTCCTTACCTGGGAGTAGTCGTCCTTTCCAAGCCCAACTTCAACAACGTAGCGCCTTCCGTTTCGGGTCAAAACGAAATCGGCACCCCCTTTTCCAGGCTCATATTCCAGAGTCCCCTCTCCGGACAGATAGAGGGCAACGGCGTCTTCGAGGAGAGGCGCTGTCTCGACAACATCGAACTTTGAGAGCAGGGCGGCTCTGAAAGATGGAGCCAGAAACTTGAGCTTGGGGCTCTTCCGTATCTTCTTGGAAACGCTTCCTACAGGTGGTATCTCAAGCAGAAGGTCGCTCGCAACGAACGCCTTCACGAGCCCTATGGTGGTACCCTTTGATACGCCCAAGACTTTGGACAGCTTCTCATAGCTGAAGCGCTCCCCTTTTGGATTGGAGAGGAGCACGAGGAGCCTCATGGCTGAGTCCAGGGTCGATGAATCAAAGTTCCTGACCTCGGGCAGGTCTTTGTAGACTATCCTCTCCATCAAAGAAAATATCAGCTCATATGCCGTCCTCTCGTCGAATTCGAGGGCCACTGGGAGTGAACCAGTTCGCAGATACATTTCAACCCTATCCCCAAACCTAGCTGTTCCTGAAACGGCTTTTTCTAGTTTATCAATCTCCCACTCAAAGAGTGCTTCCAGCTGTTGAGGTAACGTGTCTTCCCCGATGAGGTGAAGGTACTCATTGAAACTAAGCGGCTTTATACCTATATGAATAGCCCTCCTCGCCAAATCAGCGCTCTCCCTGAGTTTTATGGCCGACGAACCAGTTGCGATAATAAGGGCCCTTTTGCTGTCGTGGAGGACTTTTAGGGTCAAATCCCAATTATCATCGTACTGGACTTCGTCCAGGAGAATAACGGGTCTTTCAGGCCGAAACAGCTTGAAATATCTATCCACAGCCTCATGTAGGCTGAATCCAAGCAGGTGGAGTTCATCGGCTGAAAAATAGATGACGTCTGAGGTCTGGGAGAGAACATGGAAGTAAAGCTGGGCGAGAAGCGTTGTTTTACCCGTACCTCTCAGCCCGGGAAGGAGGATGGTTTTTGGAAGTCCACCGTTGAGATATTCATCAACAACGAGAGCAAGTTTTTCGAAAAGAAACCTCCTTCTCAACTTCCTCGCATAGTCAAACCTCACCGGAAGTTCGGCTGAGAGCTTTAAAATATAGTCATTTAAATCAACCATTGGACCCACCATTTGGTCATTTAAATGACCAAATATAAAAGAATTTTGGTCAGCTAAATGGCCATAATAAAGGGAAGGGACTCAGACCGTGGGCGTCTCAGCACTCGCGCCGGTCTCAGAGGAGGTGCTTTCTCCTCATCGTCCCCAAACTTCACTTCATGTCCTCAACGTAGAGGAAGAGAGCCTTTAAGTATTCGGTGTCCTTTGAGGCCATCAATATTGGGTGGTCTGGGGCCTGCGTCCTGTACGGTTCGAGCATCTTAAGGAACTTGCCGGCCTTTGCTGCGGCCGCTATGACCATGTCCCTGAAGGTCTGCATGTCGACGTGCTGTGAGCAGGAGGCGGTAACGAGTATTCCCCCCTCTTTGACCAGCTGCAAACCGGCGTAGTTAACGTTGAAGTAGGCCCTGAGTCCGCGCTTTAGGTCTTTCTCGTGCTGGACGAATGCTGGAGGATCAAGGATAACGATGTCGAACTTCTCCCCCTTCTTTATCATCTCCTCCATAACCGGAAAGGCGCTCCCAACGATGTACTTCATCTTATCCTCGACGCCGTTCAGCTTCGCGTTCTCCTTCACCATGTTGATCGCCCATGGTGACTTGTCTACCGCCACGACCTCCTCGGCACCCGCAACAGCCGCGTGAATGGCAAAGCCGCCCGTGTATGTGAAAACATCAAGAACTCTCATGCCTGGCTTGACGTACTTCTCAAGGGCTATCCTGTTCTCCCTCTGGTCGAGGAAGAAACCCGTTTTCTGGCCGCGCATGTCAACTATGAACTTAGCCCTTCCTTCCTCAATTACAGTCCTATATTTTTCCTTCCCCAAGAGGACGCGCTCTATCTCGGGAAGGCCCTCCCTTCTCCTGCTCCTGCCGGTGTTCTTCTCGAAGACGGTCTCGATTTCGGGCTCGGCTTCCATTATGGCCTCGGCAAGGTCGAGCTTGAACCTCTCCATTCCGACACTTGAAATCTGGATTGAGGCTATTTCGTTGAAGCGGTCAACTATTAAGCCCGGGAGGTAGTCGGCCTCACCGTAGACCATACGATAAGCCTTATCGTAGCCGAGGACACTCTTCCTGTACTCGTTGGCCTTCCTTATCCTCTCGCGGAACAGCTCCTTGTTTATCTCGGTGTCCTTATCCTTTGTGACGAGCCTGACCATAATGTTTGAGTTCGGGTTGGCAAAACCTTTCCCGAGGAACTTGCCGCCCCTTGTGTAAACCTCAACGATATCTCCAGGGTTTATCTCGCCCTCGGTCCTCACAACACCTTTCTTGAAGACTATCATCGCGCCTTTGCCTATCGCCCTCGCGGCCTGCGCATCAACTATAACTCTCGCCATTCTCACCACCGTTGCGGTTTGGTTGGGAGCTTTAAAAACTGTTGCTTCTCATTGCAGAATTTTCAAACCCTTCAAAAGCCCCCAATGATGCCCGAGCGATAGGTATTTAACCACCGGTACCCTATAATTCTAAGGGTGGTTCTATGCACTTCGAGGTGATTAAGGAGTTTCTGGAGGACATAGGAGCCGACTGGATTGAGCTTGAGGGGGAGATACACCTCGACCCCGAGGTCTTCTATGAGGTGTGGAAGTACGTGGGCCAGCCAGACCTTAAGACGTACATCGTTGAGGATGAAGTCGTCGAACCGGGCTCCTATGACCCTCCAGAGATGAAGTACACGGACGTTAAGAAGGTCAAAATCAAGAAGGTCTACTTTGAAACACTCGACGGCAAAAGGATAGTTACCGACTATTCCGAGTTTCAGAGGATTCAAAAAGAAAAATCTGCATGACTTCCCCTTACCCTTTTGACCTCAAACCCCCATTATTATTGGCATCATTAAAACTCCCATGCACGTCGTTCTCCTAACGCCAAGCCTCTGCGGGAGCATGCCAACAAGAGAAGCAGCCATGAAAACGAGAAGTCCAAGGAGGCCGTCAAAGACGACCGCCAATGTCAAAATAAAAGCCAAGACCCCGGCGTTAACAGCCCTATAGGGTACTTTAGAAAGCGCTCCAACGAAAATGTTCGCAACACGCTCTCCATAGAGAAGGACCATTAGAGATACCGTGAAAGCTACTAAAGCGTATACAGGGAGCCCTCGAATGGAAACGGGGTTCATGTTCGCAACTACGCCGTTCCGGATTCTCCCGGTAGCTGCATAATTAACGAAGGAAAACACGAAGTTCGATGTGTTTGTCGAGAAAACGCCGATCAAGAAAGCCCTCCTATCCCTTGAAAATGGAGAGAAAAAGAGAGCTGCCTGGGAAGGTGTGAAGGACGGGACCAGAGATGCTAACATGCCCGCCAAAGTCCCGAAAAGCGATATAATTATGAACCTGTGGGCAGGGTATTTTATGCTCCCATCACCGGGCCCAGGTATCTTGCTTCCGCTGGTCAATATTACAGGAACGCCAAAGAGGCCCGTGAAAAGGAGGTAGTACGGATTTCTCAGAGAAAACGAGAAGACGGTGCAGCCAAGAACTCCAGAGAGGAAGAAGATAAAAGCAGCCAAGTGAGCCTTCTTTCCCGCCGTTAAAATAAGGATGACCGCAAGAAATAACACAAGTGCTCTACCAGCCCCCGAAAAGTAATGGGGAGCAATAAGCAGATAAAAGGGAGTTAGAAGGATCGAGAACCACACTGAAAGAGCACTTGCCCAGAGGGAAATTTTTACAACTTCCATCCCTCTGCCCTCCATGACCATTCCGTGCGCCGGGAGCACGGAGAGGGCCGTGCCCTCATCGGGCACCCCAAAAAAGGCCGATGGTACGGCGTCAAGAAACGTGTGGGTGATGCCCATGGAAAACAGTTCGAGGTTTCTGCCCGGCTGCAGGCTTCCTATTGTGTTAACATGAATTCCAGGAGTGAGTCCCGTAAAAGTGCCGAGTAGAATGCCCTTCAGGAGTTCCCAGAGCATACGTCATCGCCCGAAGAGACTTCAAATGCCTCCATCCCCCTGTAAGTCGTGAAGATTCCATAGGCAGTCACGTTTTCCCCCTCATGTAGCGTTAAACCCAGGGATTTCTTCAGTTTTAGGAGAACCCAGCAGTTGCCTTTACTCACGTTTGCAATTCCAAAGCCGTTTCCATAAACCTTAACCCACTCCACAATGCCTGAAATCTTGGCTGGGTATGCGTTTTTATCACAGATTGAGTTCTCCAGCTTTTCCCGAGGTTCCTTCACATCACATTCAATGCATAGCAAAGAACCCCTCCTAACGAGAGCTTTCACTTGTATTCTATCACCGACTCGGGCTTTGAAGCCATAAAGAGGGAGATTGTGGCAGTCAAGCTTCAAGCTCCTCTTTCCCGAGGAAAGAACGTAACACTCACCCTCGCCGATCTCCCCGGTTTCAGCCTCCCGGAGAGGAACGCTCTCCGGATATCCTATGGGTTCAACATCATCCCCCGAATTAACAATCAGAGAGATTTTGGAATAGAACTTAGCTATTCCAAGGACTCTAACCTTCTCACCGGGGCGAAGGGTGACTCCATAGGGCAGATAAAGAGAAATTTCATCCGTACCGTTCCACAGGCGGGGTTTTGGACCGCCCGAATACACTACACCTTCAACGAGCCACGGGAGGCCGTCACGGGGCGTAGTGGGGACGCCTTCAGAAGTCCATTCCAGCGGGTAGAACTTTTCCCCGTATGACAGGCCACTGAGAATAACTTTTGAACCTTTGGGCACGTCCAAACACCTTGAAAGCCTTATCCTATCGGGCAGAATTAAGCAGCTCCCTGAGGGCCATGACCAGTAGTATCCTTCAACCCTCTCCTGAGGAAAATCCGGCTCCGACTCAACTATTCGAGAGGCCTTGATCCGCTTCCCAGAACCATAAAGCCTTCCCTCAACGAGGTACACCTTCCCTTCCTCAAGATCCTCCCCCAGGGTTACATCATGAGTCCCGTTTGTAAGGACTGAAAAAGAGCCCGAAGAATACACACAGAGGCCAACAAACCTGTCCCTCGGCGGGTCTCCAAGATAATTGAGGGCTACCAGCGAGAGTACAGCTCCAAGCGCGAGCAACAGAACTACCCGATCCTTCAACACCATGAGCAAAAGTAAAAATCAAACCTTAAAAGCTTTTTGATCAGTATACCTCACCACTTGGATATACAACTATACCCTCCTCAGTAATCTCGAAGGGGAATTTCTTCATCTGGTGCTTTGTCTCCCTCATCTTCCTTATTAGGAGGTATCTCTTAAGCTCAACGTTTCTTTCCATGAAATCGAAGAGTATGACTCCCCTTGCAATGTACTCCTCCATCCCATATCTGCTTATCTTACCGTGGGCAAGATCAGGGGCTTCGGTGGTTAGTATCGAAGTGACCCCCATTTCGAGAAGTATCGTGTTGAGCTGCAGGAGAACGTTCCTGATGTTTTGTTCTTCCTTAAGGCGGAAGGCTATCGACGGGATTGAATCAATAAGGAGCCTCTGGGCGTTTATTGCTTTAACAACACGGTATAGGTATCTTAAAAAGTCACCGACGTTTAGGTTGTTCTCGAGGACGAACTTCTCCTCGGAGGGGAGCCCAACAACAGAGCTGACGCCATCTATTATGGCAAGCTTACCTTCCTCCTCGTACTTCTCAATATCCCATCCGAATGCCTTCATCTCCCTCCTAAGATCCTGGGCCCTCTCCTCCAGCGTCACAATAACCCCAGGCTCGTTGTAGAGCTCCACACCCTTGTAAACGAACTGAACTCCGAAAGTTGTCTTCCCGCTACCGGTGGGACCGGTAACCAAGACTGTCGTCCCCCGGGGGAATCCGCCCTCTATCAGCTCATCGAAGCCTTGAATTCCGCTCTTAACGCGGTCAACGTGATAATCACGAGCCATATTAACCACCTCATTAGATAGCATCCACTCGGTGCTCCCTGAAATAGCGTATGGCCTTAAGCCATATAAAACTTTTGGAAAAAGCATAAGAGTTTTATGCCCGGGAGACAAAAATCCCCCAAAGGTGAGCACATGCTGGATCCATTCGGTGAAGAGGCCAAGAGAATAGTGCGAGAGTTTGGAGGCATAGAGGCCCTCCTTGAGAGGATACCTCGGTATGTCGGGATAGATATCGTGCTGGAGAGGGTTAAACAGTGGGAGGGAGAAATTCCCGAGAGAATCCTGAACATGACTCCCCACGAAGATGTGATGAGCTTTTACGCACTATTGGGTGCACTCGCTTTCTCACCATACGGGGCGGAGATGGAGCTTGTCAAGAGGACCAACGCCCGTATATACCGGGAGAGGATAAAAAGGAGCGGAGAGATTACGGGCATTAGCATTCCGCTGAAGAAAATAGAAAAGGGAGAAATCCCGGATCGTGACAGGATTATTCTCGAAAAACCCCGACACGAAGAGATAACCGAGGAGGAGCGAGAAAAACTAAAACTAAAGTACAAAATGAGTCTCCCATCTTTCCTTCGGCTTTGGGAAGGCTCACTGAAGAGCGTTTACATCAGAAAGGGGAATGCATACCTGAGGGAGGAGCAGGCGCTCGAGCTCTGGGAGAAAGCCTTTGAGAGAAACCTCGAACGCTCAGTAAACCTGCTCTACGAACTCAGGGATGAGCTTCCGCCGTACTACTCCGAACTCCACGAAAAGCTGGGAGAAATCGCGAGAAAGTACTTCAAAGAGAGAATTGGCGGATTCTCAGGGGAGGCCCAGCCGCTCCGCTTTGAACTTTTCCCGCCATGCATCAAAAACGCACTCGCCGGAGTTCCTGCAGGCCTCAGAAACTACGCCATAACCGTGCTCCTAACGAGCTTTCTAAGCTACGCCCGCATCTGTCCGAATCCCCCTAGAAAAGACGTTAGAATCAAGGACTGCATAAGTGATCTGAGCGTTATAGAAAAGGAGATACTCCCAATCATAATCGAAGCAGGGAACAGGTGCAAGCCTCCCCTCTTCGAAGACCAGCCTCACGAGATAAAGAACATATGGTACCATCTGGGCTTTGGTTTAACAGACAAGCCGAGGCTCGAGGACAGCGGTAACTCAACATGGTACTTTCCCCCCAACTGCGATAAAATCAGGGCAAACGCCCCCCAGCTCTGCAAGCCCGACAGCCACTGCAGGCCGATAAAGAACCCCCTAACCTACTACCTCCGGAGGCTGTATATTGAGAGCAGAAAAGCAGGAGGCGGTGGGGATAATGAGTGAGCTTTTCAGGGAAGCGACGCCCGAGGAGAGGAGGCTTTATTATTCAAAGGAATGGAAGCCAGAGAACATTCCAGAATTCATCGTTGACACGCTCGAGCACAGGGAATTCGGCTTCGACCACACTGGGGAGGGCCCAAGCGACAGGAAAAACGTTTTTACCGACTTAAGGGATCTCGAGGACTATATTAGGGCGACCTCCCCATATGCAGTCTATTCAAGTGTTGCACTCTACACGGAGCCCCAGGAGATGGAAGGGTGGTTTGGAGCGGAGCTCGTCTTTGACATCGATGCAAAGGACCTTCCACTCCGCAGGTGTCAAGACCTTCACGAATCGGGCCGTGTGTGTCCGATTTGCCTCGAGGATGCCAAGGAACTCGCCCTCGACACTCTGGTCGTTCTAAGGGAGGACTTCGGATTTGAGGATATCCATGTCGTTTACTCTGGGAGAGGCTTCCACATAAGGGTGCTTGATGACTGGGTATGGGAGCTTGAATCAAAGGCCAGGGAGAAGATTCTGGCATACGTCAGCTCCGCCGAGGAGATAACTCCTGGGGACCTGCAGAGCAACAGAATAATGCTCTCCTCCGGATACTTCAGAGTCTTCAGATTGCGTTTCGGCTACTTCATCAGGAGAGTGACAGAGAACCATCTCAAAAACTTCGGTCTAAGTGAAAAGCAGATTAGCGACGTGCTCTCGAGCGTTCAGAGGATTTACCGCGACTTTGTAGCTGAAGCCAAGTCCCCCCTTGTAGCTTTTCCAAGCTCCCTGCGCAGGCCTCCATCAAGGAGTGTAAAAAGGAGCGGCCTTATGATACTCCTGAACGCCTCAACAACCTTTTCCAAGGCATATTTCGACGGAAAGGTTACAATAGACGTTAAGAGAATCCTACGCCTTCCCTCAAGCCTTCACTCGAAGGCGGGATTCATTGCAACCTACATAGGCACGAAAGAGGAGAAACTGCGAAAGTTCAATCCCTTCGAGGACGCCGTGCCCGATTTCAGGAGAGAGGAGGTCAAGGGAGCATACGAGGAATGGCTTGAAGAGCACGGGGATAGACTATGAACGGGAGAGCTAAAATAACAATTTCCATGCTAATATGGGGCAGCGTGGGAATATTTGGGCGCTTATCGGGACTTTCGGGATTAGGTGTGGCGTTTGCAAGGGTGTCCCTCGGCGCATTAGTGCTTCTCCTCCTGCTCGGGGTGCTTGATAGGAGCTCGATTCTTGGGCTTCCAGATATCCTGCGGAGAAATTGGAAGCCACTGGTAGGCCTTGGGGCAGCACTGGCCCTTAATTGGGCGTTCCTTTTCACCGCCTTCAACTACACGACGATAGCCAATGCGGTGCTGGTTTACTACATTTCGCCGATAATAGCGACGTTGATTTCTTGGCGCTTTCTGGGGGAAAGGATAAGCAGCTGGAGGTGGGGCCTCATAGGGCTGGCCTTCTCTGGATTGCTTCTGATAATGTGGAGCCACGAGATTAGCCTCAGTGACAGGGACTTCGTGGGAATTTTATTCGCCCTTACGGCGGCCTTTTTCTACGCGCTCATCCCAAACTTTGCGAGGTTTCTGAGGAAGATTGGAGGGGGGCTCCTGACTCTCATACAGCTGACAATTGCTTCAATAATCCTCCTTCCATTTGTGGCAATAACCGATGTTGGAACCCCCGTGTGGTGGGCGATTCTGCTTCTGGTACTGGTCCACACCGTCCTGGCCCTCTTTCTATACATGGACGGCTTAAGAGAAGTGGAAGTTAACGAGGCCGCCCTGCTGAGCTACCTCGACCCCATGAGCGCCGTTATCTATGCCTACATCGTTTTTGGTGAGGTACCAGGTGCCAGAACAGTCCTGGGTGGGGCTTTGATACTCCTCGCCTCCGCACTGGACATTCTCAAAAGCAGGGCGAGGGGGCCGTAGCCCGCCTTCTGTATCAAGGGGGCATTCGACTGAGCGGCCTACCACGGGGCTCACACCGGGAACTCATCGCCCCTCCCTCGGCCTTGCACCCCGCGGGACGGCCGTTTCACCGCATCCCCCCGGGTCGTCTGCGGGTTAGCTCGGGCGCCGTCGCCGGGCCCTTCGCCGCTTTCATCCCCATATCCGGGGGGCCGTGTCGTTTCTGCGCCGTTGCCCGGCCTCTCGGCCGGTGCCTTGCGGCACCGCGGCCCCGGTGCGGTGGGCGGAACTTCCTCGGGAGCACCCCGGGAGCCCCCGACCCCCTCGCCTGAAGAAGGTTAGAAGAGGAGAAATAAAAAGGTTTGGTCATCTCTTGGGGAGTTCCCTGGATTCCCTGAACCTGGGCGGCTTGGGGGGCCTGAACCTCCCAAGGGGAGAACGCCTCTTCGGTTTTGGTCTTTCCCGCCTTTTTCTCTCACTCTCTTTCGGGGCAAGGTATAGCAGGGCCGCCGCTATTATCACACTCAATACCACGAGAACAACAACTATCGCGAGAAGGTTATCCCCACCCGTAGACCCCGTAGTTGTGTTGGAGGGTTGTGAGGGCTCACTTGTTGAAGTGGTTGTTGTGGAAGAGGTCGTGGTTGGCAGGGGTTTTGGAAGGTACAGGGAGCCCTCGAACTTTTCACTCTTCCCCATGACGGTGAGTAGGAATTTGTAGGTTATCTCCTCCTCCTGAGGGACTTTAATCCTGAGCACTTCAGTGTTGTCTCCAGGCTTAAGGACTACCGAAACCTCTTTCTTGTATAGGGCTTCCCCTCCAGCGTAGATGCGGTACTCAAGCGTCCCGTTTACCGGCCCATCGTTAGGATTTGAAATTTCAATCCGGAACTCAACTTCCTCATCCCCCGTTCTCTCATAGGTTACGTTAACGAGCCTGGGGACGGCCACTACCGTATACTGGGTAGAGAAAGTACCCAATGATCTGCCCAGAACGCTCACTCCCATCTTAACTCCTATCCTACCCGTCAGGTTGGTGGGGAGGGGGACCTCGACCACGTTGTTCCCCAAGGAGAGCTGAGCTTCCTTCGTATACTCAACCCCCTCTCCCTTATTCGAGGTGGCCACAACGCTTATCACGGCCTTTGCCACCCTTTCAGACACTATACTAACGTATGCAATGTTTCCCTCACCGGCCATGACCTCTTCGGACTTTACCGATACATCCACGACTCTGACACCGAATTTCACAGAAAACTCCCGGGTGTAGGTGTAAGAGTCCCTCCCATAGCTCAGAGTGTAGTTCAAGGTGTAAGTACCCTCCGGCCATCCCATGCCGACGGGAACTTCAATAGTTAGGGCATTTTCACCGGGACCAACTTTTTCAGCCGTTTTCTTGGAGAAGTACACCTTACCCCCGCTTGAAATGGCGACACTTTGAATCACAGAAACCCGCCTGTGACCGATGTTTTTCAGGTGTGCGACAACCACTATACTCTCACCGTTAAGCGCGTAAGGGGATTCAGGCCTCTCCTTAACGTAGGCAGTGGCGTATTCAAAATCGATTGGAGACTCATCAACACGGATCGTGACCCGGAGACTGACCACCTGATACCCGCTCTGTGAAGAGGTTCCAAAGAACTTCAAGTATAGGGTGTATATCCCAGGTTCAGCTTTATCGGAACAGGAAACGTTGTAGTGGATTATTTTGGATTCCTTCGAAGCCCAGCTCCCGTAAACAGTCTTCTCAAGTGTCAGGTTGAAGTAGTCAACCTCGTTACCGTTTTCGTCCTTTACGGTGTAACCCCTGAAGGATAGAATCTCAAAATCGAAGGTGGAGGGGTTCTCAACGTTCAGATATCCCTCGGAGTAGTCTCCCGGCAACACCCTAATGACATCATCCGTTTTGAAAGATATTATCCCCATCCCTGAGACCGCGGGGATTAACGATGTAAGCATTAAAACCATCAGTATCATACCCGCCCAACCGATGCGCCCCATGAGTTCCCACCATAAATAGTTGTACATATCCCCATATAAACCCTACCCTAAAATGCCCATTCCAGGACAATTATAATGCCCGCTGCAAATAATAGCGTGACAAAGAGCATGTAAGCCGAATACGCCTTAACCCCAGACAAATGGGGCCTTATTACCAATCCTGATATCGTGAGCATGCCCCCATATAGAATGGCAAAAATTCCCGCGGCGAGGGGAGGATCTATCCCGAGCAATAGAAGAATCCCAAAGACCGCTCCAGCAAACATGGTGATGTGGGGCACCGTGAAGGCGAGATAATCCCTGAAGACCCGCAAATCCCCATCCATTTCCATCACTCCGTTATGAAGGCGTAGGTGGTGGTAGTGGGCAAAAGTCTCCTGATCCTTGGAAGGAGGTAACGTGGATAGAGAGCCTCATCCCTATCCTCCAGGCCTTCGCCGAGAATTCTGTCAATAACTTTAACCTCGTACCTTCCCCTGACCCGGAAATATCCCCGGTATAGAGTACTTATCTCTATCACTATCGGGAGCCTCAAACTCCTCACGCCTTCCTCTTCCAGAAGAGAACTCAGGTATTCGAGCTCCGAACGTTTGAAGAAGTGCTCACTCCCATCCCTAAGGCGTACGGAAGGTTTTTCAGAATCCATGAGCTCCGCTAAAGTGGGCCTGCTCGCGGGAAGGTGGCGATTCAGCCCCGATATTTCTCTGTATATAACCTCCTCCATCTTCGACATGGGGTTAAATCTGAAACTCCACCCAAAAAGTTTGTTGCAATTGTTATGTCTAAATCACCGATAAAGGGGTGTTATTTTGGCAATTATTTGTCATACCTTTCAACGAACACTTTTATTTTGGCACTAAGACAAAAACATGATGAAAAAGCTTTTATTTGAAATTATGTCTAATGATTTCGGAAAAATATGAACAAACATGTAATAGAGAGGGATGAAAAATGAACGAAATCGCCACATATGCCGGGGCTCCCGACCTGCCTGGAAAGACCAAGTTCCTCCAACTGGTCTTCGTCGACATAAACGGAGTCCCAAAGGGTATGGAAATTCCAGCGGACAGGTTTGAAGAAGCCGTTAGCGAAGGAATAGCCTTTGACGGTTCTTCCATACCAGGATTTCAGGGGATAGAGGACAGCGACCTCGTGTTCAAGGCGGACCCCTCCACAGTTGCAGAGATACCCTGGGAGGGCATAACAAGGGTCTACGGTTACATCTACAAAGATGACAGGCCCTACAGGGCGGACCCGAGGGGAGTTCTGAAGAGGGTTCTCGACGAGCTCAAGGAAGAGGGCTACAAGGCCTACGTGGGTCCTGAGCCAGAGTTCTACCTCTTCAAAAAGAACGGGAGCTGGGAGCTTGACATACCAGACAGCGGCGGCTACTTTGACCTCGTTACCCTCGACAAAGCCAGGCTCGTGAAGAGGGAGATAGCCCACTACATGCCCTCCTTTGGCCTCGTACCCGAGGTTCTCCACCACGAGGTTGGAAATGCTCAGCACGAGATAGACTTCAGGTTCGCCGAGGCCATGAAAACCGCCGACAACATAGTCAGCTTCAAGTACCTCGTGAAGGCCGTTGCGGAAATGCACGGCTACTACGCGACCTTCATGCCGAAACCTATCTACGGCTTCCCCGGGAACGGCATGCACCTGCACGTAAACCTCTCAAAGGACGGCGAGAACGTCTTCATGGGTAAGGACGGCCTCAGCGAGACGGCTCTTCACTTCATCGCGGGAATTTTAAAGCACGCAAAGGCCCTGGCAGCCATAGTAAACCCGACCGTAAACAGCTACAAGCGCCTCGTTCCCGGCTATGAAGCTCCCGTCTACATAAGCTGGGGGTACAGGAACAGGAGCGCCCTCATAAGGGTTCCGGCCTTCAGCGGAAAGAGCGCCCGCATAGAGTACCGCTGCCCAGACCCGAGCGCAAACCCCTACCTCGCCCTCGCGGCCATCCTAAAGGCAGGCCTAGACGGCATTAAGAGGGAACTCGAACCAGAGGGCTACGTTGAGACAAACGTCTACAAGATGAGCGCTGATGAGAGGGAGGAGCTTGGAATAGAGACCCTGCCAGGAAGCCTTGGGGAGGCTCTTGAGGCCCTCAAGAAGGACAAGGTTGTTCAGGAAGCCCTCGGAGATGCCTACGAGAACTTCATCTCGTACAAGGAGGCCGAGTGGAAGGCCTACCTTGAGTACCTGGAGAGCAAGGAGCTCCCAGCCGACACCAAGAAAGTGACCGAGTGGGAGCTTGAGCGGTACTTCTACATCTGATCCCACTCTTCTCTCCTTTCTCTTATGTGAACCAGAATCGAGCCCCCTATTATGAGGGCTGCTCCGAGAAGCTGAGAGGTACTCAGCTTTTCCCCGAAGAGGACGAATGCAAGGAATATCGCGACGACAGGTTCAACTGTAGCCACTATGCTCGCTCTGCTCACCTCGACTTCCCGCAGGGCATGGTTGTAAAGAATGTAGCCGAGGAAAGTGGGGAAGAAGGCAAGGCCAAATAGATACGGCAGGGAGCCAGCAGGCACTTTGAAGTCAGTGAAAGGTATCAGAAAAACAAAGCCAAAAAGAAGCGTGTAGAACAGGGCCTTCTCCGGCTCTTCCTTCCTGATTGCAAATTTTGCGAGAACGCCGTACAAAGCGTAGGTCAGTCCGGTTAGAAGGCCAAAGACCAAAGCTTTCGTGGAAAACGAAGAGTTTACCCCATTTACCAGAAAAACACCAGAAATAACCATCAGAAGGGAAAGAAACTTTTCAGGGGAAAGCGACTCTTTAAAAAGAAGTCTGCCCAGTATTATGGAGTAAACCGGAGCAGTGTAGAGCAGGAGGACTGCAAAAGACACCGAAGATATTGTAACCGTGTAAAAATAGAGCGTGTAAAACAGGAATATGCTGAAAAAGCCGTATATGGCGTAAAACTTCAGCCTCGAAAACTCGATTGAAAACCCGATTCCCCGGAGTTTGAGGTAGAAACCGAGTAGGGTCAGGGCAAAGAGAACGCGGTAGAAAACCATAGTAAAGGGGGTAAGCCCGAAGCCATCCAGATATTTGGCAAATATCCCGAGAGTGCCCCACATTGATGCGGCTAGAAAAACAAAAAGGTAGCCTCTCTTCATTGTTTCACCTCAGAACTCTGGGCCCACGGGCAGTTTCCTCTTGTGCTCGCTCTTTTTGACGAGGGATTCGACGTACTCAACTTTCGCGATATCAATCCCGAGCTCCTCGGCTATCTCTTTCTTTGCCATTCCCAGGTCGACCAGCCTCCACAGTATCTCATCCAGAAGGCGGTATCTTATTCCCAGCTCGTCCTCGTCTGTCTGCCCCTCCCAGAGACCGGCGGTTGGCTTCTTCTGGATTATCCTCTCCGGAACGCCGAGGAGCTTCGCTATCTCCCATACTTCCGTCTTGTAGAGATTTATGAGTGGTGCGTAGTCGCTCGCCCCATCGCCCCATTTTGTGAAGTAGCCTGTCAAAAATTCGCTCCTGTTGCTCGTTCCAAGCACGAGGCGGTTAATCTGGTTTGCGTGGGCATAGAGGAGAATCATCCTCGTCCTCGCCATTATGTTGCCGAGGGAGCGCTTATCGGGCGCAAATTTAAGCTGGAAAACAAAGGAATCGACTATCGGCTTGATGTGTATTAGCTTGCAGTCTATCCCAAGGCTTTCGCAGACGAGTTTTGCATCTTCCACGTCGCGGTTCTCGTAGTAGGGCATTATCAACCCCAGAACCTTCTCCTTGCCCACGGCCCTTGCCGCGAGGTAGGCCGTGGTGGCACTGTCCACTCCCCCACTTATTCCAATGACGAAGCCTTCAGCCCGGCTCTCTTTAATTTTCTCCGAGAGAAAGCGAGTGATTTTATCGATGACCTGGCGATGGTCCAGAGCCCTCATCTTTTCCTTCCTCCCCTTTTTTTCTAGCCTCTTCTTTTAAACTCTCGAGAAAACTTAGATAGCCCCTAAAGGCAAATACTCCACCAACTGCCATAAGAATAAAGGCAGGATACGCAAGATATGAATATGGATATTTTAACCAGTAAACTGTATACTCATACTCCACACTGCCACTTAGAACGGTTATCTCCGGTGGTGATGGGAGTGTCAAGATTTTCTTTTCACCCCTTAAAACGTATTCCAGGTTTTCTCCTCCAACGGAAAGGACGATGGAAGTATTGTCTGACCATATCGTAAGAGTCCTGTTAATAACATCGTAAGAAGAAATCTCGCCTTCACTAATGTTGTAGCTACCGGGGCCAAATACACCGCGCCAATCGCTTTTTTCTAAGGTTCTGTAAGATGCTGCAAACGACATAATAAGCGCAGCAAATAGCAGAATCAAACCCACTAATATTGGGGGATACGTGATACCTTTCTTGAATGTAGTCACTTCTATCACCATAATAGATGAAGGAAGAAAACATAAAAAGATTTCAATACTTGCCGACCAGGTGGCACTCTGCCCAGTGGTTGTGCTCGTATTCTATTAGCTTCGGTTGCTGGGCATCACAGAGCCCTTTCTGGGCATATATGCATCTCGGGTGGAAACGGCATCCCGGGGGTATGTCCACAGCGCTCGGAACTTCGCCCTTGATTGGAAGCTCCTTGATGATGTTCCTCCTCTCTGGCTCAGGCTCCGGAACTGCCGCAAGAAGCGCCCTTGTGTACGGGTGAAGCGGGTTGTCAATCACGCGCTTTACAGGACCCATTTCCACAATCCGTCCAAGGTACATGACGGCCATCCAGTCGGCGAAGTACCTTGCAGTAGACATGTCGTGGGTGATGTAGAGATAGGTAACTCCCATCTTCTCCTTGAGCTCCTTCATCAGTTCAAGGATTTCTGCACGTATTGAAACGTCAAGCATTGACACTGGCTCATCCGCAACTATGAACGTTGGGTTCAGGATGAGGGCCCTTGCTATTGCCACACGCTGCCTCTGGCCACCGGAGAGCATGTGCGGGAACCTTCCAACGTAGTCCTCGGGAGGCGTTATTTTGACCATCTCGAGTGCCTTGAATATAAGCTCCTCGCGCTCGGCTTTGGTCTCACCGATGCCGTGAATAAGGAGGGGCTCCTCGAGTATGTCAAAGATTCTAAACCTCGGGTTCATTGAGCTAAACGGGTCCTGGAATATCATCTGAACTTTTCTCCTGTATGCCAAGACTTCCTCCTTGGTTCTAATGTCCGTAACATCCGTTCCTTCTAAGTATATCCTTCCATCAGTGGGCTCCAAAAGCTTCACTATGAGCTTTCCGGTCGTGGACTTACCGCAGCCGCTCTCACCCACGAGGGCAAAGACCTGCTGCTTGTATATCTCAAAGCTTATCCCATCTACTGCATGAACAACCTTCTGGGGCGCTCCTCTAAGAGTGTCAATGAACCCTCTCTTGACGGGGAAGTATTTTTTCAAATTTTCAACTTTAAGGATAGGCTCGACCATTTTCTCACCTCACAGCAGCCAGCATGCGGCGTAGTGGTCTTTATCAACCTCTTTAAGCTCCGGTTCCTGCTCTCTGCACACCCCCATAACGTAGGGGCACCTCGGGTGGAAGCGGCATCCACTCGGGGGGCTTATGAGGTTTGGTGGTTGTCCAGGGATAAACTCGAGCTTTTCAACATCTTCATGAAGTCTGGGTATGGCCGCAAGAAGCTTCTGGGTGTACGGGTGCGCTGGTTCATAGTAAATCTTTTCGCTGTCGCCTATTTCAACTATCTTTCCGGCATACATTATGGCCAGTCTATCGCTTATCTCCGCCAGGATACTGAGGTCATGAGTGATGAATATCATGGAAAGTCCAAGTTCTTTCTTTAGCTTTTTCATGAGGTTGATGATCTGAGCCTGAACTATAACGTCCAGTGCCGTAGTTGGCTCGTCGGCGATAACAACCGAGGGGTTCATTAACAGTGCCGTTGCAATTATAACACGCTGCTTCATGCCACCGCTGAGCTCGTGTGGATATCTGTAGACGATTTCTGGGTCAAGACCCACGAGTTCAAGGTACTTCTGGGCCCTCTCAAGCGCCTCGTCTTTCTCCATTCCCTTATGGTATATCAGCGGCTCTATCATCTGATATCCTACTGTGTATACAGGGTTGAGAGCATTCATTGCACCCTGGAATATCATTGATATCTTCTGCCAGCGTATTTCTTTCCTGAGTACATCCTCTGGGAGTCCCACTATCTCTCGTCCATCGATTTTGATACTCCCGTCAACGATCTTACCGGGTGGTGTGGGCATTCCCATAAGGGTAAAACCAAGGGAGGACTTGCCGCAACCGCTTTCACCGGCAAGTCCCAGCACCTCTCCCTTTTTGAGTTCAAAGCTAATGTCATCCACTGCCTTGACCACTCCGCGGTTTGTGAAGTAATACATTTTGAGATTCTTGACTTCGAGGACATTTTTTGCCATCCCAATCACCTCACATCCTCCTCAACCTCGGGTTGAGAACTCTATCGAGGGCCGTACCTATCAGGACGAACGTGAATCCTACCAAGGCTATTGCCAGCCCTGGTGGAATAACCCACCACCAGTATCCGTTTGTTGCAGCCCCTGCAGCCTGAGCATCGTGGAGAATCTGACCCCAAGTGACGGCAGTAGGATCACCAAGCCCAAGGAAGCTGAGAGATGCCTCTGAAAGGACTGCACCAGGCACACCAAGTGCCATCTGGGCAAAGGCGTATGGCAGAAGCTGTGGCACCATGTGCTTGAATATTATCCTACCTGTGCCAGCACCCAGAACCCTCGCAGCCTCTACGTAGGTCTGCTCCTTAATCTGAAGTGCCATGCTTCTTGCAACCCTCGCAACTCCAACCCAGCCGAACACCACCAGGAGCACCACAATCTGCCAGAGCGCTATATGTCCTCCAAAGTATGTACCCATGAGAATCAGGATTGGGAGGCTCGGGATTGACGCCATGAACTCCTGGAACCTCATCATCATCTCGTCCGTCCATCCGCCAAAGTATGCACTGGTAACTCCATAGAATATGCCGACTATAACACTGAAGACTGCGACAGACACACCTATAGCAAGGGAGACTCTGGAACCCCAGATGATACCCGCTAGAAGGTCTCTGCCCTTGAAGTCAGTTCCAAGCCATCCATAGGTTCTTCCAGTGAATATAATCTTTGCATTATCAAAGTTGACACTAGCATCTTTTGGAACATTGATCTCGAAGGTGAATATGTAAGTTCCCTTGAGAGCTTCCGGCTTTTCCAATATGTTCTCGTTCAGCTTTCCAAAGAGAACTCTTGTAGCATCCATTAGAGTCTTGTACTGGAATTCCTGCGTCGGGTCAATGTAGATCCCTTCGCTTTTGACCCATTTGATAAGGGCATCCCTGACTGCTGGGTTAGTACCCAGTTGGATTACAGTATTACCTGAGAACTTGTAGTTTTCTAAAAGTGTTACCGTCTTCCCATCGGGTCTCTGCACTTTGACTGTAAGAGTCGGCTTTCTGATTCCTCCCGACTTACCTACCACATCTTTGAACACTATGTCCTGAGGAGGAATGTCGTATTCGTTGTTATACGGTATTTCAATGACATATCCAGAGTCAGTGCTCCGCATATACTTTTGGAGCTCACTTCCCTCTATTGCAAGATGGGGAGCCAAATCCTGGCTAGAGAATGCATTGATCCACGTAGGAGGAACGTTCTTTGGATTGCCCAGCCAGAAGGTCTTCCATTTTTCAGGAATGTCTGGCGAGGTAATCATTGGCGCTGCCAATGCCGTGAATACAAGGAGCACTAAGAGGAAAAGACCCAATATCCCGGTCTTCTCCCTTTTAAAGTCAGTCCAAAATTCAGAGACTGATTCCTTGAAGTCTACCCAGCGCATATTTCTTCACCTCACACCTTCTGTGAAGCACCGACCTTGACCCTCGGGTCGAGGAAACCATACGTCAGGTCAGCTATTATTACTGCAGCGAGATAAAGGATAACGTTAACGAAGGTAAGCCCCATTATGAGGTTAGTCTCGTTTGTTTCCAGTGCTATCCAGTAAACCCTGCCCATGCCCGGCCATGTGAACACACTTTCTGTGATTATTGCGCCTCCGAGAGAACCCAGGAGACCCATGATCACCATGGTTACAACGGGGGGTGCAGCGGCCCTGAGAGCGTGTCCATAGATTACCTTCCTCTCCGGGACCCCTTTAGCTCTGGCGGCCATGATGAAGTCCTCCTGCATAGTGCCGATCATTATGTTTCTTATAACCCAAGCCCAAGCTCCAAAAGATACTATGACTATTGTGGACACGGGCAGTACCATACGCTTCAATATATCGAGTATGTGGGCCCAACCTGTCAAGTTGGGGTCCGGAATGGATCTCGCGGGGAACCAGCCGAGCTCAAACGCAAATATAAGAAGCATTATCATCCCGAACCACCACATGGGAATACTGCTCATTATGAGGGCGAGCACTGAAAGGGCTCTGTCAAATAGACTTCCAACCATCTGAGCAGCTTTCACACCCAGAAGTATTCCAAGGAATATGATGATTATCTGGGCAGTTGTGAACAGCTGTATAGTCCTTGGTATAGCACCCTTCAGAATTGCCTTAACGTCCCTTTCAGAACCGAATACGGGGTTTCTGGTGTTTCCAAAATCAAACGTTATTGTGCGCTTGAAATAGTACTGAATCCTCCAGAGGTATGAGCGGTCGAGTTTGTATTCATGACGATAGTACGCAATTCTCTGCGCCCTCCACTCATCAGGATTGTCGGGGGCTTTCCCCTGCTTCTGAAGGGACTGGAATTCGGCATTCACCTGTTCGATTATACGGTTCTCAAGGTCCTTCTCCGCCACCTTAACGAAAAGTGCGGACATAACTAGAGTAACTAGCGTCAATACTATTATTGCATTCAAGATTCTTATCAACACGTACTTACCAAACCCCATGAAGTTCCCTCCCTTCGCATTTTTTGGACGCTAAGACTCATTTTTAGTCATTGTCTTTTTCGGCTTTGTAAATCTTCTTTATAAATATTTTGTGTATGTCCAATGAAGTTCATGAGAGAACAGCTCAAGCAAATAAAAAAGAGGCCAAGAATTAAAAACAAAATGCTAGCTCAAAAGCCTATCTACCGCCTTCTCCTGAGGAGTAGCGGGACTACTGCAAGGCCAACGAGGAATGCCGGGCCGCAGATTCCACCGCCTTCCTCAGAGGTGCTCGTTGTAGTGGATGAGCTGGGAGCTGATGTCGTGGTTGTCGGGGAAGTAGTTGTGGTCGTTTCAGTGGGGGTAGTTGTGGTGGTAGTAGTCTGGGGTGTAGCTGGGCGTGCGCTCCTTATAGCCCAGTCGGATGCAAGGCCAGCCACCGGGTCAACGAGTGTCATTTCAATGTCCTTGCTAGCGGCGTAGAACTCCCAGTTCTCGTATAGGAATGTCCTGTAACCCTCGTAAATACCAATAGCAGTTCCAAGCCTGTTGAAGTCCCAGTACTTGTCCTCACTGTCCATCTTGACACCGTTAGCCTCACCGGCGTAGATTACAATGGCGAAGTCATCAGCAGTCCAGGTAAGGAGTGGCTGAATCTTGTCAACGGTAGTGTAGTAGCTGAGGCCAAGGCTGTCAAGTCCAGCCTGAATGTCACCGTTGCCGAGGAACTTGAGAACCTCCTCGAGGGTAGCCCTCTGAGTGTTCTCCGGAGTCCACTTCCAGCCAACGAGACCCGGAGCGTACCAGTAGCTTGAGTAGTACTGGATGATTCTGCTTATTGAGAACTTCACGTTACTTGAGGAGACCCAACCCTCAGTATAGAAGTTCCACTGGTAGGAGCTCGGGTCAGACACGTAAACCATGCCGGTCGCAGTCCTCCTGTCAATAATCTTTGCTTCAACCTGGAATCCGAGATTCTTGAGCACCTCGTGGGCAATGTATATGGCAACGTCCTTCCTCTCATCCTCGACACGTCCAAGACCGACGATCTTGACCGGCTCTCCCTCGAAGTACCACTTTCCATCGGAGCCCTTCTCGAGCGTGTAACCCATCTTGGCAAGCTCCTGGGCAGCCTCCTGCATGCCCTCCTCAAACAGCTTCATTCCAAGATCCTCGTCGGACTGCTCTGTGAGGCCGTAAGCATCGGCTACTGACTTAATGTAGTCAAAGCCTGTCTCGGTTGAAGTCCACGGGGTGAACATCGCGCCAGCACTTCCCTGGAAGATGTTCTGGGTTATGTAAGCCCTGTTAACGAGGTACTGAATGGCGAACCTGACCTTCCTGACGGCGAACGGGTTGAAGTACTTCTTGTCACCAACGGTAATAACGTAGGGGTTGTCACTGTCGTGAACCGGGTTCCAGACGATGTCACCAAAGGCCGCAGTGCTCCTGTAGAGCTTTATGTTGGCCCTCTGCTCGTCGCTCAGGCCAGCGAACCTGTAAGCCGCGAACGGGTACCAGAGAATGTCGTAGTTGCCGTTGGCAACCTCGAGGATTGCAGTGTCCTCGTTCTGGATACCGTAAATCTCGATGGTCTCATAGTAGGGGTCAACTTGGTACTCAGGCTCGGCAAAGGCCGGGATTGTCCACTTGTCGAACTTCTTAATCCTCACGAAGAGGTTCTCCGGCTGGTACTCGTCAACATAGTACGGACCCTGGCCGATAACGGCATGGTTGTGCTCGTCAATGAACTTGGCTATTGAGTCGTAAGCGGCTATGGCGGCGTTCTCGTCCTCAATGTACGGCTTGAGGAACTCAGGAATCGGCTTGCTCTGTTTGAGCTCGAGAAGCTTCTCCTTTATGGCCTGAGCGTGGCTCGGGTTGATCTGGTCAAGCTGTTCAACGTCCTCGCTCGCCTCACTCCAGGAGTACTTCTTGTTGTGGGCGACGAGCTCACTCATCGCATACCAGAGCTGCCAGGGGGTTCCGGTGAACGGAACAACGTAAGCGGCAGTCATTATCTCGCTGGCCGGGAAGTAGTAGTCGTGGTAAACGTCAAAGACCATCCTGTCATCGGTCTGCTCGACGAGCTTGATACCGAGAATAGTGCTCATGTACTCGCCGCTCCAGTCGGCCTCACTGACATCGTAGTATGGGTCGTCGTCACCGTCCTGGTTAACCCACTCCCAGCTCCAGGCAAAGCTGTGCATGACATCGGCCGCACTGACTTTGTGGCCAGTGTGGAAGTACGGCCTGTCACACTCAATCCTAGCGTAGGTCTTGGCAGTTTCGCCAGCGTGAGCGGCAACCCAAGTGTCCGTGGTTGAGTTAAAGATTACTGCATCCTCCGGCACCGTCACGTCGCTCTTGTAATCAACGACGTGGCAGTGATACGGGTGTGGGACACCATCAATTCCGTAGGGGAAACCACTGTCGAAGACGAGGTCTGCAATTCTCCTTGAGTAGGTATCACTGTAACCCGAGGAGCTCGGGTTCCAGACACCCATAAAGATGGCACCACTTGAAGAGTATATGATGGTCTTAAGCACCTTGTCGTCTGCCGCAGCTGCTGGCCTTACCGTCGGTGCTGCAACCAAGCTAAACAACATCAAGCCCACAACAAACAGGGCCAAGGCTTTCCTATTCATACTCCACTGCCTCCTTTATTTTTTGACATTTTTGCCACATGTGGGGTATAATGGCATAGGGTTATACACTCACGCCCTATTTAAGGGTTACGTTACCGTACAAATGTCGAGTCTCAAAAAGAATCCCAAATGGAATTTGGCCGCTAATAAGGAATCAAACCCACGGGTTTGTTTATTGCGTCTGTTTTTGATTATTAAAGACTAAAAAATACTTTAAAAATCCGGCAAATTGGAAATAAAATCCCTAATTTTTTGATGAAAGCCAATAAAATGCTTTGAGAGGATTTTCCCTGGAGGGTATTCCCTAATCGTGGGAGAAATATTTAAAATGGTTGCCCAAATATCCCAAGGCGGGCAAAATGTACGATTTAGTCCTGAAAGGGAAACTCTTAAAGGGTGGGAAATTAATAGAGGGCAGCATAGGCGTGCTGGATGGCAAAATCGTGGAGATTTCACGGAGGGAGCTGAAAGGGGAGGTCACGATAAAAATACAAGGTAAGGGTGTTGTTTTGCCCGGGCTGATAGACACCCACGTCCACCTAAGGGACTTCGAAGAGAAAAAGAAGGAGACCGTAGAGAGCGGCACGAAAGCCGCCCTTCACGGAGGGATTACGGCGGTCTTTGATATGCCAAACACGAATCCACCCGTAATTGACACGGAGACCTTCGAGAAGAGGTTAAAACTACTCGAGAAAAACGCCTACTCGGACTACGCTGCCGGCTTTCTTTTGAGCGGGAACTGTGGGGAGGCAAAAACCGCTAATGCCGACTTCTACAAAATCTTCATGGGAGCCTCCACGGGGGGCATATACTCCACCGAATTTGGAGAAGACTACTCCTGCGCCCCTGGCTTCGTGAGCGTTCACGCGGAGGACGGAGAACTTATAAAAGCGTTCCCAGATAGGCCGCCCCTCGTGGAAGCTCGGGCCATTGAAAAAGCCTTATCCTGGGCCGAGAGGCTGAAAAAACCCCTGAACGTATGCCACGTATCAACGGGAGATGGCTTAAATTCGATAATCAGCAGGGGGCTGCCCTGGGTTACTTTTGAAGTCACCCCTCACCACCTCTTCCTGGGCAGGAAGGACTACCTCAAAAACCCCCTCCTGAAGGTCTACCCTCCCCTGAGGGACAAGGAGCACCAAAAAGCACTATGGGAGCACTTCAAAGAAATCCCGATAATCGCAAGCGACCACGCCCCCCACACCCTCGAGGACAAAGAGAACGGCGCTGCGGGAATACCGGGTTTAGAGACTGAAGTTGCCCTCCTCCTGGACGCCATAAACAGAGGTTTGGTGACCCTTCAGGAGGTAGTGGAGAAGATGCACGACAACCCCGTCCGCTTCTTCGGAATAAAGGAGAGAGAGTTTGAGGTTGGGGGTGAGGCCACGTTTACCGTGGTCGACCTCAAAAAGGAATGGGTTGTTCGGGCGGATGAACTTTACACGAAAGCGGGGTGGAGTCCCTGGGAAGGCAAGAGGCTCAGGGGAAAGGTCACGATGACGATACTCCGCGGTGAAGTCGTTATGGAAGATGATGAGATATTTGGAAAGCCAAAGGGGGTCAGGCTGAATGTATCGCGTGGTGGAAGTAGTTGAAACCTGGGAAGTGGCAAAGGACGTAAAAGCATTCAGGTTCAGCGAGAAGTTTGATTTCACACCGGGCCAGTTCGTAATGACCTGGCTCCCCGGCGTGGGGGAGAAGCCCTTCAGCCTCGCCCAGAGAGACCTCATAGTCGTCAAAAAAGTTGGCCCTTTCACGGGAGCCCTTTTTAGGCTGAAAGAGGGAGACAGGCTCTGGATAAGAGGGCCCTACGGACACGGCTTCGAGAGAAAAGGTAGGAAAATAGCTCTCGCAGGTGGTGGCATAGGCATTCCGCCCCTCTACGCAATTGCAACATCCTGGAGAAAGTTCTTTGAATCAATATCCCTCTTCTATGGAGCCCGCTCCAAGGAGGAAATCACTCTGATTGACATAGAGAATTACGTCGACGAGCTCATTTTATTCACGGACGACGGCTCCGCCGGCAAAAAAGGCTTTCCAACAGAAGCTTTAGCGGAGAGAAAGGGGGAATTCGGCCAGGTCTACGCCTGCGGCCCTGAGCCGATGCTGAAGGCGGTGCTGAAAGTAATGAACCACAAAAACGTTCAGATTTCGGCTGAGCGCTACATGAAGTGCGGAATAGGCGTTTGCGGCTCCTGCAACCTCGGAAAATACCTCGTCTGCAGGGACGGACCCGTCTTTGAGGGAGAAAAGCTCACTGGACTTCTGTGACCAATCACCTTTTTAAACCCCCTTTTTCTCCTTTCATCGGTGAAAAGATGGGCATGAAAATGAAGTGGGAAGACTTTGCGAGGAGTATGGGTGTTGAGCCCCAGATTCTCGAAAACAAGGAAGCGAGGCTCTTAAAACAGTTCGTGATGGATTTGAAGTTTCCAACCCACTGCCAGGGCTGTCAGGGACTCGATTTGAGCAATCCAAATCCAGTACATCACCCGAGCTACGAGCTGACTCCAGACTGCAACCACGACTGCATCTTCTGCTACTCCAACGTCGCGGTGAAGCTGGGAAAGGCGCCGAGGCCAGGCTACTACGGCTGGGAAAATCCGTACGCGATAACCGTTTCCCAGTACGGGGAGCCGCTGATAAGCCCGCGAATAGGTGAGGTAAACAAGATGCTCCGCGATAGGTTTCCAAACGCGAGACTTGATTTGCAGACCAACGGCTCCCTCCTGACCGAGGAGCTATGGGAGAAGCTCGACTTCGACCTGGTTATGATAAGCCTCGATGCAGCAAGTAGGGAAAAGCATCTAAAGATCACTAACGCCGACACCTTTGGGGCCGTTGTCAACGCCCTCAGGATAGTTGGAAACGACAAATCAGTCCGCTCAGTCGTGAGAACAATTTTCATGCCAGGCATCAACGACGAAGACATCCCGAAGATAGCGGAGTTAGCGGCTTCCCTTGGAGTTGACGAGATGATGCTACAGCCTTTGACCATCCACGAGCTGAACGTTGAAAGGCTGAAGAGGGCCGGTCTAAATTTCGAAAGAGCCGAGAGCATCAGGGAGTTCCTTAAGGCAGCGATGGAAGCCAAAAAGTACATCGATGTCAGAATAAGCGGCTGCCAGCTCGCTATCTACAGGACGATGGATCCACTGACGCTCTTCAGCGCGAAGAGAGTAGCCAGGGAAGTTGCTCCCATCGTCAAACGGGACAGGCTTTCTATTTAGCATCCAGGATGTGGAAAGGGCTTGGAAGCAAATTTATAGTAGCTCCCCAAATAGGGATCCCAAATGGTAATTCCCATGATCGAGAAGCTCCTGGCACTATTCTTCCTTACCCTTTTCCTCCTGAACTTGGCACTGAGGCTCTTCACACTCCTCGGAAAGAGTGCTTCGCTCTTTTTACGGCCCTTATTCGGACTAAACGTTCCCGAAAACGAGAAGAAGGGCTGGGAACTAATTTACACCATCTCTTGGCTTTTGGTCGGAACCTGGGCGTTTCTTGAGCTCAGGGGGGAACTCTCCTGGGAGCGTTTTTGGGCTTGTTTACCTTTAGGAGCGGGGCCAATATCGGGAGACTAATAATCTACTCCCACCACGACGCTGAGCTCGTTGAAGAGCTCGGGGGTGAAGGGATTCTGGGCATGATCTCAACGGTTACAAAGCTCTCCCTCCTCTTTGAAGGCCTCTTCCTCGCATCACTGGCGCTTTCATACAAGGCTCTATCGATTGCACTGAGTATAGGTGGAACGGCCAGAGGATTGCTCCTGACCCTATGGCTGGGTGGACTGGCCTTTGGACTTGCCTTCGGCCTTTTCATGGCCAGAAACAACCACGGAGTTCTCCTGAAGGAGGACATCTCCCTACTCGCGTTTTTCACTATACGAAAGGTTTCAATAAAGACCTCATCCACATATGAGAAGCTCAGAGACAACGTTTTAAAGCGCCTTTCTAAGTGAGTTCATGCTCAAGTGCTCGCTCTGCATCCACGACGAGAGGACCGCAAAGATAGACATAATCGAAGGAAAGCCGATTTGCCGGGAATGCCAGGTTTATCTCGAGCATCCCCTTGATCGTGAAAAAATCCGCGAGGAGCTCCAAGAACTTATGAAGAACGTCAATAGGGCAGTGGTTGCATATTCGGGGGGGAAAGGACAGCACCGTTGCCCTTTACCTCGCCAAGGAAGTCTACAAAGTCCCAGAAGTGGAGGCGGTTATGGTAGACCACGGTTTCATGGCGAAGGAGGCGATAGAGAACGCCGAGAGGATAACCAAAGCTCTGGGAGTGAAACTCACAATCCTGCGCTACGACTATTCGGATGTATTTAGGGAGGCCATCCTGAAGGCTCAAAGCCCCTGCAGGGCATGCTCCAGGAGGAATATGGAGAAACTGAGAAAATACGCCCTGAGAAACGGCTATAGGTACATAATCACAGGCCACGAGCTCCCGTTTGGACACCACCCATACAGGCTCATGAGCGGGGGCATAACGCAGATAAGGCTCCTATCGCTAATGCCTGAGAAGGAAAGGCTTGAAATCCTGAAAAAGCTACCTTTCGAATTCCCAGAACTCTCCGGCTACACAACTAACTGCCTTATTCTGGGGCCAGCGCTCCAGAGATACTGGGAAGTCCACGGCCACAGCTTCGAACACAGGAGGATAGCGGCGCTGGTGAGATACGGGCTCATGGAGAGGGAGAAGGCCGAGAAGGAAGTTCAAAGACCGGAAGTCCCCCGGGAGCAGTGGGAGTTCGTCCTCAGAAAGCTCAACATAGATCCGAAAACATTTAAAGGAAATAGTAAACCGCAGAAGGGTTAAAGCTTCACAACTTTTTTCTCCAACGCTCTAAACGCCCTCTCCAAGACCTCTTCGGGCGCTGCTCTAAAACCCCCTCCCCTTGCAAGGTTCTCGCTACCTCCTCCGCCCCCGCCCACAGCGAAGAGAACTTCCTTGAGAAGTTCCTTCATGTTGAGCCCCTCAAATTCCTTGTTCTTGGCAAAAATCACGTAGTTGTCGCCCGCAAAGAGGGCAACCGTGTTGGGGTTCTTATCGACGAGGTAAACCACAAAAGCTTGGGCGTCCTTAAGGGACCAGCTCTCCCTGTGAACTACCACGTTAAGGCCCCCAATTTTTTTAGAACTACCGAGCAGTGCCCTCGCCTTCCAATCCCACAGTTCCATGCGAAGGTCCTTCTTTTCCATTTCAAGTCTGGAAATCTCGTTCCTGAGCTCTTCAACCCTCTCGACCAGAGGTCTGTTTTTATTGGGCATTCTCTCAAGACTCAACCAGTAGTCCTCAAGGATTCCATCAAGGTATTTCAGTGCCCTGTTTCCGCAGGCGAACTCTATGCGCCAGAGCTTGGTGCTCTTCCGGTAGAAGTTGGTCACCTTAACGATCCCCACCTCTCCAGTGCTCCTCACGTGGGTCCCACCGCAGGGTATGACGTCCACACCGGGGATTGAAACTATCCTGATTGGGGGAGTTACCTTCTCGGAAAGCTCTTTCCTAAGCTCCTTCCTGAGCTCATCGGGTAGCTTGCTGTAAACCTGGACCTCAACCGGCAGATCCCTCCAAACGACCTCGTTGGCTTTCCTCTCGATCTCAAGCACCATATCCCAGCTTACTTCACCGGGATAGTCTATCTCAATCTTGTTGTGATCCTCAAATATCTGGAACCCGGTGGTGTTGGCGTCGTAAAGCTCCTTAATGACCGCGGAGAGTATGTGCTGTCCCGTATGCTGGCGCATGTTCTCGTATCTCCACTCCCAGTCGAGTATTAGGCTGACCTCCTCCCCCTCTTCTGGGAACCTGCCCTTAAGCCTCCCCTCGTGCCATATTTCCTCTTTACCTTTGACTTTATCAACGAGAAGCCTGAAGCCCTCCCCCTCGATAACTCCCCTGTCGGAGGGCTGACCTCCGCCCTCGGGGTAGAACACAGTCCTGTCGAGAAGAACTGCCACTTTTCCTTTACCAAGAGGCTTTATCTCGACTATTCTCGCCTTTGCCTCCCTGAGGTAGGGATCCTCGTAAAACAGCTTCTCAGTCATGCAACCACCGGAGAAAAGATGGAACGGAGAAATAAAAGTGTTGTCGTAGGGCTATGCCCCTTCTCCCTGGGCTCTGGCCTCGATGAGGGCCTTTACCCTCTTGAGCCTGAAGAAGTTCTCGCGCTCCATTTCATCGAGCCTCTGCTTTATGAACCTCACAGTCTCCTCCATGCGCGGAATTATTATGTACTCGAGGGCATTAACACGCCTCTTGGTAGTCTCTATTTCCTTTGCGAGCCTCTTTAGGGTCTCCTCGACCTCAGCAAGGCGTACTATAAGGTCAAGAACCTCCTCAAACTTCTCGGCAACCACGTCAACCGACGAGCTCGTGGATACGAATGCGTACCCCCTTTCTCCCGGAGTTCTCTTAAATGACTCTGCCTCGATTAGGGGAACAGGAACTCCCATAATGTTCCTCTTCCTTATCTCGACTTCCCTGTTGGGCTGAACCGAGAGTGCAATTTCCCTAAGCCTAACAACGCCCACTTCCATCTGGGCCCGCTGGAGCGCCTTAAAGGCCTCCTCCATCTTCTGGTTAAGCTCCCTCCTGAGGCTTAGGGCCTCGTCGTAGATCGTGAAGAACTCCATAACGAGGGCATCCTGCTTGTCCTTGAGGAGCTTGTGGCCCTTCTTGGCTAAAGTAATGCGCCTCTTGAGGTTCAGGAGCTCCATCCTGGTGGGCTTCACGTTGAGCAGTTCTGCCATCTCGACCACCTAAAATTTTGAAGGGGCGTTAAGCCCTCTTCCTGTACTTGGGGTGGTACTTCTCGATGTACTCCTTCCTGACACGCTTGAGCTCGCTCTCCGGAAGCTCCGCCAACAGCTCCCATCCGAGGTCGAGGGTCTCAAAGATGCTCCTGTCCTCGTCATAGCGCTGGGCGACGAATTCCCTCTCGAACCTATCAGCGAACTTGAGGTACTTCCTGTCGGTCTCGCTCAAAGCCTCTTCACCTACGACCGCAACGAGGTCTCTCAACGAGCGTCCTTCGGCGTAGGCCGCGTAGAGCTGCTGGCTGAGCTGCGGGTGGTCCTCCCTCGTCATGCCCTTACCGATACCGTCTTTCATCAGACGGCTGAGAGACGGGAGCACGTCTATTGGCGGGTAGATTCCCTTCCTGTGGAGCTCCCTGCTGAGGACTATCTGGCCCTCGGTGATGTAACCGGTCAGATCGGGAATCGGGTGGGTGATGTCGTCGTCCGGCATCGTGAGGATTGGCATCTGGGTTATGGAACCCTTCCTGCCCCTGACACGGCCGGCCCTCTCGTAGATTGTTGCAAGGTCGGTGTACATGTAACCCGGGTAACCGCGCCTTCCGGGAACCTCCTCACGGGCAGCTGAAATCTCACGAAGGGCTTCGGCGTAGTTTGTCATGTCCGTGAGGATGACGAGAACCTGCATGTCGTAGTCGAACGCTAAATACTCCGCAACGGTGAGGGCCATACGCGGGGTGATGATGCGCTCTATTGCAGGGTCGTCAGCTAAGTTGAGGAAGAGAACCGCCCTCTCTATTGCTCCAGTCTCCTCGAAGCTCTTCTTGAAGAAGTTTGCCTCCTCGTAGGTGATACCCATGGCGGCAAAGACAACGGCGAAGCTCTCCTCCTCACCGAGAACCTTTGCCTGCCTTGCTATCTGGGCCGCGAGCATGTTGTGCGGCAGTCCAGAACCGCTGAATATCGGGAGCTTCTGGCCGCGGATGAGGGTGTTCATCCCGTCTATGGCCGATACACCGGTCTGGATGAAGTCCCTCGGGTAGGCACGGGCAACGGGGTTGAGCGGGGCACCGTGAACGTCTCTCCTGTCCTCGGGGATGATCTCCGGGCCGCCGTCGATGGGCCTACCGATGCCGTTGAATATCCTTCCAAGCATGTCCATTGAAACGGGAACCTTGAGGGTCTCACCGGTGAAGCGGACGCTTGTGGTCTTAACGTCGAGGTCTCTCGTGCCCTCAAAGACCTGGACTATCGCCATGTCCTCCCTGGCCTCAAGGACCTGTCCCTTCCTCTTCTCGCCGCTCTCGGTCTCTATCTCAACGACCTCACCGTAGGCAACTCCCTTGACGCCCTCGACGATCATGAGCGGTCCGTAAATCTTGCTAACGGTTGAGTACTCCATTCCCGGCATCAGCATCACGCCCCGTACTTCTTAAAGAGCTCCTCAAACTGCTCGTTGGTTTCATCGATGAGCGCAGCGACCTTCTCAACCTCAGCCTCGTACTTCATACGGCCTATCTTCTCCCTGACCGGAAGCTTGTTTATCTCCTCGACGGGGACTCCCCTCTCTACTGCCGCCATCGTCTTCTCGTAGAAGTTCAGGAGAACTCTCATCATGGTGACCTGCTTCTTGGGCGGGCAGTAGGTGTCTACCTCGTCGAAAGCGTCCTGCTGGAGGTAGTCCTCACGAAGCATTCTGGCAACGAGGAGTACTGCCTTTTCTCTGTCAGGCAGGGCATCCGGACCGACGATTCTAACTATCTCCTGGAGTTCGGCCTCCTTCTGGAGGAGGGCCATAGCTGTATCGCGCATCTTTCTCCACTCGGGGTCAACGTTGCTCTGCCACCAGTCCTGAACGGCATCTACGTATAGCGAGTAGCTCCTCAGCCAGTTGATGGCCGGGAAGTGCCTCCTCCTCGCTAAGTCAGCGTCCAGCGCCCAGAAGACCTTGACGACACGGAGGGTGTTCTGAACGACCGGCTCGCTGAAGTCACCACCGGGCGGTGAAACTGCACCGATGACCGAAACGCTGCCGATCCTCTCGTCGCTTCCGAGTGTTACAACACGGCCCGCTCTCTCGTAGAACTCCGCTATCTTCGAGGCGAGGTAGGCCGGATAACCCTCCTCACCGGGCATCTCCTCGAGACGGCCTGAAATCTCACGGAGGGCCTCTGCCCATCTTGAGGTGGAATCGGCCATAAGGGCAACGTCGTAGCCCTGGTCGCGGAAGTACTCCGCGATGGTGATTCCCGTGTAGATGGAAGCCTCACGCGCTGCAACCGGCATGTTCGAGGTGTTGGCTATGAGCACGGTCCTCTCCATGAGCGGCTTTCCGGTCTTCGGGTCCTTGAGCTTCGGGAACTCCTCCAGAACGTCGGTCATCTCGTTACCGCGCTCACCGCAGCCGATGTAAACGACAACCTGCGCGTCGCTCCACTTCGCGAGCTGGTGCTGGGTGACGGTCTTACCGGAACCGAACGGGCCAGGAATTGCGGCCGTTCCACCCTTGGCCTGGCTGAAGAAGGTGTCTATAACCCTCTGACCGGTGATGAGGGGAACCTCGGGCGGGAGCTTCCGCTTGTAGGGCCTCTTGAGACGAACCGGCCAGCGGTGGTACATCTTGAGTTCTTCAATTGTCCCGTCTGGCTTCTTTACCTTGGCTATGACCTCTTCGATGGTGTAGTCTCCTTCCTCGGCTATCTCAACTATCTCGCCCTCAACCCACGGCGGGACGAGGATTTTGTGCTCGATGATGCTTGTCTCGGGAACTACACCGAGTACGTCTCCACCGACTACTTTGTCGCCGGCCTTAACCTTTGGAGTGAAGTGCCACTTCTTGTCCCTGGGAAGTGCCGGAGCCGTCAAGCCCCTCGCTATGAAGTCACCGCTGAGTTCCCTTAGAACCTCAAGCGGCCTCTGGATACCGTCGTACATTGCAGTGAGCAGACCAGGACCGAGTTCGACGCTCAGCGAAGCTCCGGTCCCCTCCACAGGCTCCCCGGGTCTTATGCCTGCCGTCTCCTCGTAGACCTGTATGACTGCCCTGTCACCTTCAAGACGGATTATTTCCCCAATGAGACCCATTTCGCCAACGCGGACTACTTCGTACATCTTAGAGCCCTTCATGCCGTCCGCAACGACAAGGGGTCCGGTTACTCTAATTATCCTCCCCATTTCCTTCACCTCTTAAGCTCAACACCAATAGCCCTTCTAACAATCTCCCTAATAGCCTCCTCACCGAAGGCTGAACCGGACTTGTCCGGTATCTGAAGGATGATCGGGAACCTTACATCGGGCAGCTCAACTTTTGCCGCGAGCCTCTCGGTTATCAGAACTATCCCAATGTCCCCCCTCTCAACCAGCTCCCTGAGTTTATTCCTGAGCCTTTCCAGCTCGAGAGGGGTTTCCTTAAACGAGTAGACCTCATGAACACCAGCCAGTTTGAATGCCAGTGCAGTGTCGCTGTCGCCGAGCACCGCTATCTTCATGCCAGATCACCTATCATCTCCTTTATCCTCTCGGGCTCCACACCATCGGCAATAAGCTTAACAATAGCCCTGAGCTTTTTGATCTCCCTCTCCTTCTTCAGGACGTAGACGATCGGGGCCGCTATGCTGAGGGGATAGAACCTCGACACCTCAACCATTCTCTGGAGTATGTACTCATCCAGAGCCCTCTCAAGGACTCCAAAGTTCCTCTCGAGCTCCTCCCTGACCTCCCTTATGACCTTTCCATACCTCGTTGAGTCGAGTTCCGCCAAGGCCATGCCAACATCGTCAACTCGTATTACTCCCTCGAGGTCAACACTACCCCCGCTCAGGAGCAGCGATCTTATCTCCTCAGCGCTCATCCCGGCGGCTTTTGCCCTTAGTGCCGTCACTATGTTGAGCCTGTCAACCTTCATCCTGAGGAACTCCAGGAGTATTGTTTTCTCGTCTCCTTTCCTGGAGAGTGCGTAATCGAGCAGCCTGCCGTAGTAAAGTCTGTAAAGCTCAGTTTCGAACTGAGAGGCAGTGATTTCACCCAGGATCAACTTTCTGAAGGGTTCTTCGTAGGGGGTTCCCTCAAGGATTACGAGGATTTCCTCCATGCTCTTGGCTTCCGCCATCGCCTTAACCTTGGGTAGCAGGAGACCAATCTCACTCACGTAGTCTATGGCTGGTTCTCCCCTGAGTTTGGCCTTGACAACTGCTGCAATGTTCCTCACGTCCCACTCCTCAAGGAGGAGCCTGAAAACGTCCCGGGAGCGCTTTGGAAGCATTTTGTAGAGCATCTCGTAGGTGCCGGCCAGGGACTTCTCAAGGGCCCTTTCAATTTCCTCAACGGAGTACTCAGAGAGCCCAGACAGGTAATCCCTGTATTGGGTGTCCTCAAGGTTCACGACGAAGTTCTGAAGCGTCCTGCTTTCAGCGAGTTCGTTGAACTTCTGTGAATTGAGCATCTTGGCCTCCATTGCACTAATCCTGGCGTTTGGGTAGGAGTACGGGGTGTACTTGTAGATGTAGCTCCCGGTTTTGTAGGCTACCCATGTGAATATGAGCGCTATTGTGGAGTTAAGGATTCCAGTGACGACTCCTGTCTCCATTCTACATCACCCGAAGAGGGCCTTGGCTATGGAAGCCCTTAATTCGCTCTCGAACCTCTCCATTCTGGCCTCGAAGGTGTTGTCAACCCTAACGGAACCATCCACACTTTCAACTACAAGGCCGCCTATTGTGTTCACGGGGTCGCCCCACTTAATCTTCACCTTCCGGCCGCTCTTCTCCGCCAGCCTGCTTCTGAACTTCCTTGAATGCGACTTCAGCAGCCCAAGGGTTCTTTCGTTGGATCTTACGACGAGCTCGTCCATGTTGAGTTCCCTAACGGCCTCAGCCCCGAGGCTTACCAGGGTCTCGAAGTACTCCTCCTCCGGAAGCTCGGCCAGCCTGTCCCTCAGCGCTGCAAGGACCTCCCTTATGAGCTCTTCCTGAAGTTCCAGGCGCTTCTTCCTAACCTCGAGCCTGGCGTTGGCTATTATCCTCTGCTTCTCCACATCCGCCTGCGTTTGGGCCTTTCTGAGTATCCACTCGGCCCTTGCCTCGGCCCTTTTCCTGGCCTCTTCTTTGATCTTCTCGGCCTCTTCCCTCGCCTCACTGAGCAGGTACTGTATCTTCTGCTCCGCCTCCCTCTGGATCTCCTGTATTATCAGCTCAGCCCCTTCCATCCTTCAGTCCTCCCGTGATGTAAAAATTAGGGGTTCAGAAGCCAACCCCTGTTGCAATCATGATCAGGGCTCCAACGAGACCGAAGATAGCCATGGTCTCTGCCATTGCGGCGAAGATGACGCCCTGGGTGAAGGTCTTGGGGTTCTTTGCGACAGCACCGATGCCCGCGCTTGCGATGATGCCCTGGGGTATGGCAGAGAGGCCCGTGAGGCCAACGGTAAGGCCGGCGCCCATGAGGATGACGCTCTTGATTATGTTGTCCGTGGTAGCATCGGCGAACTTGAAGCCGCCCCCGATTATGCCGGAGCTCAGGAGTATCAGGAAGAGGGTAATCAGCCCGTAAATGCTCTGGGTCATTGGCAGACCTTCCAGTATAAGGGCGCTCCTGAAGTTCTTTTCATCCTCTGCAACTACTCCAGCCGCAGCTGCACCTGCAACACCAACACCAAAGGCCGAGGCCACGCCAGCTATTCCGGCGGCCAGGGCCGCTCCGAGGGATACGTAAACTATCGGGTCCATTTTTCAAACACCTCCATCAGCTTTCAGTTCAAGTTTTGAAACTTCCCTGCGGGATTTAAAGGGCTCAAAGGGCTTGCCCTCGCCCGAATAGAACGTGCCAAAGAACTCAACATAGTGAAGGCGGAGAGAGTGAACAAACGCTCCAAGGGCGTTTATTGCCGTTGAAAACAGCTGGCCTCCGAAGAATATTATCAGGCCAATGATGGGGCCTATGTAGAGGAACTTTATGCCCCAGACCATCCCGACCAGCACGTTTATGACCATGGCTATTCCGCCGGTTGCCAGTGCGAGTGCCATGAGCCTTGCGTAGCTCAGCCATGTGCCAACGAAGCCAAAGAAGTCTGAGATTATCATCAGTGCCGCAAGACCGCCGTTGTTTATGACTTCCCCTGCCGCAAAGAGCACCAGTCCTGCCCCGAATACCGCCTTGGCCGGGAGGTCGAGGGAAACCTCAAGCATCGAGAGCCTCTCCAGCGCGAATAGTACTATGCCCGTTATGACGAGCATCCACGGAAGCTGCTCCAGTACTGCCCCCTTCACGTCGCCGTTCTTCCACCGGACGATGAAGCCGGCGGTGTAGCCGATGAACAGGTGGATCAAGCCAATGGCAAGGGCCGCGAGCAGCACGGGCAGAGGTTCCCTGAGAGGGTCGATTATGCGCCATGCCTGGGCGTTGGGGTCGCCACTGATGTGCTGGAGAACGACGTCGAGGGCGTTGCCGAAGTAGCTGCCAAAGAGCACTCCCATGACCATGGTGAAAACGGCGCTCCAGAGCAGGGTGTATGCGAACTTGTAGGTTCCATCGTTGAACTTCTTGTGGCCGATGACGAGTAGGGCCGCAACTATACCGATTATCAGGCCGTACAGGAAGTCGGTGAGCATAAAGCCGAAGAAGAATGAGTAGGTGAAAGCCAGTATCGGGGTCGGGTCGATTTCGTTGTACTTCGGAACGCCGTACATTTCCGTGAGCATCTCAAAGGGCCTGGCCCATCCAGGGTTTTTGAGTTTGATGGGTATCTCGTCGACTTCCCCCTCACTCGGTTCACGGATGTTTATGTAAGCCTTCCCTCCCGTGAGGGCCCTTATGCCCTCCAGAACCTTCTGAACCTCAATCCTGGGAACCCATCCCGTTATTGCAAACGTCATGTTGGTTCTTGCGAGCATAGGAAGCACGGAGGCCTTGTCGCGCTCGTTCTCAACGAGCTCCCTGTAGAATACCACGTCATCGTAGTAGAGCTCCGCCATCTTTTCAACTTCTTTCTTGATGGCATCAAGCTCCTTCTCCTTGGCCTCAAGCTTTTGGGCGTACTCCTTTATGAGCTCCCTGGGCCTTCCGCGCCCCTCGGGCACTTCAACCTTCTCGAAGGAGTACTTCGCAAGCACTGAGTTTACCCTGCTGTAGTCCCTTTTAAGGAACGCCAGGGCAACGAGAACTCCGTCCGAAACTTCCCTGTGAACCAGGGCAACCCTGTTCTCGGTGGCCTTTTTCAGCTCCTCCACCATCGGAAGAAACTTGGGCTTCTCCACGAAGCCAACGGCAACCTCAACGAGTCCGCTGTGGCGGAGGTACTCCACTTCAATGTCGAGGAGGGAGAGCATCTCAAGAACCCTGATTTCGTCCCTCAGCCTCTCCATTTCGCTCTGGATGGAGCTTATTTTACCCTCAGCGCTTTTAACCTCCGGCTCCACGACGGAGAGAAAATCCTCGACGTCTTTTATCAGCTTTTCAATGCCCTCATAGCGATACTCGCGCTTTTTCTTTTCCCGGGGGAATATGAAGGCCTTGATGCCTCCCCCTGAGGACTTCCTGTAAGAACCGAGGAAATCGGCTATTCTGGATATCGTGATGCTGTAGGATGCCGCCTTCCTGTGATACTCGTTTGGAGAGTCTTTTTGAACGCTCTCGACATTGACCTCCCTTATCTCAACGACGCCGCTCTCATGGAGATAAGTCAGGAGGGCGTCTTTAAATCGGTTGAGCGTGATTACCTCGATTTTTACCATTTCTTCGGGCTTGAACATATCATATCCCTCTTATCAGTTCTATGCCCGCCGAAATTGCACTCTCAAAGTTTTTAGTCGCCATGACCTTGAGCTCTTCGAGCTCCTTCTCCCCCTCTTCAAGGATCTTCCTTGCCTCAGACTCTCCCTCCTCCCTGGCCTTCTTTATTATCTCCTCGGCCTTCCTCTCGGCATCCTCAATTATCTCTTTCTCAATCAGCTTGGCTTCCTCTCGCGCTTTGGCAACGATCTCCTTTGCCCGGACTTTAGCTTCCTCTATGCGCTCTTCAGAACGCCTTTCCGCCTCTACAATCTCCCTGATTACTTCCTCCATGATGAGCCCCCCAATGGATTCCAGATGATCCTCAGCCATCTCCGGCTTGTTAGGGCAGTTTAAATAGTTTACGGTGAACAAAAGCAGCAAAAATGAAAGTTAAATCAATCGTTTGAGTTATTTTCTCCCTCCTTGGGTTTTTCAATGAGAGATTTGAGTCCCTCCAGCGCCGAGTTCTTGGCGAAGATTATTATCTGACCTTTCTCAGGCAGTTTCGTGTCCCCTGAGGGTATTATTAGGTTCCCCTTGCTGTCGTATATTGCAACTATTAGGGCGTCCTTTGGCAGGTGAAGGTCGCGGACGTATTTCCCAGCTATCTCTTTGTTCTCGTCAATCTCAAACTTCACTATTTCAGCACCCTCCTTGGGGAAAAGGACCCTCTCGTAGCCGGGAGTCACTATGTTCCTGCTTATGTACTCGGCAGCTATCTCTTCGGGAGATATTACGAAGTCAAAGTACTTCCTGAGGTCAGTAACCTCCTCAAATATCCTCCTGTTCTGAGGGTTGCTTATCCTCAGGGAAGTCCTCACCTTTGGATTGAGGTGCTTTGCGAGTATGCAGGCAAGCAGGTTTGCATCATCCCTTCCAGTTAGCGCCGCGAAAGCGTCAGCGTTCCTTATGTTTGCCTCCTCAAGGGTTCTGGGATCTGTGGCATCGCCCTCTATAACAAGGGCATTAAGGTGGTTGGCAAGCTCGTTTGCCCTCTCCCTGTTGAGCTCAATTATTGTAACATCGTGTCCATCGCTTTCGAGCATCCTGGCAACGAGATAACCAACCCTACCGGCACCCATTATTATGACGAACATCACTCTTCACCCACCAGATATTTGGCGATTTCCGCATAAGCCGGTCTCGTGATGAATATTCCTATGAGGACTCCCAGTATGGTCGTCACTGCAAACCCCTTGAGGGTTCCAACGAAGTACACAAGCAGGAAGCTCATTGCCGCTATAGTAGTGGCAGCTGACGCGAATATTACGAAGAACGCCCTCCCCATTCTCTTTAGAATGCTTGATCTCTTGGCTATCTTTCTTACACCACCGCTCCCGAGTAGCTCGTCGGTTATGACTATCTGCTGGTCAACGCCGGTTCCAATGGCAGCTATGATACCAGCTATCGCCGGCAGGTCGAGGTCCCATTTAATGAGAGCCGCAACTCCGAGAATTATTATAGCCTCAGAGAGGCTCGTTGAGGCAACTGGCAGTGCTATCTTCAGCTTCCGGTAGCGGAAATAGACTATGAGGAACACGGCGACAAGAGCGGCGAGGCCAGCATAGAGGGCCTGCCTCTTGAAGCTCTCCCCGAGCCTTGGGGATATGAAATCCGTCCTGAGAACCTTCAGTTTTACTGGCAGAGAACCGCTCTTAAGAACCGTGGCTATCTTTGTCGCTTCCTGCTCGGCCTCATACCTGTTGGAGGCAGTGCCCGTTATCTCGACTTCTGGAGAGGCCTCACCGAGTGTCAGCCCTTCAGAGACGGAGTAGGGACCGTATAGACCAAAAACCCTCTTTATAAGAGAGACATCGTCCTCATTTGGCCCCCTGTCTACGTAGGTCACCGGCAGATCTGAAACCTTGGACAGCTCATCGTAGAGCTCTTTAGGAACGTCCACGAGGACTATCTTGTCCTTGCCCTCGGCCAGCTGAAGGAGCTCCTCCGGGGTCTGATTCTCGTAAGGAACGACCTTTATGTTAAAGGCCTTGCTCACCCTCTCAAGGAGCGGAAGCTGTTCGGGAACCTGGGGGTTGAAGGCAGTGCTGTTCATCGTGTTATAGACGCTCTTGGAAACAACGAGGAGGGAGTTGGTTGGCGGGTCAAGGAACATGTCAACGTACCAGCCAGGCTTGCCTTTCACGAGCTCCGCAAACTTCTCGGCTGCGGTTTTCGAAACCCTAAAGGGGACGTGCCATCTGTTGCTGCTTTCAATCTTTATGTTACCAACGTACTCAATGTCCTCACCGGTTCCAAAAACAACCCCGTTGAACTCAAGGTAGAAAACACCCTGGCTCTCAATAAGATTCTTTATCTGCTCCGCCTCGCGAGGATCGGTGACGTTTGCAACCTTGACAATAACAATATCGTTTCCCTGGCCCTCTATCTGAACCTGGCGCAGACCGAGAGTGTTAATCCTCCTCTGCAGGGAAGTACTTATGAGCTCCATCGTGTCAGCAGACACGGGATGTTCAGTCTGGGCTACGATGCTGACTCCACCTGCAATATCGATTCCAAAGCTAAGAGGTCTGACGGCGAGGGTTATAATGGACCCGATAAGGAAGAACAACAGGAGAAGAACCCTCCCGTTGAGCAGAATGCGCTTAAGTTTCCTGTTCATGCTCTATCCCCCCTGGAGGCCTTGAATGCAAGGTACCACCTAAGAACCCCCGCGTTGAGGATCCACGTGTTCATGAAATCCGCGAGGAGACCGAATATCAAAACCATTGCAATGTTGTCTATGGTTTGGGAGGTTGATATCAGCCACAGGGCCAGGAGAGCTCCAAGCGTCGTTGAGCTCATCGTCACGCCCGTTGAGACTGCAGACAGATACGCTTCTTCCACGGTGTCTTCTTTTCTCCGCAGCAGCTTGGTGGTCAGGAGAATATTGCTGTCAACCGTGTAACCTATGAGCATCAGGAGTGCCGCTATAGTTGCAGTCGTGACCTCTATTCCAAGGATGCTCATGAAGGCCACCGCTATCACCATATCTGAAAGGGCGGAAAATATTATGGTCATTGATGGAACTACGTCCCTGAAGAAGAGGAACACTACGACTGCCATGGCAAGGAAGGCCATGACTATGGCCCGGAGCCCCTGGCGCTTTGCCATTTCACCGAAGGTGGGATGGACCTCACTAGGCACGGGCGAAACACCAGGATACTTCTTTTCCAGAAACTGAACTATATCGTTGGCATTTGTCCCCACGGGAGCATAAATCCTGACTCCAGAGGTCTCCAAGCCCGTGTATTTTTCAACTCTAACGTCAACACCTATAGCGGAGCTTATTTCTTTTGCCAGCTCATCAGGATCCGCTGAGACCCCGTCAGCAATCACAACGATTCCACCCTCAAACTCTATCCCCATAATGGGTGGATGGATGGCAATTGTGAGCAGGGCGAGGATGAACACTATGAGTGGAAAAACTATCATCTTTTTTGGTTCGATCTCTGTAAGAAATGAAAGCCGCTTTTTTCTTCGAGTCATGAAATCCGGTGCAGAGTGAGACTTTGACTTTTTTGATTTAGCCATTCTCAACACCTCTCGGATTTTTATCTTTAGGGGATAGTAAAAGTTTGGGTTTTTAAAATTAGTGGTGTACTGCGGGAATAAGTCTTCCAGCGTTTGTTCTCTGTGCTCTGGTCATTTTAGTCGGTTTTGGTTTGTGTTGGGCAGAGAATTACGGCTATAATCAAAAACACCCAAAAAAAGTCGGTTTAAATCATTAGAAAACGGCTGCAGTTTGTTTAGACCTGAAACGGCCTGTTAATTTTCCTCTATTCGGGGGTTAAATTTAAAAAGGGGGCCTGCAACCAAAGGTTTAGGTGAGAGCCATGAGCGAGATAGAAACCATAGGGTTCCACTACGTTGTTGAGGCTGCGGGTTGCGATCCTGAGGTTCTCGGTAACGCTGACAAGATAAGGCAGATATTCCTTGAAGCTGCTAAAGTCAGCAACATGGAGGTTAAGGCAAGCTACTTCTTCAAATTCTCCCCGACCGGAGTCAGCGGCGTTGTCATCGTTGCTGAAAGCCACATCTCAGTCCACACCTGGCCGGAGAAGGGCTATGCAGCACTCGACGTCTACACGTGCGGGAGCAAGGCCAACCCCGAGAAGGCCGTCGACTACATCCTCGAGCAGTTTAAGGCAAAGTACGCTCACGTCTCTGAAGTCAAGCGTGGAATCGAGGAAGACGACGGAACTTTCACCCACATGATACTCACCTGGGAAGAGGCACTGAGAAAAAATGGAGGATAAGAAGTCAAAGCAGCTTTTCTATTTCCTTTACCCTTTCCAGTGCGTCGTTTAGCACCTCTTTTATGTTCTCAAGCTTTGCCTTGAGCCCGTGGTTCTCCTCTTCAAGGGCCCTGATCTTTCCTTCAAGTTCTTCCTTCTCTTTCCTCAGCTCCTCTGCCAGCCCCTCCAACTCCTCGACCTTCTTCTCAAGCTCTTCCTTTTCCGTTATTGCGTCCTTGAGGGCCTTTTCCAGCTCCCTCACTCTTGCCTCGAGCTCCTCCTTCTCCTTCTTGAGCTTCTCGTACTCCTCCATCGCAACGAGCTGGCCACCCTTAGCCAAGACCTCAACGTTCTTCACGAGCTCGTCGAGCTTGCCCTGCTTGATGAGTTCGTAGGTCTCCCTGACGAGCTGACCTGCTTTCGTCTCGCCCTTGAGGTGCTTCCTTATGGTCTGCTCCGTCCTGCCGAGCTCCTCTGCAATTTCCGTAACGGTCATCCCCGCCTTCTCCCTGGCTATAGCCCCAGCTGCCACTGCCAGGCTGTCGACCCAGGTAAGCCTCTCCGCCGGGTCCTTGATGAGCTCTATGACCTCCGGCCTGAAGAGCGTCGCGAACAGGAGTACGCTCTCGAGCCTGTGTATTTCCTCCCTTCCAATCGGGTTCAGCGGAACCTCCACCATCTCCATCACCTCCCTCCAGTTTTTCACTCAAGCTCGATGACGGCCTTCCTCTTGAGGACTTTATCGGGATAGACGATTATCCCCTTGTCGGTGATGTCAAACGGGTGCCTCCTCATGCTGTGGCTCGTTCCGCGCATCTTCCAGACGATAAGGCTTCTTTTCAGCTCGCCATCGATCTCGTCGAGGTCGAGGCGGATTATGCCGTCGACGCCGTGCTCAACACCTGGGCCTCCAAATCCTCTCTCGCCGACACTTATCTGGCTGACGAAGATGCTCGTGACCCCAAGTCCGGCCAGAACGCGCTTGAGCTGCATCACGATGCTCCTTGCCATAGCAGGCTTGTTGATGTAGAGCGTTGTAACTGAGTCAACTACAAGCCTCTTTGCTCCGATGTCCTTGACGGCCGTCCTTAGAACGTCTATGAACTCCCTGAGGTCCGTTAGGTCGTGGACGATGTACTTCTCATACTCCTTGCTCTTACCAATTCCGGCGGTGAAGGCATCTACCATCGCAAACAATCCCTCTTCCTCGTACTTTCCGACGTCCCAGCCGAACTGGGCCATGTTTTGTCTCACCTGAACCGGGTGCTCTTCCAGAGCTACGTAGATTCCCGGCTCGCCCATCTGGAGGCCGTTCCAGAGGAACTGCTGTGAGAAGATTGACTTTCCAGTTCCGGGGCCGCCGCTGAGAAGGACGACGTTCCTCTCTGGAATACCGCCGTGGAGTATCTCGTCCATGCCCGGGATGCCGGTCTTTACCCTCCTGATCATCGTCATCACCCCCTATTTAGTTACTTTTTGTTACCATTTTTTACTGGGGCAAAAGGATTTAAAAACGTTGCGATAATTCCTCAGGGGATACTATGAGCGGCGATGGGTACTTCTATCCGGATGTTGGAGACAAAATGACCGGGGAGACCGTGGAGAGGTTCGGAAGAACCAGATGGGCCCTTGAGGAGGCCTACGTTCTGAACGAATTTCGGAAAATCATCGGCTCATCGGATCTGACGGTTGATGCAGGCACTGGAATGGGAAGATTGATACCTTACCTGAGGAGTTTCTCCAGGAAAGTCATCGCCATTGACCGCGATCCCATGAGGCTGAGCGTTGCTATGAAAAACTTCGATTTTGAGGACGTCTTCTTTGCCCAGGGGAGGATAGGGGATCTTAGCTTCATTCCTCCCAGGATAGCTGGCGTTGTGAACTGCAGCCACGTCTTCCAGCACATACCCCACTACGAAGTTCTCCACGGGCTGGCCGAGTTCCAGAGGGTTCTGAAAGTTGGCGGATTCCTAATACTGCTGACCACGCACAGCCCAGAGGGGGACAAATACTACCTGGTCGAGCAAGAGGGATCCGTGGAGGTTTCAAAGGAGGAGTTTGAAAAAGCCGCCGAAAATCCCGTTGAGGGTGTTCTGCCCGTCAGAAAGTTCTCTGTTGAGGGCATCGTGAAACTCCTTAAGGACTTTGGATTCGAGCTCGTGAAAAAGTACTACTATCACATAATGCCCGGCCAGTATCCGGGGGAATTCCTCGAAGTCCTGGAGAAACTGCCCGGAAATTCCGTTACCCCACATGAATTCCACAAACTCGTCGAAGAGCCCATCGTGAAAGAGTTCACAGAGCACTTCGAGAGGATCAACGGGGACGAAGAATCCGCGAGGAAAAACTCGATAGATATAGCCTTCCTCTTCAGGAGGAGGGAGTGATGGAGGAACCAAAGAGCCTGTCGGAACTCGTTGATGATGCACATATGGCCCTTTTCATCCCACTGGAGCTCAGGGCTCCCGATAAAAGCCTTGATAGGCTGGAAAATGTCCTTAAAGAAGCCTCAACGCATGGACACCCCTGCCCCCGGGACGTACTGGAGTTCACTTTCACCGAGGTCTACTCCAAGAGAACCAGCAGGATCAAAATACCCCTGGAAAAAGACATCACAATCAGCTACATTCACGAAGGAGAGCAAAGAAGCGTTAAAATGAAAATAACCCCCCTTTTAACCGTATTTTACGATACAGAAAGCGGAAATAAGGACAAGATAATCCCGATTACCTATAAGAACACCATCCTTTTCCCCGCCGTCCTTTCGCTGTTGATATCGGAGATTAAAGCCGAACCAGCGGACATTTTAATAGATGATCTGCTGATTATCCCGCACCACGTCCTCTGGCCGAAGAAAGAGTGCCGTTTTTCAACCGAAGGGAAAGAATTAACCTTGGAGGAGTACCTTGAATCGCTGAAAACCTCCCTGCAGTCCCATCTTAAAGTCCCCAATCTCAGCATCAAATTCATCGAAGAGGGCAGGATGTTCGTCGTTAACCTGCGCTTAAAGGAAAAAGCCCTCGGAAGTTCCGAAAGCCTTAGAGACGTCATTCTGGAGAGTTTTCCAAACGAAGTCTATGGACTCTCTGTGACGGATGAAGGCTATCACACGGTTCCAAAAGAATACGCCCGGAGGAGAATGGAGGAATGGTCATGGACAACGCGCAACTACATGTTAAACGTTCTATCTCCAGTTTCAATAATCCAGATAAAGCTAAACGTGGACAGGGAGGGACTGGAGATAAACAGGATGAACAGGTGCCGCACCTGGGAAGGGTACATGAAATCCCAGTCAAGGGGCTCAATATGCGAGCACGGGCTCTACTTTAAAGGCGAGTACATAGCCCTGACCTTTTCGACCTTCCACGCCCTTGAAGACATTTTGAAAGAGACCGTCGGCCGCGCAATACCCTCCGCAGAGCTTAGGGAGGGAAAGAGTGCCTCCCAGGAAGACACGGTTATAGACACCGTAAAGGAGCTGAGAGAATTCCTGGAGGAGCTCTACTCCCTGAAGGCAACCTTCAACAAGTTCCTCGACCTGCTACAGCCCTCGAAGGTCTCCAGGATACCAGAGGTGACGGTTGCGCTTGACAAAATGTACGAGCTCAGAGGATTAGGTTCCTTCAGCGATTCGGCGAGGGAGAAGATAGGCGACATCTCGGAGATCATACAGGCGGGGAGCGAAATAATAGAGCAGAATATAGAGAACCAGAGGCTACACAACCTCGAGTTCGGGCTCGGATTAGCGGACACCTTCCCCATCGGCTACCTACTCGAAAGGGTTGGAGTGCTGGACTTCATAAATTCACATTTCGGAACTGGTCTCAAAATGGAAGACTCCATAGTACTCATGGTTCTGGCGATAATAGCCTGGAGCGCGTGGAGGGGGCGCACACTAAAGGAGATGGAGAGGTTCGAGATAAAGAACTTCGTAGAGATGTGCAGGACCAGGGTGTTCAGCTGAGCTTCCTCCTGATGAACTCCCCAACGTCGGTCACGTTAAGTATAAATTTTTTCCTGCTCTCCGGGTTTATTCTGCCTATTCCAAGGATTATACCATTTTCATCGTAGATCACCAGCTTCTTAGTGCCCTGCCAATCGTACCTTTTCACGCCGCTCCTCGGTACGTCCTTTCCGGTCGTGAAGAGGAACCCGGCCTTTGAACTCAGCACCGCGTAGTTCTTCTGCACATCAACAAAGTAGAAGAACTCTATGTTCGGATAGAACTTCTCGACAAGGTTCTTATCAACCTTTATCGTGCCGACGAAGGTTCCATAGGAGTAGGGCCTCATTTTGAGCCCTTCTATCTCAGCCCAGACCCTCTCGTTGACGGCATAGACATCCCGGAATTTTCCTTCAACGACCGCGAAGAAGTGGTGCTTTAGCTCACCGTACTTATCTGCCTCGCGGAGTATTAAATCGTACTCCCATGATGAGGCACGCCTGTACCTGAGTTCTTCCCCTCCCATCGATAAAAATTCGCAGGGGGGCTTAAAAGGTTAGCTCGAATCCTTGGTTAGATTTGGAAGCGCCGCCAAAACTCTCCCATTTCACGTGACTTTTCGTTCATACGAACCCGGATAGAGTATTCCCAGGCCATCCCGCCAGAAATAAAGGTGCTGAGGGGGCCAATATGAAAATTTTGGTGAAAGAAAAGTCACAGCCCAACATAATCGGGCTAAGGGAAGCAAGTCGAGGAAGGCAAGGTGACCAGCCCCCGAACAATGAGGCAGGGAGAAGCAGGGTAGCCTTTCTGGCCTTAAACGTTGCCTTATATGAGTTCAGCAAATCTGTCCATATCGGTCTCTTCCAGCTCCTTCTCGAACTCAAGGCCAAGCTCCGCTATCTCCTCTGGATTTATCCTCGTTTCCGGCTCCTCAGCATTTACTCCCGGGCAGCTCTCGTCGTAGTACAGCCAGAGCTTTTCTCCCCTGTATTCAAACGGTTCCTCCCCCTCAACGCCGAGTGGCTTCCTCGACACCATGAAGGGGTAAATCTTGCAGATAAGGGGTCTGGCCTCGTGTATCGTGCATTTTCCGGTTTCGGGATCGTGGAAGACACAGCCCAAATCCCATTCCCGCACGCTGAGCACGAAGCGGATTTTTTCGCCTTCAATGGAGAAAGTCACGAAGTCCTGAGGGTCTTTTCCAGTTTTAGCTATCCTCTCGATGTCCTTCAGCGTCAGGTAAACGTGCCTCCCCCTGCAGCAGTCGAGGCAGTAGAGACAGCGGGAGCCAACTGGCCCGGTGAACGGCTTGGGTTTGAATCGCATGGAGGTTCTCAAGATAGTCACCTTAAAAAGGCATCGAGAAGCCCAAGGCACCTCAAGGAAAAATGACGTGTTTTCCAAGATTTTGGATTAGAACGTGGCAGAAGATTACTAAAATCAGCCTCTATTGTATTTTTAGTACACCGTTGCTCTCTGATAAGACAAAACATTTATAACTACAAGTCGTTACTCACGAACAGGTGAGGGGTATGAACATGATAGAAACCCGGGAGCTGACAAAGGTTTATGGAGACACGCCCGTAGTGGATGGGCTGAACCTTACGGTAAAGAAGGGAACGGTATTCGGCTTCCTCGGGCCAAACGGAGCGGGGAAGACAACCACAATACTCATGCTCCTCGGCATGATACAGCCAACCAAGGGGGAGGCCTACGTCAACGGCATAAACGTCCAGGAGAAGCCCGTTGAAGTGAAGAGAATAAGCGGCTTTATGCCAGGAGAAAGCAACCTCTACCCCAACATGAGCGCCCTCGACGATACTGTCAGGATAACTGGGGTATCACCTCCTGAAGCCATTCAGTCACATCACCAGGCGGTCCACCAAACCGAGAATGAATTCTAACAAAATTATACC
>JASGLT010000038.1 GCA_030156945.1 Thermococcaceae archaeon
TCACCGCAGTGTCCATAGCGTTCCAACTTGCAACTGATACCGATGATGTCCGGTACCCTGTTCTACCCCTCGGGGCAACTGAAGTATCATGTTTCTACTCCCCCACCTCTGCGTTAGTTGAGATGTCCTTTATGGGCCAGGGTGATGGGAGCTACACAATAATCGACCTTGATGAGAATAAAACTCTAAAGGAGGGCAAAATTACAGGGGAGATTATCAGGGTTGTCCTGCCTCACCCAGGTTATTATGGTGTGGTCATTAACGGGTCGTACTCAGGCAGCGCAACAATACGGGCCGTCGACGTAGGCTTCCCCACCCAGAACTGGCGGGCGCACTTCCTGACACTCTCTCTAGCAGTACTTCTCATGTCGCTCGGCTTCTGGAGGGAGAAGGATGATTGGGCGCTTTGAGGATGTTTCCAAGAGAATTGGAAACGTCGAAATTCTGAAGAACATAAATCTGGAGATAGACAGTGGGGTAACCCTCATAGCTGGCCCGAACGGAAGCGGAAAGTCGAGCCTTATAAAACTACTGGTAGGCTTTTGGAGGCCGAGCAGTGGGAGGGTGACCCTGCTTGGAAGGGATCCCTGGAACAACCCAGAAATTAAGCGGATAGTTGGAATCAGCATAGATCCTCCCTCTCTCCCAAAATACCGGAAAGGAAAGGATTTGATCAAGTTTCTTGAGGAATTAAAAGAGATTAAAGCAGACAGAAATCTTATCCAAAGACTGTTCCCCCATACAGCGGCCCTAAACAGACCCATTGCAGAATACTCCAGCGGAATGAGAAAACGCCTGAGCATTCTTTTAGCTTTACTAGGGGAGAATGAGCTTATAATCCTTGACGAGCCATTTTCAGGCCTTGACGTTAGTGGAATATCCGAGGTTGCAAGGATCATCAAACAGAGAGCCGCGAATGGCACGAACATGATAATACTTTCTCATCTATGGAGGCCGATCTACAGCGTTATTGACAGGACCGTAGTGCTCGTCGGCGGGGAAGTGGCCTTTGAAGGGGAAAGGGATGAAGGGATAGAGTTCCTTCAGAGGCTCGGTATTTAATAAGCCCGTACTATACGAGATTCGGATCTCCTTTTTTCCATCAGCGCGTAGAAGAATCCTATGGTTCTGTGCCTGTGGGGCCACGCCCTCATGGTTCCCTCCAAAAATCCAGGGTCGTAGGGCCCGCTTAAGGGCACGAGCTCGGCCTCAGGATGCTTTTCAAGGAACCACTTCACCACTTCCTCGTTCTCCTCGGGAAGCATCGAGCAGGTTGAATAGAGGAGCCTTCCACCCGGCTTTAGAAGCTTCCAAGCGCTCTCCATGAGCTCCTTCTGGAGGGCGACCACCTTTGGGATGTTCTTCTCGCGGAGGCGCCATCTCAGCTCGGGGTTCTTCGCTATCGTCCCATCGCTGGTGCACGGGGCATCGAGAAGAACCCTATCGGCGATTTCCTCGCCGAGAAGCTCTGGGGCTTTTCTCCCGTCGGCCTTGATAACTTCAGCAATTTCAACTCCGGTTCTTTTTAGAACCTCTTTCATGCGCCTTATTCTGGCGTTATCCACATCGAAGGCGTATATCTTGCCCCTGTTTTTCATCAGTTCCGCCATGTGGGCTGTTTTTCCTCCGGGGGCTGCAGCTAAATCAACGACGGTTTCTCCGGGCTTCGGGTCTAGGACGATGGAAGCGACGGCAGAGGCTTCCTCCTGCGCTATGGCATAGCCCTTGTTGAAGAGCCACTCGGGATTGAAGGGGTCGAGGATTCTAATTACGGTGTTCACCCTCTCGCTCCTCTCAAAGCGAACGTTCTTCTTCCGAAGATAGCTCTCAACTTCTTCAAGGCTCGCCCTGAGGCAGTTAACCCTTATGCTCGTCGGGAGAGTATCGTTTAGTGCCCTGAGGAGTTCTTCAGCCTCTTCCCCGAGAAGAGTTCTCATCCTCGCTATGAACCACTCCGGGAAGAGGTATTCCCATTTGAGCCTCTTTTCTTCCGTGTCGAGCTTGGGGATGTAGTTGACGACCCTCGGCAGGAGGTCGTAGTAGTAATAGCCGACATAGGGGTGCGTTCTCTTTGAGAGGAACTGGGCGATGCCCTTGAGGTGCCCGAGGGTCTTCTCGCTGGGCTCGCGGAAGACCCCAACTTCAACGGCCACCCTCAACGCGGCCCTCAGCCAGGGGTCGAGGATGAGTGGAGAAACTCCGACGAGCTCTTCTACAATCTCATCTATCAAACCGAGGCGCCTCTGGATTGAGTAGAATATGCCCGTCAGCTTCGAGTTCTCCCAGCCCTCGATTCTGTACTTTGCGAAGGCCCTCCTCTTCGCTTGCTGGCTGGGCTTAACTTCCTAGCCGAGCTTGAGGGCATCTATGAGGGCATAGAGCTGTCGGTCGCTGAGCTTGAGCTTTCCCATGATACCAGCTAACCAGCTGGCCTTAAATAATTAATGGAAATCCGTGACTAAGAGCTTTCAGAGGCGCTTGTGTTCCTTTCATAGAAACTCTGCGTTTGAAAAGACAGCCCCAATGCCCTGAAAACCTCTACAAGTCTCCGGTCTTCCCCTTCCATGAGCAGAACGGCAGTCACTGACTTGAAGTCCTCTGGGCTCATCAGGTAGTATTCCCTGAGCCTCCCGCTAATGCTCTCAAGAAGCTCCCTGGCTCTATAGCGGATAAAAACTGATTTGCCGCCACTTGAGAGACTCCAAAGTTCGGGGAGAACATACACAAGGGCCTCAATGACCCCGCGAGTTGGCGGAAAGCTCATGATCTCCTCCAGGGTGTCCAGGCCCAGCTCTACTGTAACGACCTCCCTTGAATTAAGGGCCCGCCTTATGGCAGATGAGAGAACCCTATCGATGTCACCCGCAGGATTTCCACCCCTTACTATCAAAAACGCACTGAGAGCCGAAGTTCTCTGGCATTTAGCACTAAGTCCCTGCCTTAGGAGGGGCATTATACTCTCGGGCACGACAAGAAAAGAAACCTTCCTGACAAGGTCGGCCACCTCCACCCAAGCTGCCCCCGTGAATTCCCTGGAAGTCTCAAGAATTGTTAGCACGAGCCTTTCAAACTGCTTTGGAGATGGCTGCACGTTCGAGAAGAGCTTGTTAAGCAGGGCGAGGCTCTTTATTCTCTCGGCATCATTTCCGCCCCTTATCATAGAAATCAGGTCTTCGAAGGACTCCCTGCAAACTTCCCTGCTCCTCGCTGGATTCTCCTCCACGAGGCGGTCTAACACGTACAACGCCCTGAGCCTCACCCTCCTGTCCCTGCTGGACAAGAGGCCGAGTAATGTCTTCCTCCCCTCCTCCCCCCGGGTTTGATCCATAATCTCGGACAGATTCCAAGACAACACAAGGTTCCTCATTTCATAGAGGGTGCCCCTGATTTCAATCACCCCTATAAGATTTCGCTCTCATTATTTAAATGGGTTTCGAAGCACATTTTTCAAAGCGATAAACATCGATGTAAATTTTTTCCAACCTTTTTTTGTGGAACCAGAATTGGGCCGGAATCTCGAAGGGCAACGTTAGACGATGCGTAATCCCGAAACCAGCCTCTACTACGAATGTCTCTATGAAATTCCTTACTTCGGGCTTTGAAAGGTGAATCGAATACACAACGTCGCTCACCTCGAAGGCCTTGAGGAGGAAAGGCCTGTCGGCGTGCTTTACCTGACTGCCGAAGGGGGGATTCATTACCACCGTGTCCACCCTTTTTGAGAACTCAGAAACGTCTGTGTTTACGAACTCGATTTTATCCTCAACGCCGAGCGAGCGCGCGTTTTCACGGGCGATTTCGAGGGCCCTTTTGTCCTTCTCGACGGCATAGACCTTTTCCGCGCCCATAAGGGCAGCTCCAATGCTCAAAACACCAGTGCCAGCACCCAAATCCGCGATGACCTTTCCCTCAACATCGCCGAGGGAGTGGGCTAACCACAAAAGCTCCGCGGCAACATTACCGGGAGTCCTATACTGTTCCAGTTCCGGTTTAGGACTCTCAAAGCCCTTAAGCCTTGAGAGCAGTATAGCGAGGTGTTTTTTCTTCATTAACAGCTCCCCCAGAATCCACCATGGGGGCTACGTCTTATAACACTGTCTGGTGATCCATCTCAATGTCAATTTTCTCTGGAATCCCTCACCCAGTCCCCAAAAAACGCATCACCTCCTCGGGACTCATGTTGACCTTTAGGGAAGGCACGTCAAGGATGAAGCCTACGCTTGTGAGGATAAACATGACCACAGCCATCCCCATGAGGAACCCGAACTCTGTAGTGAGGAGAACGATTACAAGCTCTCCCCTGGATAGTCTTTGGGATGCAAGGAAAGCCAAAAGAGTCAGAAAGCCGAGCAAATAGCTTATGAAAAGAGATGCAAGGACGGCGACCATTGACACTACAAAAACGGGCACTCTACCCGGCTTTTTATATGTGAAAACTTCAAAGGAGACCCTCATGAAACCATACTGAACAAGAACCAATAGCCCCACCGAGATGCCGAGAGCAATGTCCACCATGAAGTCTGATTAACATAGAGGAAGAAAAAGCTTTCGTCAGCGGTTAACCGCTATACCAACGGGCTCGTCCTCCCTTCTCTCCGCGCCGAGAATCTCGTCGAACTCGTAGTCTTCCCTCAGCCCGAGGAGGATTTCAACCTCCCTCGGAGTGAGCACTGGCTTCCTCCAGTTCTCGTAGTCGTCTATCGGGACGCGCGGACAGGCAACGACGACGTAAGCATCGAATTCGAAGCCCTCCAAAGCCTGATAGCTTATGTGGTTCATCGCCAAAAGCTTAGCGTACTTCCCGTGCTCGCGGAGGAGTTTAACGATTCTCTTCGCCTCCGCAAGCCTCAGCTGACCCTTCTTGGTGCTCGTTATCACGCCAAACCTCCGAGCATCCATTGCCTTCGCTATCTGCGCCCAGCGCTTCCTCACGAGCCTCTCAGATTCCCTATCCATCCATATAGCGTCGCCGGAGTAGGGGTTGATTGCCAAAGTAGGCTTCTTAACGGCCATCGCAACTCCAATCGGGTGGAAGTAGCCGGCGCCTATAAAGAGAACTCCATCGGCGTCAACCTTCGCCGAGCTGAAGTTGCATCCGAGAACCTGTCCAGGCCAGCTCACCCTTGAGTCTCCCCTTCCAATAACGACCTCGAAGCCGTTCTTTTCCAGAAATTCTCTCGCCCGCCCAATCTGGTGGATGTGCTGGGCCGTAGTGACGAGGGCTATCCTCCTCCCAAGCTTTTTGACCTCATCGAGGTTTTTCTCAAGGGCCCAAACAACGTCCACTTTCGCAAAAGCGGGCACGAAGATAGTAGGAACCTCAAGGTGGAGCTGCATGTAGCTGTGACCGAGATGGATTAGCACGTCACACCCGAGCCTCTTCGCCTCGCTGTCTGCAGGATCGCAGGCTCCGTAGTTGATGTCACCGCTTATTATCGCCTCGATCCCGTTGTCCTCAAGAAAGTCGGCCAACTCTTGCGCCTCCCTTTTGAGACCCTCTGGAGTCTGGATGAGCACCCTGTGAGCGTTAAGCCCGCGGAGGTTTTCGAGTACCTCGCCGAAGGAAATCTCGTGCATTTTATCACCTCTCAGACTTTCCCCGAAAGCCTTAAATACTTCTTCCTCCCCATATACCTCGAAGTTCGATGCATCGGGGTGATGAGTATGGAGACCGTTGAAGGAATTATTGTTGTAACGACCGAAAAGATTCCCGGCTACCGCATCGTCGAGGTCAAGGGGATAGCCAGGGGCGGCATAGTCAAGGCCACACACATAGGCAGGGACATAATGGCCGTCCTGAGGAACATCAAGGGTGGCGAAGTCAAGGAGTACACCCAGATGATGGCAGAGGCAAGGGAGGAGGCTTTGAGACGGATGGCGCTCCACGCCAAGGAGCTCGGCGCCAACGCTGTAGTTAACGTCCGCTTCGCAACATCAAACGTAGGTGCGAGCGTGGCTGAAGTTTACGCATACGGGACTGCGGTAGTTGTCGAGAAGGAGGAGTGAGCATGTACCTCCCGCCGTTCCCGCTTCTCGGCGGGCTTCTGGCGTGGGCAACGGTTTACCTTTTTGGATTCAAGAAACAGAAGTGGGCCGAGCTGATCCTCGGTGCGGTGGCATTCATCCTTGCAATGATCGCCCAGAACCCGATACAACAGCTCCCTCTTCTCGGAATCGGGATAAGGAGTAACGCCGACGTTATCGCCAGGGGAACGGTCTTTACACTCGGAGTTGCCCTCTGGCTGGGGCTCGTTGCTGGTTTCGTTCAGGAGGGCGTCAAGTACCTCCTCGTCAAAGATAAGAGTCCCAAAACGGGCCTATTCGTCGGTCTTGGCTTTGGAGTGACAGAGGTTCTATTCGTTGCAGTTATGCCGATTATCTTAGTCGCTGCTACAGGAGAAAAGCTCGACGTTCCTGTCATACAGGCACTCCTCTCGATGGTGGAGCGCTACTTCGCAGTCCTCTTCCACGTGGGAACCACGGTTTATCTGGCTCACGCCTCCAGAAACGGTTTCGGGAAGAAGGGGTTCCTTACGATGGCAGTCCTTCACGGCTTTGTTGATACGCTCGCAGCTTATGGCCAGCTATTGACTCTAAAAAGCGAGGAGCTGGCGATGAAGTTCATCATCGGCCTGGAGGTTATCTTTGCGGCCATAGCAATAGCTTTAATTGCCTACACTTTGTCCTTTGCCAGGATCGAAGAGCCCGAGGAAGAGAAGGTAATCTGGTGAACGGCATTGCTTGGAAAAAGCGAGGAAAAGGCACTCAAGAAGCTCAGAAAAGAGCTCCGCTCAGGCCTATACTCCTTTTTAGTCCTCTCGATCCTTGAGAAAGAAGGCGAGCTCCACGGCTACGCGATAAGGAAGAGGCTTGAGGAGCTGAGCGATGGAAAGCTCGTCCCAAGTGAAGGAGCCCTTTACGACATCCTGAAAGGCCTCAAAAAGCTCGGCCTCCTCCAGGACAGCTGGGCCGAGGCCGGTGGAAGGCCAAGGAAGTACTACTCGATCACAGAGATAGGGAGGAGAGTCCTCGCCCAGCTCAGGGATGAGGTAAAAGTTATTGAGTCCGTTCTTGAGAAGCTGGAGGGATTTGAATGAGCGAACTGGTCTTTGAAGTGTTTATCTCACTTACCCTATTGGCCGCGGGATTGCTGACCTTCGCATTCAGGAAGGGGAGAAACTACTTCATCGGCTTCAGGATCGGTTACACTTACATGTCGGAGAGAGCCTGGAAGGAAACCAACACCTTCGCCGGGCTGTTCATGGTAGTCTTTTCGATCCTCCTCCTCGGGCTTGCGCTTGCCGGTGTGGGAATCCTCGTCTTCACTCTCCTCATGCTCGCAGGGGTTGTTCTCCTCACGGTGGCCGGATTCAGAATAGCCAAAAAGGCCTACGAAGAGGAAGAGCTGTCAATAGAAGCCCCAGAAAAGCCGTCTGAAAAGATAGAGGTCAACGTTAGACCATATCTGGCAATTCAGCTCCTCGGGCTGGCCGCTTACCTCGTCCTTCTGGCATTTTTATGGAATGGCCTGCCCGGGAGGGTCGCTATCCACTTCAGCGCCTCTGGAGAACCGGATAACTTTGCCTCGAAGACCCTGGGCACCCTACTGTTCCCGCTTGTGGTCTACCCGCTCTTCCTCGTCATGACCTACTTCCTCAAGGAGCCCGCCTTCGCGCCTCTCCTCAGGTTCAGCAGAAGGGGGTGGAAAGCCTTCGCGGAGTTTACGACCGCCATGGCCATTGGAATCGTCGTTATTGATAGCTTGGTGCTCCTCTACAACGCCGGCTACATCACATCAGGCTGGATAGACTACTCCGTCTGGGCCTTCCTGGTGGTTACCTTCGGAATGATGTTCAGGATCTTTTGGGCGAGGGGGGAGGGAACGTGAACCCTTATTTCATCCTTAGGGTCCTCTACGGCGTTTTCCTCGGACTGGCCTTCGTGATAGTCGGCATACTTACCGCAACCTCCAAGGGCGAACCGGGGGTATGGTTCAGAATCGGCTACACATACCTCAGCAAGCGGGCGAGGGAACGGGCGAACAGGATAACCGGAATCGGTCTAATTGCTCTTGGGCTGTTATTTATGCTCTCCTCATTCTTCCTGCCCCTCTACGGCATGTTCGTCCTCCTAATCGGAGGAGTCGCCGTTGTCCTTGCGATCGGCTACATCGTGGCCAGGCGCGAGTACGAGCTTGATGACATCTCCAGGGAAGCGCCGGAGAAGCCCACGAAAAGCATAGAGCCGCCCAGGCTCAGGAAGTACTTAGCTGCACAGCTGTTCTTCGCTTTTATCCTCGTTCTCATGTCCCCAAAGCTCCCGAGGGCCATGGCCATTGTCTTCGGCTCAGCGATGGCCCTCTTCATAGCTCTAACGCTCCTCGCCTCCAGGCCGCTCGTCTTCCAGCTCGCCCCTAAGTTCTCAGGGATAATGTCGCGTGGCTTCGCAAAGGCCCTCACGCTGGTCTCCGCGCTCTTGACGTTTGGAGCCTTTCTTGCATGGATGGGCTTTGAGAATGATCTCCTCGGGGTACTGCTACTTCCGATTTTCCTGCTGGTTATCTTCTACGCGGCCTACGTCATGCTGACCTCTGCCTACGAGGAGGGCTATTATTAGCTCTCAAGCGCCTTTATCAGCCCCTCCTTTTCCGGCTTTTTGATTATTCCAACTTCCAAGGCATGCTGGAGGATGTAGTCAGGAACGTCCTCTCCGAAAAAGGCCTTAATTCCTTTTCCAGGCAGATAGAAGGCGTAAACTCTCACTCTCTTCCCGAGGACTTTTCCAGAGAAGACTGCGAACCCCTTCTCCGCGTTGACCCTCACCACGTCCCACGAGAACGTCTCGGCTATGGCGAAGAAGGCCTCGAAGAGCTTTACTCTAGCGTCCTTCAGGGCCTTGTTCACCGCCTGCCTTGAAATCCCGAGGGCTTCCGCTATGTCCACCTCACGCATGCCCTTGGCCCTCATGATCCAAACGCGTTCCATTCCCTCAGGGAGCTTGAGCATTGGCGACCCTCCTGAGCAGGTTTAGGAACTCATTCCCGTCCCTGTAGGCCAGCAGGTATGACTTTCCATCGGCCACCAGCAGTATTAGTTCCTCACTCTGAAAAGTCCTCACGGCCCACAAAATGAAGAACCCAAACACAACGCCGGGGAGCAGGGTTTCTGGCCCGATGAAAACGAGGGGATAGAGCACCAAAAAGGCCAGAGCTATGAAGGCCGAGAGATAAACAATCCTCCTCTTCCTCGGCAGCATTAGAATCAGGAAGAGAACTGTGTACATTGAGATTACCAGGGGAGCGAAGTAAGCTCCGATGGGATTCTTCTCGCCGGGCAGGAGGAGATAAACTACCGCAAAGGCCACCAGAAGAACCCACAAGGCGGCGTAGGCCCTGAAGTGCCTCGCCACGGTGCCGTGCTCAAGGCGGGAGAGAATCGAGACTTCCTCGATGGAGTCAAGGGGGATTCTTTCTCTTATCAGGCCAAAACCGTGGAGGAGAACGAGCTCCTTTCCATTGAGCTCCGCGCCCAACGGGGCGGAGAAAACCAGGAGATAGGGGAAGACCCACGCGAAGTTTTCCCCCTTGGCGGCCTGAATGAGAACCCCAAGAGCGCCTCCAATCAGCGAGACCGCGAGGAAAAACAGGGGAGCTCCTCTAACCGGGAAGGCGGATAGTTTAAGCCTCACCGGAGACACCTCCCATTATGGTCTTTAATACCGGCTCAGGTTTTTCAGCCATTATGCAGTACCTCCTCCTTTGAGCTGTTATCACGACATACTCCTTGCTGTAATACTCGGCAACAAAAAGGGGGAAGAATATGGCAAAGAATAAAACGGGAAGCGGGTCAAAAATGCCCGTTTTAATCCTCATGAGAAGGGTCACAAAGATTATAGTAAAAACTCCAAACATGCCAGCCAAGTGCATTCTGCTAAACGGCAGGGACATGACCACGAGGTAAAGGAGGCCGAAGAATATCAGCCCCATGTCGCCAAAGTAGTACCCCTCCAAAAGCCCGCTGGGAAGGAGCAAAAGGTCAAGGAAGGCGAACAGTACGGCCCCGGCAATTAAGACGTACAGCCCCGGAAACTCCCTTATCAAAACTGCCCTCTCAAGCCTGCTCACTACTTTAACGTCTTCTATTTCAGAGAGAGGAACGTTAATCGTTAGTTTGCCAAAGGCGTAATTGAGCCTCAATGTTTCCCCTTTCACCTCAACCGATGTTCCCCATGAAGCCGCGAGGAAAAGCCAGCCCACGATGGAAAGGTACCACCAATCCGAAGCGAGTCTCGGAAGGCCTATTATCAGGGCAAATGAGAGTCCTACCAGAATAAGTGGAAGTCCTGAAAAGTTAGTGGGCGTTGCACCGTCAACCTTCATCGCAGATCACCTCTGTTATTACATTCTTCGAATTATGGCACCTGAGCACGAATTTTCTCCTCTCCGTTGATAGGAGAACATAATCCATGGCAACGAAGAGCGGAAAGTAAAGAAAGCCGAAAAATGAATGCATAGCAACCCATGAGGGCCAATTGGAAACGTATACTCTGAAAGGCAGGAGTATAAGCCACGGTAGAAGCATCGCGAGGACTACAAACAGATCAGTCCTCTCCTTTAGGTGGTGCAGCGGCACAAAAACGCTGATGGAGTATAGTGCAGCGAGGTATATAAAGCTGCCAATGAACGGAAGTTCCCCACTCCTAAAAAGCAGGGAGGGGAGGAGTACATAGTATACTGGGACCGCCATGTCCCTCCAAATGTACCAGATTAGTCTGCCCCTCTGTATTTTGCCCAGATCAGCAACCTCTAGAACCTCCCCCATGTTGAACCTGAAAAAGGGTCCGTAGCCCAGAATCAACTTTCCGTCCCTGAGCTCAACACCGGAGCTGGATACAAGTCCGAAAAGGAGCGCGATAAGAATCAGGGTCAGGAGGAAGTGCTCTGGAGGATGAATGAGAAGGTGAAACATTGCCACAAGGACCGCTAGTCGCATAACATCAATTACCAATGGAGCCGTTACTGGCCAGGCATCTTTAACCTTCATTGGCACCACCCAACGAAGAGAACAGTTCATTCACCTCTTTCTTAGAAACATACTGAACCTGATAAACACCCTTCTCGGTAATTAGGAACAGCGTGTTCATGATACCGGGACCGACTTCCCAGAACATGACTGCGAAGAGTATTCCTATGGCCACCAGCGGAAAGGCCATCCCAATTCTGGATAAATAGCCAATAAAGCCGACGAGCATGGTGAGCAGGAGAATCAGCGCCGCTCCCTTCCGCCTCTCCCCCTCGGAGTACCCGTAAGAGACCAGCTGAACTCCACTGAAAAGAATCACAGCCAGACCAACCCACTTAAATTCGCCAACAAAGAACACCAAAATTCCAAAGACCATCATGATAGTGGGCAGAATTAGGACCTCGGGGGCATAGCGGGCAAAAGCGAGGTACCTGTTGGAGGGAGCATCGACCACCTCGATTATTTCGCTGAAACCAATGAACTTTCTCCGTTTGAACAGAATACCCCATTCGAGGATTATGCCTTCCTCTCCAACTTGAACTTTTCTGCCGTAGAATAAGAGGATGCCAAAAGTTATTAGGGGGTAGGAGAGAACCAGCAGGGCGTCACTTCCGAATAGTGCGCCTGCAAAGAACATGGCGAATCCCAGCCCCACGCTGATCCAGTACCCTCTGTGAGGGCCCGCCCTCATCCTGCATCGCCTCCTCCAATCAGCCCCATCAAAATCCCTCCATTGGCACAGGAGACGAGGTAGCTCCCCTTCTCGGTTCTCACAACCACCAGACCCCTGCCGAGAAGTTCGTTCAGGAGAAAGCTTCCAAAGATCCACGTGAGCAGTGTTACCGGGAGCGTTTCTAGGGAGCTGAAGGCAAGCAGAGGAAGTGAGAGAAGCAGCGGGAAGATCGCCGATAACAGCTTTCTCTTTTTAAGCTCTTTGAGGGGAAAGATGAAAATTTCAAGGTAAAGGACGAGCCAGTAAGCATAAACGGCAATAAGCTCGGTGTAAGGTGCCCCTTTTGCCACGAAAGCCATCAAAAAAGCCGTTAGCGCTACCGGCGTCGTTCCAAAAGCTTTCGCCATGGTCAAAATCCGGCCGCGCTCCATCTCGGATAACCTTGCAACCTCAACCACATCGCCGAGCTCAACGCTCCCGAAGAGGTAGAGGAGCCTTTTTCCCTCGGGTTCTATCCCCCTGCCCTGCGATAGCAGGAAAAGAACCAGTCCAATCAGCATAAGATAGCTCGATCCGGTCAAAATGCCATCAAGCATAACCCCTACACCGGCCAGGTTCAGAAGAAGCGGCACACCTGCTGTCGGGTAAGGGTAGCAGTCACCCCTCATGCCACCACCTTGTCAACCTTAGTAAGTTGACAGAATATTTAAGCCTTTCGATGGGTTTAAATAATTTCAAGCCCTCTCTTTCGTGGTGGTCTCATGAGCCTTGAGGAGCTCTATTCTTACCTTAGGAGTAGCATAGACCCCCGGGAGGAGGCAGCCCAGAGAAGGTTTATGGGGGCAAGGGCGTTCTTCAACTGGGCCATAAAAAGGGAGTTGATTCCCTACGGAAGGGAAGTGAAAATCCTGGACCTCTGTGCGGGCACAGGGCTTGCAGGAGCAGCGCTCGTTGAGACTCTGCGGGAGTGGGGATACAATGCAAAGCTCACGATCCTCGACAGGAGAAAGGAAGACCTCATGAAGGTGGACGAGTGGCTGAGCGGTGAGACCGACGTCTACGGGGCCGTTATGGACTGCCTGGATGACCTCACGAAGCTTGGGAAATTCGACGTTGCCCTTTTGTGGGGCTACACGATGCCGCACTTCGACCCCTACCAGGCGGCCGAGCTCTTCAGGAACGTGGCTAAAGTCCTTGAGTCCCACGGAGTTTTCCTGCTCGAGGAGATGGACAGGTTCGGGGCCTTCTTCTACAGGAAGGGGTACCGGGAGATTGTGATGGAGGTCAGGAGGGAGGACTACTCGGTAATATCACTCGACGAGGGTTACGATCCGATAAGAGGCGTCATCAGAAGAGGCTACTACAGGATACCGGGCTTTGAAAAGGTTGGAGAGATAGAAACCCGCTACTGGGATTTAGCTGGGATAGCCGGCATAGGTAAGGCCCTCTTTGAAGATGCAGAGATAATAACCAGGAGAAAGCATGGGGTCATCCACGTTGGCGACGTTATAAGACTCGCAAAGCCTCTGAGATAACAGGGATTTGCATTACCACGGGTGGGTTAAATGTCCCTCCAGGAGTTCTACAAGTACGCCAGGGACTACATGGAGCCTAAAAACGAAAGCGCCCGGAGGAGGTTTTGGGAGCTTGTGGATTTCTTCGAGTCTTTAAGCCTGCCGAAAGGAGGAAGGATACTGGATCTCTGCGCCGGAACCGGCATAGTGGGCGCCGCACTTGCTAAAGCCACTAACGCTGAAGTCCTGACGGTTCTCGATGCGCGCGCCGAAGACTTAGCGAGAGTCAACGCGTGGCTGGAATTCGGGAACATAGGCTTAGATGTCACAGTTGTGAGGGGAGACGTCAGAGAGATTCCAAAGCTGGTTGGTGAGCA
>JASGLT010000039.1 GCA_030156945.1 Thermococcaceae archaeon
CACACAATCGGGGTCATGCTTCCCTACGCAGGAACCCACTACATACTCTTCCATTGGAGCAAAACTCCGGTTTATGTGATGACCTCGGCCAATTACCCAGGAATGCCGATGATCAAGGACAACGAGAAAGCTTTTGAAGAGCTGAAGGATGTGGCCGACTACTTCCTCCTCCACAACAGAAAGATACTGAACAGGGCCGACGACAGTGTGATAAGGTTCGTTGACGGGAAGAGGGCCGTGATAAGGCGTTCCCGCGGCTTCGTGCCACTCCCAATAGAGATACCCTTCGAGTACAGCGGATTAGCAGTTGGAGCGGAACTCATGAACGCCTTCGGCGTCGCTAAGGGCGGAAAGGTCTATCCGAGCCAGTACATAGGCAACACTGGAAAGGTTGAAGTCCTTGAGTTCATGAGGGAGGCAATAGCACACTTCAGGAAGATTCTCGGGGTGAAAAACCTTGATCTCATCATAGCCGACCTCCATCCGGCTTACAACACGACGAAGCTTGCAATGGAGATGGCCAACGAGCTGGACGTGGAACTCCTCCAGGTTCAGCACCACTACGCCCACATAGCGAGCGTCATGGCCGAGAAAAACCTCGATTCTGTCATTGGGATAGCGCTCGACGGCGTTGGCTATGGAACCGATGGAAACACCTGGGGCGGCGAAGTCCTGTATCTGGGCTACGAGGACGTTGAAAGACTGGCCCACATTGACTACTATCCGCTCCCGGGCGGGGATTTGGCGAGCTACTATCCGCTGAGGGCGCTGATGGGGATACTGAGCAAGGTCTATTCGATTGACGAGCTCGAAGGGATTATAACCCGCTGTTGCCCGAAGGCCGTCGAGAGCCTCAAGTACGGAAAGGTCGAGTTCAACGTCGTCCTCAACCAGCTCGCCAAGGGGATAAACACGGCCTACGCCTCCTCAACGGGAAGAGTTCTTGACGCTATTGCCGTCCTCCTGAACGTCGCCTACAGGAGGCACTACGAGGGAGAACCGGCAATGAAGCTTGAGAGCTTCGCCTTCAAGGGTAAGAATGACCTGAAGTTCGAGGTTCCAGTTGAAGGAGAACTGATAAGGGTTGAAGAGCTGTTCCAGAGCATTCTTGGGGCAATTGACAGGGTATCACCAGCCGACATAGCCTACTCAGCCCACCTCGCCCTCGCGAGGGCCTTTGCTCATACTGCCGTCGAAAGGGCCAGAGAGTTCGGAGTGAAGAACGTTGCCCTGAGCGGAGGAGTTGCGTACAACGAGCTCATAACCAAGACGATAAGGAAGGTCGTGGAGGCGAACGGGCTGAACTTCCACGTGACGACCGAGGTGCCGAGGGGGGACAACGGTATAAACGTCGGTCAGGCATTCCTCGGCGGGCTTTATCTCGAAGGCTACCTGACGAAGGAGGATCTGATGCTGTGAGAAAGGATATAAGAGATGGCAACCTAAAGGTTTCGGGGAGAACGCGAATGCCGATCCTTCAAAGGGACGAGCTTGAGGAGATACTCAAAGAGGTGAAGGCGAAGCTCCAGGAAATTCTCGGGGATAACCTAGTCGAGGTCATCCTCTTCGGCTCCTACGCGAGGGGAGAAGCGAGCGAGTGGAGCGACGTGGATGTGCTCGTCGTTGTGAAGCGGTGGCCAACGCTTGAGGAGCTCGAAAGAATGGCAGAGGCGACCAATAAGTACGCCATCGAAAAAGGAGTAGTTATATCGCTCGTACCCTACGTCAAGAAACCGGACATGAGCTCGGATCCACTGATCCTCAACGTGATGCGGGAGGGCATAAAGGTATGATCAATTATCCGGCCATAATACGCAAGGCCGAGGAAAGCCTGGAGGCAGCCAGAACTCTTTTAGAAAAAGGGGCTTACGAGTTCGCTGTTTCCCGGGCGTATTACACGATGTTCTACTGCGCAGAGGCAATTCTCCTAACAAGGAGTATCTCAGTTTCAAAGCACTCTGCCGTCATAGCACTCCTTGGAAGGGAGTTCGTGAAAACTGGAGAGGTTCCTCACAAGTTCTTCACTTATCTGAGACTGGCATTTCAGCTTAGACAGGTGGCGGATTATTCCTTTGAGACCCACCTGTCGGAAGAAGATGCCAGAATCCAAATTAAAAGAGCTAAGGAGTTTTTAGACTTCACGCGCTCATACCTGAAGGAAAAAGGTCTGCTGGGTGATTGAAATGGCTGAAAAGATAAAGCTCGAACACGGAGCAGGCGGAGAGATAATGGGGGAGCTTTTGAGGGACGTTATACTAAAGACTCTGACGCTGAAATCCGCTGGAGGCATAGGGCTTGATGCACTCGACGACGGAGCCACAATACCCCTTGGAGACAAGCACATCGTCTTCACGATAGACGGACACACGGTAAAGCCCCTCTTCTTCCCGGGAGGAGACATAGGCCGCTTAGCGGTCAGCGGTACTGTGAACGATCTGGCCGTTATGGGCGCCGAGCCGATAGCGCTGGCGAACTCGATGATAATCGGGGAAGGCCTCGACATGGAAGTCCTTGAGAGGGTTCTCAAATCCATGGACGAGACTGCAAGGGAAGTCCCGGTTCCAATAGTCACGGGCGACACCAAGGTCGTCGAGGACAAAATAGAGATGTTCGTCATAACTGCCGGAATAGGAATAGCGGAGCATCCGGTAAGCGACGCTGGAGCGAAGGTAGGCGACGCCGTGCTGGTCAGCGGAACTATAGGCGACCACGGCATAGCCCTGATGAGCCACAGGGAGGGCATAGCCTTCGAGACCGAGCTCAAGAGCGACGTCGCACCTATATGGGACGTTGTCAAGGCAGTCGCAGATGCAATCGGCTGGGAGAAGGTCCACGCGATGAAAGACCCGACGAGAGCTGGCTTAAGCAACGCCCTCAACGAGATCGCTCGTAAGAGCAACGTCGGAATCCTCGTGAGGGAAGCTGACATCCCGATAAGGCCGGAGGTTAGGGCTGCCAGCGAGATGCTCGGAATAAGCCCCTACGATGTCGCCAACGAGGGCAAAGTTGTCATGGTCGTCGCAAGGGAGTACGCGGAAGAGGCCCTTGAAGCTATGCGAAAAACGGAGAAGGGCAGGAACGCGGCAATAATCGGTGAGGTAATAGCTGACTACCGCGGCAAGGTTCTCCTGGAGACTGGAATAGGTGGAAAGAGGTTCATGGAGCCTCCGGAAGGAGACCCCGTTCCGAGGATATGCTGATTTTCTACTCTTCTTCCTTTGAGAACAGTGTCCAGAAGGCTACCATTGAAGCTCCGTACAGGAAGCCCGTTATCAGGAATGGGGCCGTGAGCGAGCGGTCAAATATAACTCCACCAATGTACTGACCTACCCCAAAGGTTGCAGTCCAGGCAAGATTCCTTAGTGCCAAAGCCGTCGAGCGCTCCTCCGTTGAGAAGAAGCGCATCATGAAGGCGTCCCATATTGGGTTCACGATGTTCATCAGGATCGTTCTGATAATGTAGACAAGCGCAGCGAGCGGAAAACTCGGCAGGAACGGCATCCCAGCGATGAGAAGTGTGGCACTGCCGTTGAAGGTAACTATCGTCCTGACGCTCCCGGCCTTATCGGCTAAAGCTGGGAGGAGGAAGGTACCTAGCCCCATTACAAACTGCTGGACTGCGAAGAGGCTGCCTATGCTCTCTAGACTTGTACCGAACTTCCTGTTGAACCACAGGCCCATGTAGGGGATCGTCACTCCGGCCCCGAGCCCGATGAGGGCACTGGGAAGCGAGAACTTGAGGATCTTGATCACAGTCTCACGCTCAAAGTTTATCTCACGTCCTTTCCTGTCGAGTATTGGGTGGACGAGGGATATAACTGCCAGCTGGATGAGAATAAAGCCGATTGAGACCATCAGCGTGTCTCTGTACGGGTTCTTTCCGTCCAGAACCCCCGGCAGGAAACCCCCGAGTAGAGTCCCAAAAGCGGCTCCAAACGTCCCCATGGCGGAGTTCATGGAAAAGAGGTAGTGCCTGTTCTCATCGCTCGCCTCCTCGCTGAGGAGAGACATCAGAGCTGGCCCCTCAAGTGCCATGCCAACTCCGAGGAGCACGGAAGCTATGGCCAAGAAGTGAAACTCGGGCAGAAAGACCTGCACCAGCCTTCCAGACATGAAAAATGTGAGTGCGAGGATTATGCTCCTTTTGTACCCGATTTTTACCGCAAGGGGCCCCGTGAAGAGGAGGAGGGCGGCCTGGGCTATCGTTGAGAGCGAGAAGAGCACGCCAATGCTTGAATAGTCCATGCCCAGTGACTTGAAGTAGAACGGGACTATAAACCAGGCTATATTACCACCTAACCAGCCGAAGAAGGAGTAGATGACCACCAGATAGGCGTCGCGGCTGAAAGACATGTAAGTCCTCATCAACCTCCAGCTCGACTGGGTCTTTATAAGCTTGTCGAAACGTTAAGAGCCCAAATTAAAACACATCCCCATTTCACATTTCTGTCCTTAACCTTGGGTTCAGGAAATCCGTATAAGCCCAAAATCCAATATCACTTCGGTGGTGGAAGTGATAATCGCCAAACCATGCACTACAATGAAGGGGATCGTTATATCGGGCTACTCCTGGGAGAAGCCGATAAAGATAGACCTCACAAAGACCGCCCAGTGTCTCCGCGAGAGGGGGCACAGCGTTAAGAAGCTCCTTCCAGGAATGATGCTCATTCTCGAAATGGAGGGCTACGAGGTCAGCGTTTATCCGAGCGGAAAGATAATAGTCAAGCTCCTCGATGATGCCGAGCTTGGAAGGAAGATCGCCGAGACAATCTATGACTGCGCGGGAATCCTGGAGGTGGTCGCATGAAGATACCGGAGGACATCCGGAAGGACATACCGCTCACGAGCGAGGTCATCTACTTCGACAACACCGCCACATCGCTCACTCCAAAGCCAGTAATCGAGGCCATGGACGAGTACTACCTGAAGTACCGCGCCAACGTCCACAGGGGCGTTCACAGACTCTCCCAGATGGCGACTCACAAGTACGAGGAGAGCAGGAAGGTTGTCGCGAACTTCCTCAACGCGAAGTTCGAGGAGATAGTCTTCACCAAGAACACGAGCGAGAGCCTCAACCTCGTCGCCCTCGGGCTGGAGCACATTTTCAAGAAAGGGGACAAGATAGTCACTACACCGTACGAGCACCACTCAGACTTGCTCCCCTGGCAGAGGTTGGCCAAAAAGAAGGGCCTCAGGCTGGAGTTCATAGAGGGCGACCTGGAGGGGAACCTCGACATCGCCGATGCCGAGAAGAAAATAAAGGGAGCAAAGCTCGTGGCAGTCCAGCACGTCTCGAACGCTTTAGGGGTAATTCACGAGGTCGAGGAGCTAGGGAAGATGGCGAAGGATGAGGGCGCGATATTCGTCGTTGACGCAGCTCAAAGTGCTGGCCATATGGAGGTTGATGTTAAAAAGCTCCGCGCTGACTTTCTCGGCCTTTCCGGACACAAGGGGCCGATGGGGCCGACGGGAATTGGAGTGCTCTACATCAACGAGGAGTTCTTTGACGTCTTCGAGCCTCCACTCATAGGCGGTGGAACTATTGAGGACGTTGACCTCGACTCTTACAAGCTGGCAGAGCCGCCGGAGCGCTTTGAGGCTGGAACGCCGAACATAGGCGGTGCCATAGGCCTGGCAGCTGGAATTCGCTACATCGAGAAGATTGGAATAAAGAACATCGAAAGGCAGGAGCACAAGCTGGTGAAACGCATCACAGAGGGCCTCGATGAGCTTGGAGTTCCCTGGTACGGGCCGCGGAACCTTAAAAAGCACGCTGGCGTCGTCAGTTTCAACGTCCCGCCATTACATCCTCACGACGTTGCCGCTATACTCGACGAACACAACATCATGGTCCGCTCCGGTCACCACTGCGCCCTGCCCGCGATGAAGAAGCTTGGGGTGCAGGGAACAGTTAGGGCCTCATTCCACGTCTACAACAGCGTTGAGGAGGTCGAGACGTTCCTTGGAGTTATGGAAGAGCTGGTAAAAGGTTTGAGAGGTTAAAGGGGCATCCTGCCCCACTCCACGTTTACCGTTTCAGGGGTGCGGTAGATGAAGGCCCCCTCCCCCTTGTGGACGTGCTTCCTGCTCGGCCCCGGCGGTACGCCGCTGGTCTCATAAACAAGGCTCTGGACGTCGGGGTCGTGGTAGAGGAGCAAAACAGGACCGGCCAGGTTGAGGAGCGAATCGAGGGCGTACTCGCTTGCAACCACGGTTACTCTTCTCAGCATCGGTTTTGTGAGCAGTGGGAGCCCAGCGCCGCCTGCAGAGGTGTAGCTTAACACAGCTGCGTCGTTAAGGCCTACCATTGTTTTCCTCCTCTTTTCAAGGGCCGCCGCGAGCACGAGGAAAGCTGTCCCAACGAGCGTTATGCTGTGGGCGTTGCCCAAGTTCACGAGGACGTTTTTCCCAAGCTCGGGGACTTCACCGGAGTAGAGGAGCTGGTCTATAGCACTGTAGCTCTCGGCTATTACTTCAGAGTACTTCTCGCCGGCCTTAAGGGCCTCGGGAACGCTCCCGACTTTGCCGGACAGTATGTCCGAGTAGAGCCTCTCCGTGAGGGCCCTGTCAAGGCCGTAAACTGTCTGTACTATTGTGGCGGCCGTGTAGGGGTCGAAATAACCCTCAATCGCGAACTTTATTGGGTCGAGGCCGTCGGGCTTCGTGTCTTCAACGTCCAAAACGGTGTCGAAGCCCTCTCTGGGAAAGGTGCCCTTCGTATCAAAGACTACCACATAGTAGCCTTTATCCCTGTAGGTCCTCACAAAGTAGCCAAGCGCTTTATCCGGAAAATCGTCCATCCCAAAGATCTTTAGGGTCCTCCCGTGATATGCGGGGTCGTAGAAAACGTCCTCGCCTTCCCTCTCAAAGAGCCTGACGGCTATCCCGCTGTACTTCATGGGATCACCGTGCAGGATTAGGAAGGCATTATATAAACGGCTTCCGGTGTGGAGATAGGGAAAGGGGAGATTTTATCGGATCGCCGGGGCAGGCATTTCAGAAAAGTTTTAAGCGCTTTCATTCTTCTGTTTGCTCTTTGAAGTATTCTTCTACCCTCTTAATGAGAAGCTCGTTCTCGACCTTTTTTTCCAATTCGCTTAAAGACCACCGCAGTTATATGAGAGCTGAACCATGTTTTGTCCCTTATGAACTCCCCTTAGCACTCTATCACCACTCTCTCAGAACCCTTCTTGGCAATGATGTCAATTTCTGTTTTCATCCCCGTGTTTGATGGCAATGGTTAAGGCATCCGCAGGTACCTCACCCCTGAGAACCTCCTCAAAGCCAAAGAAGATAAAGGAGAAGGACATGAGCTCACATCCGTAACCACTTTAGGTATGCTGTCCGTATTTTGTATACTCTACTTTTTTGGTGTATAGGGATCGTCTAAGCCCTGGGAATGTTTTTTCTATGACGACATTATAGGTCCCATCCTTGTTTCTACTGATACTTTCACACATGACATTTAATCCATCAATGGTTTTCTTGATTATGTTAGTTTGTTGTACCTGATTTTTGGGAACAGTTTCATTTCTCCAATTAGAACCCCTGTAAGTGTGTTTGTAAACTCCATCAAAGTATGGGTGCGCCAGTATTGCGAAGGTTATCAGGTCGTACAGGCTGATTACTTCTCTGCGGGTGTTTCGGTGGTGTTTGCTGATTATTGGATAGATTTGGTTTTATGAACAGGATTTCCTCCTAAAAGCTCCCAATCAATCAAAAAACTTAAGCGCTTATAACACCACCACTTCGATGGGAACTAGGGTATAATAAATGTTAGGTTTGGGGTCAGTGAATGTAGTTCAGGGTTGTCTTTAATTTTCAGGAGAAATAAGAGCTGAAAATTTCAATAGCAACCGTCATTGCCAATACCTCTAGATACCTATGGTAGATTATGTACGGATAGTGTTTGAGGAATGGGTTAGTGGAGTCAGAAAGCTTCTCAAGGTTGTGATTGTCTAAGCGGTTTAGCTCCAATAGAACATAGGTTGAAAGTAGCTCTGCATATGGTCCATTATTGTTTTTATGCATGATTCTGAGCGCCCTTTCGTATACCTCCTCCCTGAGACCAGTTATATTGTACGGGACATCAGCTTTTGTTTGATATGCACCATAATATGGTTGGGGAACCTCTGCCCATCTTGTTTCCGCTAATTTTAGATAGGCAAGCGCAACTGAGTAGTACCAAAGTGATAGGGATTTTTCCCCTTTATAAAAAGCCGATTCCGAAAGATTTAACCATCCAAGTCCAAGACCAATTAAATCCTCCCTTAAATCCTTCTTTTCTCTCATGCTCTTTTCTAATTCTTTGAGCTCTTCTTGTGTTCGGGTGATATTTTGTAGATCAAAGTTTATTTTCTTGTATTTGGAATCTCTTCTGTTGACATATCTCTGAAGGAATGGTACAAGGGCATTAAGATCAAAGGCTGCCTTGGTAGTAGTGGCATTGGCTTCATACTCTGCAAGCTCCCATTGTACATATAATTCTCCAATTGCCATCCAAGGGGATTGTCCCATCATGTATTCTGTCTTATTCATTTCTGCCAATAGATCTTCTAACTTAGTTCTAGCTAAGTTGATATCACCCAACTCTCTTTTACACTTGATCATGTCATAATGGAGATATGCAACAGTTGGAACGAATGTATGAATTTTATAAGTATAAAAGTCCTTCGAAATCTCACTCATCTCACACTTACTTTGGTTAAGGTTCAGAGCGATAGAATTCGCTTCAGCTATTAGGATACTATCAGTAGTTAGTCCACTGAAGTTGGTTAGAGAGTAGGTCATCTTCATTTTTTCAATTTCTTCTGTTGTGTACACATAGGGTGGGACATTCTGAATTTTTGCTTTCCCTTTCGAAAGCGAAAAGCCCTTGGTAGCATCCACAACATATACTCCAAGGAGTATAAGGATTATAAAAAAAAGTGCTGTAAACTTTATGTCCAGCGAATCCATGGCTAACTCCCTCATCTGTTTATGACCACCTTAAGGGTGTAACTGGTCCTAGTCTGAATACTCTCCTCGTAGCTGGTTATCCCTTCGATTTTCTTTTCTCTGTCATTGTAAGTTTGGGGGAGCCTTGGTGAAGTTAACCATCCAAAATGAGTATCAGAATATATCTTCACCTTGGAAGATGCCTCTATAATATAGTAGAAGGTGCCTCCAGGAAGCGAATTTCTGTTTAGAACCGTGACTTCAAACATTGCCCCTGCAGTAGTTGCTGGAGCCAATTGTTCTGAGATACTATCCATCCCAGATACTTGCGTATACAGAGTACTTGAACTTAAGTCTTTCATTAGTTGGATTGCGGACTCTACTAAGCCACCTCCGGGAATTAAGGACAATACAACAGACTTTATAAAGCTAACAGTAGCTTCCACATACTGGTAATTTGAAGGGGTGTGACTTCCCTGATTACTTAGCTTTTCTACAAGGTAGAATTTAACAAATGTTTGAGCTTGTCGTGGTTTATTTGTAACTCTAAGTGTTATCCATTTATCCTTAACAAAATAGCAGGTACTAAAATGACACAAAGGCTCATTATCAACACTAGTCACACTAGTGACTATTAACAGTTGTTCCGGATCATATCCATCTCCCTGAATAGGGTACGAGCCTGTGAGAAACAACGCTTCAGTGGCATGTGAACCTGGAGAGACTACTACTGGACCCTTCCAGAGAAAGCCACTGTCTCCACCACCATAACCTGGAGTTACTGCAGAAGGGTTTACTTCTTTACTAACTGCCATTGCCTGCTGGATAATTAGTGATACAATAACGGACAACACAACTATGTATCTAACTTTTATTTTCATAATTTTCAAATAATCACCAAGTATTAGTTTATACTAAAAGTATTATAAACTTTTTGGTGTAGAGCAATAAACTTCGAGAATCCTCCCTCGAGCTCCCCGTTGACGTGCTACTTCTCCGAAAACAGAAAACAGTCAAAAACTCCTTAAAAATCGCCCAGTAACTTTTCTCTGACAACAATCACATCATATTTGTTCGCCGAATCACCAGACAGCAAACTCAGCAAATTTCCATCAGGCTTTTTTCTGTTTTATCCTCTCAAGCTCATCAGTTATCATTGATATTGCCTTTTCCTTTGAGATGTATACCGGATACTCTGTGTCGTCCCACTTCTTCAACCAGCCGACCACATCCAAAACCGCGGAGCTAACGGCCGGGACGATGTCTTTGGCGGGTACTCTTGCTACAGTTTTGCGTGAGGGACTGACCAAGAGGATTTCGCCGGAGTCCCTGAAAACGAAAATTGGCCGCGGATCAAAGCTCCCCAGTGTTAAAATCATGGCAGGTTTTTTCTTGCCTACAGTTCCGATTAAGGCGAGTGCTTCTCTAAACCAATCCCTGTACGCCAATGGTACCGGAGTACTGGTCTCTTCACGGCTCTCCTCTGTGAGAAGTGCGAGGTTAATGAGCTCGGATGCAAAGCTTAGCGGATCGACTATGCCACTAAACAACACCCTTCTGGCTCTCACCCCTGAATACAGCAGGGGCATTCGTTTGGACCCGCATTTAAACTCCCCCACCCAATCAACAGTTATTTTGAAGCCTTCCTCTGCGGATGGGGCAATCAGACCTTCTCTTGTCGCAATGTCCTTGGCAATTTCCAAGCTTCTTCTCAGCTTGTCATCTCCGACAATGCTCACCACGGACTCCAAAAACTCCAATACTGACTTTGCCACCTCACTCAGTGACACCTCAAATGTTTTGTAGTACTCAATTTCATAATCTACGAGAACCTCGATTCTGACTTTGTCAGACTTTTTGGTAAAGGCAAAGACGACCGATGGTTCTATTGAACCGAAGTCGGTGACAAGCTTGCCCTTAGCACTCTGACATTGCTCTACGTCGCTCAAGAAAGTTGTGCATAGACCACTGCGCATTTCCAGCTCTTTTATGCCTTCGCAGGAAGCTGAACAGAATGCCAGAAGGTAAATCGCACTGAAAACTGCCTCTCGTCCACTGCATAGCGTTTTAATGACTTCGCCGTTTATCTCGAATTTCAAGGTTATATCGTATTTGAAGTGAGCCTTCAGCCCTTCCTCATCCTTTGGAAAAAATAAAATGGAGAACGACATTTGTCTACCTCCCTAACCACTTTAGGTAGGCCGTTATTATCCTGTACAGCCCCTTTTTGGGATTATATTCGAGTACGACTCTTAATGTTTTTGATGTATACCTGTCAGTTCTTAATTCAGGAAATGTTTTCTCCATGGATACGTTCGTCAGATATTTGCTACTTCCTCTTTTGCACTTAATGTAAAACTATTTCATCATTTTCTGGTAATTATATCAACATCACCCAAGTCGCCATAAAGCTTAAAGCCATGTCGTACTTCTTTTTAAACCTAAATGATCAACGCTCATCCTCATCCACCTGTGCTTTAAAATACTCTTCAGCCCTTTTGACGAGGAACTCGTCCTTAACTCTTTTCCCAATTCTCCCGAAGATCAACGTGGTTATGTCCCGGCTGAACCAAGTCTTATCCTCAAGGAGTTCCCGGTAAGAGTCTTCATAAGTCAAATCACTCCTCCATATCGAGACGAGGATTTTATGCCCGTTCAGGCTTTTTATGAGAACGTACTCTTTTTCTTCCATCCAAGGTATTTCAGCAAGTTCGTAGAGGCCGTCCTCGATGGGGAGCAAGTTGTCCTTCACGATGGCAACTCCAGAAGGAAGGATTTCAAGCTTTCCATGCTTTAGGGCTTTCTCCAGCCACTCATAGACGAGGAACTGGTCCCACTCTCCAAAAATATCCTCAAACCTTTCACTCCCGTACACGTAACCTATAATTAGCACTGCTCCGGCGTTCGTTAACTTCTCAAAAAACCTCAATAGCTCCTTGCTTGAGACATGCCAAAATTTACTTGTACAGGTTCCAAAGTCAGCTATTGTTATTTCACTCTTTGAGAACACTTCAATCCAGAAGCCAACGCCTGCATACCACTCAGGTTTAGTCGTCTTCAGGATTATATCCTTAGTCCTCCCTTTGAACACTAATTTAAATCCTTTTGTGTCATAATGTTCATACCACTCGTCCGGACCATGTCCCGTGTCTTTAACGAGCCCAAACTGCCTATCTAATTCATCAACAATCTCCTTCCAAGGCCTTTCAAACACCGCAACTATATCATAACAGTCCCCCATGGCGTCACCCCCTTCAATGTTAAATAAAAGAAAGTCAGTTGAATTCCGAACTCAACTGGACTAACTCTATATCCACCCCATACTTAGACTCTGCTTCTCGTATAGCACTCATTACTCTTGGATTGTAAGCATCCCTCGAGTAGTACACGTAGATTTTCCTGATGTTCTTGCTCTTAGCATACTCAGCCTGAGCTAATATCTGGCTAGGCTTTACTCCTCCAAAGCTTCTCTTGCACTCTATCAACACAGTCTCCAACCCTTTCTTGGCAATGATGTCAATTTCAGTATTTCCAAGAGACTTTACCACGTCCTTCTCAACTTCCTCCACCTTCCACCCACTTCTCTTGAGGTGGCTCACGACCTCTGCCTCGTAAAGCGGCCCAAGAGTTCTTGCCCTCTCATTTCCGAGATCAGCGTTGATCCTCCTGATTAAATCGTCTCCTCCTCTGACGCTCTTCACGTCTTCGAGCACTTTCTCCAGTTTCCTAACGTCCCAGCCTTTCTCAACGATAAGCCTTATAGCATTAATGTTGGTTATCATCTTTTCTTCTTTTAGTTCCTTTAAGGTCCCGGCTGCCTCGTCGAAGTCCAAGCCACGTTTTTTCACGTATTTCTCTCCAATCTCATCAAGGTATTCCCTTCCGAGTTTCCCCACAACCCACTGAGCATTTTCACTGCTGATCCTGCTGAATTCCCTAACCATCACCTTACGTCCAAAGTACTCTTTAACAATGCCCATTGAGAACCTTGATATCCTGCCCCCGTCCTTTGCTAGGACTTTAATGCCCCACTTGCCTCCTCGGACAATATCAGTTGGATCTGGAGCAAGAATAGTGGATAGTGCATCATACGCCATTGCTGCCTCAGGAGAGACGTAATGTTCGATAGCAAGACTTAACGCATTGTCCACGAGGATTGCGCCTATTACCAGGACAATTCCCGGAACAACCTGGGGCTGAACCTCATCTCCCGGCCTCTTTTCCGGACTGAACTCCTGCGGAACCGTTACGGTGCCGTTCACTGTACTGTTGACGAGGCTCGCCGTTGCACTCGCACCGCTGAACGCCAATCCCAAAATCAAAAAGCTGAAGAGTAGGGCGAGGGTTTTCTTCCACATCCCGGAG
>JASGLT010000040.1 GCA_030156945.1 Thermococcaceae archaeon
ACTGCCACACCATCAAAAAATATGACTCAAAACCATTTAAGCTTTACGGAACCAAAAATATTCAAATGTTCCGGTAGTTATCGTTTAAAGAACAGCCCTCCTCTCGAGGACGCCCATCTGGGTTATGTACACGGGCTTCTTCATAGCACCACCGCACGACTACGTTCTACGGAAACCTCCCTGACCATGCGCCAGCCCAAAAGCATCACCTGTTCTTTCCACACGATTACGTTCTACGGAAACAAGAAGTTATATTCAATGAGACCCTTCCGGCTGATATCTTTCCACACGATTACGTTCTACGGAAACGCGTTGAGTATAGCAAAAAGGATTTATGCGGAATACAACTTTCCACACGATTACGTTCTACGGAAACTTAGGGCTTATGCCCCTCATCCTCAACCTATAGGCTCTTTCCACACGATTACGTTCTACGGAAACCTTTCACTTTTTTCCTCTGATTGACAAATAAGGTAATCTTCAAACTCCTATTTAAGGCTTTCTCTGGAAACCCGTAGCACTGCGCTCCATTTATAAACTTGATGCAAAAATGAAAAAGCCGCCAAAAAGCACTAAATCGTCTCCGCTTACCTTAAAGCACCCGAAAACCTCCTCCCAAAAATCGAAACCAAATTTAGCAAATCTGTGGGCGGTAGAACCATTGAAAACAAAATCCATGGTCATATAAACCCTTTCAACCATTCAAACTCTACGGACTTCACGCAATTTGCTTATCCGGGACTTTCCATGCATTCTCCGTCAAACGTATCCATTTGGCAAAGCCTTACCACTGACAGGGTAAACAGAAAACGAAAACCCTTCCGAGCATTTTAAACCTCGTGTACACTTTTCAAAGCAGTTAAAACCAAAAACAAAGGACGAACAAGAAGGAAAAAAGAGCTTCAAAACACGAAAACCGGTTCCCCATCGAAGAGTAGCACGCTTACCGGATTGGCAAGCTCGACGAAGCCGCCGGCGAAGGCGATGACCCTCTGATAAACTGCCCTCCTATCCTTCCCGCTGTAGGTGAAGTCCATCGGCACTCTGTACTCCCTCGGCGTCAGGTTGTTCCTCCTAATCACGAGGAACCTCGCGCCCTTAGCGTACTCTTCAGCCGGAATGATGCTCCTCAGCGTGCTTTCGCTCCCTTCCTCAACTTCAACAAGCCTCGCCCAATCCCCCTTTGCCGGATAGAGGAGGCTCTCGCTGTCCCCGACGTAGGGAGTGAAGACCGGATCGAGGAGTGAATCATAGGCCCTCTCTATCAGCTTTTCGTCGCCCGCGAAGAACATCCTGTAGTGGGGCCTGTGGAAGAGCACCTTGGTTATGGGATAAAGAGGAGAGTTCACGCTCTTGAATATCGCCGCCGTCTCCTCAACCCTTGCACCGGGGTCTTGAACGATGACGCCGTACTTGAGCTCGCGTAGGAGCCTCCTAAATCCCTCCTCGGACAGACCCATTGCCCCCGCGAGCATTCCTATCGCCGTCGTCCTCGGAGGGAAGGGATAGCTGTCGAGGAGGAGGGAGTTGTATGGAATCCTGAAGTGCGCCTGCAGGGGCCTTACCTCAACCACGAGGCCCAGCACGTCACTCACCGAGCTCAAGCTTTTCTATCCTCTCCCTCAGCTCCCTCATGCTGAGAACCTCTGCCTTCTCCATTCCCTCAAAGGCCTTCTTCAGCTCGTCCACGTTGGCGAAGCGGTTCTCGAAGAGGCCGATGTAGAGCCTCTCTATGTTGTTTTCAAACGTCTCCACGGTCTCCTTGAGGAGGTCGACGTCGAGGACGAGCTTTCCGTCAACGTAGCCGGGCTTCACGCGAAGAGCATCGCCGATGACAGGTATCTTATGCCTCAGCAGGGCGACCACCATTACCTCGGGATAGACCTTGGTGAAGAAGTTGCTCAGCTTAGCGCCGCCATGGTACTGCATTATCGCCTCAAGCAGTGCCTTCAGGCGCTTCTCCCTCTCCTCCTTCGGGAGGACGTAGAGCGTAACTTCCTTTCCAGTGGCGTCCTTCTCCTTTTTAGCCTCAAGGCCCTCAAGCTTCGGAACCTCAAGGCCCTCCTTGAAAACGCCGAGCCTGTCAACCTCTATGAAGAAGTTGCCCCTCATGACGTTGGTGGTTATCTCCGTCTCGTATATGTTGTGGTTGTCCCCGCTCGGGTCGTAGCGGACTCCGAAGTCCCTGTCCTCCTGGTATGGGAAGAGCGATACCATGCCGTTCGTCCTGACGACGGCCGTCCTCCTCAGGGTTGCGTTCTTTCCATCGACCTTCTTGGCTATCATGTAGCCGAAGAGGTCGTCGTCTATATAGTTTTGTGGCTCGCCGAGTGAAACTATGACCTTCTGGCCACCTTCGCTCTTGGGGACGACCTGGCTCAGCTCCCACCCGAGCTCCTTTAAAAGGGTTCTCAGGTGGTACTTGACACTCTGGCCGCTCACCCTGACGTACTCCCTTCCATCAACGGGATCGCGCAGCTTCTTGAGGACCGCTATCACCCCTTCGGTGCCGTTCGAGTTCAGGTTTGCACCTTCAACCTTGGTTAGGGTAACTACCTCAATTGCCTTCATTCCTTTCACCCCCGTGGAGAGCGTTCAATATTCCGTTGAGCAGGATCGCCTTCACCACCTTCCACTCATCGCGGTTCTCGTAGACTGGCCTGAGGTCGAGGCTTGTTTCAAGCTTCGCCTGGAGCTCAACGAGCTTGTTCACAAACTCCTCAAAGCCCCTCGCCCTGAAGAGCTCCCACTGGTAGCGCTCAAGGTTCGTGCCCTTCATGGCCTTCCCAAGGGCGTAGCCGAGCCCGTTAATCCTCTCAAAGGTCTCCTTGTCCACTACATCACCCCCAAATGCTTCAAAGTAGGAGCGGGCCCAGGTGAGGTAGTAGGCCGGGGGCGGGAGCTTGTTCTTCACCCGCTCCATGAAAATCCTGTTCAAAAGAACGAAATCGAACCTTCCCGAGAGGAGCTTTGAGATGAACTCCTCCCGCTCGAGGAAGTTCTTTGCCCTGTCCTTTCCCCGAGGTACCTCGAGCATCTCGTAGAAGAGCACCACCGCTGAATCTCTCCTTTCGAGGTGCCGCTTTCCCCAGTTCGTCTCCTTCCCTGCTTCCTGAATTCTATCAATGAAGCCGATGAGCCTCTCAAGGGTAGTGCCCTCTATCGTTCTCTCCCTGTATATCTGGCCCGAGCCGTAGATGAGGTAGGCCCTGACGGTTCTTCCAACTTCAACTGTTTCCTTCAGCATCCTTCTGTTCTTGAGGAACTTGACGAACTCGTGGAGAACGGCAAAGAAGGCCTCGTTCGGGTGATACCTGCTGAGCGATAGCTTAACGCCTATGGAGTACCTTTTCTTTCCGTCCCTCGTCTCGGCCGTGACCTTGAAGTTCTCCATCCAAAAGTCGTCCTTGAAGGTTCTCTTGAAGCGTCTTAGCTCGCTCTCCGGGGCGTCGAAGAAGAAGCGGAGCGTTGAGCCTCCAACCGGGACGGTGTAGAGGTAGGCCATCGCGGAGTAGAGCTTGAAGGCATGTTCAATGCAGAAGTGGAGCCTCGTTCCCTCGTCCACGACTGAATCTATCTTCCGCTCGAATGGGAATATGAATGCTCTATTGGGAACAGCATCAGTTTTCTCCCCACAGACGGAGCAGGTACCCTTTTTCCCGTTTATCAGCGCTGGCAGGATTTCCTTCGTCTTTCCGGAGAGCTCAAAGCCAAAGTGCCTGAGGAGTGCTATGGCATCTGAGTCAGAATCAACGGGAGCTCCGTTGGCCATCTCCGAGACCGGCAGCAGGTAGCTCTCCTCAATGATTTCTGGTTTTACCTCATCTATCCCCATCTCCCGGAGGAATAGTTCGCCGTTTTTTAGGTAAGCATCGAGCATTCAACCACCCCACGCTTTCTCTATTATCATCGCGATGGCGTCGGTGGGTGGAACGGATTTGTTGTTGTACCTCACTTTCTTCTCCGTGTACCGGAAGTAGAGTTCATCCTCCCTCCTGACCTCTATCATGTTGGCCTCGAGGCCCGCATGCGCCAGGAAGTTCCTGGGATCAACCGTGGGGTTGGGGTTCTTCCCCTGCTCCTTGAAAACCTCCGCCAAGAGCTTCCATTCCTTTAGCGGTGGAACCGCTCGGGACAGCCTGTGGAGCTCCTCCTCCGTCGAGAACTTTGCCCTCCCCCGGAAGAGCGCTTGGGTTACTGCCATCAGCCCCTCAAAGCTCATTTCTCTTCCCTTTGGAAGATCCTCTGTGACCTTGAGCTGGAAGGAAAGCTTTACGAGGCCCCCAAACCCCGGACCGAGGGCGAGCTTTCGCTTCACTTCCCTCTCCCCGACCTCCACGGCTCGACTGTAAAGCTCAAAGATCTCCTCTATCGCGCCGTTCACCTCTTCTCCATCGGGGTAATAGGAAGCAAAAGCAAGGGGGAGCCCGTGTATGAGCGAGGCTATCCAGATGTTGTATAGCTTGAGGCTTTTGATGATCCGGTTGAGATGTTCCAGCTCTGAAAGGAATTTCCCATAGTCTCCCCATTCCATCCCATGGTTTAGGAGGTACTCCTTTTTCCCAGGCAGAGGCTCTGAGAGGGGGTGGGGCTCGATCATGGCCTCCTCTATGACGTTTATGGAAAGCTCCCTGCTGAGGTTTGGGACGTAGGGGTCGGAGTTGTAGGCTTTGAACCTCACGGGGTTTCTAAGCGCCGCTATGCCGAGGATGTCCTTGAGGGCGCGGTAGACGAGGAAGGTGATGTAGTTGAGGCCGTGGGTGGAGTCGAAGTGAACCTCGAGGGGCTCGTTTGAGGGCACTACTGTAGAGAAGTAGTAAAGAGCAGTGTAGTAAACGTCGAGGGCACTTCCCTGGAAGGAGCCGTTGGGAAACGTCCCCACTCCTGGAACTATCAGAACGTCAACTTCCCGGCCAACCCCGATGTGCTCAAAGAAGCTCCCGATTCTCCCCGTTATGTCCTCTTTGAGGTCCTCGTACGAGGAGAAGTTCCTCCCAAGGGTGTCCGGGAGAACAACAACGGTCCAGTCCGGCTCGATGACCTTCTGGAGTATGGGGAGGGTGGAGGCGTTGCTGAGCCTCTCGTCACCAAAGCGGTACTTAGTCTCCTTCCACCTCTCAAAGTCGCCCCAGGAAGCTATCAAAAGCTTCATTGAAGCGTCACCCACCCCATTGGCATTCCGTCGGCTATTCTCCTCGTCTTCGGGAAGTTGGCCGATACGCTTCCACCACCTGGCTTCATGCCGAGCCTGAGCCTCTTCCTTATCTCTTCCCAGCGCCTCTCTCCCTTAAGGAGAAGGCCGATCGTTGTCGAGATCCAGCCGCTTCCCCAGCCGAGGCGGAGTCTTTTTCCATCAGGAAGAGTCCGGTAGAAGTCTTCAACGCTCCGCTTGTAAGCCCCGAACTTCGAAGAGTTCCTCATCTCTTCCTCGATGACTCTCCCGTAGAACTCCTCAACGGCCTCCCAGAGGAAGTCCTCGAAAACTTCCTCCGGCCTTCCGTAGTTGCTCAGGCACTCCCAGAGGAGCCCGTTGAAGTAGTCCCTGTTCAGCCTGAGGGTCTCCCTATCAAAGCGGATTTCGACCTCCGTGCTGGCTTCAGGCGTTAGGCCCTCCACCCAGATGGGAATTGGGTTCTCGGCGCCGACCACTTCAACGCGGTAGACCGCGAGGTGCTTCTTCCCAATTGGTCCGGAGTCCCTGACAACGAGGGCGCGCATGGGGTCGCGCTTGGGCTCGTACCCGATCCCCGGGAAGTTCCATGTAGGTTCCATCCCGAAAACAATGGCCTCAAGAAGGTCGTCGGCACTCTTTGGATCAAACCTCCCCTTCCGCTCTTCGCTCCGCCTGAGCTGGGAGTCGAGGTAGTGGATGTAGTACTCCAGCAGGGTGGTGTTTCTCCCTATGGCATTTATGAGATGCTCAACGTTTTCCCTTTTCTTGCCCCCCGCTTTCCCCGCCATGTTGCGGATAACTTCCATGGCCGTTCCGCTGTCCCCGCACTCCTTAAGAACCTTGTAGAGCACGGCCGTCCTTATTGCCCCCTTGATTGAGGAACCGGGGATGTAGGGCTTCCCGTCCGTCCTGATGAAGCGCTTTATCCTCATGCTCTCCTTGCCTTCCTTGCCGATGATCGGGAGGGAGTAGAGAGTATAGTCCTCAACGCGGAGTTTGAACTCGTCTATGTAGCCCTTGAAGACGTAGTAGTCACCGGGAGGGTTTTTGAGGAGCGAGAGTATCTCCTCGATTGAGACGCCGAGAGAGAGCAGATCGTTAGTGAGCCTTGCTGTGTCGAGGACGAAGATTTTCTCGTGGGAGGGATATATGTCCACGGCGGTGAGCTCGCTTCCATCGCCGATGTGGATGGGGGAAAGAACCGTAAGCCTCATACCAATCCCTCCGGGAGCTTCGCTGGAATCGGGAAGCTGAAGCCGTAGACGTAAATGTCTTTTCCGCCGACCGTTAGTTTTTCCATCCTTCCGGGGTCGTCCTCTATTATCGAGCCCTCCTCGACGAAGTTCATCTTTGGCTTTCTGCCCCAAGATGTCCAGCCGCCTTTCCTGAGAAGCCTCCAGAGGAGCGGAGTTTTCGTTGGAAGGGTGTTAGAGAGCGTTACGAAAGCCTCCCCCTGCGGTACCTTTATCTCGATTTCCTCAATTTCAAAGTCGAAGATGCCGTAGCCCCACGTGCCCTTGCCTCCAAGCCCGCTGTCGCCGAGGTACCTCAGGGCGGGCTCTATGAACTCCTTCAACATCTTCTCGTCGCCCTGATAGAAGAAGTAAACCCCCGCGTTCGGCTTGAAGCGAACCTCCTCCCAGAAGTAGAGGGAGGAGTTGTTGGTCATCCTGTCAAGGGCCACCTTCGGCATCTCGACGATCTTATAGGGCATTTCAGTGTAGGCGAAGGGCTCCAGGTTTAGGGCCCTCTCGAAGTCTTCAAGCGTTAGGTACTTCGCGCTCTTGAGTCTCTTGAGGTCGGGGATGTTCTCACGGCCATAGAGCCATAGGTCGGCGGTGAGCGGCTTTGGGAGGAAGAGTGTTTCTCCATCGTAGGGGAAGGCCGAGCTTATCCTCGCTCCTCTCTGGAACAGCTCCGCAAACTCGCCTATCGCCCCCCCGCCGTATAGCGCTCCAATGGCCGTGGCCATTGCCCCGAACAGCGTGTCAGCGTGGGGAATCCCTGTGAGAGGCCCCCTGAGCTTCAGCTTGATGGCCTTGAGCTCCATCACCCTTCACCGGGACTGCTCTTCAGCTCTTCCCTTATCCCTCCAAAGAGGCTCTCGAATTCCCCAAGCACATCTCTAACTCCCTTAGATCCCACCGGGATAGGCAGGGCCTCCTTTTTGGCCCTGTAATAGTCGGCGCTCCTGAACTCTATGCCATCGAAGATGAACTTCACCTTGCCGTAGCCCCTCGAACCCGAGCCTCCGAGGTAGCTGTCCTCGAGGAGGGCCATCGCCGTGAGGAGGTTCTCAACATCGTCCTCCCACTGCTGGGAGTCTTCAATGGTGTATATCATTTCAAACTCGAACTCCGTACCCGCAACAACGCGCTCGTTTGTCCTCGGATTTGCCTGGGATGTAACGCGGTCTATGCCAACCTCGATCTTCGCCTCCAGCAACTCCTGCCCTGCCTTCCACTTGGACTCCCATTCCCTCGTGAGAAAAGCGTCCCTAACTATCACCCTCGATGGGAAGTTGCTCTCATCACCGCTTGCACCAAAGAGTCTGCACACTGGACAGTTGTAGGCTTTGTAGTAGTCGGGGCACACGTGTATCCAGCCCTTGTTTATCGGCCTGTTGAAGAACTTGCCGCAGTTTTTCTCTCCCTCTTCTCTGCAGCTACCGGGAGAGTACGAGGCGAGGGATGAGTATTTCTCCTTCCACTCGCCGAGCTTGGAGTTGACGAATATCTCAAACAGCGACCTTAAACGGCCTTTGAGGGATGAACCGGGGATGTAGGGCAGGCCGATAAGGGGGTCCTTTATGACTGGATTGTCTATGCCGCCTATCTCGGAGGTCTCCCTCTGGGCCCCGATGTGGAGCCCGGTGACGGCCTTTATCCTTCCCCTAATTACAAGCTTCCCGTAAAAGTTGCGGTTCATAACCATCAGTCACCGCCTCCGTAAAACTTGTGGTAGGCCACAACGGCCTGAAGGAAGTCGTAAAAGACTTCAAAATTCTCGGGCGTTGGATTGTTCATGATGACTTCGAGCATCGGGTCAAGGACATCGTAAAGCGTCTTTAGGGCATCCTTCTTGTACCTGTTAGTCTCCTTTCCAACGGCATAAGCTAAGAGGTAGCGCATCTTAACGACGTCATCGATGAACTCTCCACGTCCCTCCCTTTTGAGTGACAAGTGAACACGGCGTGCGGTTTCAAGAACCCTGCGTATCTGGTTTGTCTTCAGGTTTTGAGAGAGATAACAGCCAAGTTCCATCGCATTTTGGAGCCTCTCCTGGGGCGTCCACTTCAAAAAGTCCTTCGAGGTTGCTTTTATCTTATCCACTGGGGTGGACTCATTTCTTTGAGGCCTGGAGCCGAAGCCTCCGGGCCTCTGCCCATGCGGCGTTCTTTCCCGGGAATAATTGAAGCCCATCCACAATCACCTCCTAACGGCCATGAGCACAACCTTGAGTACTCCGTCAACGGAGTATATCGGCTGGGGCTCCCCGGCCTGGAACCTCCTAACGTCTATCCCCACAAGCTCGGGGAAGAGGTTTCCAAGTTCGTGCCTCCCAAGGAGGTAAGCCGTTAAGTACGCCCACCTCACGCTGGAAGGATCACGGACGTAGAGCTCCCTGAACTGGAGAATCCTCCAGAGGAGAGAATTTTTCCCTTCGAGTCCCTTACTCAGCTTCCCATTTCCGGCGTAGATTTTTTCAGCATAGCTCCTCCACAGCTCCCTGTATTCGTCCCACGTGTAGCTGAGGAAGTGGTTCTCGGCGTTGGGTCTTGTCCTCTCGATCACGTGGATTCTGTTTCTCCCCTCGTCCTTGGCAACGCTGAGGCGCTCGCTTACTACATCGGCCATCCTGTAGATCGGGGTCTTTTCATCAAAGTAGCCGAGCGCCATTGAGATTGTCCTTCCCTCTCCCGTGTAGGCCCTGAAGGCCTCTCTAATCCTGAAGGCGAGCTCGAAGACCTGCTCCCATGCCCCTACTATGAAGAAGTCGTCTCCACCGGCGTAGACTACAACGATATCCGGCTCATCCGGCCAGGGCTTGAGGGGAGGGTTGAGGAGAGGGACTTCTCCCACGTACTTTCCGTGGATTATCCCCTTGAGGTAAACCTTGAAGAAGTAGTCCATGAAGCGAGAAGCTGTGGCGAGCTTTGAGAGGCTGTCCATACCACCAAAGAACTCACCGAGCTTATCGACATCTCCCTTAAGGACTCCTATCCTCTTCGTGCCAAGGGAGGCAGTAGCGAGCTCCTCGAAAGTGGCCACTCCCTTCTCGCCCCTCTTATAGTAGTCGGCGACGAGGTACGGGATGAAGGTCACATCCTCCGGGAGACCCTCTGGAACGTCGAGGGTGTTCTTGAGGAGGAGGGCCTCTCCCCCTGCTCCCCCGCCTTGGTAGGGTATGAAGTACCTGAAGGGCCCCGTCGTTATGGCCCCTCTCGCTTCGCTCCTGTCGAGGATGAATCCACCGATCTTGGGGAGCTTTTCCCCGAGCTCTGCAAGCTCGTTGCACCTGTCGCAGGCCCTGGCCTCGGGGTCGTCCGAGTACTTGAAGCGGTCAAGCTTAGCGACTTCCCTGCCGCAGACAGGGCATTCCTCGAGCCTTTCAGCCTTTTTTGGAGCCTCGAAGATGTCCTTGACTTCCTCAAAGCGGCGGAGCTTTCTGATGTTCAGCTTTTTCTTGAGCCTTCTCCGGGCCTCGCTGAAGAGGTTATTGACCCCTTCCCTTCCGAGCTCCTTCCCGGCTATCGGCTCCCACTCGAGGGCGAGGTAGAGCTTGCCATCGAAGTTGCGGTAGAGCCACTCGGAGACCTTCACTCTTATCTCCTCAAGTGCTTTAACCGCTTCCTCCGTGTTCTGGGCTATTATGAGGAAGTGGCCGCCCGCGTTGAAGACGACGTTGGCCCTCGTGAGGCCGAGCCTTGAGAGCACCTCAAGCACGACGTCCCAGCCGATAAGCTCGAGGTAGGCGCTCCTCGCGCGGAGGTACTTGAGCGTCCCCCTGCCGCTCACGCCGTAGATGAAGTCCTGAATGCCGGAGAAGTCACCCTCGATGAGGAGGAAGCGCTCCTCCTTCCTGCACTTCCCTGACTTCACGTCCTCCCTCCTACAGCCCGCCCTCGCCATCGCGAGCGCTATCGCTGACGTCATCTTCATATGGTCGTAGAGTGAGATCACGTTCCCCTCGGCGGTGAAGGAGCTGACGAAGGTGAGGTGTTTCTCAAGAACCGGGAGCAGTCTGTCGATTTTGAGAAGTGCCTCGGAGAGGGTCGTCCATACCTCTTTGACCATGCCTCTGTAGTTCTCGGCCCTTACTACCACTCCCGTTTCCGGTACCGGGAGCCTGTTGGGAGAATCCCCATTTCCTCCGAGCTCAAGTCTGGCCAGTGGATAATGTCGCTTTGGGCTAAACACCGACCCCATCAGGCGCAGTGATTGGGGCTTTCCCTCCTCCCTCTCCCTCGATGATAGGTTGTCCGCTTCATAGACTATCCAGAGGGCGTCGAGGACTTCGTCCTCCGTAAGGCCGAAGCGCTCCGGCGAAAGCTCCCGGATTTTCGCCCTCATGGTTCCCTCGTCCATCTTAGAGAGATGGTGGAACTCCGAGAAGAGCGAGAGAAGATTGAACTCGTCCCGCCCTGTACTCTTTGCCAGGTCGCGCAGGAACTTCGCCCCCTGTTCGGAGTGGTCGCCCGAGTAGATGCCCGCCCTCTGGACGGGTTTGCCTATGTCGTGGAGGAGGCCGCCGAGAGACACAAACTTATAAAAATCCACTCAATCACCCCCGGATCGGGTTAATAAAGCCAAAGCCGAGGCTGTTCTTCTCCCCCAGACCAACATCCATGAGGAAGCGGTAGAATCTTCTCTCCTCTGGCCTTATGCGCTCCTTTTCAAGAAGCTCCCAGTTGGAGCCGATGACTGGAAAAGGGACTCCATTCTTGACGACCTTCACGTAAACGTCTATCTTCCCGTTGGGCCTGAGCTTGGGCACCATCCTGTCAAACAACGGGCCTTCGAGGGAAAGCTCCTCCCCATAGAAGGCGCTGTACTTCTTCTCGGCGTTCTCTTTAAGACGATCGAGGAAAAAGTGCAGGTCCCTGTGGGCGTGGAACTTGAAGTATTCGTTTTTGCTGGCGTTCCTGTAGAGAACAACCGGTGAGCCCGTCTGGAATGTTCTCCTCAGCGGGAGTTTGAACTTCTTGAGCTCTACAACTTGGTACTCATCCTTCCCGATGTGGATACTCTCCCTTTCCTTAATGGCTGAGTAGAGGGCGTTGATGAAGCCTTCTTCTGGGGAGGAAACTATGAAGGTTGGTCTCCCCTCTTTGTCCAGGAAGAAGTCGGAGAACGTGAAGAACTTGAACCTCGGCTGGTCGTGCCTCTCCTCATACTCAGTTCCTTTCAGCATGTTGTAAATAAACCCCTGAATTGCGTGCTTGTTTGGTCGAGAAAATCCTCTATTTAGGGGCATTAATGTTAACTTTAGTCTCATAAGTTTCACCAGACAACGAGAGTTGTCATTAATGTTCTTCACAACCAAGTTTTATAACCTTTGCCCCTCTAGGCTCTACTTTGAATGACTACCCTGAGGGAACAGGCGAATGAAGATTTGAACCTCTCAAACCTAGCTTCTACACCTATTCACACGACTACCCTCTAAGGAAACCCGTCATTTTGGCTGCAAGCAGGAAAAGCACGAGCCAAACTCTACGTATGCATGTCAAAGTCAAATTAAAGAAAGAAAGATTCTAAAATCATCCCCTTCTCCTCGCTATTATGTCCGAGAGGAGCTCGCCATCGTAGCCAACGTTTTCCGTCTCGTTCTCATGGATTATGACGCTCACGTGGTGAACCTTGTAGACCTCCCTTATCACCTCGGTTATTCTCCTCACAAGCTCCCTCTTGGTCTCAACATCCGCCTTCGGGCCCTCAATTATCACCATCGGCACGGGCATCACCAGAATTATTTTTCACCGATTTGCCTTAAAAAGTTGTTGAAGGTGATCTTGTTCGTGGCAGGAATGTCAAGCCTTCCCAGGAGAATTTTTCCATTTTGGAAATGATAAGAGCTATAGGGAGTCTTCATTGAAGGAAAATTGGTGATGGTAATGGAGGCTAGGGTGTGCAAGTTCTGCGCTGGAGAGAGGCTCGATGATGTTGTGAAGCTCCTAGAAGAGAAGGGCTACAGGGTTAGCGTTGAGGAGTGCATAGGGCTCTGCGCAAAATATGAATGCGGCAACATAAACGTCATAGCGGGAGAGAAAGAGATATCCGTCGGGAGCTTTGAGGAGTTCATTAAAGCTTTGGAGGGCTGAAAATAGTGAAGGCCTTAGTGATAATCTCAAGCGATGACGAGAGAGCTTTACCTGGCTTTATGTGGGCAACCAATGCAATAAA
>JASGLT010000041.1 GCA_030156945.1 Thermococcaceae archaeon
CGGAATGGTGACCACATGCCCGCCGACCGGAAGCGTGAGCATGATAGCCGACACATCGAGCGGAATCGAGCCTATATTCGCGCTGGTTTACAAGAAGAGTGTCACCGTTGGAGAGTTCTATTACGTCGACCCGGTGTTTGAAGCAGAGCTCAAAAAGCGCGGCCTGTACAGCGACGAGATACTCAAAAAGATAAGCGACAACTACGGAAGTGTGCAGGGCCTTGAGGAAATCCCAGAGGACATGCAGAGGGTCTTCGTCACGGCCATGGATATCCACTGGCTCGATCACCTCTTAGCCCAAGCGAACATCCAGCTCTGGCTGACTGATTCCGCCAGCAAGACGATAAACATGCCGAACGATGCAACCGTTGAAGACGTCAAGGCCGCCTACCTGCTCGCCTACAAGCTCGGCTGTAAGGGCGTAACCGTCTACCGCGACGGCTCGCTGTCGGTTCAGGTCTACAGCGTCGAGGGCGAAAAGAAGAAGAGGGTTCCCGCGAAGCCGAGCGAGTACGCCGTTGAGAAGCTCAACGCAATAGTAGAGGCCGAGCCGTGGCTCTCAAGGTTCATCAACGTCGAGGCCATACTTAACGGCACCAACGGGAAGGAGAAGGCGGAGAGCACCCTCACTTTCTCAATAAGTGCAGCGGCCCCAAAGAGGCATGAGCACCCGCACCACGCAGAAAGGCCGGAGATTCCAGAGGAGAAGATAAGGGGGCTACTTGGAGTTGCCTACTGTCCCGTATGCTACGAGAAGGATGGAGAGCTTGTAGAGCTTAGAATGGAGAGTGGCTGTGCGACCTGCCCCAAGTGTGGATGGAGCAAGTGTGTGATAAGCTGATCCCAACCCCCACTTTTTTGTTTTTGATTTTTATTTGTAAAAGGAAGGATTTTTAAGGCGAAGACTTTAGCATCCCCCATCCAAAGTTATGCTCAGGAGGTGTCTTGATGGACAAAGTCTACCTCACCTGGTGGCAGGTTGACAGGGCGATATTTGCCTTAGCGGACGAGCTGAGGAAGAACTTCATGCCTGATGTTATCGTTGGAGTCGCGAGGGGCGGGCTTATCCCGGCTGTGAGGCTCAGCCACATCCTCGGCGACCTTGAGGTTAAGGTCATAGACGTTAAGTTCTACAAGGGAATCGACGACAGGATGGAGAAGCCAGTGGTGACGATTCCGCTCCACGGCTCCCTTGAGGGTAAGAAAGTCGTAATCGTTGACGACGTCAGCGACACCGGAAAGACTCTAGAAGTCGTCGTCGAAGAGGTGAAAAAAGCTGGAGCTGAGGAAGTTAAGGTCGCCTGCCTCAGCATGAAGCCCTGGACGAAAGTAATCCCGGACTTCTACGTCTTCAGGACGGACAAGTGGATCGTCTTCCCGTGGGAGGAGTTCCCGGTCGTTGTTAGGGAGTGAGGCTTTATCTTTTCCCTCCAGTTCTCCAATCATACCCACCATGCAACTCTTTTACTCAGGCTTCCCCTAATTAAAACTTGGCCTTGCTATCAGACATCCACGTTATTCATCGTATTAAAGTTTACCCATGACAGAACTAAAAAATTATAAGGGTTGCAGTGGGATCAGATGAACAGGTGATTCAATGACCAGAGTCAACCTCAGTGCGGCGACATCCCTCATATTTTCGTTCATCTTCTTTCCGTTTTTGTACTGGGAGGGTTCTCTCAACCTTAAGATAATCTTTAGCCTGATTTCCCTGAGCATTTCCGGATATTTGGCGTTCTCGACGGTATTTGAAATCCTAAAACTCCCGGAGAAGACAGCATGGGGCTACTCCCTGCTCAGTACATATCTGATCACAGCGTATTTCGCGAGAACTGGGAACTCTTTCTACACGATGACGCTACCGTTTTTCATCTGTATGCTATCGGTCATTTTAATAGCATATTCTTCATCCCAAAAACTATCCCTCCACGAAATTCCTTCAAACCTCTCGCTGGCTCTTGCGGGAATACTCTTTATTCTTCCATTGGGCCTCCTGCCTCCGGGGAAATTCTCTGGGTCATCCCTGCTCGGGGCTTTTGCAACGGGAACGATATGGATTGCGACCAACCACGGGTGCAAAAGTCTAAAAAAGGCACTACTGTACTCCTTAATTTTGATATCTTCAAACCTCCTTGGGTATTACCTTGGCAGAAACGGGAACAAGCTCGAGATAGCCCTCGGAGTGCTGATTCTAATAATACCTCTTTCCGCCTTCTTCAGGAGTCCCCGTTCATGAAGTATCTATTCCCCCATTAACCCACTGAAAGTCGCTGGAAAGACCCAGATTTCGGCATTTCTGCCTTCATTCTCTTCACACAAACATCTGCAAAATTTATGCAGACACAAGAAGATTACCTTCAAAGCAGAAATTCATAATAAGCGCCTTACTATTTCCATTGGAGATCATCCCAACAGAGGTAGCCAATGAAAAGAAGCATCAGAAATTCCTTTAACCCCTTTCCCCAACTTTTCTCGGTGATATCATGAGGGCGTTCATAGCGATAGACGTCAGTGACGAGATTAGGGACAACCTGCTAAAGGCCCAAGATAGGATAGGGAACAAGGCAGCTAAGATAAAGTTCGTCGAGCGCGAGAACTTCCACGTCACGCTCAAGTTCCTCGGAGAGATAGACGAGAAGACCGCCGAGGAAGTAAAGAGGGCACTGGCGGAGATAGCGAAGAGGCACAAGAAGCACCGCGTTAGAGTGAAGGGAGTAGGAGTCTTCCCGAACCCGAACTACGTGAGGGTCATCTGGGCGGGAATAGAGAACGACGAGGGGATAAAGGCGATAGCGGAGGATGTGGAGAATGCCATGAGGAGGCTCGGCTTCAAGAAGGAAAAGGATTTTGTCGCCCACATCACTATTGGCAGGGTGAAGTTCGTCAGGGACAAGCTTGAGCTCGCCATGGCCCTTAACGACCTCGCCAACGAGGACTTTGGGGAGTTCGAGGTTGAGGCGATAGAGCTGAAGAAGAGCACGCTCACGCCGAAAGGGCCAATATACGAGACGGTTGCCAGGTTTGAACTGGCCGATTGAAGTTGTAAGGGGCCTGTGGACATTTGACTGATACAAATCTTTTTCTTTCGATTGCATGCCTATGCCCCCATTATTCAGATTTTTTCTTTTGATATATCATAAAAGTAGACCACATCCAAGAACAATTTTTCATTCATTAAGTTAATATATAAAGAAATTTAGAGAAAAATACAAAAATATTTATAAGGACAAAGATACTATAATGAATTGCATATAAGTTATGGAGGATGAACCCAGTGCAGTGGAAAATTGTGGTGATGGCCATATTAGGAATGATTGTATTGGTGGCACCCCTCGAATTGAGCGCAATAAATCTTGACTCCAGCAATCCTCCAGCTCAGGTAATATCCCTACCTCAAGACAACGATACCAATACAAGTGTATGCACAAATTTTGACCCAAATACTGCATTACGAGAAATAAATATGACAATTCAAAAGCTCACATTAGATATCACTCAAAAAGAAAACAGATTGAAAGAGATCTCTAAAGAGATAAAGACAACACGGGATTCCAAGTTATTGAAGGAAATAGTTGAACTCCATAGGGAAATTGAAGTATCAAAAAGCAAAAGGGCATTCTATCAAAGAAAAGCAAGAAGCATACAGATATATAGACAATATCTAAACGGCGAAAACATTGGAGTAACAAGTGCTGAATTAAACAAATATAAGAAGACCATGCCTAACTTCAAAGACGTAAGGAACCCTGAGGACGCTATAATAAAGCTTTCAATTATGGGCGAAATGACCTTTGATAAAATAGTATTAATTGACAACAAAATAAACGGCATACTTAAAAACATCTCTTCAGGAACTGCCATGGGAGATGACGTCATCGGCAAAGTCTTTTCATTAATGAACAATCAATCAATATTATGGAATCAGCTAAGAGAGTATGCTGCATTAAGAGATAACTTACGAGTTAGATCTTTTCTCTCAAAAAATAGCAATAGCTTAGCCATCAGTACTAATAGCGATCACAATTGTCAGTTAAAAAGTAACGGAAAGATAAACTGTAGAGAAATTCAAAAAGGCTACGACGAAGACTTTGACTGTTGTTTGAGCTTTTATAGACTCTTGCCTGCGCTTAAAAGCTATCAGACTTACACCTTCATCAACCTCAGACCAGTAGCTGTGTGGGTTGGGATGTACAGTTCAGAATTTCCTAATAAGGACTACCACGTTGGGGATTGGTGCACTTACACTTTTCCCCCAGATAATAAAGAATCAACGATTATTAACATCTATTGGGAGACTGCCCAAGAAATAAGCAGAAACTGGGAACTTAAAGTAAGTTCTGTTCAGATAAAGTTTTTTTACTCTGCTTTGGTATACCGGCAGGAAACACAGCGATATGAAAATACAAACTTGATATTCCAATACGATTGTTATTTCAGCAGGGGAAGAGTCAGATGTCTACCCTCGTCATCTTACGGAAAATATTTATTTACAAATCCTCGGACTCCTCCCTACAAATACACCACTAAAATAGTTACCAATCCATATTGGTTAGTATGCAAGTACGGAGGAAACTGCAATGGATACGGCTGTCAATATTCAAAATGGGCAAACGCACACTGTGGAGGATGCTTTGCACCAGATAAATCCGCCAGTCAGTACTTTGCAAAATCCTGAGGGGTGCTATAAAAATGGATCGGCGTATTCTTTTTCCCCTCATTTCCATGTTTTTGGCTCTTCTGTGTTCTGACATTATATCTGCCCAAAACTGGATTTTCAAGGGAGTTGCAGTCTCGGACGAAGGTATATACGCTATGACCGAAAACAATACTCTAGTTAAGCTTACTGAAAGCCTGGAACCTCTATGGATGATTGAGATTCAAAAGAATGTCCATATCAAACGCCTAATTCCAGCCGACAACGGCGTTCTTCTTCTCGGCGATGTTTTAGCCAAGCTCGATGGTAACGGAACCCTGCTCTGGGCAAAGAACGTGAGCGCCCGCGACGCAAGAGCTTTGCCCGATGGATGTGTTGTCTTCACAGACGGGAAGGTCGTTGGAGTAATCGACAAAAATGGAAAACCACTCTGGACAATCAAATTCGCAACAAGAGCAACTGAAGTCCCTCCCAGTGTGAGAATAAACGCCCTTGCGCCGCTGGACGGCTACATCCTCGTGGCAGGAACCTCCATTTTGCCCGACGATCCAAAGTCCCACCTTTTTATAGGGGTACTCTCCCGGGATGGAACCCTTATTTGGGCCAAAGTTCTCAACACGGGCTACTATGACTATCCAGATGTCGCCATATCCCTTGGAAATAATGGGCTCATTGCAGGAGTTTACGGCGGCGGGAGCGACGCTCCGTGGATAGCTGACTACTTTGCCTTAAGGGTGTCCCTCGAAGGAAAAATTGAGTGGTTCAACTCCTACACCTGGCCAAGAGAAGAGGACTGGGACAAGTTTTGGAGCATGAAAGTGCTCGGAGCGGCTTGTAACGATGACATCTGCGCTCTCGGAACAACGACAGGGACGTTTGTTGTCAACGCCGAGGGAAAACTTCTAACGGGGCTTAACTTTTCTGGAAAAGTCCTGAGAGTGGAGAACAATTCAATACTTCTCCTCTCGAACGGGACTCTCCTAACGGTGCCGCTGAAGGGCGCTGAGTGCCACGCGTACTTATCCAATGTCCAGTTCAAGGAGATCACTCCAGACGTGAAGATTATCCCTATAGAGTTGGAAGTGGGGGAAGTTTATCTGCAGGTGATAAAAATAAAGGAAGCTACACGACCAGATCACGGAGTTCAGAATACTGGAGATGGAGGTCAGGCTAGAGGAGCATACTTAGGAGTTATCTTAGCTGTGGTCTTAATCGTCGGAACGGCTCTGGTAGCTAAGCTCAGAAAGTAACTCCTACCTCCTACTTTTCGCCCTAACCCCACCAACAAAAGCAATAAAATACCTCAATGCGAACTCCAATCAGGTGTGAGCATGGAGATGAAAGAAGTAATCGCTGAAGTCCTTCAAAAAATCGTGCCAACCGAGGAAGAGAGAGCCTTCGTTAAGGGGGTGATGGAGGAGCTTGAGGGTATAGCGAGAGAAAAGGCGGAAGAGCTTGGCCTCGAGGTTAAGCCATACTTCGTCGGCTCCCTCGCCAAGGATACCTACTTAGCTGGGGACCACGACGTTGATCTCTTTCTCGCCTTTCCGCTCGACATGCCGCTCGAAGAGCTGAGGGAGAAGGGACTGGGGCTTGGAAAGGAAATAGGGAAAACACTTGGAGAATACGAAATAGCCTACGCGGAGCACCCATACGTGAGGGCTAAATACAGGAGTGTTAAAGTTGATTTAGTCCCCTGCTACGACGTGAAGGACTGGAGGGATGTAAAGACAGCAGTTGACCGCTCGATACTCCACACAAAGTGGGTGAACGCGAACCTCAACGGAAAGAACAACGAGGTCAGACTGCTCAAGCGCTTCCTTAAAGGAATAGCCGCCTACGGGAGCGAGATATACGTCCGAGGTTTTTCAGGATACCTCTCGGAGATACTGGTGATAAAGTACGGCTCTTTTGTTGAAGTCCTCGAAAAAGCGGACTTCATACTGAGGCAGAAGGTTATCGACCCGGCTGGCTGGGTGAAGAGGGAACCCGAAATAGCAATGAAGACAGTAAAGAGGGAAGTTGAGGAGGACAAGCCTCTCGTTGTCATAGACCCCGTTGATCCCAGAAGGAACGTCGCGGCAAACCTGGGCTGGGAGAAGTATGGGCGGTTCTACTTCAAGGCAGATGAGTTCCTCCAGAAACCCTCCGCCGAGTTCTTCTTCCCGGAGGAACACCGTAAAGGGAACTACCTGGCGGAGATGAGGAGGAAGGGGACTCATCTAATAACGCTTCTCTTTGAAGTCCCAGAACTGGTGGACGACCTGCTCTTCCCCCAGCTGGAGAAAAGCGCGAAGGGTTTTGAGAAGGCCCTTTCGAGGGAGGGCTTTGGAGTACTTGGGTGGAATGCTGGGCGGTACGGCGCTGAAAAGGCCTTCATAATGCTCGAACTCGACAGGGTTGAGAGGCCGAGGGTAAAAATCCACCCCGGCCCGGAGTTCTTCACGGAGAGAGGCAGGGACTTCTACAGAAAGAACGAGAGGGTATGGCTCGTTGGCAAGAGGCTCTACGCGGAAAAAGTCGTTAACGAACACATCATTGGTGTACTCAGGGGACTTCTTGAGAAGAACCAGGTGGCCCTCGGGAAGAACCTGAGGGAAACTGTAAAGGAAGCAGAGATACTCGTGGACTACGTGCCGAAACCTTTAGAGAACGAGGCATACCTGTTTCTAAGCAGGGAGAAAGAGGGCCTGAAGGGACACAATCGACCCCTATAGGAGGACATTGATACCCAAATTTGCCCGATAAACTAATAAAGACGTACATCAAAATTAAGGCCGGTGAAAAGATGGAGAAGGTGTTTAGAGAAATCCTCGGTAAGGATCTATCCAACTACCTAGAGCTGCTCCGGGCCAAGCTCGCCTTTGCCGAAGAGATTTACGGGGTCAAAATGAACTACGTTCCCTTAGTCACTGAAGACGAAATAGTGATCCTCGACAAAAACGACGGAAAGATAAAATGGCTCAGAAACAAGAGGCCGCTCACAGCTGAGGAGCTCCTCAAACTCCTGCCGAGAATAAAGGAAAACATTGAGAACGGCTTCGTCGAGATGCTCCTGGCTATGAACATGTCCTGCATCAACGGACCGGGGGAGTGATTTAGCACTTCTCGAACTCCACCCTGAGCGGAGTGGGGTTGGCAAGGTTGTCGCTAACCGGGCAACGGGCTTCCACTTCTTCGAGCCACTTCTTCAAGGTTTCTTCGTCGGCGTCAGTCTTGACCTTGACCTTCGCCCTTATCTCCTTGTACCCAGCTCTGCCTCCGGTGCCGGCCATGAACTTCTCGGGGTTAAAAACTCCCTCAACCTCCACCTTGAGGTCCTCGATGTTTATGTTCATCTTCTGGGCCACGATTGTACCGACTATGTTTATGCAACCTGCAAGGGCCGCGAGAACGTACTCAATTGGACTCGGGGCCTCCCCGCCGAGCTTGTCAATCACAATCTCAAAGTTTCCGGACTTGACTTTCATCTTCATTGGAGAGAGGCGCTCCCCCTCAACCTTAAAGAGCATGTCCTTGTACTCGACCATGGGCATCACCGAATATTTTTCATCCTAGACCTTTAAAAGCATCATTTAAACCAAACGTTCAAAAACAAAGGTTCTTGGATAGTTTTAACCAAAAAATGACTGGAAACTGGACAATTTCGAGTATCCGATGCAAAAACTACCGAACGAAGTGCTTATAAGTGGTAAAGCTCAGAATACCGCGATGAAGAGGGCAGAACTGGCACTGCTGGGAGTCACGGTCTTCTGGGGTTTTACGTTTCCTGCGATGAAGGTTAGCCTCAAATATCTGCCGCCGGTACTATTTCTGGCCTACCGATTTGGCATCGCATCCCTATTAATGCTTCTAATTTTCGGGAGAAAAGCTCTGAAACGGGAAACCTTGAGGGAAGGCTTTATTCTTGGCCTGACACTCTTCTTCGGCCACGGCTTCCAGATTGTCGGCCTAAAGTACACCACAGCATCGAATTCCGCCTTCATAACCTCCCTCTATGTCGTCTTCACGCCCTTCATTGCCTACTTTATGCTTGGGGAGAGAGTAACAAGGAGAGACTTAACTTCACTGGTTTTGGCAGTTATCGGCCTCTACCTAATCTCCGGCGCCGGAACCTCCATAAAATACGGCGACTTCCTCACACTGCTCTGCGCAATTAGCTTCGCCTTCCAGATAGTCCTCGTCCACAAGTTCGGAGAGAAGGATTATTTGAGCCTGACCTTCTGGCAGCTGTTCTGGAACTTCATCTTTTCCTCCCTCTTCACCCTGGCATTTGAAGAGCCCGTGTTTCCAAAGGAACCCCTCCCGTGGGTGGGCGTTCTCTACACTGCAGTATTCGCAACTGTAATAGCCTTCACAGTCCAGCTAAAGTACCAGAGGTATACAAAGGCCCAGAGAGCTGCTCTTATATACTCATCCGAGCCAGTGTTCGGCTCGCTCGCTGCTTACATAACTCTGGGCGAGACGCTCTCGGCTAGGGGCTACCTGGGCGCTGCGCTGATCATGAGCGGAATTCTGAACGAGGTCAGGAAAAATTAACGAAAGGTTAATAAATTTTGAGTCCAACCTTCTCTGGAGGTGAGGCCGAATGGTTCACGAGTACGTGAAGGGGAAGATTAAGGAGTTCACGAAGGAGGAGAAGGAGAAGCGCTACAAGTACCTCGGCAAGGAAGTTATAGACGTCGGAGACCCGGGCCTCGACAGCATCCCTGAGTTCTACGGCATAGCCAACGCCATCTGGAGGGACTGGAAGGAGGGTGAGATAAGCACTAAAACTGCCCTTGGAAGGCTCGCGCTCCTCAAGCTCCTGACCTACAAGACCAAGAACAAGAAGATAGCCGACATCCCGGAGGAAGACCTCGAAGAGGTCAGGAAGTTCATAGACTACGTCATTCAGGTCATCAAGAACGAGAGCAGGAGGAAGGGCGAACCAGAAGAAGAGAGACAGATCGAGGAGAACGCTTAAATTCTCCAAAGCTGAACTTCCAGTGCCCTCCCCCCTCACACCCCCGGGAGCGGTGACCGGGGGGCGGTCGGGGAGGGCACACCCTCACAGTCCGTACCATTCACGGTTCAGCCTCGGGACCAGGGCCATCAGCACGGCCAGCTTGTTCAGCTCTTTTCTCACGAGCCTTCCATGGGTCAGAACGCCTATCGCACCGACCTTTCTCTTCAGCTCGGGGTCGTTAACCAGCTCACCCATCGCAATTCCGACCTCAACGCCTTCCTCAAACACCCGCCTGATTACTCCGGGAGGGTACTCAAAGCCCGGCCCGTGGCCGAGGGTTATCCTGCCTTCCCTGTCAACCACTGCGCAGAACTGGACGTCCATGTAGCCAGTTATGGTTTCCGGGACCGGGTAAAGGCCGGCCTCGATGCCCACTCCAAAGTCCGCATCAGTTTTCTCAATGGCCTGTTTGGCCCTGTTGATGGCCCCCTTAATGGTCTCCTCAAGCCCGATCGGCTGGTCAGGAACTCCGCTGTCCACTTCGATGGGGATTACTTCGACTTCGCCATAAATGCCCTGGAAAACCTCTCTGACGGCCTCAACTTTAGCTGGATTAGTCGAACCGACGGCCACCTTCATCCTACCACCTGGAACCCATGAGGAAGGAAGCATTAAGAGGCTTGCTCAGAGAATAAGGAAGATATAGCCAAGCCCTGCAAGGAACAGGAGGACCGAGGGCAATAGAAGCTCCCTGTAAACCCTCCCTAGGCTCGCCCCGTAGTACTCGGCCGAAAAAACGAGGCACAGGTGAACCGGACTGAAGAGCATGCCCATGTAGCCGCTGAGGTATGCCAGAGCCATCCACCTGTAATCGCTCATGAATGGGAGAAGGAGAGGAAAGTCATGCCAACGTAGGCGAAGCTTATCCCTGTCATGAGGCCAACTATGAAGGGGGTTATCATCAACACCGCCACCACGGGAAAGTTCATGCTCAGAATGGTCTTGGGGAGCGTTTCAACTGCACCTGTAACTTCCAGCACCTTCTTGAAGTACATGACCGAGATGAGGAGGAAGACTATCTTCGGCTGGAGGGCGTACTTTGCAACGGATTTTCCGTTTACCCTATTAACAGCGGGCAGAAGGGCCGATATCAACCCAAAAAGAGCCCCATATACCATGTCGTAGCCGAGGATAACCGAGATCAGTATTATGATGAGCACTGGATATGTCGTCCGAAGGAAGAGCTTAATTCCAGTCCTTAAATCTCTTTTTTCGTCTTTAGCTGGATTTAGAGGCCTCAAAATGTAAAGGTACCCAATTAAGGCCATCAATAACGTCAGAGCGAAGAGACGGATGCTCAGATCCCTAACGGAGACTCCCAGAATCGCGGAGGCTATGATTATCGCCTGATACATCGGCCAAGAGTGCTCCCATATGTGCCTGAACCAGTAGTTTGTGAGGGTTCTCCTTTCCGGTGAGAGGCCCAGCTTTTCAGAAACACCCTCTATCATCGGGGCTGAGACGAGAGCGCCTGCGGGCATCGGCATGAGCCCAATGAGGGCCGGAAGGGCGGCTAGGGAGTACCTCTCATCGGGAAACAGGTTCTTGACCGCTTCCTCCATGAGCCTTAGATAGCCGGTCTGAGATAGAACATCTGCGAGGGCCATTATGGTGGCGATTATTATCACAAGCCTCAGGGTCTCCCATGACGTTGAGGAGGCATAGAAAGCGTCCAAAAGACCTTTCGGCCCCAGCCCGAAAAGGAATCCGAGGACGAGTGATCCAAGGAATATCGAGACCCCTATGTTGATTTTCAGACGGATAAGGAGGATTATGAGCCCAAAGGAGGCGATTAGATAGAGGATCCCGTCCATATTTCCACCGCTACTATCTGCTCCAAGCAAACACCACTGAGGAGCTTATAAGTTTAATTGCCCCCTCGAGCATATCGCCCAGCCATCCAAAAACCTTATAAGCAGACTTCCCAACTTTGCCCGATACCCATGAGGGGGGAGTGTTTTATCCTCCGCTTCGCCCGTTTCGAGGTTTGAGACCCTCTTCTGGGTTAGTCTTGACTATCATTTCTGGAGGGATTTTCCATGATCAGGGAGCCAGAGTTTAGGGAGTACAACCCAGGAAAGCTTGAGGAGAAGATAGAGGCCTTCTGGAAGGAGAACAACACCTACGAGAAGGTGAAAAAGCTCAAGGAGAACGGCCCGAAGTACTACTTCCTCGACGGGCCACCGTACGTCAGCGGTGCAATCCACCTCGGTACGGCCTGGAACAAGATAATCAAGGACATGATAATCCGCTTCAGGAGCATGCAGGGCTACAACGTCAGGAGACAGCCAGGCTTCGACATGCACGGCCTCCCCATAGAGGTCAAGGTCGAGCAGGCCCTCGGACTGAAAACAAAGAAGGAGATAGAGACCGAGATAGGCGTTGAGAACTTCATCAAGAAGTGCAAGGAGTTCGCCCTCAACAACCTCAAGATAATGACCGAGCAGTTTAAGATGCTCGGCGTCTGGATGGACTGGGACAATCCGTACATGACGATAAAGAACGAGTACATCGAATCAGGATGGTTTACGCTCAAGAGGGCCTGGGAAAAGGGCCTCCTTGAGAAGGACAAGCGCGTACTCCACTGGTGCCCACGCTGTGAAACTGCCTTGGCGGAGCACGAAGTAAGGGGAGAGTACAAGGTAAGGAAGGACCCAAGCATCTACGTCAAGTTCCCTGTTGAGGGGAAGGAGAACGAGTACCTCCTCATCTGGACTACAACCCCTTGGACGCTGCCGGCCAACCTTGCAGTCGCGGCCCACCCTGAATACGAGTACGCAAAGGTTAAAGTGGAGACTGAAAACGGCGAGGAGTACTGGATAATGGCAAAGGCCCTCGTGGAGCGCGTTCTTAATGAGGTCGGCGTCAAGGGTGAAATCGTAGAGACTTTCAAGGGCGAG
>JASGLT010000012.1 GCA_030156945.1 Thermococcaceae archaeon
CCAACTCGAACGTGTCCCTTGACGTTTCTTCTGATGACGCGCCCTTTGTCTTGGCCCTCAAGTATCCTGACTTTGACCTGAGTAACGCCACCGGTCACACCAGTTCTGGCAATGATCTCAATAACCTCTGCGGGGTATCCTTCGTCGCTCATACCTCACACCTCTTAATGACTCGCAGGAGTGAACTTAAACCTTTCGTGAAGGAAAGGGGAGGGGAGCTCACTTCATGAGCTCCTTAACCTTCATGGCTATGTCCTCAACGAGCTCACGGGCCTTGCCAGGCTCGATGATTGCAACGCTGGCAGCAGGAACCTCAAGGCCAGCGGCCGCTCCGAGCTCCTTCTTGCTCGGGACGTAGACGTACGGGATCTCCTTCTCCTCGCAGAGCGGCGGGAGGTGAGCAACAATCTCCTCAGGGTCAACGTCCTCAGCTATAATAACGAGCTTGGCCTGGCCCCTCTCGACGGCCTTGGTGGTCTCGTTGGTACCCTTCCTTATCCTCCCGGTGTCGCGAGCGATCTCAACGGCCTCAAGGGCCTTCTCAGCGAGCTCCTGGGGAACCTCAAACTTCACGTAGCTTGGCTTCGCCATTTTCCATCCCTCCGAAATCTTCATCGTTCATCCAGTTTGGGCATGCTCGATTCCGGGACAGGCTTTAAAAGGATTTCGATAGGAAAGAATTTAAGCTCCACTGCCAAAATATTAACTATGTCAGAATTTGTAGAAAGGTATGGATTCCTCAAGACACTCCCCCCAGGGTTAAAGAAAAAAATCGAGATCGACATTATGAAAGCAGAACTTGAGAGAGAGATTAAAGAGACCCTGCAAAAAATCAAGCCGGGATTCGGAGGCAAGGCAACTGCCGAAGAGCTTGACGAGTATGCCGATGAGGTGTATGAGTCTTGATTTACATCGACGCTAACATCCTTTACAACTATATTTTCGAGACAGAACTCACTGAATATGCCACCGAAGCACTCTCCAATGCAGTTCCCAAAATGACATCAGACACCGCAGTTAATGAAGCTGTTTTTACTACCTTAAGAAAGCTTGCAAAGGATGAATATGGACTGAATTCAAGTCGTTCGATGAAAAAATACCTGAAAACTGGCAGAATTAACCCATCCCTAATCTCAAAGGCTTACAGCTACGTGAAGGCCACGATGATATCGTACAATGTTGTGATAGTTCCTGAAAATGTTAACTGGGATGATGTTGTTGTTCTTGCAGAAAAATACCGTCTCCTCCCAAGTGACGCCCGTATTCTAGCCACGGCCCTCAACAATGGGGCTGATAAGCTCGCTACTTTAGACAGGGATTTTGAAACGGTTCAGGACTTAATCGAACTCTATCCACGAAGTTTTTGGGAATAAATAGAAATGGAGACTCAGCAGCGGCCAAGCTCTTCATTCCCCTAAGGGTCAGCAAAAAGGAAAAACCATCATCACCAAAGTGGGAGTATAGTTCTTGAACTCACTCCGGCTCCTTATCATAGCCCCTGTATATCTCGAGGCTTCTTCTTGCTCTGGCCTTCGGAATCTGGTGCCCCATTATGGCCACGATTTCATCTGCCCTGGCCTTCCCGTGGTGGAGCATCTTCCTCTCCGTCTTTATCTTCTCCACCCTGAAGGTGTAGCCCCCGACTTCCAGGACTTCCCCAACGACGAACTCCTCACTCCTCGGCACCTTCACCTTAAAGGCTTGGGTGATGCCCTTCGGAAGGTAGATGGAGACCTTTATGACCTTCGGATAGGTTAAGCTCTCGCCCCAGAGAGTCTTGACTTCTTCCACCTTAGCCTTGTCGACCCTCTTGTCCCCCTCTAGCTCTATCCCTGTTATTCTGACCTCATCGTCCTCCGTCTCGACGATGTCCCCCACTTTTATTTCTTCACCCTCCGGAAGCTCGGCCTCGCTCTTGAAGCTCCTCTCGTGCTTGCTGACAATGAGAGGAACCTTCCTGAACTTCGGAAGGGTAACGTGCCAGACGTGGCCGCAGTCGTTACAGCGAAGGGTAAGCTCTCTTCCCCTCCCCCTGATGACTTCAACGTTCTCGCTACCGCATTCGGGACATACGAACATCTCTTCCATTTCTCTCACCGGAAGGGAAGAAGGGAAAACGGTTTATAAACCTGCCCCAAGGAGCCACTTCCAAAGGGGTATGAATTCAATATTCTTTCCATCAACGGTTTCCACGGCTTCGTAATCCCACGTGATCACCTTTAGATTCTCGCACCCAAGATGCCTGGAAGCAGAGATCAGAGCCTTTACCTCACGTCTCTTCGTTTCTGGGTCGTCAACGCTCCAGCTGACCTGGATCAGCTCAGAAACCTTTGGCCCCCTCGAAACCACGAAATCAACTTCTCCCTCACGTCCTTCCCAGTAATGAACCGCGATTAATGGGTCGGAGTAGTGCTTCCTCCTCAAGAGCTCAACAGCAACGATGTTCTCCAGCCTGAAGCCGAAGTCCTCCACCCCAAGAGCCTCTGCAAATCCAACATCTGCCAGATAGAGCTTTGGGGCGCTCCGAAGCGATTCAACGGTGTTGCCGTGATACTTCCGAACGGGAACGACGAACCCGACGTCCTCAAGGTAGGAGAAGTACTCGTAGACGGTCGGCTTGCTTAGTTTAACCCCCATGGATGACAGAAATCCGTGGAGCTTTCTAACCGAGGTTTTCCTGACAAAGTTTCTTGTTATAACCCTTATTAAGGCCTTCATAGCGGAGCTTTTTTCAACGCCGTACCTCTCGATCAAGTCCCTGTAAACTATCAGGTCGAGGTACTCCTGGAGCGTTCTGATCTTTAGGAGAGGCGAATAATTCACTATTCCTGGGAAACCGCCGTATCTGACGTATTCGTCGAGGAAAGCAAAAAGCCGGCCCCTTCTGGCTTCGGTTAACGGAGATGTCAGCTTAAACCCCTTGAACTCCAGGAATTCTCTAAAAGACAGCGGAAAGAGCTGGAACGACAGCGTTCTCCCCCTAAGGGAAGTTGCAATCTCCTTCGAGAGTAGTTTTGAAGAGGAACCCGTTAGAAAAACCCTGGAGTTTCCCCTCTCCACCAGCCGCCTCACGAATTTTTCCCATCCCTCCACAGCCTGCACCTCGTCAAGGAAAAGGTAGAGAACCCTGGCTCCGGGGTTGTGCTTGTGATAGAGCTCAACTATGCTGGAGAGATCCTTGGCCGTCATTCCAACTAGTCTCTCGTCCTCGAAGTTAACGTAAAAAAGCCTCCTGAGAGGAAGCCCCGATTCCATGAGCCTCTTCATCGTCGCATAGAGGAGGTGGGTCTTACCCACCCTCCTAAGACCGAAGACGGAGAGGGCAGTGTCGAGGTTCGTGGGCAGGGCAAGCTCCCTCTCCTTCACCTCTGGGAGTCCAAGCTCCCAAAACTCTGCTATGACCTCTTCGAGCACCTCTTTCATCATGTGTATAACTCAGCTTTACCATATTTAAGTGTTTTTGTTAAACTCAACTTTACCATCAGAGCTGGCTCCCCTCCTCAGGGTTCTTGATCTTCAACAGCGGGCAGACGTCCATACACTCGCGGCAGTGGATGCATGAGTCCCAGTCAACGACTATCTTCTTGCTCCTCTCATCGATGCTCAATGCATTTTCAGGACATTTGCCGACGCAGACCCCACAGCCAACGCACTCGTAGGCCCTCTTGACGAGGTAGTAGGCGCTCCAGGCCTCTTCTTCATTCGGAGCTCTGGCGGTTCTCGTGCCGGTTAAGAACTCGACCTGCCCCGCCTTGATAATGTCGCCCTCAAATTTCACCTCTCCGAGGATTGGGGCCACCTCAAGGAGCCTCTTCTTGTTGAGGACGGTGTTGAATGTCAGCTCGTAGCCATCGCCGGTCTCTTGAATCTGGACTTTTACAGGTTCCCACGAGCGCTCTTCTGGAATATCAACACCCAGCTTCCGCGCTATTGACTTTTCGCCCTTGCTGAGCCTCTTCCAGCGCCAGAAGCCGTAGGTCATCCACTCCTCAGGAAGGTTAAAGCGCCTCCCCCAGTACTCCAGCGCGCTCTTCCACTTTTCCCAGAGTTCGGGCTTCTCCCTCTTCAGCCTCTCGAATTCAGCCAGGGAAGCGCTCGGGCAGAGGAAGCAGCCAATTCTGTCGAAACCGCGAGCGTAGAGCGGGTTGTAGTTCAGCTTTCTGCTGAATATGTAGAGCCAGACCTCTATGGCCCTCCAGTGGAAGATCGGGGAAGCCCCTATCTCGTTCGGCACCCACTCGTTCCTCCACACGCGCGGCTGCTTGAAGCGTTTTATGCTCTCATACTTCCTCTGGCCGATGAACATTAGAACGCCTTTCGGATAGTTCTCCTTTATCGCCATCGTGATCGGCCCGAGCTTCGTAATCTTACAGCACCAGCGGTAGTCCCTCCCCGGCGGTGAGAAGACATACAAAGCTCTCCAGAAGGCATCGCCGGCGTCGGCTACTATGAACCTAACCCCCTTAGGCTCAAGCTCTTTCCTCAACTCTTCAACGTATTGAACCGTCTCAGGGAACTCGATGCCCGTGTTGTTGAAGAAGACTGTGAAATCACTCCCAAACTCCTCCAGCGCCAGACCGAGAACAGCCAAACTGTCCTTTCCGCCCGAGAAAGCGACCGCCTTCGGAAGGTCGGAGTACTTGTTAGCTACCCTTCTCATGAACTCCCTGCTCTTCATGACCTTCTCTTCAAGTGCTATGCTGTTCGCCCGCAGAACATCCTCCATGGTGGCCTTCTTGCCCTCGCGGTAGTTGATTGTCTTCTGCCTCTTCGGCTTTACGCCGGTTCCCCTTTCGCCCCTCATCAGGGCATCGTAGTCCTTCTTTGCTATCCCGGTGGCAAAGACTTCCCCGTCTTCGGTGACGAGTATGACCTCATCTCCAATCCTTATGCTCGGATCCGCTTCGAGGACGCCCACTGCCATTAAGTTTGCACCATTATTTATCGGCTCTACAGCTCCCTTATCAACGACTATCCACTTCCTCATCTTCTTTCCGAAGCGCTTCCAGAGGGCAATGGCTCCCTCTACCTTTAGTCCGGCATGCCACTTCAGCTCAAGCGGGTCGAACTTGATGTAGCCAAAAACGTAGCCGTCGAGGATTATCTCGTAGGCATCATCCTCGCTCGGGAGCTTGTTGAGGAGGACGATCTTCCCTTCAAGGATTTTGCCGATGTCAACGCCGTAGTGCTCCATGAACACTGAGCGGATGAACTCAATGTCTTTCTCAAAGGCGAAGCGCAGGTCTCCGGGCGGAGTGATGTTTAGCCTGAACACTCCTTCCTTTCCGTGAACCGCGCAGGAGTCACCGGTGAGCGGGACGTTGCACTTCTCGCACCAGTTTATGTAAGCCTTTCCAAGGAAGACGGGTCTCCCCATTTTTCTCACCTGGGGAATGAGGGTAATGGGGGTTTATAAAGGCGATTGAGTCTGCACCCCCCACACCTCTTTGGACACTTGCATCTGATAATAACGACTCCACTCAAGATCAGTAAAAGGGGCAAAGAGCGTGAAGTGGAAAACTAAACCCCAAACTTCTCCTCGATGTAAGCTTTTATCAGATCCTTCGTCGCTAACATCCCCTTAACGTGCGTCCTCTCCATTCCGTGACTCGCGTGAACTCCCTGGCCGATGAGGGCAACCTTAAAGTCCCATCCGGCCCTCAAGGCCGCGCTTCCATCGGAGCCGTAGTAGGGGAAGACATCAACAGTGTGGGGGATTTCCCTCTTCTCGGCGAGCTCGATGAGCTTTGTAGTCATCTCGTAGTCGTAGGGGCCGCTCGAATCTTTGGCTGCTATCGAGACGGCCGTCTCCTTTCCTGCAGTCCCCTCCCCGACGACGCCCATATCGACGACAAGGAGCTCTTTCGTGCTCTTGGGATAGCCCGCCGAGCCACCGTGGCCGACTTCCTCGTAGGGCGAGAAAAAGAACGCCACCGGGAGCTTTTCGAGAGTTTCGGCACCGAGTTCGAGCATGAGGTCAATGAGAACCGCGACGCTCGCCTTGTCGTCCAAAAAGTGGGCCTTCACGAAGCCGTTCACGTATTCGAACTTCGCGTCAAAGGCAATAAAGTCGCCGGGCCTTATGCCGAGCTTTTCTGTATCTTCCTTCTTCTCGACCTCTGCATCGAGGCGGATGTACATGTTCTCCTCTGTTCTCTCCTTTTTTGCGGCGTCTTTGTTCACGTGGACGCTCGGGTTCTTGAGGAGTAGGGTACCGCGGTAGCGCTTTCCTGAGCGGGTGATTATGGTGCAGTACTCTCCTTCGAAAGCAGGCAGGAGGAGGCCGCCGATTCTGGTGAAGCTGAGGTGTCCATTGGGGAGGATTCCCTTCACCATAGCACCGAGGGTATCAACGTGTGCTGCAATCACAAGCTCGGGCTCGGGATGGTTGCCCGCTATCAGGGCTCCCTTGTTTGTGTAGTGGCTCTCTATTCCGTTCTCGGCCAGAAGTTTCCTTATGTGCTCCAAAACCTCTTTCGTGTAGCCCGTTGGGGAGGGCACCTCAAGTATTTCCTTTAGAATTTCCACGACGCGCTCCATATTACCACCGTTAAGAAGTCCCTGGAAAGGTTGAAAAAGACATCGGTCAGAGAAGTGCTTTCAGGAGGATGAACAGCCCCAGGACGAGAAGCGTGAGCACGAAGGTGACGCTTATCGCCTCCTCTGCCTTCAGCCGGTACTGGGCAAGAATTCCGTTTGCAGCTATGGCGGGGGGCATGGAGGCCTCAACGAGGACTGAGTAGAATACGTGGGGCTCTGCGTTTCTTAGGGTTGCGAAGACGAAGATGAACGGAACGACTATCCTGAAAGTGCCGACCTCGAGGAACTTTCTGAAGTCGAACTTTCTCAGCGTTATGCGGGAGCCGAAGTACACAAGGAGCAGGGGCATGCTCCACCAGCCGATTGCTTTTATGGGCCCGATGAACCATCCGGGAAGGTGAACCCCAGCAATCACGAGGCCGAGGGCTAACAGGTTGGCAACGGTCGGTGGGAACTTTAGGGCCTTCCTGAGGCTCCCCTTTATCGAAGCGCCCCCGGTTGAATAGTGCGCCGCTATGAAAGTGACGAGGGGGATTACGATGAGGCTGTTTGTGGTCGAGTAGAGGACGGCGGGAGTTATGTCATCCAGGAATAGGCTCGCTATGGGGAATCCGAGGGCGGCGGTGTTGGGGTGAACCGAGAGGACCATCAGTGCCCCGGCCCATGGATCGTTTTTTAAGACGAAGCGCCCGTAGATGTAGGAGAAGCCGAGGCTTATTCCAATGACGATGAAAACGTAGATGAACACCATTTTTATCTGAAGGAGGTATTCGAGGTCTTTGCTCGCCACGTTGCCGAACACGAAGAGCGTGAGAAGAACGTTGTTTATAAACTGCCTTAGGTATTCGAAGGCTTGGTCCCTCCTTATGATGAGCTTGAGGACGTATCCTGCCGCTATAAGGGCGAGCATCTCTGGTATGTTCATGTGCGCACATTCGAAAAAAAGTTTAAAAGTGTACTCCCGTTCACTCCTCCCCCTTGGGGAAGGTGATTAGGAGGTAAAGGACAAATCCTGAAATCACTAGCGCCAGTCCGCTTGCCAGTCCGATTGGTGATAGAACCCCCATGACCCCTGCGGAAAGCAACGGTGCACCGACGATTGCTCCAAAAGTTAGCCCCCTCCTCCCTTCGAGCAGGGCCCCCAGAAGGGGGATGGTGCCGAAGAGTGCTAAGGTCATTGCTAAAACCACAATCCAGTGGGAAATCTGGAGGAAATCTCTGAGCAGGAGGGAAATTAGGGCGACAATGAACGCCGATGCTCCCGTGGATGCGATTACCAGCGGTATCGTCCCCAGCCGGATCCCGTAGAGCACAGACAGTAGGAGGCCACCAGCTATCAGGGATAAAATTGCGGCCTTCAGCAGTGCATTCTGTGTAGCATCTGAGAGCTCCTTCTCTGCAACGTATCTGCCCCCGAGCATTAAGCCCTTTATTTCATCGGCTCTGTTCTCTGCTAATGCTTCCCTTACACGGTCTACGAGCTCTATGTCCGCTGAATCTTCGGTAGTCATCACAATGACCACGGAGGAGCCGTTCTGGGATATGTAACGCCCACCTCCAAGCTCTACCAGAGTCTGGAGGGGAGCATTGATTGGGATTCCGTAGGGGCTCGTGAGAGTGTAGACTCCGCTGATGCCCGGAATTTCTTTTAGATCGCCAGTGATTGAGTTTAAGAGTCCGAGTTTCGATTCCAGACTTCCATCCAGGTTCAGTATCGCGTAGAGCTCGTTTCCAGCGGGTAACTCACCTGAGATGTATCCTTCCTCTCCCGGGGCGAATGAGCTCAAAAGGAGAAGGGAAGGAGCCAGAAGGATTATTGCTATGGCAATGACTCCAACAGCCCTGCTCATGCTAAATTCTTTTAGCTCGATGTATTTTGGAGGCTCGAGCACGCTCTCGCCGCTCCTCGGCCACCAGAACAGCATTTTGTCTCCTATAAGGGCTGCTGTGGACGGAAGTATCGTCCAAAGGGAGGCGAGGATTGTCAAAGTTGTGAAAATGCCGGAGATTCCCATCTCTCTTATAGCAGGGACGTTGTTGACCGCTAACATTCCAAAGGCTGGGATTAAAGCTCCCGCGGCAACAATGGAGACCCTCAAAGCTCCATAGCTCACGTAGGGATTTCCATCCTCGTACCCTGCAATCTTTTCCCTGAATTCCTCGAAGTACACTCCAGCGATGAGGTACCCAAGTCCCACCATCAGGGCTGCGGACAGGGATGATGGCCAGTAGCTGGTCAAGAATCTGCTCGAGAGGGCAAGTCCAAGGGAGAGCCCGGCTCCGATGCTCAGTAGGGCTGTAAGTGACTTCACGAAGGAAAACCCGGTGAGAAGGAGAAAGGCCACAAAACCCAGTATGAGAGCATAGAGCGGAACCCTCCACCCAACCGGGTCATTATAGGTATTAACGTGGTTTTCAAAGTGGAGGAGGGAAACTTCTGCTGAGGGCGAAACTCCCCTAAACTCGGCCAGCGCAAGGGTCTTGACTTTCGTCATTTCCTCCATTTCTTCAGGGGTTTCCAGAGTGCCATAGTGGTTGAGAATCACGCTCATGCTTCTGTTGTCGTTGGATTTGAGGGCCGAAATGTCCGATTCATGAGCTTTGACCAATTCCGAGTAAATAATCTCGGCGATGTTTTCAGCTTCACGGCTGTCTATTGAGTCTGGGATGTCCTTCAGTTCCCAGCCGACTTCTGACAATTTTTCCGTGGGGATGCGCACTGGAGTGCCGTAAATTATCACAGTGTCGTCCGAGATAGCTTTTTTGAAGATTTCAATTGTCATGGCTTTAAGCTCTTCAGGACTAAGGGGGTATATGTTGGGAATTTCTTCAAGGGCTTGCGAGAGGGCTCCCACAATCTGCCCAACTTGCACGGAACTTGTTTCTTCTCTGACCCATTCTGAGAAAATCTTCTTGGCGGCGTCTTCGGGTGAAGACACCTCATATAGAGCCTTTACTATTTTGGATGAATCTTCTCCATACACTCTGGAGATTACGTCTGCGGAAATTTCAGTTATAGTGTCTTTTGAAACTTTTTCTGTGGGGGTGCTGATAATGGAATCCACTATTGCTGAAAGGAGCTCCTCCGTTGTTTCGATTCCCCTTTGCGTCAAAAGGAGCTCTGCATCAACCTTCATCCTTTCCTTGAGAATTTCCGTTGTGTCTTCTGAGAGCACTTTTTCGACGTCTTCCGGAGAGGCTATTCCAGCGATATCAACAACCCTCACCAGAATTTCTTTTAGAGCTTCGGGGTCATCCCTCAGTCCCCCCGAGTATCCAATGCTCGTCTCATAGTCTACAACGGCAGCGGCGATTGCCTCAGAGAGGTTCGATATGGTGGGGGGCAATATCTCTTCAATCTTTTTGCTTAGAAGGCGCTTTTCGATGTCTGAAGCGGTCTCATTTCCGAGCAGCATAGCTGCAAGTTCCTTTGATGGGGGGTCCGGGAGCAGCGGTAGTAGTTTCAGAAGTGCTGAGTTTAATTCCGGGGACGCGGGGTTCTCCCCCAGGGAAATTGCTTCCTGGAGAAATGCAGAAAAAGTGCTGGCATCGACGGTACCAATGCTGGGGAGATAATAACTGCCCTCCGAGTTGCTTATCTTATTCGGCAGTTCCTCCAGAACGCTCATCGTTAGGTTATCTACGAGCTTATACACCACACTGGAGTCGTACGAGCCAGATTTGAGTATTGTTAGATTGTTTCCGTGAGCGCTGTCTATGCTAACTACCTTCTCATAAAACAGCTCTCCAAAGCTCTCAGCAAGCATCTTCCTGAGGTCATCGCTCTGGTTTTCCACCACCCATGTAACCGTAAAGTTCGCCAGCAAAGTGTCAGTTATTCCATCGTAGCCGTACCTCCTGTAGGCGGGGAGGGTTGCATAAAAAACTGCATACAAGAAATCTTCATCCATGCCAGTTTGCACGCACACTTCCCCCGCGAGACATGGTGGCAGAACTCCTCTTTCGTATGCCTTGAGAGTGTTTCTCAGGAAGTTGTAGGTATACATGGAGCGGAGATAAATTATGAAGTACTCGTGTCTAATGGAGTACACATCCTCGTGAAGCTTTTCGAATGCGATTGAGGTTCTCTGAACTTTATTCTTCGTTGCGCTTAGATTTTCGTGAAGGTCGGGGTAAATCCTATCGGCGGTTTGTATGGCGCTTTTGATGTCAAGAATCGTCCGCTGAGTTGAGCTAAGGTTCTTTGAGAGCTCTTCTCTCATCTTCAGTAATTCTGGTATTGTCCCCCCCAAAGCATTGGCCAGGGGGGCAATTTGTTTGCTCTCCTCCAGATAGGTTCCGTATGTTCTGTTCGCAGAGAGTAGCGCGTTGTATATAACATGAGTGGTGTTTGCGGCAAAAACCGTGAGGTTAGTGGCGGCAATGGAGGAGTCCTCCTTTAATTGGGAAACCAAGTCGTAATACGAGAAAACTGTGAATGATGGGGGGAGCTGATTCTTAAATCTCTGGTAAGCCTCAAACGTTTCAGGATCGTTCAGGTCAACTCCCCTTATAAGAAGCAGGCCGTAATTTGAGTTTAAGTAGGGGAAATCTTCAATCAGAACCCGTTCGGCTTTAAAGGCTTGAATTTCGAGGTTTGAGTAGGGAGGTTCAATGGGTTCGGTTTCAATGGGGGCCATGTCCCCGGTACCGTTTATTATTTGGAGCTCCTTACTACTTACTTCCTCCGGGTATTTTGTCCCAATCTCACCAATGTTTTGTTGATGCGTGGAACTCCCCGACTGGAGCAGGTTGATTGAAAGCATGCTCAGGACGAGCCATAATATCACAATGAACTTCCCCACTCGTTCAAAAAACCCTCGCTTTCCCATTTTCATCACCAGACGCCTTTGAGTATCGTTTTTTGAAGTGTTAATAACGTTTGCTGGCCAAAAGTGTGAACTCATACGTCAGTCCCAACCGATAAATTTTTATATACCTATCGCGCTAGTTGAGTACAGAAAATTGTACTACAAAACTCTGTACCCGGTGGTAGCATGGAGGACTTGAGAACCCAGCTGGAGGAGCTGAAAAAGAGGCTGGAGGTGCTTGAGGAGAGCATTGATCCCGTTGACGAGCTAATGCTCTCTATAAAGGCCCGCCTCAAAAAGCGGCTTGAGGGAGGGGCCCTACCTGGGATAGACGAGGAAAAGGCTGCAAAAACCCTCAAGGCTCTCGCCAACCCCGACAGGATAAGGATACTAAAAATGCTGACGGAGGGGCCAATGGGATTCAAGGAGATCAAGGAGACCTTGGGAGTCGAGAGTCCGACTGTTTCTCACCACCTCAAGCTCCTCGTGAAGACTGGAATGGTGAAGAAGGGGGAGAAGTACGAGCTCTCATCTAACGGGCGTTTGTTTTTGCGCTTGCTCGAGATTATAACTGCCCTTGAGGAGGTGGAAGAATGATTTACGGGCTTGGTTTCCATGAAGAAAAAAGTCTCAGGTTTAAGGTCGCAGAATACCTGAAGGCGCTCACGGCTCTATTGATAATCGTCTGGCTCTTCAAAGGGCCGCTGAAGCTTAAGGCCTACAACGACTACATGGTGTACGCGATAATCGCGCTAATCTTCGCATTCGAGCTCCTGAGCGTCGGCAAGTGGTTCGGGGTAACGATAAGCGGAATAGTCTTTGCTTTAGCTAAGGGAGCTTTCTGGACGAGTGTCTTCCTGTTCTTCGGGAAGTGGCTTGGACTTTCGGAGACGTTCACAGGCGAGAACGCAACGATAACAGCGGGCACGGCCTTCGCCTACGCGGTCGTTCTCACAATAGCGGGTCTCCTTTTATCCAAGTTCGACGAGAGAAGGGTCGATTGGAAGGTCGAGAAGAAGGCCTACGAGTTCAGTGGTGTCTCCTTCGGCGAGGTTAAGCTCAGGGGGAGCGGTAAGGCCTACCCAGTGAATTTCGGGAGGAAGCTGGTGGGCTGGATAATCGACGGCGACCTCACGGTCGAAGCAGAAACTCCAATCGGAAAGATCACGAGAAAGCTCCTATCTCCCGTTGCGGTGTGGACTTCGGAAAAGATCGCCGAAAAGAAGACTTCCCCTGATCCAGGATTCGTCAAGAGGGCGAACGAGCTGATTAATCCCGACAGGATCTACCGTGACAAGAACAAGGCGAGCGTCGTTGACCTTGGGATAGTGAAGGTCTACGAGGGCAACGGCTTCGAGTACGTGAAGGTGCCCTTTGTGGAGGTCATAAGCACTCCAGCGGGGGAGGAGGTGAAGGTAGGCCCCATGAGGTTCCGCGATGGCAGGAGATGGAAGCCAAAGGGGGAGATGCTCACAATCAGGGAGCTCACCAACGGCTTCCAGCTCACCAGATTTGGTGAAAGGTTGACCATCCAGACGGAGGAGTACACGATAGAGGTTTCCGGGGACAGGGTGACCTACAGGAGCGGCGATGAAGTGCTGAGCCTCGGCGAGACCGTTTCCCTCCGCTCGGGCGATATCTCCGTAACGGTGGGAAGGGGAAAGGCAAAGCTGAGGATAGAGGACGTTGTAATCTCGGCCCGCGACGGGACGGTGAGAATCCGCGTTGGAGGGAAAACCCACACTATTGAGAGCAGAGAGGCCTGCGACCTCGTCCTAAGGAAGGCCAAGGAGATAGTGGAGGAGCAGGGCGTTGAGATGGTTGAAGGTCTCGGCATAGACAGGGCCAAACTCAACGCGCGCGTTAAGGATCTCATAGACGAGCTAATGAGGTACCTGGGGTGATGGTCTTGGAGCCAGAGCGGGAGAAGCAGGAAGAGAGATATACGGGGGTCGAGAGGCCCCTCTTTGACTTTGTTTCGGAGGGGTGGCTGTGAGGTTTGAGGGTGTTGAAGAGGTCTGGATGAAGCTCGTGGATGTTGACCTTAGAGTAACCGGCTGGGAAAAGGACTACGTGGAGCTGAACCCCGGCACGGAGAGGGCAATTAAGCTGGACTTCAAGGACGGGGAGCTCCGCGTGGACTACAAGGCAATCTGGAAGCTTAAAAAGGCCTTGAAAAGGGACAGGACGCTCGAGCCCCTCGAACTCCGCGTTCCACAGAATCTTCCCGTGTCCGTTGGGATGAAGAGGGGGAGAGTGTACGCGGAGCGAGTCCGCTTTAAGAGCCTCGCCCCAGGAGAATGCACGGCAGAACTGAGGGAATGCATCATAGGGGAGCTCATTTCGGTCGCTTCAACTGTAAAAGGCTCAGTAAACGTCCTTGAAAAGGCTTCCGCGATGGTGCTCGCGGGGACTGCCTCTCTCAGGTTTGAGAGGGTTGAAGGGAGCTTTGATGGGACGGCCATGAGCGGCATGCTGGAAATCTGCATTCCGGAGGATGGGGACGTTTCCCTGAACGTTGAGCAGAATGGGGGGGTTGTAAGTCTGGAAGGGGTTGAAGATGGGCTTTTCGAGGACGGAAAGCATCCCCTAAGGCTTGTGGCACACAATGGAGGGGTTGTTAAGGTAAAGGTCTGTGGAAGTGATGACCATGATCTTTGAAAACGTGAAGATGGTTGAGATATCCGCCGTGAACGGCCGGCTTGATATCGAGGGTTGGGAGAACGACCACGTGGAATTAAGCTATACCATACACGGGGAGGCCGAAGTGGAAGTCGAGCAGAAAGGGGAGAGGCTCGTCATCAGGGAGGAGCCGAAGAAGAGGTTCTTCAACCTTCTCGGGAAAAGCGGCTGGGCCGAGATTGCCGTGAAGGTGCCGAGGAAAGCCACCGTTAGGGCCTCCACCGTGAACGGCGAGATAAGGGCAAAAAACGTCTCCTTCGAGAAGGTCTCCACGGTTAACGGCAGGATAGAGCTTGAAAACTGTGAGGCGGGGGAGATAAGCAATGTGAACGGGAGGGTAAGGGCCCACTTAACGCTCGCAAAATCCTTGAAGGCTGGCAGCGTCAACGGCCCGATCGAGCTTGAGATAGAGGAGCTTGAGGGAAACGCAAAGATAAGCACCGTGAACGGGAGCATTACCCTTGTCCTCTCCGACTTCTGCGACGCGAGGATAAAAGCGAGCCGAGTGAATGGAGCTATAACCTTCGAGGGCATTGACCCCGAGAACCCGGTCATCGGCACGGGCGAGTTCGAAGTTAAGGTCAGCACGGTGAACGGGAGCGTGGTGGTAAGGAGGGTCTAGCTTTCTTTTTTGCTCACTTCTGCGCGGAAGGTAGAAGGGGAGTGAGCAGGCAAGAGTCATTAGCAGGTGGGGAAAGGGGGAGAGACCATGAGATTCAACAGGGACTTCTGGCTTTTCGCGGTGGGACGCTTTGTTTCCCAACTCGGCTGGGCGGTGCAGGATGTGGCCTTACCGCTCTACGTGCTGGATCAGACGAAGAGCGGCTCTATGATGAGCCTTTTCATAATAGCGGAGATACTCCCTAGGGCGCTCCTCTCGCCGATTGCGGGTGTCGTTGGGGACCGCTACAACAGGAAAAACCTAATGGTGTGGTTAGACATAGTCAGGGGCCTTCTCCTCTTCGCGGTCATCGGCTTCGGGCTTCTCGGCATCAGGGAGCTTTTAGTTGTACAGATTCTCATGAGCATCATGGGGACGTTCTTCGGCGCCGCTACGGGGGCCATGTATCCTGACTTGGTCAGCGAGGAGGAGCTTGCCTCCGCCAACTCCCTCCTCCAGAGCTTTGGAGTTGTGGCGAGAATAATCGGCCCGGCCCTCGGCGGAATAATCTACGCCTTCGGCGGGATTAAGCTGGCCATTCTAATCAACGCAGTCAGCTTCTTCGGCTCCGGTCTTTTCGAGGCGTTCATTCGTTACGAGTGGACATCAAGAAAAATAGAGTCCCTCGGCGAGGTCGTTGAAGACCTTAGGGAAGGCGTTAACTTCCTCCGCTCGAGCACCTACCTCAAGGTGCTCCTCAGCTACGCCCTCTTCATAAACTTCCTCCTCAACCCTGTCTTTGCAGTTGCCCTCCCCTACGTCTACAGGGTGGAGCTGGCCTTCTCGAGCCAGTGGTTCGGCTTCCTCCAGACGGCGTTCATGGTGGGCATGCTCGCTGGAAACGTCCTCATAATGGCAAAGCTCGGCAATAAGGCGGAAAACTTCCTGTTCAAGGGCCTTTTCGTCCAGCTCGGCCTCGTGCTCGTGCTGGCGTTCCTCATATCACCTCTGGTTACCTTAAGTACCGGAGAGCTCTTCGCCATCTTCATGACGCTCAACGTCGTGGACGGGGTGTTCAACGCGCTCATCAACGTGCCCATAGTCACGAAAGTCCAGAGGGCAATACCGAGCGAGCTCAGGGGGAGGATATTCTCCGTCTTCGACCTCATAGTGGGGGCGATGATACCAATTGGAATGGCCGTGGTTGGCACAGCCCTCGATTATGTCCCGGCCTGGGTGATGTTTCTAGTTTCCGGAACGCTCGGCATTACAGTGACGGTCTACTACTACCTCCGCTATGGGACAATACTGGAAGAGGGCTCAGTGGTAGAAAAGAACATCCCGGAAAAAGCAAAAATAGCAGAAGCGGCCTGATCAGCCCACTTTTTTTATCTTCCCCTCTCTCTTCTCAATCGCCCTTGCCATTATGTAGAGCAGATCGCTGAGCCTGTTAAGGTAGACGAGTGCGTTCTGGCCGAACCCATAGTCAAGGACGAGCTTCGCAACTCTCCTCTCAGCCCTCCTAGCTATTGTCCTGCAGACATCGAGCTTGGCGCTGGCTATTGTAGAACCAGGCAGGACGAAGGACTTAAGCTGGACTTCTTCCTCGTATTTATGGATGAGCCCTTCGAGCCACTTCACATCTTCCTCGCCGACCTTCGCGTATTTGCCCTTGCTCGCCAGCTCGGCCATGAGGTCGTAGAGCTGAACCTGGACTCTCTCAAGGATTTCGACCATCTCCTCCGGAACGTGGTGCTTCGCCTCACCAATAAAGCTGTCCAGCTCGTCTATCGTCCCGTTGGCTTCCATAATCGGCGAGAACTTGGCCACGCGGTCGCCTGTGAAGAGGCCTGTCAGGCCTTTGTCTCCGGTTTTTGTGGTAATGGACATTTTGACCACCGCATGGTTTTGTGCGGCGATGTTTTTAGAATTTGCGGAGATTTTAGTGGCCACGCTTATGGGAGAGCAACTGGCCATTTATCAAGGGAGCCCTGATGTGGCTTGTGCACCAAATCTGAATCCTTCTCTTCTTTTCAAGATTTCCACCTTAGAAGGCTTTCATATTTCTTTTGGAGGCACCAGGATCCCGAGTTCTGTTATTATCCCACGAATATACTTCCATGGCGTTATATCGAATAGGTAGTTCCTGACGCGATAACCCTGACGTGAATATGGCCTCTCCATCAACTCAACATCTTTTGCGTCCGCCTCTGGGTGCATCTTGAAGCTTTCCGCCGCAACATAAAAAGGAACTCCGGCATCATGGCAGGCGAGGGCAAGTAACTTGGTACCCGCCTTGTTGACAACGGCCCCATCCTTTGTTACGCTGTCTGCACCCACCAGAGCGAGGGTAGCTTTTTCAGCAAAAAGGCCGATTTGGGCGTCGGTAATCACCTCAAAAGGCACGCCGAGGGCATCAAGCTCCTTTGAAAGGTGGAGACCCTCGTAGTCAGGAGAGCTCTCGGTAAGAATTACTTTAAAGCGTTTTCCCTTCCTAAGTGCATTTTTCAGGATTTCCAGGACTGCGGAAGAAAATGAGTGAGTTATTATAACCTCGTTTTCATCTATGAGCTCGCTTCCTATGTTTCCAATCTCCTTTCTAGCCTCTTCACTAAGACGGACAAACTCCTCTGCCTTCATCCTCACGGTTTTCGGATCTCCCGTTATAGGGATGAAGCGCGAAAGGTTGTACAACGATGCCATTGACGGATTCACCGCCCTTATTTCCCTCCCCACTTCCCGGATGGCTTCTTTGAGTTCATCGCCCTGGAGAAGCTCAGAAAGCAGCAGGTAAGCCTCTGCACCTTTTTTGGCGAGATAGCTGGCCCCGCGGATCCTTTCAAGTCGCATTTCCTCAATAATCCTCATGACTTCCTTCGGAATCATAACATCCACTCCATGTGGCGTCAGTTCTTAGAGAGTTTAGAGCACTGAGCCTGGATGAGTGTTTATTCGACGCCCCCTTTATGTTTTTTTCGCTTTTTTACTTCATTTCATTAGGAGGCCTTGGATTGTCTAAGGGCCACAGGGTTTGGGAAGCCTTAACTGATTTCCATGTTCGTGCTAAAATTTTAGTCCAGAGTACATACTTTTCACCAGGAGTGAAAGCAAGCCTTAAGTATTTTACAGTCATAAAACTGTTGGGTGGTAGCATGAAGGTGAAAGTCGGAATAAACGGTTACGGGACCATAGGAAAGCGCGTTGCTTATGCAATCTCAAAACAGGACGACATGGAGCTCGTTGGTGTCACAAAGACAAAGCCCGATTTCGAGGCTTATTTGGCAAAGGAAAGAGGAATTACAGTCTATGCCGCGAGCGAGGAGTTCATGCCGAGGTTCGAGAAGGCGGGCTTTGAGGTTGCTGGAACGCTCAACGACCTCTTGGAGAAGGTTGACGTAATCGTTGACGCCACCCCGGGCGGGATGGGCGCGAAGAACAAGGCCCTCTACGAAAAGGCCGGAGTTAAGGCGATCTTCCAGGGCGGGGAGAAGGCAGAGGTTGCTCAGGTCTCATTCGTTTCCCAAGCCAACTACGAGAAGGCCCTCGGAAAGGACTATGTCCGCGTTGTCTCCTGCAACACGACGGGCTTAACGAGGACTCTCTCGGCCCTCCAAGACTACATCGGCTACGTCTACGCCGTCATGATTAGGAGAGCTGCGGATCCAAACGACTCCAAGCGCGGCCCGGTCAACGCCATAAAGCCCACGGTTGAGGTTCCTTCCCACCATGGGCCGGACGTTCAGACGGTCATTCCGATAAACATCGAGACGATGGCCTTCGTCGTGCCTACTACACTCATGCACGTCCACAGCATTATGATAGAACTCAAGAAGCCGATAACGAGAGAGGACGTGATAGATATCTTTGAGAACACTACCAGGGTTCTGCTCTTTGAGAAGGAAAAAGGTTTTGACAGCACAGCCCAGCTCATAGAGTTCGCAAGGGATCTCCACCGCGAGTGGAACAACCTCTACGAGATAGCAGTCTGGAAGGAGAGCATAAGCGTGAAGGGCAACAGGCTCTTCTACATCCAGGCCGTCCACCAGGAGAGCGACGTTGTTCCGGAGAACGTGGATGCCATAAGGGCGATGTTTGAGATGGCCGACAGGTGGGAGAGCATAAAGAAGACGAACAGGAGCTTGGGGATTCTGAAGTGAGGTAACAGGCCTTTTCATGTTTCCATTCAACACTTTTTCCTTGAAATGCCGGCCACTCATAAAAAGAGAATGGCTTCGAATTCATAAACCTCAAAAACTGTGAAGGCTTACATGAGGTGCTGGATGAAAGCATGCCGATTCGAATAATAGGGAAGGTGGATAATCCTGAACGCAGAGCTGAAGTTTTCAAAAGAGTGGCCCCATAAGGAGGCCTTGAAAAAGCGAAAACTTGTTCTGTTAAATGGGAAGACTTCGCACATTTCTCTCATTGAACTTCAGATAGCATACAAGCTCTATCTTGGAAGCGATAAAGATGTTGAAGACGCCTACTACCTTTATGAGCTTTTTAGAGAACACCTAACCAGGGGGCTATTGGATGGGTACTCCAGAAGAATGGGCTTCGGCATTCCCTTCAAAGCGTGATCTAAAAGAGAGGCTCGAGTTCATCCGCCTCTACGTCTCATGCTCAAGCAAAACCCGGACAGAGTTTTCAGAGAACAGGCTAAGTTTATTAACTCCCTCCCTCAAATCATCGAAGAGCTTTCCGATCTCAAGGGAGGAGTACCTCCGCCTCAAAGGGGAGCTGAGGGCTAAGAAAGACTAAATCCGGGCCTCTCCTATAAAAGTCCCTCTCCGATATCTTTTAGGAGAAACAAAAAGTGAGGAGTGAATAAATCTCAGATCACCGAGACCAGAGAGTAAACGAAAACCAGGAAAAACAGCGTCCCAACAAAGTAAGCTACCTCATGTGGGATCTTAACACACTTTGGTGACCAACTGTCCCTTGACTTCACATACATGAGCACTGGCAGGATCCCCGCGTAAAGGAGACCTCCGAAAGTTCCGGCCAGCCATAGAGCACTTATAAAGCTCTTTAGTCCCGCAAAGTAGACTATGAGCGGTGGTACCACCGTCAGCACCCATGATGTCCTTTTGTCGAGGTTTAGTGCCTCCCGGAGGTTGTCCATCTGGGCAAGTCCTATTCCGATGAAGCTCGTGCTTATCGCTGCCAGGGGGAGGAGAAGCCCGAGTACCTTCCCCAGGTTGCCGTAATAGTCCTCAAGCGCCGCAGTTGCCAGTTCCGGGGTACCTCTGCCGAGAGCTCCCACAAACGCCACAACGAAGAGTGCGTAGAACACCATCGGGACAAGATATCCCACTAAGACGGCCTTCTTGGTCTTCTCAGCGTCCCCAAGCCCGCGGTACATCTCAGGCACTACCATGTGACTGACGTAGGCGAATATCGCAACTCCAACACCGGAAATGAGAGCCCCTCCGTCAAAGTTTTTCAGATTTTGAGGAGCGGCTTTTGGAAGCATTAGAGCCACCGCCATGCTCAGGGCGCCGAGGAGTAGGAAGTTTAGCCCCAGCTCCACTTCTCCAGAGGCCTTGAGCCCCATGAGGATGATCCAGCTCATAACTCCCCAGAAGATGAGAGAACCCACTGTAGTGTTCAGACCGGTTAGGGATGAAATTATCTCCCCGCTGCCCGCTATGTAAGCTATTAGGGCACCGTAGCTCAGAACAGAAATGCTCACGAGCATCAGCCAGCCCCCGACCTCACCGAGGGTCTCCCTTGCGAGGGAAGTCATGGTGCCTCCCCTCTGAACTGCAAGTTCGAGGATGAAAAGCGCTGTAAGGAGAGTTAGAACTCCAACGGCAACTATGACTCCAACTCCAGCTATTCCAGCCTCCTTGAAAGCCGAAGGCAGACCCAGAACACCGGCCCCTATTTGAGTCCCGATGAGTATTGCACTGGCTTCGGCAAGGGTTAGCTTTTTCATGACCACCACCAATAGGTGACGACAATTTCATCAATATAAGTTTTATCTGGAACAGGATGTTCTTCTTAGTATTTGGACGTTTAGACCAGAATATGCCTGTACACTGGAGTTCGGGCCGATTCATTGTAGTATTAGCCAGGTAAAGCTGTCTATGTAGAGTTCCACCCTAACGCTTCGGAGTTTAAAGCTGGGGAGAAGGTATTTGAAAAAACTCTGCATATTCATGCTGCTAAATACCCAGCTTCTTCCTAACTTCCTCCACACCCAGCCCCTTTACAAGCAGGTCTTTCTCCCTGCTCGTCTCTCCCCTGACTATGCTGATCTCCGCTCCAAGGAGCTTCGAGAAGAACTTCACGACTTCCTTGTTCGCCTTGCCTTCAACTGGCGGTGCCGCTATCCTTACTTTCAGCCTCCCGCGCCACTCATCTACCCCTTCAATCGCGTTCTTCTTAGCCTTCGGCTGGACGTGGATCAGGAGCAGAACGCCATCCTTGGTCTCCTTGAGGAACTTCATTCTAATCCCTCCAGTCGTACTTCCAAACTATTTCCGGCGGGAAATCGCCTCGCTTAAGCTTTTCGAGTATCTCACCAGCCATCGAGTATGCAAAGTCAAAGGTTCTCTTATCAATCAGCCCGTAGTTGAGCGCCATCTCAATCTCGTCCTCGTCGAGGAGGAAGGCCTCTCCATTGGGGAAGACGAAGATATCTAAAAACAGGTCAAGCATCTCAATCGTGTTCCTGTACCTCTTCGTGTAAGCTAAAACGTCGATGTAAAGTCCCTTAAAGTTCCCGTCCTCATCGTAAATCTTGAGGATGTCATAGTTTTCCCCGATGAAAGCGAAGTACACCATCCTATAGCCGTTGTCTATGACCTTAACTCCGTTCACAAGAAGGGGGGCAAGCATGCCCGAAAACTCCGACTTTGCAACAACGATGTTTCCAAAATCTGCTATGACCTCGTCTTCACGCTCAAGAACCCTGTTCGGAATGCGTTTGTAGATGAGGTGAATATTCCCCATTCTCCCCCTCAAACGAGTTCACTCAGAAGCTTTAAGGCAGTTGCGGAACCGAAGATAAGATAAACCCAGCGGAGCCTCTCGCTTCCAAGCTTTAGGGCAACCCTGGCGCCGAGCCACGCCCCCAGGCATACCGGGATGAGTATCGGGAGAAGCAGTTCGCCATTGATTTTCCCTCACAGCTCGTAGACGAGGGCAGCAACGAGATCGTTGGCGAATATTATCGCCTTGGCCGTTCCGTTGGCCCTAAGCGTGTCCATTCCGAAAAAGGCCCTCAAAGCGGCTATCACTACGAGCGTGGAGGCTATGCCGAGGATCCCGATGTAGGCACCTATGATGAAGCCCACACCCGAAACGTGCATCCAGCTCGCGCTCCCGCTTTTGGGTGGTATTTCTTCCGGCTCGCCCCGGATAGAGAGGTAGATGCCGACAAAGAGAAGTGGAAGCACCACGATTCTCGCTGTTTTCTTAGGGATTGATGCAAAGAAGTAGCTGCCGACAAGGGCGCCTACTATAGAGAAGATACCAAGGTACGGAGCGCTCCTCACATCAACGGCACCGCCGCGGTAGTAAGTCAGAGCAGAGACAAGGGTTAACGCCGCTATAGCCACCTTTAGCGTTCCAACGGCGCTTTGCACGGGAATCCCGAGAAGGGTCAGCAGGGAGAATATCACGATGCTCCCGCCGCTCATGAGGGAGCCTATGAAGCCCGCGGAGAGTGAGATGATGGCGAGCATCAGAGTTCTTATGTGCCCGAGTTGGCGAAAGTCCTTAAAGGGTTGCTGGACAATAAGCGACTGTTCTGTGTGAGTTCGGGTGTAGAAAGGGGTTTGTAAATAAAACTGACGCAATGGAAAAGAGAGAAAAGAATCAGCTTCCAAAAATAAGTTCCTTCAGCTTCTCCGGCAGTTCTTCGATCTTCACCCTGACCTGCTCCCTCGTGTCCCGGTCTCTGATGGTCACGGTTCCGTCCTCAGGCGTCTGGTTGTCGACGGTCACGCAGTAAGGCGTACCAATCTCGTCGTAGCGGAGGTACCTCCTCCCTATTGTGTCCTTCTCGTCGTAGACGACTATGAATCCCTCCTTCTGGAGCGTCCTGAAGATATCGTAGGCGATGCCCTTCAGCGGCTCCTTGGCGACGAGCGGGAGCACTGCTACCTCAATCGGCGCCATGTCCTTCTTGATTTTCAGGTAAGTCCTGTCCTCCTCGATGACGAGGCTGTTCTCGAGGAGCAGGTAGAACGGCCTGTCTATACCAAAGCTCGGCTCAAGGACGTGCGGGACGATCTTCTCGCCGGTTATCTTCTCATCGACTTCTTTAATTATGAAGTCGTCCTTCTCAAGCTCGTAGCCATCGATGGTAACTTTCCCGTCCTTTTCGAGGAGCTCCACCAGCTCGCGCTTCTTTTCCTCGTCCCAGCCCTTGATGAGCCCGTTTATCCTCTTGGCGTCCTTCTTCAGCTTCGGTCCGACCCTCTTCATGTTGAGGCTTACCTCAAGCTTCTTCACGATCTTCGGCTCGTCGTAGTGGATGAGGACTGTCAAGTCGGCGCCGCTCATCTTCATGTGCCTGCTCAGGTCGTAGTCGCCCCTGTTCGCTATTCCAACGCACTCGACCCAGCCGAAGCGCTCGCTGTGGATTTCTGCGTCCCAGGTGTCCCTTGAATAGTGCGCCCTCTCCTCCGGGAGCTGCTGGCGGAACCTGATCTTCTCCTCGGGGATGCCGATGTCGAGGAGAACCCTCTTGACCATGACCATGTAGTAGGCGAAGAGGGTGTTCATTATGTAGCCCTTCTTTACGGCCTCTTCCGCCGTTATCTCGATCATACCGAGGTTCTTGAGCTGGTGCTCTATCGGGTAGAGCCTTAGGACTTCGTGCTTGACCTCGTCGAAGTGCGGATGCTCCGTCTCGTTGGGGTTGAAGAATATCTCAGCTTCAGCCTGCGTGAACTCCCTGAGCCTTAACATGCCCTGTCTCGGCGAAATCTCGTTGCGGTAAGCCTTGCCTATCTGGAAGACACCAAAGGGCAGTTTGTTCCTCGCGAAGGCGTTCAGCCTCCTGAAGTTCACGAAGATGCCCTGTGCCGTCTCGGGCCTCAGGTAGCCCTTCTGGTCGCCGTAGGGGCCTATCCTCGTTTCGAACATGAGGTTGAAGTACCACACATCTGAAAGCTCGCCGCCGCACTCAGGACAGCGGATGTCGTGCTCGCGGATGAGCTGGGTGAGGTGCTCAGCGCTCATTCCCTCGGTGTCTATGCCCAAAGCCTCCTCAACCAGGTGGTCTGCCCTGAACCTTGCCCCGCACTTCCTGCACTCCACCAGCGGGTCAACGAACTTCTCAACGTGGCCGCTCGCTATGAAGACCTTCTCCGGCGTTATGTCCGGCGTTTCAAGCTCGAAAAAGCCCTCCCTCTGGAAGGCTTCCCTTATCTTCTGCTCGATTTTACGCTTTATCGTCGCACCGAGCGGGCCGTAGTCATAGAATCCACGTGAGCCGCCGTAGATTTCAAAGCTCCCCCAGGCAAAGCCTCTCCTCCTCATCAAATCCTGGAGAACCTCATACTTGTCGAGCTTCTCCTCCATTCTCTCCACCTGGAAAGTTGGTGGGAGATTTTCATAAAAAGCTTTTGGAGCACCATTCGTCGGTGTGCCAAGGAGAAGATAAAGTGAGCGGCGGAGGGATTCGTCTCCAAAAATCCCCTGTGGCAACCAATACAACATGTGCCAGTAGCAGAAAGCTCACTAAATACTCGGTAGGCTCCAGTGCGGCGGGTCTTTTCACTCTTTCAAGTTGAACTTCTTAAAGTGCTCAAAAGAGGCGGTTAAGTATGGGGGTTCTGGGGGGCGAAGCTGCTATTTTATCCTTCTCGCTGGTTGGCAGGGAAAGAGTTATAAACCGTTTCCCTCGTTAAGGCTATGAGCTTTGATTATTTGGAGGTGTGCGAAAATGGCGGAAAGACCACTCGATGTTATACACAAGTCCCTTGATAAGGACGTGCTCGTGCTCCTGAAGAGAGGGGGAGAGTTTAGAGGCAAGCTCATCGGTTACGACATCCACCTGAACGTAGTCCTGGCTGATGCAGACTATATCCAGGACGGCGAGGTTGTTAAGAGCTACGGTAAAATCGTCCTCAGAGGGGACAACGTCCTTGCTATTTCCCCCGTGGAGATTGAGTGAATGAGCTTAGCGGGGTGATATCATGGGAGCTGGAACAGCACCGAAGGGCAGAAGGAATCATACTCCGACTCACATAAAGTGCAGGCGGTGTGGAAAGAGGGCCTTCAACGTTAAGAAAGGCTACTGTGCTTCCTGCGGCTTCGGCAGGAGCAGGAGAATGAGGAAGTACAGCTGGTCCCACACCTGGAGGAAGAAGAGAAACCTCGCTTACTGAACCCTTTTCTTTTTCTGCTTTGAGTGTTCCCACATAATGTCGACCGCAACCCTTATTAACTCAACGTTTCTCTGCTCGTTTAGAGGGATATCTTAATGGTAGACTCCCATGATATTCGACGGAGAATCTGGGAGCTTGCTTGGCCCGCGATACTGGCCAACATATCGGGTACACTCGTGAACTTAGTGGACATGATAATGGTAGGTCAGCTGGGATCTCTGGCCATAGCGAGCGTCGGTCTTGGGGGTCAGTTCTCATGGTTCATGATGCCCCTGATGTTCGCGGTCTCCACAGGGACGCTGGCCATAGTGGCCCGCTTTGTCGGGGCGAAGGATTTTGATACCGCTGAGAAGACGCTCGAGCAGAGTCTTTACCTTGCGTTTTTAATGGGCATTCCCGTCCTCCTCCTTGGAGTTCTCTTTGGTGACGATGCTTTGAGAATAATGGGTGCCAGTGAGGAGGTAATAAAGCTCGGGTACGATTACATCAGGGTATTCTTTATGTTCTACCCCATTAACTTCGTCGGCTTTACGGCCTACGCGGCTCTTCGTGGGGCCGGGGACTCAAAGACGCCGATGAAGCTGAGCATTCTCACGAACGTCCTAAACGTCCTCCTAAACTACACTCTCATCTTTGGAAAGTTTGGCTTTCCGAGGCTCGAAGTTGTTGGAGCTGCTTTAGCTTCTGGCCTCTCAATCACAGTGGCTTTTATTGTTGGGCTGATACTGTTCATGAGGGGTAAACTCATACTGAGGCTCCAACCAACTTTCCGCCTCGATTTACACACCATAGAGCGAATACTCCGCATAGGGATTCCCGCAACCATAGAGAGGGCCATATTCAGCTTCTATAATTTCATCTACATAAGCATAGTCACGCGCTTTGGTACTGTGGCTTTGGCCGCCCATCAGGTCGGATTAAGGGTTGAGAGCATAGCTTACATGCCTGCATTCGGCTTCAACGTTGCTTCTTCGGCACTTGTGGGGCAGAGTCTCGGCGAAGGGAACCCAGAGAAGGCCGAGAGGGTGGTTTATGAGGCCTTGAAGATGGTCACGGCTTTCATGGCGGTAATGGGCCTCGTTCTGATAGTCTTCCCAAAGTACCTCGTCATGCCGTTCATAACGAGGAGCGACCCAAATTACGCTGATGTCATGAGACTTGCAACCATATACCTCATAATAGTCGGGATAAGTGAAGTCCCGCTCGGATGGGTCTTTGTCCTCAGTGGAGCGCTGAGGGGAGCTGGAGACACCAAGAGCCCGATGTACGTTACTGCAGTAAGCAAGCTCCTGTTCCGCATCCTTCCCTCCTACCTCCTCGGCTTCGGCTTCACCATTCCGCCTTTCAGCATTGGCTCATTATCATTCCCCGGATTCAGGTTTGAGGGGTTGGGAGTTATAGCCGCGTGGTTTGCAATGACGATAGAGACCTTCACGAGTGCAGCGATGTTCTGGTGGCTTTTCAAGAAGGGCAGATGGAAATACGTGAAGGTGTGAGCCAGTTTTCCTTTTGAGTCATCCCGAAATGTTTATATTCTTTGTATTACAAAAGTGTAAACGGTGGTTGTATGGCAGTGATAAGCGTGCGCATCCCCGACGAGCTCAAGGCAAAGATGAAGGAACTTGATATTAACTGGAGCGAGGAGATACGGAAGTTCATTGAAGAAAAGATTAGGGAACAGGAAAAGGAAAAACTGCTTAACGAGATAGACTCATTTCTTGAAAGAATCCCTGAGCTTGAACGTGGAAAGGCAACAAAGCTCGTGAGGGATTCACGTGATAGTAATTGACACTTCCTCGCTTATAAAGTACCTTCTCAGAGAGGAAGGCTGGAAGAACGTTTCACATTTTCTCAGGAAGGAAAAAGAGCTTGTCTCCCTCTATATGACCCTGATTGAGGGAGCCAACGCGGTATGGAAGAGATATTCGCTTTACAGGGACATATCTTTTGAAACCGTTGGGCAAATCCTCGATTACCTGCATGCGACCAGGGAGATTATATTCTATGAGGACCCTCTGAAGTACCTGAGAGAAGCGGAGCGTATAGCACTTGAGCAGGGAATAACGGTCTACGACGCCCTCTACATAGCCCAGGCCCTAAAGTACGGAAAGCTCGCCACAAGCGATGAAAAACAGGGAAAAACGGCAGAAAAGCTCGGCATTGAAGTTAACTACCTCTAAAGAGCCGAGACGTGGAAGAGAGCTTCCATCAGCCTTCCGAAGAGGTAGCTCAGGAACGCCGCCCCGAGGCCGGTTGAAACCATCTCCAGGGCCTTCTTTCTGATGGAGATTCCCGATAGTAGTGCCACCATCGTACCAACGACGCCGAGGACAGTGCCTGCGAGCAGAATTGAGAACGGAAGTGCGGTTAAAGAACTCGACGCAAGGGAGTAAGGCGTTACTGGAAACGCCACTCCGAGCAGATAGGAGAGGCCTGTGTAGAGTGCCGACCGGACTTCGTTTTCGCCGCTTTCCCCGATGATGAGATTTATCACCGCATCTCCTTTCTGAGCAAGTTCTTCTGCCGTTTTCTCGGCTATTTCCTCTGGAAGGCCCCCTTCCATGAGCCTTCCCATTATCTCTTCCCTGGCCCTCTCAGGAGAGACCCTGAAGAGGACTTCCATCTTCTCCCTGAGGGCCTCGTTGACCTGTCTCTGGGAGCGGACGGAGATGAAGGCGCCTATTCCCATCGAGAGCGCTCCAGCGACCCCAACGATTAGGCCGCTTATGCCGACGAGTTCTGGCCTGTTGGGGTAGACTGCGGAAAGACCGGTAACAGCACCCAGAATCTCGACGAGGCCGTCGTTCATGCCCAAAACCAGGTCGCGGATGTTCTCGGTGTGGAATGCTTTCTCCTCTTCCCTGAAGAACTTTTCGTGCTCAAGCTCGTCCAGGATGACATTCTTAAGTCTCTCCCTTTCATCTTCGCTCATCTCTGAGGAATACTCGGTCAGAAACCTGTAGTACTTCCTTACCGCGTCCCTCTCGCCCATCTCGAGGAGAGAAGCTACAGCCCCAGCACCGAGCACTTTCCTGAGGACGAAAACCGATGTGAAGTGGAAGCGCCCTATCTTCGGTTTTTCCGGTTTTACACCCCTCTTCTTGAGGAACTCGTACCAAAAACTAGCATGCTCGGACTCTATCTGGGCCAGCCGGTGGAACTCCTCTTTCACGCGCTCGTTTTTTTCAATTCTGACAAGCCGGGAGTACAGGACCGAATCTGTGTATTCGTCTCTATAGAACTTTTTGGCTATAGCCGATAACTCTTCCATGCTCATCCCCCTAATAAATTCTTGTCAAAACTTAAAAATAGTGATGCACTCGGGGTTTTTCCATCATTCTTCAGAAGACCGCTCTGGCAGTTAACTTTTTAAACCGCTCCCTCAACTTACCTCCGGAACTCATGAGGCCTCCCCGAAAACGGCGGGTTTCCCGCCCGAGGGGGCCGAGGTTCGAAAGATTTAAAAAGCCATCCTAGTCAATCGGACTAGACCAAAATACGGAGGTGTTTGAAAATGGCTAAGGAGAAACCACACGTTAACATTGTGTTTATAGGCCACGTCGACCACGGAAAGAGCACCACCATCGGTAGGCTGCTCTTCGACACAGCGAACATACCGGAGAACATCATCAAGAAGTTCGAGGAGATGGGTGAGAAGGGTAAGTCCTTCAAGTTCGCTTGGGTCATGGACAGGCTCAAGGAGGAGCGTGAGAGGGGTATCACCATCGACGTCGCCCACACCAAGTTCGAGACCCCGCACAGGTACATCACCATCATCGACGCTCCGGGCCACAGGGACTTCGTTAAGAACATGATCACCGGTGCCAGCCAGGCTGACGCCGCCGTCCTCGTCGTCGCCGCTACCGACGGTGTCATGCCGCAGACCAAGGAGCACGCCTTCCTTGCCAGGACCCTCGGTATCAACCACATCATAGTTGCCATCAACAAGATGGACATGGTCAACTACGACGAGAAGAAGTTCAAGCAGGTCGCCGAGCAGGTTAAGAAGCTCCTCATGATGCTCGGCTACAAGGACTTCCCGATCATCCCGATCAGCGCCTGGGAGGGCGACAACGTCGTCAAGAAGAGCGACAAGATGCCCTGGTATAACGGCCCGACCCTCATCGAGGCCCTCGACCAGATACCCGAGCCGCCGAAGCCGGTTGACAAGCCGCTCCGCATCCCGATCCAGGACGTCTACTCAATCAAGGGTGTTGGTACTGTCCCGGTCGGCCGTGTCGAGACCGGTGTCCTCCGCGTCGGTGACGTCGTCATCTTCGAGCCGGCCAGCACCATCTTCCACAAGCCGATCCAGGGTGAGGTTAAGTCCATCGAGATGCACCACGAGCCGCTCCAGGAAGCCTACCCAGGCGACAACATTGGTTTCAACGTCCGTGGTGTCGGTAAGAACGACATAAAGCGCGGTGACGTCGCCGGCCACACCACCAACCCGCCGACCGTCGTCAGGCCGAAGGACACCTTCAAGGCCCAGATCATCGTCCTCAACCACCCGACCGCCATCACCGTCGGCTACACCCCGGTCCTCCACGCGCACACCCTCCAGGTCGCCGTCAGGTTCGAGCAGCTCCTTGCCAAGCTCGACCCGAGGACTGGAAACATCGTCGAGGAGAACCCGCAGTTCATCAAGACCGGTGACTCAGCAATCGTCGTCCTCAGGCCGACCAAGCCGATGGTCATCGAGCCGGTCAAGGAGATCCCGCAGCTCGGCAGGTTCGCCATCCGTGACATGGGCCAGACCGTCGCTGCCGGTATGGTCATATCCATTCAGAAGGGCGACTGAAGCCCTTCTTTGACCTTTCCTTTACTTCCTCAGCTTTTAGGAGGGACGAAAATGCAGAAGGCGAGGATTAAGCTTGCGAGCACCAACATTAAGGCCCTCAACGAGGTCACAGATCAGATCAAGCAGATTGCCGAGAGGACTGGCGTCAGGATGAGCGGCCCGATACCGCTCCCGACCAAGAGGATAAGGATTACCACCAGGAAGAGCCCCGACGGAGAGGGTTCAGCCACCTTCGACAGGTTCGAGCTCCGCGTTCACAAGAGGCTCGTTGACATCGAGGCCGACGAAAGGGCCATGCGCCAGATCATGCGCATCCGCGTCCCCGAGGACGTCACCATCGAGATCGAGCTCATCTCCTGATTCCTCTCATTTATGCGCCGGGGTAGCCTAGCCTGGGAAGGCGCGGGCCTGGAGAGTCCGTGGGCGTTTGCCCGCCAGGGTTCAAATCCCTGCCCCGGCGCCATTTCAGCCCTTTGCTTCGCAAAGCGCTGGCGGAAATTGTGCACTGTTTTTAAAATGCGATTTCTAGAGGAGGTTACTCATTAATTGTTACTTCTTGAGCGTTTGCTCTCCACAAGGCACTCGAAGAACGCCAGAATAAAGTGCAAACATGTCTGAGTGGCTTTCTTTCAGGGTAACCTTCACTTAGGTAAGAACTTGAGAGTGCACACTAAACTTTCCCACCTGTTTTAGGAGAAAGAACGCTCTTTTGATGAAGCTTTTTTCTAAAATCTTGCGCTTGAGCGCAATCACACCTCAATTTCAGGGGTCGAATCCAGAGCAAAAGAAAAAGAAAACGTCAACCCCCACTGAGGACCGGCATTACCTTGAGCTCGTCGGTATCTTCAACCTCAGCGTCCCCCCTCGCCGGCTTTCCGTTTATCATTATGATTTTGTCTTTGAACTCGTCGTACCTCGGAATAAGCTCCCTGAGGAGCTCGTCCACCTTTTTCTTTCCATCAATCTTCACCTCAAGCTCCCTCGCGCCGGCGAGGTGAGCGAAGGCTCCCATCAGCTTTATACGCACCATTTTCATCACCACCAAGAATTATGCCCAGAACGATAAAAATTTGTCGAAGGTAAAGGAAAGAAAAGGAGATCACTCGAGCTTGGTAACCTTCTCCAGCTCCGGAATGACCTCTTCGAGGCCGAGCTTCTGGAGGGTCTCCTTCTTCGGGATTCCGCGCTCGTCCCAGCCCCTGAGCCTGTAGTACTCGCTGAGCAGCTCGTCGTACTTCTTCTCGTCGAGGTGCTGGCCCTTGTACGGGCCGCTCTTGAGGCCCTCGATGAACCATCTCCTCGGCGGGTAGTCCATCTTCCTGTCCCAGTTGCCGTTGTATTCTCTGACCCAGTAGGCCCTTATGAGGGCGTAGACTCTGTCGGCAGCGGCGTAGAGGTCGTCCCAGGTGTACTTGACGCCGGTGATGGCCTCGAGGAGCTTCGGGTAGTAGTCGAGGCTGAGACCGACTTCGACCCACGGGAGCCTGCACGCGGTGAGCATCTCGAAGAGGCCGCCCCTGAGGCGCTGGAGCTCTATGACCTTGGCGGCCTTCTCCGGAGTGTAGGTTATCTTGTACTCGACCTTCTTGGCCTTCTCGCCCTCAATTGGGGCAGTACCAATCTCCCAGGCTATGACCCAGGCCTCCTTGTGGTGGGCACCGATTGAGCTGGTTCCATAAGCAAGTGCCATCGCCGGGTAGATGAAGCAGTTGTAACCGCTGACCTCAAGGCCCTTCACGTGCATGGCGAAGTCGTGGGTGCCGAGCTTCTCGGCCATGGCCTTGACACCCTCAGCCGCGAGGTTTCCGAGCTCTCCCCTGCGGTAAGCGATGTCAAGGGCGAGCTCCTTGGCCTTCTTGAAGTCGCCGAAGGTCGGGCCGTCCTTGAGGATGCCCTTCTCAACGGCCTCCATCACGTGGGCAATGGAGACACCGAGGCTGATGGTGTCCATACCCATGTCGTCGGCGATCCTGTTGAGGACGGAAACCTCGTTGAGCTTTCCGAGGCCGAGGTTTGAGCCAAGCAATGCAACGTTCTCGTAGTCGAGCTCACTCTCCTGGCCCTCAGCGTCGAGCACGACGTTTCCACAGGGCATGTTACAGTAGGGGCAGCCGCGCTGCTTGACCTTCATTCCCTCCATGGTGTAGCCGTCTATTGAGCGGGCGAACTCAAAGCTTCCATCGCTGAAGTTCCTGGTTGGCAGGGCTGAGTTCTCGTTCGTCCACTCAACGGCCGCCATCGTACCCTGCCTGTGCCAGAACGGGTATCCCGGTGAGTTCAGGATGGCGTTGTAGGCTTCCTGGCTGAGCTCCCTGAGCTTCTCCTTGTCTGCAACTGGTATCTCCTTGGTTCCCTTTATGACGACGGCCTTGAGCTTCTTGCTCCCCATGACGGCACCCATACCGGGCCTTCCAGCGGCCCTGCCCTCCTGGGACATCACAACAGCGTACTTGACGAGGTTCTCGCCGGCCGGGCCTATTGAGAGCACTCCAACGTTCTTGCCGTGTATCTTCTTAAGCTCCCTCTCGGTCTCGAAGGTTCCCTTGCCCCAGAGGCCCTCAGCGCTCAGGATGCTCACGTTGTCGTCCTCGATGTAGAGGTAGACCGGCTTCTTGGCCTTGCCCTCGACGACTATGGCATCGTAACCGGCCTTCCTGAGGTGGACGGTCGCCATGGTTCCAAGGTTTCCGTCACCGTATCCACCGGTGAGCGGGCTTTTAGCTGCTACGACCATCTTACCCCCGCTCGGTGTCGGGAGGCCGTTGAAGGGACCGGAGGCAAAAACGAGCTTGTTCTCGGGCCCGAGCGGATCAACGTTTTTGGCCTCGTTCCAGAGAATCCATGCGGCCAGACCCCTGCCGCCTATGAACTTCTTCGCGACCTCCTCCGGGTACTCCTGCACCCAGACCTTGTTGTTGGTAAGGTCAACCCTGAGAATCCGTCCCCACCATCCTTTCATTGTCATACCAGAATCACCTCGAAAGATTTTCGGCCCCGAGGATATAAGTCCTTCGCAAAAGGAAGCGTTTCATAGTCTTCCACAAGTTAAGCCCTTATGTTAACCATCGAGTAAAAATTGGTACATCAACGTCCGTGAGCCGAGGGGAGTGCCTCTAATTGTCACGATGAACACATCTGAAACTGACCAGAACAGGCGAAACCTCCTTAAGCTGGTCAGCTCCACGGCGATTTATTTCTTGAAAACCCTCACATCGACAACCACGTGCCAAACCCCCGGAGCGTAGCGCTTGATGACCAGTTCTTTGAGCTTTTCTGCCTCGTATCCATATTCCCTCGCCACTTTTTTGAAAGTGTTGAAGGGCTCCTCCGGTCTCAAACGCTCCGGTACGGTGTTGTGGTAGTGGATTATAGCTTCGTCCTTGGCTATGCTGAGGGCCTTTGGGATGAATTCGTGGGTCGTGACTACGTATCCCATGAGGATGCGGTCCCCAATGTTCTCTGCAGGGAAATCTCTGTTGTCCATGTTGTAGGGAGTCATCAAATCCTGGACGCGGTTGAGCCATATGTTTTCCACAAGGAATCTGAAGGTGTAAGGGTCCTTTTCTATGGCGACAACCCGTGCCCCCTTATGGACTGCCATGGGCAGACTTAGATGGCCGATGCCGGCGAACATATCCACTACGAGCTCCCCGGGCCTGGCAACCTCCGCCATTCTCACTCTCTCCTTGACGTTGGCAGGGGAGAACATGACTTTGGCGGCATCGAGCTTGTATTTGACTCCGTTTTCAACGTGAACAGTTACGGTGTCGTTGCCATATATGAGCTCGTAATCCGGCTTTCTCGTCTCCCCGTGGATGTGACCCTTCCTCAATACGGCCTTAACGCCGAGAACCCGGGCGTAGACTTCCGCTATCCTTTCCTCGTAGTCTTCGAGTTCGGGTCTGAGGGGGAGAATTAGGACGTCTCCGATTCTAACCCAATGCTTGGGGATAAGGTCGAGAAGATCAGGAGGGAGCTCCTTTGATAGAAGTTCCCTTATTCTTGGCTTTATGACTTGAGTCTTCATCGAAATAGGGCTGGGTGAGCCACTTAAAAGGGTTCCGTCTTTTCGGCAAAAAACTATGAGAAAGGCTTAAAAACACAAAGAAAATGATTTAAGATGAGAACCCATGCCGGAGGTCGATGGAGTCTATGGACGATGAACCGCCGAATAGTTGGTTTTCCCGCCTTTTTAAACACAGGGAGCAGGGACTTATTGAGCAGAGGTTGAGCGAAGAGGCCTACGAGGACTACAAGCGCCTTCTGATGAAAGCGCGTCCAGAGGTGTCAGGGTCTAAGATCACCCTCAGGCTTTCGAATGGGACTGTCGAGCTTGATAAGGGGGTTCTTAGGATAAAAGCAAAGAACAAAAGCACTGCGGAAAAACTCCTCAGAAACCTTCACCACTACAAAGAGCCCCCAAGCATATGGCCGGCGTATGGGTTGAGCTATTCTCTGAAAAGGCGGAGAAAGCCCATAGTTTGAACTCCCAAAGGTTTAAATTTTGCCTCCCCTACATTTCTTTGCGGATGACGACCCTTGCCCAGTCTGAGCAGTGATGACGTCGGTATTAGCTGACGCGGGGCAGGGAGGTTCGCGGGCCGATGATCTGCCCCATAAAAGGGAGGGAATAGAATGGAGCCGAATGGAGAAAACAGTGAGGAGTTCGTTGAATTCTATGCAAGTGAGGCCCTCACCTGTCCGAGGAGGATATATTTCAGGCTCATGGGATATCCAGAGAGGTGGCCCGAGTTTGTTCGGGTTAGGTTAACTCAGGGAGTTAACACCCACAACGTTCTGGGGGATATCCTGAAGAGAAGATTTGGCTTTGAGCTTGAGAAGCATCTCGTTCTCAGATCCAGGAAGCTGGGGCTGGAAATCCACGGAAGGATAGACGCTATCAGAGACTTCCCAATTGAGATAAAGGGCAAGACCACGCTCCCGAGAACTCCCTATGAGTACCACATGGCCCAGCTTAACGTCTATATGCGGTGGGCAGAAGCGGAGTACGGATATCTTTACTACATAAAGCTCCACGAGGAACCAACAAAGGTAATAAACAAAATCGACTTCTCAAACTTTCCAGTTATTAAGGGGCCGAACTTCCGGGCCTTTGAGGTTCCATACGACGGAAAGATGTTCCGGGAGACCCTGAGACACTTTTACTCGGTTAAGAGGGCCTATGAGAGGGGGAAACCGCCCAGGGGATGGAGGGACTACTCCTGCCGGTTCTGCCCCTACCGCTACCTGTGCTATCCGGACGATGAGTGAGCGTGGGCAACACTTCAAAGAGGGACTCAATCTTTGTGGTTGCCAACCACATAATTCTGTGCGGACTTTGTGGTTGGTAACAGCAAAGTTTAAGAGTGTTGAAGATAATGGATAACCATGAAGATCGAGGAACTAAAAAATGTGCTGATTTCTCAAAGGGAAGAGCTTCTGGACTTTCTGGGCAGAGAGAAACTCGTAGATAGGGACGTTGAGGGAACAGCCAAGAAGCTTCTTTCTTCCCCCAATGTCCTTGCCATACTTGGGGTGCGGCGTTCCGGAAAGTCCGTTTTATCGTGGCGCCTCGCAGGGGAGGATGCCCTCTACGTCAATTTCTTCGATGAGAGGTTAATAAACTTCAAAAGTGAGGACTTTGAGAGGCTCCTCAACGCCGCAAGGGAACTCTGGGGGGAACCCACAACCATCGTACTGGATGAGGTCCAAGAGGTAGAAGGTTGGCAGAAATTCGTTTCGCGCATGAGGTTGAACAAAAGGATCATAGTCACTGGCTCATCGTCAAAGCTCCTCTCAGGAGAGATGGCAACCTATCTAACTGGGAGACACGTTGAGCTCACGCTTTTTCCGTTTTCCTTCAGGGAGTTCCTGAGACTCCGTGGGATAAACCTGGGGAAGAACTGGGAGCACTCAGACAGAAAGCTGGCAGAGATAAAACGCTCCCTTGGCGAGTATTTGGAAATTGGCGGCTTTCCAGAAGTCGGAAAGTTCGGAAAACTATATCTGAACCAGATATACCGGGATCTCGTGGAAAGGGACGTGATAATGAGGCACAACGTAAGACACCGGGATGCCCTCCGGGAGCTCTCTAGGTACCTGGTTTCAAACTATTCTTCCGAGTTCACTTACTCCAAACTGGGCTCAATAGTTGGCTTAAAGGACGTCCATACAGTCAGGGATTACGTTTCTTACCTCGAAGAGGCCTACCTAATCTTCACGCTAATGCGCTTTTCTTTTAAGCCTAAGGGTCAACTGCTCGCCCCCAGAAAGGTCTATCCGATAGATACAGGCATTGCAAGGGCACTCTCCCTGAAGACTCACCCCGAGAGAGGAAAACTCATGGAGCTGGCAGTGTTTCTTGAAATCAAGCGTTCACTGAGCTACTCTTTTTCCCCTGGAGAAGTTTATTACTGGAGAGACGATAAAGGAGAGGTGGACTTTCTGGTACGCCAGGGAGGAAGCCTGCTTCCTATTCAAGTGACATTTTCCCTTGAAGATGCTCACGAACGGGAAATCGGAAATCTTGTGAGAGTTTCTAAACTGCTCGGGTCGAAGAAGGCCCTTGTGATAACGTGGGAGGAAAAGGGCAGGAAAAACCTAAACGGTGTTAAGGTCGAAATCCTCCCGTTATGGGAGTTACTGGTAAAAGGGCTCAATCCCTTCTTATCTTCCACCTGAGCCCGTTATCAACGAGCGCCTCTATCTTTCCTTCGTTGTAGAGCTCAGCTATGAAGGCCCGTACGGGAACGAGATTCAGGGCCAGTTTCTGGGGAGTTGCTTCCACACCGTAGTGTTTCATTACCCTGAACGCAAGCTCGGCCATGCTCATTGGCTTTTCAAGAAACTCCAGGATGAGCGATTCAGTCTCTTCAACCCGAGCGAGGTTGAAGTTCAGCAGATTGAGGGCTTCCTCTCCTTTAACTGGCTTCCCATGGGAGGGGATCAGAAGGTATCCATTTTCTGCATAATTCTGCAATTCTTTAATTGAAGCTTTGTATAATCCTAGGTCAACGAGGTAGGGAAGGCCAACGGAATTTATGACCCTCTCGCCGAAAAAGGAGTCGCCGGCATAGAGAAGGCTGTTTTCATTATCGACGAAGCCCGTCATACCAGGAGAGTGGCCACTGAGCTGGATTGTCTCCATCCCGAAAAGCTCGTCTCCCCACTCAAAGACCGCGTGAACCCTCACCTCCTCTGGGAACTGAAATACGAGAAATCCCCGGGGTGCCTTCGAGCCGAAGGTAAGGAGCTCTCTGTTCAGTGGGCTCTCCGCTATTGAGAACTCAAACCGGTGCATAAAAAGTGGGGCATCAAGCCTGGGTGCAACGGCTACATGGTCGGCGTGACCGTGGGTGGCAAGCTGTGCCTTTAGTTTCACTCCGAGTTTTCTTATCTCCCGCTTAAGGTCTTTGTGTCTTCCGCCTCCGTGGCCGGGATCAATAATCACGGCCTCATCATCAAGCACTTTTATAAGCGTCCCAGGACTCCCCGGATAAAGGTACACTCCCTCATCGAGCTTCCTTAATCCCATTTTCAATCCCCAGAATAAGGGGAGGAAGCAAAGATAAAAAAGGTATCGAAAAAATCGTCATGAAAGCCATCAAACGTGTCTGGCGTAAAGGGTCTTTTTGCCCTCAGCCTGGGCCCTCTTAACGGCCTTTTCAATCAGAGCCTTGAGCTCTTCCTCGAGAGCGTCGTAGAACTCCGGGCTGACCCTCATTTCCTCGTCCACGCCCTTAACAAACTCCTTAACCTTGGACTTAACGATCAACTCTGCCATCTGCAACACCTCCTACCAGCGCTCTGCATACCAGCAGAGCTCGGGCTATTTAGGTTTCTGGGGTTTATAACCCTTTCTGATGTGAGTCCAGGGAGCATCACCCCACTCTGTACAGTTTGCCAAACGACGAGGGGAATTTAGGATTTCTTTTGTATTATGAAAGCTCAGGCGGAGAAATATTTTCCTGCCGTCAAGAAAAAGGTTAAAATCCTGAAAGACAACTTCGGGTGGTGATGGGATGAAAAGGATCGTTTTGATCGACGGGGAACACTACCCGGACGTTACCAGATGGGCGATTCAGAAGCTTGGAAACGTCTGCTGTGCGGTCTTCCTGGGGGGAACCGAGAAAATAGGCAGTTTAAGAGCCCTTGAGGATAGAATAGGTGTTCCCCTTTACCACTCCCCTAACTACCTCGATGCACTAAAGAGGGCCATCCTCGAGAACGACGTCGAAGAGGTTGTTGACTTAAGCGACGAACCCGTTTTAACGTACGAGGACCGCTTTAGAATAGCTTCCCTTTGCATGCTCTTCGGAGTGACCTACAGGGGAGCCGATTTCATGTTCACTCCAAAGCCGCTAAAGAAGACCAAAAAGCCGAGCATATCAATCATCGGTACTGGAAAGAGGGTTGGGAAGACAGCAGTTAGCGGTTTTGTGGCGAGGACGCTTAAGGAAGTTGCACGTCCGGTTATCGTGACGATGGGCAGAGGAGGCCCTGAAGAGCCTGAACTCATAGACGGCGAGAAAATTGAGATAACTCCCCAATTCCTTATCAAAGTTGCTGAAGAGGGTAAACACGCAGCATCCGACCACTTTGAGGACGCCCTGACTTCAAGGGTGACGACCATCGGTTGTCGGAGATGCGGTGGAGGGATGGCTGGCTTCCCGTTCTTTGACGTCGTGGACAAAGGTGTTGAGATCGCTGAGAACCTCCCCCACGACCTCATAATCCTCGAGGGAAGCGGGGCAACGTTTCCAGCTTATAGAGCTGATGCGTACATCCTCATCATCGGCGGAAGGCAGAAAACGGATTTCCTGCGGGGCTACTTCGGCCCCTTCAGGATAGCCCTTGCAGACCTGATAATCGTCACCATGTCGGACGAGATAAGCCCTGAGAAGAGGAAAGAAATCAGGAAAATCGTGGAGGAAATAAATCCGAAAGCCGACCTTCACTTCACAGCATTCTGCCCAAGGCCGCTGGGCAACATCTCGGGCAAAAGGCTCGGCCTCATAATGACATCTCAAAGTGCTCTACCTAAGGCCAAGGAGCAACTTGAGAAGCTTGGAGCAGAGGTCGTTGCAACTTCAGGAAACCTCTCAAACAGGCCGAAGCTCCGGGCAGACCTCGAAAACTTCAGCGGCATCGATGCCGTGGCGGTGGAGCTCAAGGCGGCGGCCGTTGATGTGGTGACGAAGTGGGCGCTGGAAAGGGGCATTGAAGTTATATACCTCGACAACGAACCAGTAAATATAGACGGCAAAGGTCTTAGGAAATCTGTCCTGGAGCTTGGAAAAAGGGTCCTGGGGAGGAGAGCATGATCATAGTGACCGACAGCGAGAGAAAGATAAGGCTCCCGTTTTCGAGGGGCATACCCACCCGTTCCATAACGCTGGCAGGAATAGACGTGGGTATAGCCTACGCCATAGCTACTGAGGTTCAGAAAGAGCTCGAACGGAAAGGGAAGAAAGCGATAACCACCGACGAGATAAGGGAGCTGACCTACCAGAAGCTCCTCGAAAAAGGACTTAGGGAAGAAGCGAAGAGGTACCTTTTCTGGCGTGAGCTGAGGAGGAGAAAGGTCAGGCTAACCGTCCTACTCGGCGGAGCGACTGGAGTTGGAAAGTCCACGATAGCGACCGAACTGGCCTTCAGGCTTGGAATAAGGAGCATAATCGGAACCGATACGATAAGGGAGGTTATGAGGAAGATAATAGCCAAGGAGCTTCTCCCTGACATTCACGTCTCTTCATTCCTTGCCGAAAGGGTAGTAAAGGCCCCCAGGAACTCTGATCCGCTCATCTACGGCTTTGAGACCCAGGTCAAGCACGTTTCAGTTGGGATAAAGGCCGTTCTTGAAAGGGCCAGAAGAGAAGGGTTGAACGCCCTAATAGAGGGCATCCACGTAGTTCCGGGCTTCGTCGAGCCGAGAGAAGACGAGTTCATGTACATAATCACGGTGCCAATGAAGGAGCACCTCATAGCCCATTTCTACGAGCGCGCCCGATACTCCCAGAGGGACGCGGAGAAGTACGTTAAACACGCCGACAGAATAATGCGCATCCAGGACTACCTTGTTGAGCGGGCAAGGGAACACGGAATCCCGGTTATTGAGAACGTGGAGCTTGAGAGCACAGTTTCCACAATTATTGCCGACATGATGAAAAAGCTGGAAGAAATGGGAGTTTAGCCCTTCTTCCTCTTCCATATTCCCAGGAGCTTTCTGCTTCCCCAGGTAGACTGGACCTCCCAGACGACTACCATTTCCCTGTAGATGTCCACGAGGTTGAAGCTGTTTCCGAAGGGGTTCCTGTGGAGCTCCCAGCTAACGGAGCCGGCATTGACTATTGGAGTGTTCTCTATCTTCACCCCGAAGGCGTTCCCGCCGTGGCCAGTAAGAACCAGCTCCGTTCCCTCATCGGTCAGAACCTTCAAAACGTCCCCAGCATCCTCAAGGAAGCCTATCTCCCTGCTCTTCGGCACCGGAACCACGTTGTGGTGCATGACCACTATTCTGAACTTGCCTTCGTATTCTCTGAGCGTGTTCCTGAGCTTCCTCTGGCCCATCCTTCCGACGACACCTATCGGCGTCTCGTACTGCGCGCTGAGGACGGGAATTATAACGATGTCCCCGAGTTCCAGAACCTCGGGCTCCCCAAAGTACTCCTGGAAGAGCTCGTGCCCGAGGTAGGTTATGTCGTTGTGGCCCGGGACGAGGACTTTCCCCGGCTTCACGAGCCTGTAGTACTCGTAGGCCCTCTCGTAGTACCTTTCAATCCCCGCATCGACCATGTCGCCGTTGTGCACCACCAGGTCGGGCTTGAGCCTCTCGTTGATCATCCTGACGACGTTCTCAAGGGTCTTTCTCCTGAAGTAAACTCTGTCTGAGACGTTGCTCTCGCTCATCTGGACTATCCTGAAGAGCCTCCTTCCAGAGGGCACGAATATCTTGGGCTTAACGGGCTTGTGCTCCTTTGTGGTCTCATCCCCCGTGACGCGCCTTATGGTCACCCTCACCCTGCCGTCGTCGTAGAGCTCTATTATGTTGTAGCCGTTCACGTCTCCCTTCCTGGTCTTCTTGCACGAGGTACAGCCTGCGTTGTCTATTACGAGGTCTTCAACGCGGTAGACGTTTGGCACGTGCTTGTGGCCGCAGGTGTAGAGGGTAACCCCGTGCCTTAAGAGGAGGTCCAAAACATCTCCCGCGTTGAACAGGACGTTCCTCTCCCTTCCGGTGTCCGGGAGCGGGACGAGGTGGTGGTGGGCAGCGACGATCTTGAACTTCCTGTCGGAATACTCCTCAAGCCTCTCCTTAAGCCAGCGGAACTTGTGGCCGCCTATCCTTCCATCGCTCAAATCTGGTATCGTTGAGTCCACCCAGATAACGACGCCGTCCCTGAACTCATAGACGCCGTTGAGAGGCCCGATGAAGTCTTCAAAGAGCTTGTACCCGACGTTCCTGACGTCGTGGTTGCCCGGCAGAACAACGAGCGGCTTCTGGATTTTCTTAAGCTGGTAGGCCGCCTGTTCGTACTCCTCGCGGAGGCCCTGGTTGGTGATGTCTCCGGTGTGAATAACGAAGTCGAAATTTCCGCGGTTTATCTCCTCGACGATAAGATCGAAGGCGTAGCCCTTGAAGGCTCCTTCACCGGTGATGTGGGTGTCGCTTATGTGGGCTATCCGTATCATACCAATCACTCCGCGGCTATGGCCGTTTCAAGCCTCCTCCTGCTCGCCTCAAGGAGGTCGCTTATCGAGAATATGCCCACTATCTTGCCTTCCTCTTCCACGAGAATGTGCTTGATGCCCTTCTTCGAGAGCAGGTCGAGAACCTCCCCCAGGGGGGCTGTTGAAGGCACGGTTACGAGGTCTTTGGTCATTATCTCCTTCACAGGGGTGGTGTTTGGGAGGCCGGGGATAACCATCCGCCTTATGATGTCCCCTTTCGTCAGGAAGCCCACGACGTCCCCGTTTTCATCAACGACCACGAGAGAACCTATGTCGAACTCTACCATTACCTCTCCTGCCCTCCTAACGGTGTCGTCCGGCTTCACTCCAATCAGCTTTTTAGTCATGTACACCCTTATGGGCGTCCTGAGGTCCATAGGAAACTCACCTAGGGTAAACTATGAGCATGAAGTATAAAACATTACCTCAGCCCAGGATGAGCTCCTTAACGTTGAAGTCCTCGTTTTTATGGTCGATCTCAACGTAGAAGGCTGTCCCGTTTACTGCGTTCTTCCATTTGGCTTTGTGGTAAAGTTCGAGTGTTGATGAAGCCACAGCGAAGAGCCCTTCTTCCCTCAGGACGATCTGCCTCACGTATTCCCAGTTCTGGCGCTTCAGGAGGTAAGTTGGCTCAGCGTAGGCCGTTACGAAGCCCACCATAGAGTCCGGGGACAAGAAGAGAGTTCCAGTGTTGAAGCTCGTCCGTGTAGTTGTTGCAATGAGAGAGTAGTGCCTCAGCAAATCCTCCTCCGAAGGGGACTCAAGCTTTCTGCAGAGGTATGCGGCAAAGGCGTAGCTGTCTGAGGCCTTCTCGAAGTCCTTTTCTTCGAACTCTGCCAGATCGATTATCCTCTTCTTGTCGAGGTCGCCGTTGTGGTAGAGCCAGAACGAGAACCCTCTCCGAGTTGAGAATGCAAAAGGCTGGACGTTGAAGAGGTCCTTTGAGCCCTGGCTAGCGGCCCTGGAGTGAGCCAGGAGAACCGTGAAGCCGTGAAGGGACTCAGAAAGCTTATTTACAGCTTCCAAATCCTCGAAGACTGGCCTCTCGGAACGGTAGTGCGTTAAACTCCCATCCCGGAAAAGGACGTATCCCCAGCCGTCTTTATGCTGGCTGCCCTTTCCCCTCGCGGCCTTGTACGGGTCGTTTTCTGAGGCCTTCACGAAGGCATCAAGGAGGGGCTTTATCCTCTCCCCTTCACCGACGGCGAATAAAACCCTGCACATTTGTTTCACCCAAACAGTTAGGAAATTTGTCCACAAAAATCTTTTGAGAGCTCAGGAGGGGTATAAAATAGTGCTTCAAAAGACCTTCCAGAGCTCGTCGCTTACAGGCCTTTCAAGTGGCTTTTCAATGCCTTTCTCCACTATGACGCGTTTGTCCTCCTGATCAAGGAACTCCCCGATTATGGAGGCGTTAATGGAGTTTTCGAGAAGTTTTTGCACGACGGCTTCCGCCTTATCTCTCCTTACCGCTATCAGGAGTGCTCCGGAACTTATAAGCGCCAACGGGTTTAATTTGTAGAACTCACATATCTGCCTGGTTTCTTCCCTGATTGGTATTCTCTCCGCGACAACCCTGAATCCGAGCCCTGCAGAATCAGCCATCTCGTGCAGGCCGTTCGCTATTCCCCCTTCCGTTGGATCGTGCATCGCATGGACCCCAATTTCGTTGGCCAGAAGCGCATCCTTTACAACGCTTATCATCTCGATGAAGGACTTGGCTTTCTCAACGAACTCCCTACCAAAGACCTTTTCCAGCTCCCCGCCTTTTTCGTGTGCTATTATCGAAGTTCCCTCTAACCCGGCCCATTTAGTAAGAATTATTGCGTCACCGGGCTTTGCTCCGTCCGGCCTAACGAGATTTTCCCTCTCGACTTCACCAAGCATTGTCCCGATGACTATAGGCCTATCGAGGCCAGGAGTTACTTCCGTGTGGCCGCCGATGACTGCTATGCCGAGCTTCTTCGCCTCCCTATCGATTTCTTCCATTATTCTCTCCGGAAGTCTCTCGTCAGACTCTTCAGGCAGGAGCATCGTGAGTAAAAACCACTTTGGCCTCGCTCCCGCAACGGCAACGTCGTTGGCGTTGACGTGAACCGCGTAGAAGCCGATGTCCTCAACTGCCCCTGTTATCGGGTCGGTTGAGGCCACCAAAATCTTCTCGCCGAAGTCAACGGCTCCAAAATCTATTCCTTTGCCCGGGCCGAGCAGAACCCGGGGGTCGCTCGCCCCAAGTCTCTTGAAGAGCTTCTCCAAGACCTCCGGTGGAACTTTTCCAGCGGGAAGCATGCTCACACCCCGGGTTCTTCTCCTTGAGTCTTCTCTAGCACGGCGGAATACAGAGTTTCCAGGGACTTTATGCGTTCTTCACACCTCTTTGAAAGCTTTGAGAAGAGCTCCCTGACTTCGCTGTTAGTTGCTTTTTCTTCCAGATGCCTGTAAACTTCCCTCGCCAGGCTTTCAATTTCAAGGAGGTGATCCAAGACCTGCTGAAGATTCCCACGGTACACCATATTCCTCAGGCGTTCCTCGGAGAGCTCTATTTCGAGGGAGGGCATCTCTATCTGGGGAGGCTTCTCCTGGTGAAACTGCTCTTTAAAAGCCTTAAGCAGTAGCTGGGCCTGGTTAATGCTTTCCTCGTACAGCCACTTTAAGAGTCTTGAGACCCTCTCATCCCATATAACCTCCTCGCTGAGCTGGGAAAGGGAATTGTACATCTCGGCCTTCCTCGTCTCCTGTACGATCCAGTATGAGAGGAGTTCCTTATAATCAAGGCGAGAGAGCTCATCGATGATCTTTCTTAGTTTTTCCCTTTCGTTTGGTCTGTATTGAGGTTCCACGATACCCCACCATTTTAGGCTTCGTTTTTGGAGTTTATAGTTTTGTTGGGAGTGGGCAAGTTGACAAAGCAAGGAAAAATAGAGGGCTCAAGCTGAGAGGTAGTAGTACTCACCAATCTCCTTCTGCTCCCTGTCCTTAACCGAGCCCTCCTTGTTGGCCCTCGGCCTTCCCGTGTCGGGGTCGCGCCTGAAGGTTATCCCGATGTTAGCTAAAAAGTGGTTCATTCCCTCCCTCATGCCCATCGGCGGGAGGGCCCTTCCGTATTTGCCCGGCTCGCCCTCGAAGACTATGAGGCGGTCGCTGAGGTAGTCCACCATCATGACGTCGTGCTCGACTATCAGCGCTGTCTTCTCGTTCTTGGCCATGAGCGAGCGTATTGCCTTTGATACTGCCAGCCTCTGCTCGACGTCGAGATGAGCTGAAGGCTCGTCGATGAGGTAAATGTCGGCATCCCTGATCAGGCAGGCGGTTATGGCTACTCTCTGCAACTCGCCACCGGAGAGCTCGTTGACCTGTCTGTCGTAGAGGTCGGGAATACCGAGCGGGTTGAGCAGTTCGGTCTTGTAGAAGTTGCTCATGAGCTTCGAGGCGTCTATCTTGCTCAGAAGGTCGAAGACAGTTCCCTCGTAGTCCGTCTTAATGTACTGGGGCTTGTAGCTGACGGTTAGCGACCAGTCAACCTCTCCCTCGGTCGGCTTCTCAACACCCGCGAGCATCTTCACGAAGGTCGTCTTCCCGATACCGTTCGGCCCGACGATGCCAACAACTTCTCCAATGTAGAGCTCTCCTCCCTCGACCTCAAGCCTGAAGGAGCCGTAGTCCTTCACGAGCCTCGGGTACTGGACGAGTATCTCGCCCTCCTGGGCCTTTCTCTCACCCGTCTTGGTGAAGGTTATCTCGAAGGGCCTGAAGCGGACGTTTTCATCCCTCAGGTAACCCCTCAGGAACTCGTTTATACCGTTTCTCGTTGATTTGGGCTGGGAAAAGATACCATAGGCTCCCGGTTTACCGTAGACAACGTGGATGATGTCGCTCATGTAGTCGAGCAAAGCCAAATCGTGCTCGACTGTGAGAACGTTCTTCCCGCTCTCGGCGAGCCTCCTGATAGTTTTCGCTATCCTGAGTCTCTGCCTTATGTCGAGGTAGCTTGAGGGCTCATCGAAGAAGTAGAAGTGCGCATCCCTTAGAAGGGCGGCCGCTATGGCAACCCTCTGCAGTTCACCGCCCGATAACTGCTGGATTTCCCTATCCAGGATGTTCTCAAGCTCAAGCTCCTTGACGACTTCGCCGAACTTTCCGCTCTCGTCGGCCTTCTTGAGCAGGTCCCTAACCTTGCCCTTCACGGCCTTAGGGATGAGGTCAACGTACTGCGGTTTGACTATTGGTCTTATCTCGCCCTTCTTGAGCTTCTCGAAGTAGTTCTGGAGCTCGTTGCCGCGGAAGGCCCTAATGACGTTGTCCCAGTTATCGTTGTTTCCGCAGAGGTTCGGGATGAGCTGGCCCGAGAGTATCTTAACAGCGGTAGTCTTACCGGTTCCGTTTGGACCGAGGACACCGACGACCATGCCCTCCTTGACTACCGGTAAGCGGTAAAGGACGAAGGCGTTTATTCCGTAGCGGTGGACACAGCCTTCCTCAAGCTCCTCCGGGAGGTTCACTATCGTTATCGCGCCGAAGGGGCACTTGTGGACGCAGATTCCGCAACCAGTACAGCTCGCCTCCTGGATTATCGGGCGGTAGTTCTCCTCGTCTATGATTATCGCCTCTCCACCCATTCGGTTGACGGGGCAGACCCTCTCGCAAAGGAAGTGACCGCACTTATCCGGATTGCACTTGTCGTAATCGATAACCGCTATCCTCGCCATCCTCACCACCGGGCGGGACTGGGAAAAGGTATTTTAAAGGGTTGCGGAGAAACGGTTCCCGTCATAGGACCGGACGCGTAGATTCATAATTGCCCTGGGGCGTTAACAATCAAGTTTTTATTTGTTTGTGATTTCAACTACCATGAGGCCCAATGTCCCTCTTCGAAGCCCTCAAGCCTTTAAAGTCAGAGATGGCGAGAGTCCATGTTTTCCCGCCGAGAGACGGTGATTTTGGAGAATTCACGTTCAAAAACCCAGAAATAAACGCCCTCGTGGAGGAACTTGGCTTTTCCCTCTACCGCCACCAGGTCGAGGCACTGGAGAAGCTCTATTCTGGCAAAAACATCGTAGTTACAACGCCCACTGCCAGCGGGAAGAGTGAAATCTTCCGCTTAGCTATCTTCGACTTCTACCTCTCGGATCCGCGGAAGACCTACCTCCTCGTTTACCCCACGCGGGCGCTCATAAACAACCAGCTTGAGAAGTTCCAGAGGGCGAACCTTGCGTTCTACCGCATAACTGGAAAGCTCGTACCTGCGAGGATTCTTACCGGAGACGTCCCGTGGGAAGAGAGAAGAAGGCTCCTCCGCGAGAGACCGAGGGTGGTCTTCACCACGCCGGACATGCTCCACTACAACGTACTGAGGAGGCGGAGAGAGTACGAGTGGCTCCTCCGGAACCTCAGGTACCTCGTCGTTGATGAGCTCCACGTCTACCGCGGGGTCTTCGGGAGCAACGCGGCGTGGCTCTTCAGGCGTCTGCTCTTTAGGCTTAAGCGCCTTGGGGCAAGGCCGCAGATAATAGCCCTCTCCGCCACGCTGAGGAACCCAAAGGAGTTCGCGGAGAAGCTCTTTAGAACGGAGTTTGAGCCGATAACCCAGGCAACCAATCCTTTTCCGCGGAGGTATCTGGTTCTCTTCGAGCCGAAGAAACTCGACGATAAACAGCTCTTGAGGGCAGTAATCGAAAGGCTCGTGAGTAAGGGAATAAAGACCCTCGTCTTCTTCGACAGCAGGAAGGGCACCGAGAAGGCCTTACGCTTCCTCCTTAGTTCGCCAGCTTTCTCAAAGGTGACGACATACAAGGGCACCCTTCCCAAAAACGTCCGCTGGGATGTCGAGAGGGACTTCAGGGATGGAAAATTGCTCGCTCTCTTAACTACGAACGCCCTCGAGCTCGGGATAGACATAGGCGACCTTGACGCGGTTATAAACTACGGTATTCCCCCGGACGGGCTGTTCTCCCTCATCCAGCGCTTTGGGAGGGCTGGAAGGAGCGCTGACAGGGAAGCCCTCAACGGCGTTGTTTTGAGGAAGAACGGGCTTGACTACTACTACCGCGAGCACTTTGACGAGCTCGTCGAGAGGCTTGAGAAGGGCATCATCGA
>JASGLT010000042.1 GCA_030156945.1 Thermococcaceae archaeon
GCCTTTCAATTCTCCTAGAGTCTTATTGGAACACTTGTAAAGGGCACAAATGTAAGTGGCATTTAGCCTCTTTCAATTCTCCTAGAGTCTTATTGGAACACTCCGAGGAAGCAAAGCAGATTGTCTTTAGGAAAGAGACTTTCAATTCTCCTAGAGTCTTATTGGAACCTGGTGCAAGCTGGGCAAGATAAAGGCCGGGAAAACGCCCTTTCAATTCTCCTAGAGTCTTATTGGAACTCGGGCACGTGCACGGGCGGGTCGGGAACGTCCCAGTCGTCTTTCAATTCTCCTAGAGTCTTATTGGAACAATAAGGGCAAGCAGGAGCGGACGTATAAGAGCGCTACTTTCAATTCTCCTAGAGTCTTATTGGAACTTGGGTGAGAGTTAGAAAATACGCAGACCCTGAGCCCACTTTCAATTCTCCTAGAGTCTTATTGGAACGGATAAGGGATGGGAAAGGGAACCTCTAAGGAACTAAACTTTCAATTCTCCTAGAGTCTTATTGGAACACCACCCCGAAAGAAGGCTTATTTTCTTCTGCATCGACTTTCAATTCTCCTAGAGTCTTATTGGAACAAGCGGGGGGAACTCGATGACTCTCTCAAACTCCTCTTCCTTTCAATTCTCCTAGAGTCTTATTGGAACAAGGAAATAATACAGCTTGAGGGCAGGCTCGCAGAGCTACTTTCAATTCTCCTAGAGTCTTATTGGAACGCCTTTGACGTCCCCTTCTTTTTCGAGCGTAGGGATTCTTTCAATTCTCCTAGAGTCTTATTGGAACATTGGATATACCTCACGGTCGACCATTGAAGGATATCTTTCAATTCTCCTAGAGTCTTATTGGAACTCGACGGCGCCCAGGTGGAGAGCCTTGAGGTTGACGCATTTTCAATTCTCCTAGAGTCTTATTGGAACTTTCTATCTGGGCTCTTGATTATCTGGAATCCGTTTTGTTTTCAATTCTCCTAGAGTCTTATTGGAACTTAAAGTCAACAATATACGCCGTGATGCTCTTCGTTATCTTTTCAATTCTCCTAGAGTCTTATTGGAACAGATGAAATCTACGAGGCGATTATGGGGAGTCAAACCATTTTCAATTCTCCTAGAGTCTTATTGGAACATAAACATTAGAAACATAATATCTATTGACACAACTGTTTTCAATTCTCCTAGAGTCTTATTGGAACGAGCACTCCCCGTTCCGTCTTACGGCGCCAATCTTATTTTTCAATTCTCCTAGAGTCTTATTGGAACAAAGGGGGAAGTAGCACTCGGTTACGTTAAGAACAGAATTTTCAATTCTCCTAGAGTCTTATTGGAACTGGACATCACGAGTCAGAGTATAGATCACATCGATATATTTTCAATTCTCCTAGAGTCTTATTGGAACCGTGCCCCCTGACGAAGAGGCCTTAAACTTCCTTGAATTTTCAATTCTCCTAGAGTCTTATTGGAACGCGAAGAACGAAGAGTGGGCCCACCCGTAAGAGGCAATTTTTCAATTCTCCTAGAGTCTTATTGGAACCTTCGCCTGATATTGCACTGCCTCCTTTTCTGAAGCCATTTTCAATTCTCCTAGAGTCTTATTGGAACTTGAGAAAGCCAAAGAAGAGAAGGAAAAACTTGAGAAGGAATTTTCAATTCTCCTAGAGTCTTATTGGAACAGGGCGACTTTTTCCTTCTTTTGCCCTTTAAACTGATAAAAGAGCCTGAATCTTATAAGCTTTTCTTCAAAGGGTGCTTTAAAAAGCCCTCAAACGCCTCCAATCCAAACCCTTTTAGAGGTTTTTTCAGCCAGAAGCTGGTTCTCCTCCCATCGTTTATGAAATGCATAATAGTGTACACGAGACTTCCCGAGTCGTCATAGGATTTTAAACTCAAATTAAGCCATTTTTAAAACTCTCTCCGCCAAAATATCAAATTTTCATGAGGAGAGCATACAAAAGAAGCCCCCAAATCCGGCATTTCAAAACTCCGAAAAAATTTCGTTACAAAAATCGAAATAATTCGTAACCTTTTGTTCGATAATAACCAAACGTTACTAAAGACTTCAAAAGGCCCATTAAGGGTTTGATTCCAAAGTAAAAGCAAGAAAAAGAAGCTCTACAAAATCAAAGCCCTTTCACCGTGATAGAACGTCAAAACCCAGCTCTTTGAGCTTCCAGATTATCTCGATGGGAAAGCCCACGACGTTGTAGTAGTCTCCCCGTATCCACTCGACGAAGAGGCCGCCCTTCCCCTGAATTCCGTAGGCCCCTGCCTTGTCCATCGGCTCCTCAGTCCTGATATAGGCCCAGATAAGGTCATCGTCCAGCTCCCTGAACTTCACTTCCGTAACTACAGCACCGCAGTGCTCCTCTCCGCGGTGGATGATGCAGTAACCCGTCGTTACCAGGTGCACCCTCCCGCTCAATCTCTTTAGCATCCTGAAAGCCTCTTCCTCACTTCCTGGCTTGCCGAGTATTTTCCCGTCTATGCTGACGATGGTATCGGCCCCTATCACCGTCGCCTTATTTCCAAGCCTTTCGTAAACATCTCTCGCCTTTCTTCGCGCGAGCTCAAGGGCGTGCTCCCTCGGATCTGCTATGGAGCACTCCTCGCTGGCATTGCTCGGGATTATCTGGAACTCCCGGATGAACCTCGAAAGTATCTCCCTCCTCCTCTGTGAGGCCGACGCTAGTACGAGCATTTTCACCACCGGGAACGTTTTAAGCTGAAGAGAAAAAGTTGGAAGGGCGATGACGAAAATTTCGCTAGCTGACCTGTGATGACTACCCTCGCAACCGAGCCTAAGTGGATGCCCATATTGGTATCCCCGCATCGAGGAGCCTCTTCAGCTCCTTTCCTATCGGCGTGCTCTTGCTGACCTTGACGAGACCCTTCCTGCTCGGCGTGGCTGTGAAGACGTACTGCTCGCCGCCGTAGAACTTGAGCGGCTTTTTGGCGTACTCGGGCGAGACTCTGAGAACTATCGTCTTCTTTTTCTCCTCGACTTCGACGGGAATCCTCTCCTTCGGCTTGGACTCTTCCCTCTCGGCGAAGCTTTTGACGTCGATGCTTATGCCTATCCTCTTCTCAAGCTCCGTGATGCGCTTCCCCTTCTTGCCGATTATCGCCGGAATATCGAACTCGTCTGCATAGATAACAGCTTTGTGCGGGCTGACTATCTCGACCTCGGCGTTGACATCGGGCAGGAACTTCTTTATCTCCTGCTTTAGCCTCTTCTCCGCCAGCCTCAGCGCGGGGGCTTTCTCCTCCTTCTTGACGGGGACGACGCTTACCTCCTCGCCGTAGGTGTATATCTCGTACTCAAGCTCGCCCGTCTCGAAGTCGCGAACCTCAATGACGGGCCTGGCTAAGTCTTCCTCCTTCATCCCGCTCGGCACCTTGACGAGGTACTCGAGGGTCAGAACCTTGGCGACCCTTCCGGCCTTGATGAAGATTACCGTATCCACTATCTGCGGTATCATTCCGAGCTCAACCCTCCCAATGAGCCTCTGAACGGCGTCTATTGGTCTCGTTGCGTGGACGACTCCAACCATGCCAACGCCCGCAAGCCTGAGGTCTGCATAGATCTTGAAGTCGCTCGTCTTCCTCATCTCATCGAATATCGTGTAGTCAGGCCTCACAAGGAGGAGTATATCCCCAGTAAGCTCCATTCTCCCTTTTAAAGCGGTGTACTGCGTTATCTCCTCCGCAACCTGCAGATCTCTCGGCTTCTCCATGGTCTTCACTATCTTGCCCATGCTCGCGTACCACTCAGCTAAAGCCTGGGCAAAGGTTGTTTTGCCCTCTCCAGGTGCCCCAGCTATCAGAATACCTTGAGCACTATCTTTGAGCCTCTCAAGGAGCTTCTCACTGAGATTGTACTCCTCTATGCTGAGCTTGGCCACCGGCCTGACTGCGGTTATCTCTATCCTGTCGGCGAAGGGCGGCTTTGCTATTACGATACGGTAGTTTCTGAGCTGGACCACAGTTGCTCCAGGTTCGTCCATCTCTATGAAGCTCTCAGGGTCTCGCCTGGCCCTCTCAACTATGTCGTCCGCGATTTCCTCAAGCTCCTCATCGCTGAGGATTTCATCCCTCACCGCGACGAGTTTCCACTCGCCGGGACGGCCCTTTTTAGCAAGGGGTCTCAGTCCGGCCTTCAGGTGAACGCTCATCGTGGTCTCGTCGAAGAAGTCCTCGAGCCTGTGTCTTACCTCCTTCTTTGCCGTGAGGTAGATGACGTCAATGCCCTTTGCTATTGCCAAGTCCCTCTGCACGGCGTCACCGGTTACAAGGGTCGCTTTTAGCTCCCTCGCAGTTTCCCTGACTATGTGGTCTATCTCACCGGCCTTGGCCCTCCTTATCTGCCAGAGTTCAGGCCTCTCCCCATGGAACTCAAGGACTATCTCGCCCCTATCCGCCATCTCTCGGAGCTTCTTCAGCTCCTCAAGACCAACGTGGCCTATCGCCTTTCCCTCGTTGGCCTGATGCTCTATCTCAGCTATAACGGCCTCGGGAACCACGATCCTAACCCTCTCGCCGATAGTTGAGATGAACTGCGTGAGCCTTCCATCCACTATAACACTCGTATCCGGAACAAACACTCTCATATCTCTCACCGCTCCCGCTGTTGAACTAAAGGTTCATAAAGGTTTAGGCCAATTTAGAAATTAGGGGGTATTCCAATGAGCAGAGGCAGGATAATCTCTGTGGCTTCTGGAAAGGGGGGCACGGGAAAAACCACCACAACCGCCAATCTCTCCGTAGCCCTCGGGAAGCTTGGATACAAAGTATGTGCCGTGGATGCTGACCTCACAATGGCCAACCTGAGCCTCGTTATGGGCATTGACGACGCTCCCGTTACAATTCACGACGTACTCGCTGGAAAGAACACTATAGACGAGGCCGTCTACGCCACCGCTTATGAAAACGTCCACGTTGTCCCGGCCGCCGTGGACTGGGAACACGTGATAAGAGCCGACCCAAGGAAGCTCCCCGACACAATAAAAGAACTCAAAAAGTCCTTTGACTACGTCCTGATAGATTCTCCGGCCGGCCTTCAGATGGATGCCATGAACGCCATGCTGAGTGGGGAGGAGGTAATCCTCGTCACAAACCCTGAAATCTCCTGCCTCACCGATACAATGAAGGTTGGAATAGTCCTGAGAAAGGCCGGACTGGCCGTACTCGGATTCGTTCTCAACAGATACGGCCTCAGCGAAAACGACATACCTCCCGACGTCGCTGAAGAGGTCATGGAGATAAGACTACTGGCCGTAATCCCCGAAGACCCGCACGTGAGGGAGGCCACCCTCGAGGGAGTGCCCGTTGTGGCCTATAAGCCCGACTCTCCGGGCGCAAAAGCATTCATGGAGCTCGCCGAAAAGATATCGAGGATAGCAGGCCTCAAGGCGATGGTGATGGGATGATCCTGATATTCGTGGGGACTGCCGGAAGCGGGAAAACTACCCTAACGGGTGAATTTGGAAAGTACCTGGAAGAAAACGGTTATTCCGTTGGCTACGTCAACCTAGATACGGGCGCGGAGAAGCTACCCTACAAGCCAGACCTGGACGTTAGGGAGGATTTAACCGTTTGGGAGCTTCTAAAAAAGGGCTACGGACCAAACGGAGCCATAGTGGAAAGCTACGAGCTGCTGATGCCACAGCTGATGGACTACACGGAGAGGATTATTAGGCTCAACGGGGAGAGAGACTACGTTCTCCTGGACACTCCCGGGCAGGTGGAGGTTTTCCTCTTCCACGAATTTGGTGTAAAGCTCGTGGAGAGTCTCCCAGAGCCCCTCAGCGTTTACCTCTTTGGGCCAGAAATTCTGAGGGGGATTCACGACTTCTGCTTCGTGCATGTCTTTGCGACGCTGATAGGGCTCAGATTGGGCACGGTCACAGTGCCCGCCCTCTCAAAAGTGGACTCCGGGGATAGCGTTGAAGACTACAGAAAGTTCCTTGATAATCCAGATTATCTCACGGCACGTCTTAAGTTCGAGGCCTCCACACAGGGTCTTCTCGCCTATAACCTCTGCTCAGCACTTTCTGAGGTGCTTGCACCCGTTAGAACCCTCTACCTCTCCGCAAAGAAAAGGGTGGGCTTTGAAGACCTTGAGACACTGGCACATGAGCACCGCTGCACCTGCGGGGATCTCACGTAGTTCAGCCCAAGCCCGGATAAGAGAACGTCTTTTCAGATAGCGCCAGCTTACGTGAAAACTCTTGCAGGGAATAAAGGGGAAGGCTTTTCTTACGGGCTATCAAGCGTTTATGGGTGAGAGCATGTGCCTCATTGGTGGCGGGCTCGGAGATAACATAGGCGAGAAGTTCAGGCTCATGATAATTGCCGGAAAGCACAGGGGGAGTGACGGCTTTGGCGTGTGGACGGATGAAGGCATTTTGAAATCCCGCGACTTTTCGAAGCTCGATAGAATTCCCGAGGGTAGTATAGGCCTTTTCCAATGCAGGCTTGCAATGATGGGCTCCAAAGAATACCTCCAGCCCTTCACAAACGAGCTGACCCTCGTCCACAACGGGGAGATATACAACAGCCCCCAGATCAGGGAGTATCTGGAGGGAAGGGGAGTCTCCTTCGAGAGCGACGTCGACAGCGAGGTGATCCTGCGTCTGATAGAGTTTCTAAGGGAGAAGGGGCTCAGCTATGAAGATATCGTCACCAGGCTCTTTTCAATCCTTGAGGGAGACTATGCCGTAGGCTTTTCAGATGGAAGGGAGATATACCTCTTCCGCGACCCCCTTGGAGTTAGACCTCTCTACTATTCTCCCGGGGGCTTCTTTGCGAGCGAAAAAAAAGTTCTATGGGCAATAGGAGAGGAAGCGACCCACCTACAGCCAGGAGAGCTCGTTAGAATTTCAAGAAACGGCATCTCCCGGAAGAGGCTCTTCAGCCTTGAGAAGCTGAAAGGGCTCCGGGTATGCAATCCCCTTGAGAGCATAAAAAAAGTCCTCCCCTACTCCGTTAAGCTCAGGAGCGGAAAAAGAACAGGAGTTCTGTTTTCAGGGGGCCTTGACAGTTCTCTCATTGCATTTTTAGCTTCCCGAAACTCGGACGTCATCCTATACGCTGCGGGTGCCGAAGGTTCCCCAGACCTCGAATGGGCGAGGAAGGCAAGTGAGCTGCTCGGACTCCCCCTCAGGGAGTACGTCTTCAACATAGAGGACGTTAGGAATGCAATCACCAAGGTGGCCTACGCGATAGAGGAACCAAATCCAATGAACCTCGCAATAGGGCTCCCCATCTACTTCGCAACCAAGTTGGCCGGGGAAGATGGAGTGAAGGTGCTCCTGAGCGGTCAGGGGGCTGACGAACTCTTTGGCGGCTATCAAAAGTACATCGAACACCCGGAGCTTATGGAGACTGACATCATGGAAATCGGGGAGAAGAACCTCGCGAGGGACGACAAGATAGCCATGCTCAACGGAGTGGAAGGAAGGTTCCCCTACCTCTCGATTCCCGTTGTAGCGGTCGCCCTGAACACTCCAGCAGAGATGAAAGTGGGGGGAGGGAAGAGAAAGCTTATCCTAAGAAAAGCTGCCGTTGAGCTTGGACTGCCAAGAGAACTTGCAGAGAGGGAGAAAAAAGCCGCACAGTACGGGAGCCACGCTCAAAAGCTCCTGGAAAAAATCGCAAAGGAGAGCGGAATGAACCTGAGGGATTACGCTTTTCACGTTTTCAAAGCCCTCTTCGGGAATGCACTCTGACCCACCAAAACCCTTTTTTGGATGGAGACAACCTAAGTGCTGATGCCCGATGAGAGTTTTAATGGTGGGCCACTATCCCCCCCACAAGGGAGGAGTAGCCAAACACCTCGAAAATCTTGTTAAAGAGCTTAGAGGCCGTCATGAAGTTCACGTGCTGACCTACGGGCCCGTAAAACCGAGGGAATTTGAAAAAGATTTCGTGCATCAAGTGAGAGTTCCTCCAGTTTACGGCATAAGGGGAACTTCCTTTGCACTGCTTGCATCCAGGAAAATAGTAGAGCTGCACCGGGAGTTTGGGTTCGATGTTGTTCACGCACATTTCGTCGGCACAACGAGCTTTTCGGGGGTTATTGCTAAGGAAAAGACCGGCCTTCCACTAGTTGTTACTGCACACGGCAGCGATCTGGAGCATACATCAAAACTACCCCTGGGCAGTTTTTACGTAAAGAAGAGCCTTGAAAGCGCCAACGCCGTTATAGCGGTGAGCCACTACCTGGCTGCCCGAGCAATCGCCCTCGGGGCAAAGTCAGTCAAGGTGATACCCAACGGATTGGGGCACCTCAAGAAAAAGACCGGGAAGAGAGAGTTCATAACCTTCATAGGGGCCTTGCGAGACTACAAGGCCCCCGAGGACTTTATAGAGCTGGCCCGAAACTTTCCGGAGCTTAAGTTCCTTGTTGTTGGCGAGGGCCCCCTCAAAAAGTCCCTGGAAAGAATAGCGCCGGAAAACGTTTCATTCCTCGGCTACAGGGAAGACGTTGACGATATACTGTCAAAGAGCATCCTTCTCGTCCTGCCATCGAAAAGAGAGGGCTTTGGCCTTGTCGTAATAGAGGCAAACTACTTGGGGGTGCCCGTGATTGGGAGGCGCATAAGCGCCATACCGGAACTGATACGAGAGGGGAAAAACGGGATGACATTCGAAAGTTTTGAAGAGCTTGTAGAGAAGACAAATAAGCTTTTGGAGCGCAAGGTCAATAGAAAACTTGGTCACACCGGGGAAAAGGTGGCCGAAAAGTTTACATGGAGAAATGTTGCTGAGAGAGTGGAAGAGGTATACCTTTCGGTAGTTAAATCATAATTCCAACCCAATCATCAGCATGTTTGGAGCCAAGGAGGGATGAGGGTGACGATAATAATCAACATGCGAGATGGAGTCGACGAGAGAAAGATAAGAGTTGCCGGCAGGTTAATACTCGAGGGTAAGCTCGTTGCGTTCCCAACGGAGACTGTTTATGGCCTCGGAGCGGATGCACTTAACGAGAACGCCGTGAGAAGGATATTTGAGGCAAAGGGAAGACCCCCCGACAACCCCCTCATAATCCACATAGCGGACTTGAAAGACCTAAAGAAAGTCGCGGCCAGTATTCCAAGGGAAGCAGAGATGCTCGCAAAGAAATTCTGGCCAGGGCCGCTAACGCTTGTTCTCCCCAAATCCGAAAAAGTCCCCTACGTGACAACGGGCGGTCTTGACACCGTTGCCGTCAGAATGCCGGCCCACCCAGTAGCCCTCGCCCTTATAAGGGCCAGCACACCCGTTGCAGCTCCCTCGGCAAACATAAGCGGGAGGCCCAGCCCAACCCTCGCGGAACACGTTGTGGATGACTTCTACGGAAAAATAGAGGCCATAATCGACGGAGGACCAACCTGGGTGGGTGTTGAGTCCACAGTCCTCGACCTGACATCAGAAAGGCCCACGCTCCTGCGTCCAGGCGGTCTCCCCCTCGAGGAAATCGAGAGGGTGATCGGGGAGGTTGAAGTCCACCCAGCCGTAAAAGGGAAGAAAGTAGACCTTGCCAAGGCCCCTGGGATGAAGTACCGCCACTACTCCCCAAAGACCCCGGTTGTCGTCGTCGAGGGCAATCCGGAGAAGAGGCTCGAAAAAATCCGCGAGCTCGTGGAAGAGCGCAGAAGCCAGGGGCTTCGAGTGGGAGTAATGGCAACGGCCCGGGTTGATGCGGACGAGTTCTACTTTCTCGGAAGCACTCCGGAGGAAGTGGCAAGGAACCTGTTCAAAGCCCTCAGAACCCTTGATAAGAGTGGAGTTGATGTTATAATCGCCGAAGGCATCGAGGAAGAGGGTCTGGGGCTCGCGGTCATGAACCGCCTCAGGAAGGCAGCGGGATACAGGGTGATAAGGGTGTAGATAAACACTTAAAAAGCGAGTGGTGTATTAAGTCGCTGTGAGGGAGGTTCCAAAGGTGTGTGCAGAGGTGTATAATGACCCGGCTGAACTTGAAGAGATTGCGCTCAAAAAGCTCAAAGAGGGGCACCTAAAGGACGGCCTAAAGCTCCTTCTGCGCGCGGCTAAAGGTTACGAAGACTTCGGCGAAAATGAAAGGGCTGCGAAGCTGTACATGAACTTTGGAAAGATCCTTCTGAAGAGAACGGGAGACCTGAATAAGTCAAGACCCTCCCTCCTGAAAAGCGCTTACCTTTACCTGGACCTCATAGACCGTCTGATATCCCGGGTAGAGATAGACCAGGATGTTCTGGATGAATACTGCCTTAACGTCCTTGAGATATTCCTGACACTAAACGACGAAAAGAACCTCCAAAAATACGGCTCCCAGTTCGCGGCCCTATATGAGGACCTGGGAGAGACTTTCATGGGTGCCGGCGACCTCAGGGAGGCCATAAAAGCCTACGAGTCGGCTTTCGTTTACTTCAAGCTCCTCGGTGATGAAAGATACAAAAAGATTGCCGAAAAGCTCGTAAGCGTCTACGGCGAGCGCGCTGAAGAAAAACTAACCAAAAAGGACTATGAAGGAGCCGCGGAGGCCTTTGAGAGGGTTGCGGTCTACACGAGATACCTATTTGGCTACGATTCTCACTACATGGAGATGATGGACACTGCCGCCAGAAACTTCGAGAGCGCGAGCAAGCTTGCTTATTCCGAGGGAGACCTAAGCAAAACCACCACGCTCCTCGTTAGGGCGGAGTACGCATACCTGCTTGCCGGGAACTTCAAAAGAGCAAAGCTGATAGGAGTTAACACAGCCAGAATGCTAAACCAGGTCATAAGGACTTTTATGGGTGAAAAAGACTTTAAAAAGGCCTCTGAAAAGCTAATAGAACTCTCGGAAGCCCTCATAGGCATTGGAAAGATTGAAGACTTCGTGGAACCGTACAAGAAGGCCCTGGAGACTTTCAGCTCAATAAAGTATAGAGCAAGGGTTAGAATCGCCCTGCTGAAATATTTAGCCGCTTCAGAGAAGGATGAATACCTGCTGGATGGAATGGATATAGCCGAGTATTACCTCAGAAGGAATCGGGACTATCAAGCACTGGAGCTCAGCGAAAGCCTACTCGAAAAGTCTCAAAAGATTGATAGGATAAGAAAAGCCCTCCACGGTGCTGAGGGCGTTTACTGATTTTCTCCTCTAACCTCCACCCTCGGCAGTGCAACGTGATATGGTAGGCGCATCTCTTTAGCAACCACCATGAGAACCGGGGAGAGTTCCACCATCAGGAAGTTGACGACCTCGGCGAAAGCCATCGAGTCTATCTTCTTCTCATTCTCCCACAGGTCTATTATCTCGTCAACCCTTTCCCTCTGCGGCGGCAGGTAGAGAACCATGCCCCTCACGAGCCCCCTGCCAATAGTTGGGCTGTAGGTTACCTCGAAGGAAAACACAATTTCAACACCGTTTACCTTCCCGTTTGGGGTCATTATCTCCCCGAGACGGACATCATCAACCCTTGGAGTTACCCTGACCTCAACCTGCCCCTGAGGAATCCCGGCCAGCTCCTTCTCGACCTCGATCTTCGTTATGTTAAAGCCAAGCACCGGCATTACTTTCACCTCCAGGGAGAATCTCCCCGCCCATTTAAAACACTATCGGTAATCCTTTAAGCCGAAAGGAAAAATAGCTTCGATGCCGAGGGAAAAGGTCGTCAGGATCTGGGACGAGCGCGAGGTCCTCTACACCCCAAAGCGCTGGCGCTACCTCTGGGAGAAGAGGGAGAAGGCCTTAACGATCATGGAGAGACTGAAGGACTTCGACCCCCTACTCTACGGGAGCGTCGCCAGGGGAGACGTTCGGAGGGACAGCGACATAGATATCTTCATCCCGATCAAAGTCCCCAGCTACCTGATCGAGCTAGCCCTTGAGGGCCTCGTAAGGAGGAGAAAGATCGTCATGGCAACCCCCTGGCACCTGATAAAGGGTGTCATCGAGATCGACGAAGAAACCACTGTCACTTTCCCGCTCATCGAGCCGACCGAAAGGGAGCTGGAGTTCTACCGCTGGGGCGGGATGATTGACCTGTGGGGCGTGAAGACAAAGGAGAGAGTCCCGGGAGTGAATAAAAAGCTGATTCTGATAGTCCCCACGGAGAAGGGTCACATTGAGAGGGAGGTCGTCGGAAGGGAGCCGGAAGTTGCGAGAACTCT